>NZ_JBVKBH010000013.1:0-279553 GCF_055657175.1 Streptomyces sp. NPDC107581
GAGGACGCGATGGTGTGGCCGATGGTCGCCGCCGGCACCTCCAACGACGAGATCCTGGCCGCCCGGGACGTCCGCCCCGACTTCGGCGACAACGACGACGACTGACGACGACTGGCAAGGAAGAGCAGAACACCATGTCCAAGCACACGCTCTCCGTCCTGGTGGAGAACACACCGGGCATCCTCGCCCGGATCGCCGCCCTGTTCTCCCGCCGCGGCTTCAACATCGACTCGCTCGCGGTCGGCGTCACCGAGCACCCCGACATCTCCCGCATCACCATCGTGGTGGGCGTCGAGGACCTGCCACTGGAGCAGGTCACCAAGCAGCTCAACAAGCTCGTCAACGTGCTGAAGATCGTCGAGCTGGAGCCCGGCCAGGCCGTCCAGCGCGAACTCGTCCTGGTGAAGGTGCGCGCCGACAACGAGACCCGCTCCCAGATCGTGGAGATCGTCCAGCTGTTCCGCGCCAAGACCGTCGACGTCTCCCCGGAGGCCGTCACCATCGAGGCCACCGGATCCGGCGACAAGCTGTCCGCCATGCTCAAGATGCTGGAGCCGTTCGGCATCAAGGAGCTGGTCCAGTCCGGCACGATCGCCATCGGCCGCGGCGCCCGCTCGATCACCGACCGCTCGCTGCGCGCGCTCGACCGATCCGCGTAAGGCTGAACGCGTAAGGCTGAATACGGGCGGTCCCTCCGCCCGTATGCCGAGACCCCGAAACTTCCCGCCCCCTCACCGGCATACGGTGGGACGCACAACCTGCACACCAAGGAGAGAACCCAAAGTGGCCGAGCTGTTCTACGACGCCGACGCCGACCTGTCGATCATCCAGGGCCGCAAGGTCGCGGTCATCGGATACGGCAGCCAGGGCCACGCCCACGCCCTGTCGCTGCGCGACTCGGGTGTCGACGTCCGCGTCGGTCTGCACGAGGGCTCCAGGTCCAAGGCCAAGGCCGAGGAGCAGGGCCTGCGCGTGGTGAGCCCGGCCGAGGCCGCCGCCGAGGCCGACGTCATCATGATCCTCATCCCGGACCCGATCCAGGCCCAGGTCTACGAGGAGTCGATCGCCCCGAACCTGAAGGACGGCGACGCGCTGTTCTTCGCCCACGGCTTCAACATCCGCTTCGGCTTCATCAAGCCCCCGGCCGGCGTCGACGTCGCCCTGGTCGCCCCCAAGGGCCCCGGCCACCTGGTGCGCCGCCAGTACGAAGAGGGCCGTGGCGTCCCGGCGATCGCCGCCGTCGAGCAGGACGCCACCGCAGGCGCCTTCCCGCTGGCCCTGTCGTACGCCAAGGCCATCGGCGGCACCCGTGCCGGCGTCATCAGGACGACCTTCACCGAGGAGACCGAGACCGACCTGTTCGGTGAGCAGGCCGTGCTGTGCGGCGGTGCCTCCGCCCTGGTCAAGGCCGGCTTCGAGACCCTGGTCGAGGCCGGCTACCAGCCGGAGATCGCCTACTTCGAGTGCCTGCACGAGCTGAAGCTGATCGTCGACCTCATGTACGAGGGCGGCCTGGAGAAGATGCGCTGGTCGGTCTCCGAGACCGCCGAGTGGGGCGACTACGTCACCGGTCCGCGCATCATCACCGACGCCACCAAGGCCGAGATGAAGCAGGTCCTCACCGAGATCCAGGACGGCACCTTCGCCCGGACCTGGATGGACGAGTACCACGGCGGTCTGAAGAAGTACAACGAGTACAAGCAGCAGGACTCCGAGCACCTGCTGGAGACCACCGGCAAGCAGCTGCGCAAGCTGATGAGCTGGGTGAACGAGGAGGCGTAAGCCTCATGTCAGGGGGTCGGGGCAAGCTGCTCCGGCCCCCTTTCCCAACGATCGGCGAACCAGGGCGGCGCCGGGCCGAGGACGACCCGCAGGCGTTGTCCAACCCGTCCAGCCCCGGACGGGTGATACTTCCGCAGCGGCGCAAAACGACGACTGCGGCGCCACTAGACTGCTGCCCAACATACGCGTCAGGCCCACAGCGTCGTGCGTCTTCCACGCGGCTAGCACCCCTCCACCGCCAGCGGCCGTCGGGACGGCCGTCCGCATTGGACTTGTGAGGACTCACGTGAGCTCGTACCCCAGTCGAAAAGCCACGGTACTCATCGCTGAAGAGCTGTCGCCCGCCACCGTCGACGCGCTCGGGCCCGACTTCGAGATCCGGCACTGCAACGGAGCGGACCGCGCCGAACTGCTCCCCGCCATCGCCGAGGTCGACGCGATCCTGATCCGTTCCGCCACCAAGGTCGACGCGGAGGCCATCGCCGCCGCCAAGAACCTCAAGGTCGTCGCGCGAGCCGGCGTCGGCCTGGACAACGTCGACGTCTCCGCCGCCACCAAGGCCGGCGTGATGGTCGTCAACGCCCCGACCTCCAACATCGTCACGGCCGCCGAGCTGGCCTGCGGCCTGCTCGTCTCCACCGCCCGCAACATCCCGCAGGCCAACGCCGCGCTGAAGAACGGCGAGTGGAAGCGGAGCAAGTACACGGGCGTCGAGCTGGCCGAGAAGACGCTGGGCGTCGTGGGCCTGGGCCGCATCGGTGCCCTCGTCGCGCAGCGCATGTCCGCCTTCGGCATGAAGGTCGTCGCCTACGACCCCTACGTGCAGCCCGCGCGGGCCGCGCAGATGGGCGTCAAGGTGCTGTCCCTGGACGAGCTGCTCGAGGTCTCCGACTTCATCACCGTCCACCTGCCCAAGACCCCCGAGACCCTCGGCCTGATCGGCGACGAGGCGCTGCGCAAGGTCAAGCCCAGCGTGCGCATCGTCAACGCGGCCCGCGGCGGCATCGTGGACGAGGCGGCGCTGTACGCGGCGCTGAAGGAGGGCCGGGTCGCCGGCGCCGGACTCGACGTGTACGCCAAGGAGCCCTGCACGGACTCCCCGCTGTTCGAGCTGGACCAGGTCGTCTGCACCCCGCACCTCGGCGCCTCCACGGACGAGGCGCAGGAGAAGGCGGGTATCGCCGTCGCCAGGTCGGTGCGCCTCGCGCTCGCCGGCGAGCTGGTGCCGGACGCGGTGAACGTCCAGGGCGGTGTCATCGCCGAGGACGTCAAGCCCGGTCTGCCGCTCGCCGAACGCCTGGGCCGCATCTTCACGGCGCTCGCCGGCGAGGTGGCCGTCCGCCTGGACGTCGAGGTCTACGGCGAGATCACCCAGCACGATGTGAAGGTGCTGGAGCTGTCTGCGCTCAAGGGTGTCTTCGAGGACGTCGTCGACGAGACGGTGTCGTACGTCAACGCGCCGCTGTTCGCGCAGGAGCGGGGCGTCGAGGTGCGCCTGACCACCAGCTCCGAGTCCGCCGACCACCGCAACGTGGTGACCGTGCGCGGCACGCTCTCGGGCGGCGAGGAGGTGTCGGTCTCCGGCACGCTGGCCGGTCCGAAGAACGTCCAGAAGATCGTGGCGGTCGGCGACTACGACGTCGACCTCGCGCTCGCCGAGCACATGCTCGTGCTGCGCTACGAGGACCGGCCGGGTGTCGTCGGCACCGTCGGCCGCATCCTCGGCGAGGCGGGCATCAACATCGCCGGCATGCAGGTCGCTCGCGCGGCGGCGGGCGGGGAGGCGCTGGCCGTGCTGACCGTGGACGACACGGTTGCCCCCGGTGTGCTGGGTGAGGTCGGCGACGAGATCGGGGCGACGTCGGCCCGTTCGGTGAACCTGGTCTGAGGGCGGCGTCCTGAGGGCTCCGCCCCCAGACCCCCACCGCCCACCCACCCGACTCGGGTGGGCTGAAGGGCTGAACCGAGGGGCGGAACCCCGTCCTCGGGCGTCGGGCAGGCCGAAAGGCTGGGCCCGTCCTCCGACTCGGGTGGGCCGAAGGGCTGGGCCCGTCCTCCGACTCGGGTGGGCCGAAAGGCTGGCCCCGTCCTCCCACTCGGCTGGGCCGAAGGGCTGGACCCCGGTCTCGGGTATCGGGTGGGTCGCAGGAGCGGAAGTGGTGTCAAAAGCCGGGCGGGCTGAGGTTTCTCAGCCCGCCCGGTGCTTTTCCGTCGTGGGGAGGAGGCTCAGACCGCAGCCTCCTCCGGCGTTGTGACGGCCTGTGCCGCAGGCGTCTCGCGCACCTGGATCCGGTGCAGGGTCCTCGCCGCCGCGACCGCGGCGAGGACGAGGATCGCCGTCCCCGCGAGGGCCGCGCCGTGCATCCCGTCGGTGAACGCCTGCCGTGCCGCGGTCGCGAGGGTCTCTCCCGCACGCCCGGGCAGCTGTCCGGCGACGGCCAGCGCGCCGCCCAGGGTCTCGTGGGCCGCGGCCGGGGCCGAAGCCGGCATCTCGTGGCGGTAGATCGCCGTACCGATGGAGCCGAGGACCGCCATGCCCAGCGCGCCGCCGAACTCGGAGCCCGTCTCCAGCAGCGAGGAGGCGGCGCCCGCCGTCTCCACCGGGGTGGAACTCAGGGCCAGGTCCGCCATCTGCGAGATCACCATGACGATGCCGGAGGACAGCACACCGCACGCCACGAGGACGGTCCAGAGGGAGTCCGTGCCGACCAGGGCCAGCATGCCGTAGCCCGCCGCGCCGATGACGAAGCCCGCGGTGACCACGTAGGCGCGGTTCACGCCCTTCTGGACCAGGGCCGTCGCCACCGGGGCGGCCATCCCGATCGGCACCGACGGCAGCAGCGCCCACAGGGCCGCCTCCATCGCGCTCTTTCCGAGCACCGACTGCAGGTACTGCGTGGTGAAGAACGCCGAGCCCATCATCGCCAGCGTGGAGACGAGGTTCAGGACGATGGCGGGGGCGAAGCCACGGCCGCGGAAGAGGGACGGCGAGATCATCGGCGAGGCCGCCGTGCGCTGGCGGTGCACGAACAGGGCCGCGAAGAGCAGGCCGACGGTGACCGAGACGACGTACTGCGGGTGCCAGCCCTCGGACGGGATCTCCTTGAGGCCGTAGATCACGGGGAGCACGGCCGCCATCGACAGCGGCACGCTCAGCAGGTCGAATCGGCCGGGCTCCGGGTTCTTCGACTCGGGCAGCAGGACCGGGCCGAGGATCAGCAGCAGCACCATCGCGGGCAGGTTGACCAGGAAGACCGAGCCCCACCAGAAGTACTGGACCAGGACACCGCTCAGCACCGAGCCGAGGGCGATGCCGCCCGTCATCACGCCGGACCAGATGCCGACCGCCTTGGCCCGCTGCCCGGGGTCGGTGAACATCGTGCGGACCAGGGCCATCGTCGACGGCATCAGGGTCGCCCCGCCGATGCCGAGGACCGCGCGGGCCGCGATCAGGGTCTCGGCGCTGTCCGCGTAGGCCGCCACCAGGGACGCGGCGCCGAAGGCGGCGGCGCCGGCCAGCAGCAGCCGGCGCCGGCCGATGCGGTCGCCCAGCGAGCCCATCGTCATCAGCAGCCCGGCCAGGACGAAGGCGTAGATGTCGAAGATCCACAGCTGCTGGGTGCCGCTCGGCTCCAGGTCGGCGCTGATCGCCGGGACGGCGAAGTAGAGGACCGAGACGTCCATCGAGACCAGCAGCAGCGGCAGCATCAGCACGCACAGCGCGGTCCACTCGCGGCGACCGGCGCGCCCGGCAGGGGAGTTGGTGCTTGTCGGGTTCGTCATGCCGATGACTGTACGGGCGTCTTAAACGCTTGTCTAGAACGATTGTGTAAGTCGGTTGTATAGGACGGCCGTCTAGGACGGTTGTATGGAACGACGGTAGGGTGGTCCGCATGGGACACCGCGAGGATCTGCTGGAAGGCGCCAGGCGCTGCCTGCTGGAGAAGGGTTTCGCGCGCACGACCGCGCGGGACATCGTCAAGGAGTCGGGCACCAACCTGGCGTCGATCGGCTACCACTACGGGTCGAAGGACGCGCTGCTGGTGCAGGCCTACATCTCCCTGATCGAGGGCGTGAGCGAGAGCTTCGATCCCGGTCTGGGCGGGCAGGTGACGCAGCCTCCGGGGACGCTGGAGCGATTCCAGGAGGTGTGGGCGAGCATCATCCGCGCCGTCCCCGAGTCGCGGGCGATCTGGCTGCTGAGCTTCGAGCTCATCTTCCAGGGCGACCGGGTTCCCGAGGTGCGCAAGCTGCTGGCCGAGGCGCAGGACGAGGGCCGCTCGGGACTCGCCTCCCTGTTCAGCGGCGTCCCGGAGGCCGACATCGACGAGGAGACCGCCGACACCGAGGGCCGCTTCTACCAGACCCTCCTCAACGGCCTCATGGTCCAGTGGCTCTTCGACCCGGACTCGGCGACCAGCGCGGAACAGCTCACGGAGGGACTGCGGCGGATGATCGGGGCAGCCGCAAAGGGCTGACCCCGGGCGGCGTCACGGGGCGTCTGCCGGCTCTGCCGCACGGCGCCCGTCCCGCACCGCCGGGGCCAGCGCGCCCAGCATCAGCGCCGCCGTCAGCGCGAACGCCCACGGGTACCCCGTGTGCCCCGCGAGGAGGCCGAAGACCGCGGCACCCAGGCCCATGCCCCCGTCGTAGGCGAGGTTCCACAGCGCGGTGACCGTGCCGTAGGAGGGGCGGGAGGCGCGGCCGTACATGACGGCGAGGGTCGCGTTCTGGGTGACGCCGAAGCCGCACCCGAAGACCGCCGCACCCGTCAGTACGGCGACCGGACTGGAGGTCGCCGCCAGGACCGATGTCCCGGCGGCCGACAGGAGCAGGCCCGGGGCGACCAGCCGCGCGGAGCCGCGCCGGTCGCCGTAGCGCCCCGCCACCCAGCGGGCCGCGGTCGAGGTGGCGTTCTGCACCAGCAGCGCCGCCGTCGCCGTACCGGCCGACGCGCCCGCGACGGCCAGCGGCAGGAACGTGACCACGATCCCGGCGGCGAGCGCGGTGGCGGCGAAGACCACCGCCGGCCGCCGCAGCCCGGCGTGGCGCACCGCCCCCGTCATGCCGAGGGCCTTCGGCGCGGCGCCCGGCTCCTTCCGCTCCCGCGGCGAGCCCTCCCGCAGCGCGGGCACCGAGGGGATCGTCGCCAGGGCCGCCACGGCCGCGGCCACGCTGACCGGCCCGTACCCGACGTGCCCGGCCAGCCACACGCCCAGCGGCAGGGCGACGAACGAGGGGACGCCCCCGACCAGGCCGACGACGGCGAGTCCCTCACCCCGGCGCTCCGCCGGGATCAGCGCGGCGGTCAGCGCGCCGCCCGCCACCAGCGTGAGCGCGAACCCCAGCCCGCGCACCAGGCAGACCGCCACGGTCCAGGCCGCGCCGTCGGCGGCGGGCAGCGCCAGCGCGGGCGCGCCGAGCAGGAACAGCCCGGCCATGAGCGGTCCCCGGCTGCCGTACCGGGCGACGATCCAGGGTCCGGCCAGCTCGCCGCAGACCGTGGACAGCATCAGCGCGCCGGTGGCGGGACCGGCCCCGCCGCGGCCGGCGTGCGTGGGCACCGCCGACAGCAGCAGAAAGAAACTCACCGAGGAGCCGGTCATGCTCACGAACCGCAGCAGCAGGGGAGGGGTCAGCAGGGGTGGCCGGGCGGGCGAAGTCCCGCCCCCGGCACGAGGGTTCGCGGAAGTCGTCATGCGCTCGACGCTAGGTGGCGGCCGGCCCCCCGGTAAGCTCCAATTCCATGCCTGTGCAGTGGGCCGGTCTGTCCCCCGAGTTGCTGCTGACCGTCGACCGGAGCAGCGGCGAACAGCTGCGGGCGCAGCTGGAACGGCAGTTGCGCGACGCGATCCGTAGCGGGCGGCTGCGGGTGGACGAACGCCTGCCCTCCTCCCGTGAACTCGCCCGCGCCCTGGGCCTGTCCCGCGGCCTCGTCCAGGACTGCTACGCCCAACTGCAGGCCGAGGGGTACCTGGTCACCCGCGTCGGCTCGGCCACCCGGGTGGCACCCTGCGCGCAGCCCTCCGTGTCCGCCGCCCCCGCACCGGCGGCCGAACTCCCGCGCCTCATCGCCGACTTCCGGCACGGAGTCCCCGACCTGGCCTCCTTCCCGCGCGCCGACTGGCTGTGGGCGGTCAGGGAGGCGGCCCGCCGTATGCCGACGGCCGACCTCGACTACGGCGACCCGTGCGGCAGTCCGGCCCTGCGCACGGTCGTCGCCGGCTATCTGCGCCGCGTCCGCGCGGCGGCGGCCGACCCCGGCCACACCCTCGTCTGCTCCGGCTACGCCCAGGGCCTCGGCCTCGCGCTCCAGGCCCTCGCCCGCACCGGTGTCCGCGCCGTCGCCCATGAGGACCCCGGCAGCCCCGCCACCGCGACGGCCTCCGTGCTGGCGGCCGGCCTGACCCCGGTCCCGGTCCCCGTCGACGCGCACGGCATCGACGTACAGGCCCTGGACGCGACCGGAGCGCGCGCGGTGATCGTCACCCCCGCCCACCAGTGGCCGACCGGGGTCGTCCTCGCACCGGAACGCCGCCGTGCGCTCCTCGCCTGGGCGCGGCGGCGCGACGCGTACGTCATCGAGGACGACTACGACGCCGAGTTCCGCTACGACAGGGAGCCGGTCGGGGCCCTCCAGGGCCTCGCGGCCGACCGGGTGATCTCGATCGGCACGGTCAGCAAGTCCCTCGCGCCGGCCCTGCGCATCGGCTGGCTGCTGTGCCCGCCCGCGTTCACCGCACCGCTCACCGAGCTGAAGCGGATCGCCGACCGCGGCACCCCCACCCTCGACCAGCTGAGCCTCGCGCTGCTCATCGAGTCCGGCCGCTACGACCGCCATCTGCGCCGCATGCGCACCCTGTACGCGGCTCGCCGCAAGGCCCTGCGCGCCGCCCTCGCCGCGCACGCCCCGGCGGTCCGGCTGACCGGGCTGGAGGCGGGCTTCCATGCGGTGGCCCACCTGCCCTGCGGGGTCGACGAGGAGACGGTGATCGCCGCCGCGCGGGCCCGGCGCGTGGGTCTCTACGGCATGAGTGACTGCCGCGCGGACTCGTCCGCCGCGGAGCCGCCCCGTCTGGTCCTCGGATTCGGCGATGTGCCCGAACGCTCGGTCGCCCAGGGCATCGCGGCGGTGGCCGACCTGCTCGACGGGCGGACCCGCACCGCGTAGACGTGCCGCACCGCGTAGACGTGCCACACCGCGGAGACGGGCCGACCGGACCCGCGCCCGCTGCGACCAGAGGCGTGCCCGCTCCGGCCGGCTGGAGGCGTGCCCGCTGCGGCGCCGGCTAGAGGCGTGCCCGTTTCAGCGCCATGTGCAGCAGCAGCCGGTCCTCGCCGTCGTCCAGGTCGAGGCCCGTCAGCTGCTCCACGCGGGAGAGGCGGTAGTAGAGGGTCTGGCGGTGGATGCCCAGTTCGGCAGCCGTGCGGCCGGCCTGGCCCGCGCAGTCGAGGTAGACCTCGGCGGTGCGGGCCAGCTCCTGGTGGGCGGGGGACAGGAGCGGCCCCACCACCGGATCCTGGGCGGACTCCGGCGCCAGCGCGGTCAGCAGCCGGTACGGACCGATGCCCCGCCACTCGGCGACGGGCCCGAGCCGCGGCTCGGCCAGCGCGGCGCGCGCGGCGGCGGACGCCTCCTGCCAGACGGCCCCCAGCTCGGCCAGCCCGGACCGCGGTTCACCGACACCGGCCGCGAACCCGGCACCGGCCCCGCCGGTCCCCGGTCTGCCGCCGGACGTGCGCCCGCCGCCCCGCGCCCCCTCCGCCTCCTTCAGCAGCCGTGCGGCCACGGTGAGCGCGGGCGCCCCCACGTCCGTCGAGCGCAGCCGCACCAGCACCGCGAGGCTCTGGGCGGTGGCCCCCCACGGAACCGTGCACAGCGCCGTGGCGTGCGGCACCGCGCGCGCGGACGGGGCCTCTTCGGGGTCGGCCGTGGGCCAGGGGGCGACACAGACCAGCGTGTGGGGCGCGGCCGCGCGCGGGCCCAGGGCCGTGCGGAGTTCGGCCACCGCCATGTCCTGCTGCCAGCCGCGCTCCCCGGTCAGCACCGCCCGCAGCTCCCGGCTCAGACCCGCGCCCGCCTGCGCCTCGTCGGCGAGCAGCGCCCCGATCCGGGCCGTCACCTGCATGGCGGCGGCCAGCTGGGCATCCGTCGGACCGGGATCGTCGTCCAGCAGCCAGACATAGCCGAGGACGACGCCCCGATGGCGGACCGGCAGGCAGATGCGGCCGCGGTAGACCCCGGCCTCGGGCGTCGGCGGGATCCGCACCGGTCCGGTCGCGCGGGTGATGCCGAAGCCCTCGAACCAGGTGCGCACCGCCGTCGTGGAGCGCCGGGTCAGGATCGAGCGGGTGCGCACCGGGTCCAGCGCCGAGGGATCCAGATCGCCCTCACTGTCGTACGCACCGAAGGCGATCAGCTCGAAGTCCCGGTTCTCCAGGGTCGCCGGCGCGCCCAGCAGCTCCGAGATCTCGTCCACCAGCTCCTGGTAGTCACCCGCGCTTTTGAAGGATGGAGTATCGGCCGCCATCCGGGCATTCTCCCGCATTTCCGTGACGCCTTCATACATCTGTCTGAGATCCAGGGCACGGATGCGTGACAGCTGTCGATGGCCGACGATCGGAGAGATCCATAGGTTTCACGGTGGTTCTCCGTGCCGTACCCGAATCGTGGGCTGTCGGCCGTCTCTGGTGCTTTTGTTGTGGAGGTGCCCCGTGCTGGGTCCCGTGATTCTTGCCGCGTCGCGCAGCGACCGGATGCGCCGTCTGATCTCGGCGGCCCCGGTGACCAAGCAGGTCGTGGACCGCTTCATCCCCGGTGAGGCCGTTGCCGACATCGTCCCGATCATCAGGGACCTGACGGACAAGGGCCTGGAGCTGACGATGGACGTCGTCGGCGAGGACATCACCACCCCCGAGCAGGCCGGCGCCGCCCGGGACGCCTACCTGGAGCTGATCGACCACCTCAGGCTGCTGGAGCTGGGCGAGAAGGTCGAGATGTCCGTCAAGCTGTCCATGTTCGGGCAGGCTCTGGACGGCGGCCACGAGCTGGCGCTCGCCAACGTCCGGCCGGTCGTCGAGGCCGCCGCCGCCATCGGCACGACCGTCACCCTCGATGCCGAGGACCACACCACCCTCGACTCGATGTTCGCGATCCACGAGGAGCTGCGGAAGGACTTCCCGCAGACCGGCTGTGTCATCCAGGCCTACCTCTTCCGCACCGAGGCCGACGCCCGCCGTCTCGCCGCCGCCGGCAGCCGTGTGCGCCTGGTCAAGGGCGCCTACAAGGAGCCCGCGGAGGTCGCGTACCAGCAGAAGCACGAGATCGACAAGGCCTACGTGCGCATCCTGAAGACGCTGATGGAGGGCGAGGGCTACCCGATGATCGGGTCCCACGACCCGCGTCTGATAGCCATCGCCCAGGAGCTGGCCCACCAGGCCGGGCGCAAACTGGACGAGTACGAGTTCCAGATGCTCTACGGCATCCGCGGCGAGGAGCACCTGCGGCTGGCCGCCGAGGGCCACCGCATGCGCGTCTACACCGCCTACGGCACCGACTGGTACGGCTACTTCATGCGCCGTCTGGCCGAGAAGCCGGCGAACCTGCGCTTCTTCCTGCGCAGCATGGTCAGCAAGGGCTGAGCCCGAAACACCCGCTCACGTACAAGGAGTCAAGGATCTCATGGACGCTGTGACCCAGGTCCCCACCCCCGTCAACGAGCCGGTGCACGGCTACGCCCCCGGCTCGCCCGAGCGCGCCCGCCTGGAGGTCAAGCTCAAGGAGCTGGCCGAGAACCCGGTCGACCTGCCGATGACCATCGGCGGCGAGAAGCGGATGGGCGGCGGCGAGACCATGCAGGTGGTCCAGCCGCACAACCACAAGTCCGTCATCGGCACCCTGCGCAACGCCACCGAGCAGGACGCCCAGGACGCCGTGGACGCGGCCCTGGCCGCCGCGCCCGCCTGGCGCGCCATGTCCTTCGACGACCGCGCCGCGATCATCCTGCGCGCCGCCGAGCTGCTGGCCGGCCCGTGGCGCGAGACCATCGCCGCCTCCACCATGCTCGGCCAGTCCAAGACCGCCCAGCAGGCGGAGATCGACAGCCCCTGCGAGCTGGTCGACTTCTGGCGCTTCAACGTCCACTACGCCCGCCAGATCCTGGCCGAGCAGCCCCCGGCCAACTCGCCGGGCGTGTGGAACCGGATGGACCACCGCCCGCTGGAGGGCTTCGTCTACGCGATCACCCCGTTCAACTTCTCGGCGATCGCGGCGAACCTGCCCACCGCGCCCGCCCTGATGGGCAACGTGGTGGTCTGGAAGCCGTCCCCCACCCAGACCCACGCGGCCGTCCTCCTCATGCAGCTGCTGGAGGAGGCGGGCCTGCCCAAGGGCGTCATCAACCTCGTCACCGGTGACGGCATCGAGGTCTCCAACGTCGTCCTGGCCCACCGGGACCTGGCCGGCATCCACTTCACCGGTTCGACCAAGACCTTCCAGTACCTGTGGAAGACGGTCGGCAACAACATCGAGAAGTACCGCTCCTACCCGCGTCTGGTCGGCGAGACCGGCGGCAAGGACTTCCTGGTCGCCCACCCGAGCGCCGACCGCGCCGTCCTGAAGACCGCCCTGACCCGCGGTGCCTTCGAGTACCAGGGGCAGAAGTGCTCGGCGACGTCCCGCGCCTACATCCCGGCCTCCATCTGGAACTCCGGCTTCAAGGAGGAGTTCGCGGCCGAGGTCGACTACCTGACCATGGGTGACGTCACCGACCTGTCGAACTTCATCGGCGCCGTGATCGACGACCGTGCCTTCGCCAAGAACAAGGCCGCCATCGACCGCGCCAAGGAGGACCCGACCTGCACGATCGTCGCGGGCGGCTCCTACGACGACTCGGTCGGCTACTTCGTCCGCCCGACGGTCATCGAGTCCACCGACCCGGAGAACGAGGTCTTCCGCACGGAGTACTTCGGCCCGGTCCTCGGTGTGTACGTCTACGAGGACGACAAGTACGACGAGATGCTGGAGCAGATGGAGTCGGTCTCCGACTACGCCCTGACCGGTGCCGTCATCTCCAACGACCGCGCCGCGGCGGCGTACACGATGGAGAAGCTCCGCTACGCGGCGGGCAACTTCTACATCAACGACAAGTCGACCGGCGCCGTCGTCGGCCAGCAGCCCTTCGGCGGCGGCCGCGCCTCCGGCACCAACGACAAGGCCGGCGCGCCGCAGAACCTGCTGCGCTGGACCCTGACCCGCGCCATCAAGGAGACGCTGGTCCCGCCGACCGACTACACGTACCCGCACATGGGCTGACCGGCCCTTTCCCTCGAGCGACGGGCCGGGAAGCCTGACTCACGAGCAGGCTTCCCGGCCCGTTTCCAATTCCTGAGCGCCCTCTCGCCGCACGGGATCGTCCGTCTGCCGGACGAGGAGGGGGATGTGTACATCCGCCCCGTGCTCGCCGGAACCCCGGACCCGGCCCATGACCTCGTCTTCGACTGGCGTGACGGGGACGTCGCCTGACGGCACGCCGGCCCGGTGCGTCGGGGCCGGTGTGCCGGAAGCGGTACGCCGGGCCCGGTGTGTCGGAAGCGGTGCGTGGGAGCCGGTGCGTTGGAAGCGGTGCGTCGGAAGCGGTGCGTCGGGGCCGGTGCGTCACGCCTTGCGGATCAGCGTCCTGCCCGTGTTGCCGCCCCGCAGCATCAGCAGGAACGCCTCCACGATCAGCTCGAAACCGTCCGTCACCGTCCCGTCCGGCACCAGCGCCCCGCTGCGCAGGTGCGGTACGGCGAAGTCGTACGGCGGACGCTCGTCCGGAAGCTGCGCTCCCTCCACCCCCGTGCGGGAAGAGTGCAGGTCACGGCGGTGTGATCGGGGTCGCCGTCTCAGATAGTAGGAAGTCCGAGTAATCGTGCAGACAGACGCGGCCGGCTCGCTTAGTTTTGTAGGAGCCGAACGTCTCGCTCGATCCAGCGAATGGCGGTCGTGAGCCGAGCCGCGTGCAGGCAACCCCTGCGGACTCGCTCCCCGCCCCTCCGGCGTCTCGAAACCCCTCTTGTCGTACTCCGTTCTGCCGAAGGAGCCGATTCCCATGGCCGAGACGACCGTCCGCCGCCGCGTCCGCCACGTGACCCGCACGAGCGAGTCCGACCGCAAGAACGCCGCCGCCGCCCTCCAGCGCGCCCTCGACCGCCGCGACAACGGCGGCGAGACCGGCCACTGAACCGCCGGTCGGCCATCGATCCGGGAGCCGCACCCGCCCCCACGCTCGGCCTCGCCCGGGCGGGGGGACCCGATGGGGTGCGGCGCGGTCTCACCCGCCGCGCCGCACCTCGAAGTGGTCGATCCGCCGCCCGTCCTGGGCGAGCGCCGACACCGTGAGCCGTGGGGACGGCCCCGGCCGTGCCTCCACCGCGAGGAGCGAGAAGCCGGTGTACCGCACCCGCGACCACGGGGCCGTCTCCGGCGCCCGCTCCCTGTCCCTGGTCCAGTGGAAGGTCTCCACCGCGTCGTGCCCGGTGACGTGCCCCTCGTAGCTGTCCTTGACGCCCGCGGGGAAGGAGTACAGGTCCCGGCCGCCGCCGCCCGCGGTGACGTAGACGATCCCGTCGCGCGCGGGGTCCGTGGAACCGCCGACCGGAACCGCCCGGCCGACCTCCCCGTCTCTGATCGCGTCCGTGCGCTCGTAGACGTGGTTGTGCCCGTTGATCACCAGGTCCACCCGGTGCCTGGCGAACAGCGGAAGCCACTCGGCCCGTACCCCGCCGTCGGAGGCGTGCTGCGAGGTGGAGTACGCACAGTGGTGGAAGAAGACGACCAGGAAGTCCACGCCCGGCGTCGTGCGCAGCTCGCCCAGCCTGGCGTCCAGCCACTTGGTCTGCCGGCCGCCGCTGCGCCCGAAGTTGGCGGGGATCTCGTACGACACGTCGTTGGCGTCCAGTGCCACGAAGCCGACGTTGCCGTAGGTGAAGGCGTAGGCGCCGGGCGTGCCCCGGGGGTCGAAGCCGGTCTCGGGCAGGGAGAAGCGGGCCAGCTGGCCGCCGTAGCCGTCGGGCGAGTACCAGGCCTCCATGTCGTGGTTGCCGGTCGTCACCATCCACGGCACGGAGCGGGCCACCGGCTCGTTCTGCTTCAGGAACAGGTCCCAGTAGGTGGGGTCGTAGCCGTCCGAGGTCTGCCCGGTGCCGTTGACGTCCGCGTAGCAGATGTCGCCCGCGTGCAGGTGGAGGGCGGGGTTCTGGCGCTGCACGAGGTGGTCGTTGGCGTTCGCCGCCTGTCCCACGCCCTGGTCGCCGAAGGCCGTGAAGACGAAGCGCTCCGGGCCCGCGGGCGCGGTGCGGAAGGAGGTGATCGCGGACCGGTGGGCGGGGGCGGCCGGGTCCCAGCCGTCGTGGCCCACACCGTAGTAGTACGCCGTACCGGGCTCGAGTCCGTCCAGGGCCGCGTGCACGTAGTACTGCTCGACCGCCGGCCGCACCCCCTGCGCCGCGGGCGTGTGCAGATGGCGCACCTCGGCCTCGACGCGCCGGCCGAGGTCGTCGGGGCGCAGCCCGACGCGCACGTACGGCCGCTTCACCGCGAACGGCACCTGCCAGGAGATGCGCATCTGTGTCTTCGGGTCGGCGCCGAAGGCCAGATGGCGGCCGAAGGGCCGGACCACCGAGCCGGACACCCGCGAGGCGGCCGGGGCCGGGTGTCCCGCCGCACCCGAGCCCCCGGAACAGCCGGTCAGCAGGCCGCCCGCCACCGCGCCCGCCGTCACCAGGGTGCGGCGGCGGACCAGCCGGGCGTGCAGGTACTCGTACTGCTCGGCCATGCTCATCCGCTCCGCGAGCGGGCGGGGGATGCCGACGTCGGGGGTCTCCATGCCCCGGAACTTTCCACGGGGCGCCAACACCCGTGCCACACAGGGGTGAACGGCAGCCGACAGGATGACGCCGACGACCCATCCGGGTGTCCGTATGACGGACAGGGCATGTCATCCCCTGGGACGAGGAGTAGGGTGCCGACATGTCTCGCAGCATCAATCTCGCAGTGATCCCCGGTGACGGCATCGGCCAGGAGGTCGTGGCCGAGGGTCTCAAGGTCCTCTCCGCCGTCCTGCCGCAGGATGTGAAGCTGGAGACCAAGGAGTACGACTTCGGCGCCAAGCGCTACCACGCCACCGGTGAGACCCTCACCGACGCCGACCTCGCGGCCCTCAAGCAGCACGACGCCATCCTGCTCGGCGCGATCGGCGACCCGTCGGTGCCCTCCGGCGTCCTGGAGCGCGGCTTCCTGCTCAAGCTCCGCTTCGCCTTCGACCACCACGTCAACCTGCGCCCGTCCAAGCTGCTCCCCGGTGTCGCCACCCCGCTGGCCGGCCAGCCGGAGATCGACTTCGTCGTCGTCCGCGAGGGCACCGAGGGTCCCTACACGGGCAACGGCGGCACCATCCGCAAGGGCACCGAGCACGAGGTCGCCACCGAGGTCTCCGTCAACACGGCCTTCGGTGTCGAGCGCGTGGTCCGCGACGCCTTCGAGCGTGCCCAGGCCCGTCCCCGCAAGAAGCTCACGCTGGTCCACAAGAACAACGTGCTGACCTTCGCCGGGCACCTGTGGACGAACGTCTTCACCAAGGTCGGCGCGGAGTACCCCGAGGTCGAGACCGACTACATCCACGTCGACGCGGCCACCATCTACCTGGTGACCCAGCCCCAGCGCTTCGACGTGATCGTCACCGACAACCTCTTCGGCGACATCATCACCGACCTCGCCGCGGCCGTCTCCGGCGGCATCGGCGTGGCCGCCTCCGGCAACATCAACCCCAGCGGCGCGTTCCCGTCCATGTTCGAGCCGGTCCACGGCTCGGCCCCGGACATCGCCGGCCAGGGCAAGGCCGACCCCACGGCCACCGTGCTGTCCGTGGCCCTGCTGCTGCGCCACCTCGGCTACGACGCCGAGGCGGACCGGATCGACGCGGCGGTCGCCGCCGACCTCACCGAACGCGTCGGCAAGCCCGCCCGCAGCACCTCGGAGACCGGCGACGCGCTCGCCGTACGAGTAGCCGGCTGACCCACCGCGCCACCACCAGCCGCCGGGTCGCATCCGCACCCGGCGGCTTTTCCTGTGCCCCGCCGGGTGCCACCATCGACCCTGGGCCGCCTTCACCCCGATTCCTTCCGGCCGCAGCCCCGCGCGATAATCGGACGCGGAGCCGCGGAATGAGGGAAAGCTCGGACGTCCTAGCACCGGCTGGATGGCCGAGGCGGGAGTGAGCGCGGCCCGACACCACAACCGGTGCTGCATCTCCCGGGGGACGGCCCCCGGATCCCCGGCCGGAAGACCGGAGCTGCTCCGCTCTATATCAGGAAGTGAAGGACGCCCACTCATGACGACGCCCACGATCGAGCTCAAGCCCTCCGCCCATCCGCTCGCAGCCGCGGAGCGCGAGGCGATCCTGGCCAGCCCCGGATTCGGCCGCCACTTCACGGACCACATGGTGACGATCAAGTGGACCGAGGGCCGCGGCTGGCACGACGGCCAGCTCGTTCCGTATGCGCCGATCCCCCTCGACCCGGCCACCAACGTCCTGCACTACGCCCAGGAGATCTTCGAGGGCCTGAAGGCCTACCGTCAGCCCGACGGCTCGGTGGCCACGTTCCGCCCGGACCAGAACGCCAAGCGCTTCCAGCGCTCCGCCCGCCGTCTCGCCATGCCGGAACTGCCGGTCGAGACGTTCGTCGAGGCCTGTGACGCGCTGGTCCAGCAGGACAGGGACTGGGTGCCCGCGCACGGCGGCGAGGAGTCCCTGTACCTGCGCCCGTTCATGATCGCCACCGAGGTCGGCCTGGGCGTCAAGCCGGCCAACGAGTACCTCTTCATCGTCATCGCCTCCCCGGCCGGTGCCTACTTCCCGGGCGGCGTGAAGCCGGTGTCGATCTGGGTCTCCGAGGACCGGGTCCGCGCCGTCCCCGGCGGCATGGGCGACGCGAAGACCGGCGGCAACTACGCCGCCTCCCTGCTGGCCCAGGCCGAGGCGGCCGCCAAGGGCTGCGACCAGGTCTGCTACCTCGACGCGGTCGACCACCGGTGGGTCGAGGAGCTCGGCGGCATGAACCTGTACTTCGTGTACGGGAACAAGATCGTCACGCCGACGCTGACCGGCTCCATCCTGGAGGGCGTCACCCGTGACTCCCTGCTGGCCGTCGCCCGCGACCTCGGCTACGAGTCCGAGGAGGGCCGCGTCTCCGCCGAGCAGTGGCAGCGCGACTCCGAGAACGGCACCCTCACCGAGGTCTTCGCCTGCGGTACCGCGGCCGTGATCACCCCGGTCGGCACGGTCAAGCGCGCGGGCGCCGAGTGGAAGCAGTCCGGCGGAGAGCCCGGCGAGCTCACCCTCCGCCTGCGCCAGGCCCTCCTCGACGTCCAGCGCGGCACGGCCGAGGACCGGCACGGCTGGATGCACAAGATCGGCTGACCGCGCGGTCGCAGTGTGCCCCGAGGGTCCGCCGGGCCGTCCGCGGGTCCGCCGTGGCCCCTCGTGGCCATGCGGCGGACCCGCAGACCGACAACAGCCGGCGTCCCCTCGGGGCGCTTGCGCTCAGCCCTTCCCGGACATGCTCAGGGCCGCCGCGGACTCGTCGTCGAGTTCCACGGCGGCCCGTGCGCCTTCCGGAGCGGCCGTCAGCAGCAGGTACACCAGCCCGCCGACCGCGCCCGACAGCAGGAAGCTGCAGTCCACCCCGCCGGTGAGGTGCAGCAGGGGGCCCTCGTACGACGGCAGGGACACCGCCAGCAGTCCGACCGCCGCGCCGGCCGCCCAGGAGACGGCGGCCCGGACGTTCCAGCCGGCCCGGTACCAGTAGATCCCGCCCCGCGAGCGGCGGTTGAAGACCTGCAGGGCGTCGGCGTCGTACACCCCGCGACAGCGGGCGAAGCCGATGAGGGTGATGACCGCCCACGGAGTGCCGATGGCGGTGAGCAGCAGCACGAAGGACGTCATCGCGGACTGCGCGTTCCAGGCGTAGTGGCCGACGAAGACGCAGGCGGTGGCGACGATGGCGACCGTGTAGGTGGCGCGGGCGCGGGAGGCGCGGGGCAGGATCGCGTCCAGGTCCAGGCCCATCGAGTAGAGCATCAGACCCGCGTTGCCGACCGAGCCGGCGGAGGCGGACAGCAGCAGCGGGACCAGGTACCAGACGGGTGAGGCGGACACCAGGGGGCCCGCGTAGTCGGTGGCCGCGCGGGCCGCGTACGCCGTGAAGGTGCCGAACAGCTGGGGCACCAGCAGGCCCAGGATCAGGCCGAGCCAGGTGGCGTGCAGGACACGGCGGCTGGAGTGGCGGGCGGGGGAGATGTAGCGGGTGTAGTCGCCGAGCAGGGTGATGAAGGCGATGGGGCCGGACAGACCCGCCGCCACCGCGGCCAGGAACCAGGTCGGCCAGAAGGAGCCCAGCAGACAGCCGCCCGCTCCCGGCAGCGCCGCGGTCGTGAAGTGCGGGCCGTAGGCGAGGACGCCGAGCGCCAGCAGGGCCGTCATGCCGACGGCCAGCACCCGGGACATGGCGAGCAGCACCCGGTAGCCGTAGACCGCGCCCGCGACCGTGGCCGCGGCGAGCACCGCGTAGACGACGGCGTACGACGCCCCGTCCGCGGGCAGCCCGAACAGCCGGCCGAGGACGCCCACCATCACGTCACCGCCGATCCACACCGTCAGCGCGGTGTAGCCGAGGGCCAGCAGCAGACCGACGACCGATCCGACCAGCCTGCCGCGGACGCCGAACTGGGCGCCGGAGGAGGTGGACAGGTTGGTCGCGGTGCGCAGCGAGACCAGGGCCAGCGGGGCCGTGAACAGCGTGCCGATCACCGTGCCCGCCACGATCGCGCTCACCGACGCCCACCAGCCGAGCCCGAAGGACGGCGGCAGCCAGCCGAAGATGATCACTCCGAGGCAGAGGTTGGACCCGAGCAGGATCGAGACCAGGTCCCGTGGACCGCTGGTCCGTTCCTCGTCCGGGATGGTGTCGACTCCGCGCTGTTCTATCGGCATGGCTGGTCTCCTTCGACGGCCGCCTTCGTTGTTTGAGCGACGTTCAATGTGACGTGAACGCAGTTCCCAGGTCAATGCTTCAGTTTCATGAATTCTGCGTTTAGAGTGATGCTCTAAAGTGTGGAAGGCAAGGAGGTGCCGCCTCGTGAGACTCACCCCCACGGAACGTGACCGGCTGCTGCTCTTCGGAGCCGCCGAGCTGGCCCGGACCCGCCGGGCGCGCGGCCTCCGGCTCAATGTGCCGGAGGCCACCGCGCTGATCGCGGACACCGTCTGCGAGGCCGCACGGGACGGCAGGCGGCTCGCGGAGGCCATCGAGGCGGCCCGGTCGGTCCTCGGTCCCGAGGACGTGCTGCCGGGCGTCGCCGACGTCGTCACCGAGGTGATGGTGGAGGCCGTCTTCGACGACGGCTCCCGGCTCGCGGTGGTCTCCGACCCCATCGGCGGCGGCCTGGGCGAGCAGGCCCCGGGCGCGCTGCTGCCGGCCCCGGCGCACGCCGACCCCGAGCCGGCCGACCGGCTCACGGTCACCAACACCGCGACCGTGCCGGTCTCCGTCACCTCCCACTTCCACTTCTTCGAGGCCAACCCGCGCCTGGACTTCGCACGGGAGCGGGCCTACGGCATGCGGCTCGCCGTGCCCGCCGGGTCCTCGGTCCGGTTCGGGCCGGGGGAGAGCGCCGAGGTCGGGCTGGTCCCGATCGGCGGCGACCGGATCGCGATCGGCTTCGCCGGCCTGGTCGACGGGCCGCTGGACGCGCCCGGAGCACGGGAAGAGGCACTGCGCAGGGCCACGGCCTGCGGATATCTGGGAGTGACACCGGAAGGAGGAGAACGATGAGCCGCTCCAAGGGGCGCGAGATCAATGAGTCGATCCACGTCGACCCGCACGCCTACGCGGCCACGCACGGCCCCCGTGCCGGCGACCGCGTCCGGCTCGGCGACTCCGGACTGGTGATCCGGGTGGAGTCGGACTCCCAGAAGCCCGGCGACGAGTTCCTGGCCGGCTTCGGCAAGACCGCCCGCGACGGACTGCACCTGAAGGCCGCCGCCGTCCGCGACACCTGTGACGTGGTGATCAGCAACGTCGTCGTGATCGACGCGGTGCAGGGGATCAGGAAGGTGTCCATCGGGATCCGGGAAGGCCGCATCTGCGCCGTCGGGCGCGCCGGCAACCCCGACACCCTCGACGGGGTCGACGTGGTCGTCGGCACCGGCACCTCCATCGTCTCCGGCGAGGGGCTGATCGCCACCGCCGGTGCCGTCGACACCCATGTGCACCTGCTGTCGCCGCGCATCATGGAGGCCTCCCTCGCCTCCGGCGTGACCACGGTCATCGGACAGGAGTTCGGCCCGGTGTGGGGCGTCGGCGTCAACTCGCCCTGGGCGCTGCGCCATGCCTTCAACGCCTTCGACGCCTGGCCGGTCAACATCGGCTTCCTGGGCCGGGGTTCGTCGTCCCACGACGCACCCCTCGTCGAGGCCCTGGCCGAGGGCGGGGCCTGCGGCTTCAAGGTCCACGAGGACATGGGCGCCCACACCCGCGCGCTGGACACGGCGCTGCGGGTGGCCGAGGAGCACGACGTCCAGGTGGCCCTGCACAGCGACGGGCTGAACGAGTGCCTGTCCGTGGAGGACACCCTGAAGGTGCTGGAGGGCCGGACCATCCACGCCTTCCACATCGAGGGCTGCGGCGGCGGACACGTGCCCAACGTGCTGAAGATGGCCGGGGTCCCGAACGTCATCGGCTCCTCCACCAACCCCACCCTGCCCTTCGGCCGGGACGCGGTCGCCGAGCACTACGGCATGATCGTCTCCGTCCACGACCTGAAGACCGACCTGCCCGGCGACGCGGCCATGGCCCGCGACCGCATCCGGGCCGGCACGATGGGCGCCGAGGACGTGCTGCACGACCTGGGCGCGATCGGCATCACCTCCTCCGACGCCCAGGGCATGGGCCGCGCCGGCGAGACCGTGCGCCGCACCTTCGCCATGGCCGGCAAGATGAAGGCCGAGCTGGGCCCCATGGACGGCGACGGCGCGCACGACGACAACGCCCGCGTCCTGCGCTACATGGCCAAGCTGACCATCAACCCCGCCATCGCCCACGGCCTCGCCCACGAGGTCGGCTCGATCGAGACCGGCAAGCTCGCCGACATCGTGCTCTGGCGCCCCGAGTACTTCGGCGCCAAGCCCCAACTGGTCCTCAAGTCCGGCTTCCCCGCGTACGGCGTGACCGGCGACCCCAACGCGGCCACCGACACCTGCGAACCCCTCGTACTGGGACCGCAGTTCGGCTCGTACGGGGCCACGGCCGCCGACATCTCGGTCGCCTTCGTCGCCAAGGCGGCCCTCGACCAGGGCAACGACACGATGCCCACCCGCCGCCGCAGGGTCGCCGTGCGCGGCACCCGCGGAATCGGCCCGGCCGATCTGCGGCTGAACGCCCGCGTCGGTGCGGTCGACGTCGACCAGCGCACCGGGCTGGTCACCCTCGACGGCGACCCGCTGCGCTCCGAGCCCGCCGAATCCGTCTCCCTCAACCGCCTCTACTTCCTCTGACCCTCCGGACACAAGGACCCGACTCATGACCACTCCCGCTGCCGACGGCTTCCGCATGCCCGCCGAGTGGACCCCGCACGAGCGCACCTGGATGGCCTGGCCGGGCTCCAACCCCACCTTCGAGGACCCCGAGGACCTGGCCGCCTCCCGCACGGCCTGGGCGTCCGTGGCCCGTGCCGTCCGCCGTTTCGAGCCCGTGACCGTCGTGTGCGGCCCCGGTCAGGCCATGGAGGCACAGGCGCTGCTCGGCCCGGACATCGACACCGTCGAGCGGGAACTCGACGACGCCTGGATGCGTGACATCGGCCCCACCTTCCTCACCGACGGCAAGGGCGGACTGGCCGCCGTGGACTGGACGTTCAACGGCTGGGGCGCCCAGGACTGGGCCCGCTGGGAGCACGACTCCAAGATCGCCGCGTATGTCTCCGACCTCGCGGGCGCGAAGACGTACGCCTCGAAGCTGGTCAACGAGGGCGGTGCGATCCACGTCGACGGCGAGGGCACCGTGCTGCTGACGGAGACGGTCCAGCTGGGCCCTGAGCGCAATCCGCACTGGTCGCGCGCGGAGGTCGAGGCCGAGATCCACGCCCACCTCGGCACCAGCAAGGCGATCTGGCTGCCGCGCGGCCTGACCGGCGACTACCCGCCCTACGGCTTCGGCACCCTCGGCCATGTCGACATCGTCGCCGCCTTCGCCCGCCCCGGCGTGGTCGTCGCCCACCACCAGCCGGACCCGGCCCACCCCGACCACGAGGTCACCAAGGAGGTCATCGGCCTGCTGAAGTCGGCGACCGACGCCCGCGGCCGCAGCCTGGAGGTCGTCGAGGTGCCCGCCCCGACCGCCCTGGAGGCCGACGGCCACTGGGCCGACTACTCCTACATCAACCACTACCTCTGCAACGACGGCGTCGTCCTGTGCGGTTTCGACGACCCGCGCGACGAGATCGCGGCCGGGATCTTCCGCCGTCTCTTCCCGGAGCGGACGGTGACACTGGTGGACGCCCGTACGATCTTCTCCGGTGGTGGTGGCATCCACTGCATCACCCAGCAGCAGCCGAAGGTCTGACACACACAGGAGCAGCAGATGGCCGGTGCGGGCCGAGCGCGCAGGAACGCGCCGCCGCGCGAGGAGGTTCTCGTCGCCGCCATGGACATGATTGCCGAGCGCGGTCTGGAGAAGCTCACCATGGCGGCGCTCGGCCGTGAGGTCGGGATGAGCAGCGGCCATCTGCTGTACTACTTCCGCTCCAAGGACGAGCTGCTGCTGCAGACCCTGGAGTGGAGCGAGGGCCGGCTGGGCGCCGAGCGCAGCCGCCTGCTCACCCGCCCGGGCTCGGCCCGGGAGCGCCTGGAGGCGTACGTCGACCTCTATGTCCCCGACGGCCATCGCGATCCGCACTGGACGCTGTGGCTGGAGGTCTGGAACCGCTCGCAGAGCGCTGCCGCCGACGATGTGGCCCGCGACCGGCAGGCCGGCATCGAGGGCGCCTGGCACCGCGACCTGGTCGCGCTGCTCGCCGAGGGCGTCTCGCGCGGCGAGTTCCGCCCGGTCGACGCCGACCGCTACGCGGCCCGGCTGCGCGCCCTGCTGGACGGCTTCTCCATCCATGTCGCCATCGGTCTGCGCGGCACGGGCCGGGAGCAAGTGATCGCCCACGTCCGGGAGTTTCTCGGCGAGACGCTTCTCACGCCGGACGCCTGACGACCGCATCCTGAGACGGTCGGTGAGCCGGGGGCAGCGCTGTGCGAGACTGCCTCCGTGCTCTCGTTCGCCATGATTATTGGCAGCAGGCGCGCCGGTCCGCAGTGACCACACGTACGACCAGGTACGGGTGGCCACCGTCGTCCTCGACCCGCGCGCAGACCTCTCGCACCCGCGAGGGGTTTTTTCGTTTTCCGGCCCACCCACAGCCGGAGGCGGAGCGCGAGGGAGTATTGGGGGGACGGTGGAGCCGGTCATTCCGGTAAGACCGAAGATCCACAACAGGAGCCTTGAGACCATGACCGAGACGGCAACCAGCGAGCTCGACGACTCGTTCCACGTCTTCGACACCACGCTGCGCGACGGCGCGCAGCGCGAGGGCATCAACCTCACCGTCGCGGACAAGCTCGCCATCGCACGGCACCTGGACGACTTCGGCGTGGGCTTCATCGAGGGCGGCTGGCCCGGCGCGAACCCGCGGGACACCGAGTTCTTCGCCCGCGCCCAGCAGGAGATCGCCTTCCGGCACGCCCAGCTGGTCGCCTTCGGCGCCACCCGCCGCGCCGGCGCCAGGGCCGCCGAGGACCCGCAGGTCAACGCGCTGCTGGCGTCGGGCGCCCCGGTGATCACGCTGGTCGCCAAGTCGCACGACCGGCATGTGGAGCTGGCGCTGCGCACCACACTGGACGAGAACCTGGAGATGGTCCGGGACACCGTCTCCTACCTGCGCGAGCAGGGCCGCCGGGTGTTCGTGGACTGCGAGCACTTCTTCGACGGCTACCGCGCCAACCCCGAGTACGCGAAGTCCGTCGTCCGTACGGCCGCGGAGGCCGGCGCGGACGTCGTGATCCTCTGCGACACCAACGGCGGCATGCTCCCCGCCCAGGTCCAGGCGGTCGTCTCCACGGTCCTCGCCGACACCGGCGCCCGGCTCGGCATCCACGCCCAGGACGACACCGGCTGTGCGGTCGCGAACACGCTGGCCGCGGTGGACGCGGGCGCGACCCACGTCCAGTGCACGGCGAACGGCTACGGCGAGCGGGTCGGCAACGCCAACCTCTTCCCCGTGGTCGCGGCCCTGGAGCTCAAGTACGGCAAGAAGGTGCTGCCGGACGGCCACCTGCGCGAGATGACCCGCATCTCCCACGCCATCGCCGAGGTCGTCAACCTCACCCCGTCCACGCACCAGCCCTACGTCGGCGTCTCGGCCTTCGCGCACAAGGCCGGGTTGCACGCCTCCGCGATCAAGGTCGACCCGGACCTGTACCAGCACATCGACCCCGAGCAGGTCGGCAACACCATGCGCATGCTGGTCTCCGACATGGCCGGCCGGGCCTCCATCGAGCTGAAGGGCAAGGAACTCGGCATCGACCTGGGCGGCGACCGCGAGCTGGTCGGACGCGTGGTCGAGCGCGTCAAGGAGCGCGAGCTCAAGGGCTACACCTACGAGGCCGCGGACGCCTCCTTCGAGCTCCTGCTGCGCGCCGAGGCCGAGGGCAGGCCGCTGAAGTACTTCGAGGTCGAGTCCTGGCGGGCCATCGTCGAGGACCGCCCCGACGGCACCCACGCCAACGAGGCCACGGTCAAGCTGTGGGCCAAGAGCGAGCGGATCGTCGCCACCGCGGAGGGCAACGGACCGGTCAACGCCCTGGACCGGTCGCTGCGCGTGGCCCTGGAGAAGATCTACCCGCAGCTCGCCAAGCTGGAGCTGGTGGACTACAAGGTCCGCATCCTGGAGGGCAAGCACGGCACGTCCTCCACCACCCGCGTGCTGATCTCCACCTCCGACGGCACGGGCGAGTGGTCCACGGTCGGCGTGGCGGAGAACGTCATCGCCGCCTCCTGGCAGGCCCTGGAGGACGCCTACACCTACGGTCTGCTGCGCGCGGGGGTCGAGCCGGCCGAGTGATCCGGCTCAGGGGGCACGCCAGACGTTGTCGAACGCGTCCTCCTCGATGCGTCGCCGCTGCCGTACGGCCTCCAGCTCCGTCAGCGCGCCGTTGACGGCCGCCAGGACGGTGACCACCGCGTCGCCGGGAAGGTCCTCCGGGGCCTGTTCCGGCGCGTCCTCGGGGATCCCGAGGGCGGCCGCGAGACCGACGAGGACGGGCTCACGGGCGGCCCAGCGCTCGGCGGCGTGCCGGCGCTCCGGAGTGTCCGCGGGAGCGCCGCCCGAGTTCCGGCGGGGCAGCCAGCGGTGCCGGGACCCGGCGGGCCGCTCCTGTGCCTCCAGGTCTTCGGCGTAGGACGCGGCCAGCCCGCGCCCCCGGCGCCACAGCCAGTCCTCGACGGACTCGTACGGCGCCTGCCGGACGAGCGCCGTCGACGCCGCGTCCAGCATCCGGTCACCCGTGGCCGGCCCCAGGCCGGGCACGATGCGCTCGTCGTCCAGGGTGACGGCCTCGGCGGCGATCAGGTCGACCAGCTCGGCTCCCGCCAGGGCGAGCGAGAGGTCGCCCTGCCCCACGGGCCGGCCGGACGGGACGTCCAGGGTGACGATCAACAGGTCCCGCGCTGTGGTCATGTCGGACTCCAGATCGGAAACGTCAGGTGCGGCCCGGGCCGCCCGGGTGCGGCTCGAACACCGTGACACGGAGGGCCGCCCGGAACCGCGGCAAAAGCGTACCGACCACACTCCCACACAGCCCCGGCCCACCGACGCCACCGGCACCGGGCACGTTCTCGCACAGCCCCTGCCCGCCGACGGTGCCGGTACCGGTCATGTTCTCGTGCTGCTTCTGCTTGTCGGCGGTCCCGGCACGGGTCATGTTCTCGTGCAGCTTCTGCACGTCGGCGGCCGGGTGCAGGCCGATGCCGCGCTTCTCGCCGGTTGGGTGCCACAGTCGTGCCGGGCGACCGGACGGGCCGAGTTCCGGCGGACGACCGGCGGGATCCGGCTCCCGGGTACGGACGGCCTCCGCGGCCGGCCGCTCCCCGGTCTCTTCCTGGCTGGACCCCTCGCGCCCGGAGGTGGTGATCTCGACCAGGAACTCACGCATCATCCCGCTCCCTCACTGACCCGCCGGGCGGGCTGCCGCACCCCTTCATCGTCCCCCACCCAGCGGCCCCCCGCCCCTCAGCCCCGCCCCCGAAGGCGCCGTCCCCCCGAAGGTCCCGCCCCCTGTGGCCAGGCCCCTGCCCCACCCTCCCCCCTCCGCCCCGAGTGCCCGCCCCGCCCCGCCGCCTGTCGCCGGGCTCCTGCCCCCCGCCCTCCTCGTCTCCGCCCCGAGTGCCCGCCCCGCCCCGCCGCCTGTCGCCGGGCTCCTGCCCCCCGCCCTCCTCCTCTCCGCCCCGAGTGCCCGCCCCGCCCCGCCCCCTGTCGCCGGGCCCCTGCCCCGCCCTCCCCTGTTCCGCACCGACTGCCCGCCCCGCCCCCTACCGTCGGCCCCCGCCCCCGCCAGCCTGCCGAGTCGAGTGGTGGGTGGGCAGGGGTTGGGGGCCAGGGGGCGGAGCCCCGTGGAGGTGGCGCGTAGGGGACGGTGCTCTGGGCGGCGTAGAGGACGGTGCTCTGGGTGGCGTAGGGAGCGGTGGCCTGGGTGGCGTAGGGAGCGGTGGCCTGGGGGCGGGGGAGGGGGGAACGGGGCGGTCTGGGGTTACTGGAGCTTCCACTTCTGGTTGGCAGCCCCCGTGCAGGACCAGATCTGCGCCCTGGCCCCGTTCGCCGACGAGTTGCCCGTCACGTCCAGACACTTGTCCGCCGCCGTGTTCACCACATCACCGGTGGACGCGTCGTACGACCACCGCTGCGCACCGCTCCCATTGCAGTCGTACACCTGCACCTTCGCCCCGTCCGCCGTCGACCCCGACGTCACGTCCAGGCACTTGCCGAGCGCCTGCACGGACCCGTCGGCCTGCACCGTCCACCGCTGCGCCGCGCTCCCGTTGCAGTCGTAGAGCTGCACCGCCGTGCCGTTCGCGCTCGAACCGCCCGCGACGTCCAGGCACTTGCCCGCGAGGCCCGCGAAGCTCCCGCTCCGGCCGCCCCCGCCGGACTGGGTGCCGGACCAGGTGAAGGTCGCCGAGGTCTTCCCGGGCAGCGAGTAAGTGGCGTGCTGCGCACCCCAGTCGATCGTGACGGTCCTGGCCGAGGAGGAGTCGTTGTACGCGATCAGCGCCTTGCTGCCGTCCGGGTTGCGCCAGGCCACGTTGGGCACGGCGGTGGACGCCGTGGAGGCGATCCGCGCGGCGCCCGGCCGGACGAACTTCGTCAGATGGCCCATGTCGTAGTACTCGACGGTGTAGTCGACGCTCCCGCTCGCGCCGTCCCCGTTGTGCACGGTGACCAGCCCGGTGCAGGTGCCGCAGCCGCCGTTGTGCGGCCCCATGTTCTGGTCCACCGCCAGCGACCACTTGGTCACCGACTTCGCCCAGTTGCGCGTGTAGTCGATGATGTTGGACATGTCCTCGCGCTGCTGGTCGGCGATCCAGGTGCCGCCGGAGTGCTCGGTGCCGAAGGCGTCCAGCGCCGGGTACTGCTCGTGCACGGACGTCTGCTTGCCGATGTCGCCGCCGTAGCCGTGCCAGGCGATCCCGCCGAAGTTGGGGTGGTTGCGCACCGCCGGGTCGTCCACGGTCTGGGCGGCGTAGGAGTCGTAGACGTCCCAGTTCCAGTCGTGCGCCAGCACCTTGGCGGTGAGGCCCGCCGCCTGCAGCTTCGGCAGGAGTTCGTTCTTGGTGAAGTACGCCAGCCCGCTCGCGTTCCAGCTCATCGACGGATAGCCCGAGCAGCAGGTCGGCTCGTTCTGTGCGGTGACGTACGAGACGTGGACGCCCTGGTCCTCGTAGGCCTGGAGGTATTTCACGAAGTAGGAGGCGTACGCCCCGTAGTCCTCCGCCTTCAGCCAGCCCCCGTTCAGTGAGCCGCTGTCCTTCATCCAGGCCGGCGCCGTCCACGGCGAGGCCATCACGGTCAGGGACGGGTTCAGCTGGAGGGCCTGCCTCGTCAGCGGCACGACGTCCGCGAGGTCGTGCGCGATCGAGAACTCCGACAGCGCGGGGTCCGTCCGGCCGGCGGGCACGTCGTCGTACGTGTAGCCGTACCGCGCCAGGTCGGAGGCGCCCATCGGGTTGCGCAGGAACGACAGCCCGATGCCGTCCGTCGGCGAGAACAGCTTGCGCATGGTCGCGTCCCGCGTCGACTGCGACAGTGCCCCGCTGCTGTTCATCAGCCAGGCCGCGGTGTCGGTGAAGGAGGCGCCGCCGCCGGTGAAGGTCTGGTAGCGGGTGTTCTCGTCGACGGTGATGTTCTCGCCGCTGCCGCCGGCGCCCGCCTGGAACGCGAACGGCGTCTGGGCCTGCAGGCCCCGGACCACATGGCGCCCGCCGGTGTCGTCGGTGGTGGTGAGCCAGGCGGTGACCTGTTCGCCGGTGGCGTGTGCGGGGGCGGTGGCCGCGGTGATGCCGGCCGCGGAGAGCAGTCCGGCCAGCAGCAGCCGGAGTGCGCGGGGGGTTCTCCTCATGGATGCGTAGCCCTTCCTGACGGGACGTCTTGACGGGTCTGCGAGCCGTTAGTTAACTCACGACGTGATCTAAGTCATGAGTGAACTGTGAGAGCCCGAGTGAACCAGAGAGCCGAGGGAAGGTCCATGCCAAGAACCGCCCTGCTCGCCTCCGCCGCTGCCGCCACCCTGTTCGCCGCACTGCTGTCGCCCGCCGTCTCGCGGGCGGCCGACGATCCCGTCCCCGTCCCCGTCGACCGCTTCGAAGGCGAGGTCCCCTTCGCCTCCCAGCCCGCCGAGGGCATCTTCACCTGGGGCGGCGACAGTGACGATGCGCCTTCCCTCCTGCTCGCCGACCGTGCCGACGCCCCCGAGGGCGCCAAGGTCCTCACCGGCAGCTACGACATCAGCGGCTACGGCGGCTTCACCCACGACTTCGCCGCCGGCGAGCCCGCCCACGACTGGTCCGCCCACCGGGGCGTCCGCTTCTGGTGGGACGGCCAGGACAACGACCGGAAGATCGCCTTCGAGATCAAGGACGGCGGCGCGAACGGCGAGGCCTCCGAGCTGTGGACGACGTCCTTCACCGACGACTTCACCGGCTGGAAACAGATCGAGATCCCCTTCACCGACTTCGCCTATCGCACCGACTACCAGCCCGTCGGCGGCATCGACCACGTTCTCGGCCTCACCGGGATGTGGGGGTACGCCGTCACCCTGCCGGCCGGCACCAAGGGCCGGTTCGCCATGGACGGCGTCGAGTTGTACGGCAGGGCCGACCAGTCGCTGCGCGCCTCCGTCACCACGGACGCGGCCGTCCACCCGGTCGAGGCGGGCGGCACGGCCACGGTCAGGGTCGCCGTCGCCACCACCGGTTCCGCCCCGATCGACGAGCCCGTGACGGTCGGGTACGAGACGGCCGGCGGCACCGCGACCCCCGGCAAGGACTACACCCCGGTCTCGGGCACCCTCACCTTCCCGGCCGGCACGGCGTCCGGCGCCACGCGGAGGATCCGGCTGCCGACGCTGAAGAACGCCGGCCCCGCGACCGCCAGGACGATCCCCCTGAAGCTCACGGTCACCGGCGCCAAGGCCCCCGCCGAGACCCCGCAGGTCGTCATCGACGCGCACGGACTGCCGTACCTGGACGCCGGGCTGCCCGTGCGCAAGCGCGTCGCCGACCTGCTGTCCCGCATGTCCCTGGCGGAGAAGGCCGGCCAGATGACCCAGGCCGAGCGCGCCGCCCTGACGGACCAGGGCGACATCTCCGGCTATGCGCTCGGCTCGCTGCTGTCCGGAGGCGGCTCGACCCCCACGCCCAACACCCCCGAGGCGTGGGCGAAGATGATCGACGGCTTCCAGCTGCGCACGCGGGCGACCCGCCTCCAGATCCCGCTGATCTACGGCGTCGACGCGGTCCACGGCCACAACAACCTGGCCGGCGCCACGATCATGCCGCACAACATCGGCATCGGCGCCACCCGCGACCCGCAACTCGCCGGGAGGACGGGCGCGGTGACGGCGGCCGAGGTGCGGGCCACCGGCATCCCCTGGGACTTCGCGCCCTGTCTGTGCGTGAGCCGCGACGAACGCTGGGGCCGCTCCTACGAGTCCTTCGGCGAGGACCCGGCCCTCGTCCAGTCCATGGAGACGATCATCCAGGGCCTCCAGGGCCGTGCGAACGGCAAGGACCTGAGCCGCGACGACAAGGTTCTCGCCACCGCCAAGCACTTCGTCGGCGACGGCGGCACCGCGTACGGCTCCTCGACCACCGGGACGTACACGACCGACCAGGGCGTCACCCGGGTGACCCGGCAGCAGCTGGAGGCCGTCCACCTGGCGCCGTACCGGACCGCCGTGGACCGGGGCATCGGTACGGTCATGCCGTCGTACTCCTCCCTGGACGTGCTCGGTGACGGGCAGGGCCCGGTGAAGATGCACGCGAGGGCCGACATGATCAACGGTGTCCTCAAGGGCCGGATGGGCTTCGACGGCTTCGTCATCAGCGACTGGAACGCCATCGACCAGCTGCCCGGCGACTACGCGTCCCACGTCCGCACCTCGGTGAACGCGGGCGTCGACATGATGATGGTGCCGTACACCTACAAGGACTTCACCAGCACGCTCATCGACGAGGTGAAGGCCGGACGGATCAGCGAGCGGCGGATCGACGACGCCGTCTCCCGCATCCTCACCCAGAAGTTCCGGCTGGGCCTCTTCGAGCACCCGTACGCCGACACGTCCGGCGCCGCGCGGATCGGCTCCCCGGCGCACCGGGCCGTGGCCCGGCAGGCGGCCGCCGAGTCGCAGGTGCTGCTGAAGAACACCGGCGGACTGCTGCCCCTGAAGAAGAGCCAGAAGGTGTACGTCGCCGGGTCCAACGCCGACGACATCGGCAACCAGACCGGCGGCTGGACCCTCACCTGGCAGGGCTCCTCCGGGAACACCGCACCGGGCACGACCATCCTCCAGGGCATGCGCGAGGCGGGCGGCAACGTCACCTACTCCAAGGACGCCTCCGCACCGACCGGTGGCTACGACGCCGGAGTGGTCGTCGTCGGCGAGACCCCGTACGCCGAGGGCGTGGGCGATGTCGGCAACGGTCACACCCTCCGGCTGTCGGCCGCCGACCAGGCCGCCGTGGACAAGGTGTGCGCGGCGATGAAGTGCGTCGTGCTGGTCGTCTCAGGGCGGCCGCAGCTGATCGGCGACCGGCTGGACGAGATCGACGCGCTCGTGGCCTCCTGGCTGCCCGGCACCGAGGGAGAGGGTGTCGCCGACGTCCTCTACGGCTCCCGGCCCTTCACCGGGCAGCTCCCCGTCACCTGGCCCAGGTCCGAGGCCCAGCTGCCGATCAACGTCGGCGATGCGTCGTACGACCCCCAGTTCCCCTACGGCTGGGGCCTGACCACCCTCTCCCGGGTCCCGCGGGGCGGCGCGGCGACGCTGCGGGCGCTCGGCGCGGCGGCAGCGGCGGCCGAACGGGCGGGCGACGACCGGGCCGGACGGGAACTGGTCGCCAAGGCGCGGCTGATCGTCCAGCAGAAGGCCGGGCAGCGGATCACACAGGCGGTGGCCGCACCGTTCGCCGACGCCGACCACCTTCTGCTGACCGGCAGGTACGGGAAGGCGGTGCAGAAGCTGACGGAGGCCTACCGGGCCGCGTGAACCGGTCCGCCGGGACACGGCCGCAGGACTCGGTCCGCCGGGACACGGCCGCGTGAAATCCGTGGGCCGGACAGGGCCGTGGGAATCCATCCGCTCGGTGGACCGAAGGGTCCTGGTGGACCGAGAAGAATCCCGGCGGACCGAAGGATCCCGGTGGACCGAAGGATCCCGGCGGACCGAGAAGGACCCCGGTGGACCGAAGGATCTCGGCGGACCGAAAGGTCCCGGCGGACCGATGGGCTTCGGTGCACCGATAGATATGGATGAACCATTTTGGGAGGCTTCGGGTAGCTTCGAAGGATGAAGGCCGTCCTGCGGACCCGAAGCCTCCCGGCACTGCTGCTGGCCGCCCTGACGCTCGTGATCGTGACGGCGCTGACACCCGGCGCGACGGCGGCCACCAGCGTCTCCGCGATCGCCGATGCCCTGCGCAAGAGTCCGGTCTACGTCGACCCGGCGGCCTCCGCGCAGCTGTCGGCCGCCGATGCGGGCACGCTCGCGCAGCAGATCAAGGGCGCGAACAAACCCCTGTTCATCGCCGTCCTGCCCGCCGGCTACCCCACGCAGAACCTCTTCTCCGTGCTGCGCACGGCCACCGGCGTCACCGGCCTGTACGCCATCCGCCTCGGCGACCGCTTCGACGCCCGCGCCGATGCCTCGGTCCTCTCGCACAACGCCGTGCAGAACCTCGTCGCCGGCGTCCAGGGCGAGAACGCCAAGACACAGCTCACCGACTTCACCGACCGCGCCCTGGCCAACATGGGCGGCCACGCCCCTTCCTCCTGGGGCTCCTCCGGCTCGGGCAGCGGGGTGTCCGGCACGGCGCTCATCGCCGTCGGCGCGGTGCTGGTGGCCGGCGGGGCGGGCGCCTACGCGCTGGTCCGCCGCAGCCGCCACCGGCGCGCCGAGGAACAGCGGGCGGCCCTGGAACGGCTGCGGGTCGTCGTGGACGAGGACATCACCGCCTTCGGCGAGGAACTCGACCGGCTGGACTTCCACCCGGCCGAGGCGGGCGCCGACGACGCCATGCGCGCGGACTACGAGCGGGCCCTGGACGCCTACGAGAAGGCGAAGCAGTACATGGCCGACGCGCGCAGGCCCGAGGACGTCCGCGCGGTCACCGAGGCCCTGGAGGACGGCCGTTTCTCCCTCGCCCAGCTCGCCGCCCGCCGCACGGGCCGCCCCCTGCCGGAACGCCGCCCGCCCTGCTTCTTCGACCCGCGCCACGGCCCCTCGGTCACCGACGCCGCCTGGGCCCCGCCCGCCGGCGCCCCGCGTGAGGTCCCGGTCTGCGCGGCCGACGCCACCCGGCTGGCCGACGGCCGCGACCCGGTGATCCGAGAGGTCGACACCGATTACGGCCGCCGCCCCTACTGGGACGCGGGTCCCGCCTACGGCCCCTGGGCCGGAGGCTACTTCGGCGGCGGCATCCTGCCCGGCCTGCTCGTGGGCACCCTGCTCGGCGGCGTCATGTCCACCCCGTCCTACGCGGCCGACTACGGCACCGGATACGGCGACTTCGGCAGCGGCGGATACCAGGGCGGAGACGTGTCGGGCGCGGACTTCGACCCCGGGGACTTCGGGGGCGGCTTCGGCGACGGCGGAGGCTTCGACGGGGGCGGAGGCGGCGGCGGGGACTTCGGCGGGGGCTTCTGAGGCCCGTCAGTCCTGCTGCCCGGGCGCATCCGCCGTCGTCGGCCGTTCCGCTGTCGCCGGCCGTTCCGCCGTCGCCGGCCGTTCCATCGTCCTCGGCCGATCCATCAGCGACGGCCCTTCCATCAGCGCCAGCCGTTCCATCAGCGTCGCCGCCAGCGCCAGCACCCCGCGCTCCGTCTCGCCGAGCGCGCCCAGCGCCTCGGCCAGCCACGCGTCCCGCTCGGCCATGTCCCGCTCCAGCGCCCGCCGCCCCGGCTCGGTGAGGGTGAGGACGGACCGACGCCGGTCCACCGTGCCCGTCTCCCGCGCGATCAGGCCCTCCGCCTCCAGCTCCGCGAAGACCCGGGTGAGCGACTGCGGCCGCTGCCGCTCCTCGGCCGCGATCTCGCCGGGCGTCGCCGGCCCGTGCCGGTGCAGATGCCCGAGCACGGCGAGCTGGTTGGGACTGAGACTCCCGTCCCCGCGCTCCTGCCTCAGGCGCCGGTTCAGCCGGACGGCACCACGCCGGAGACGGGCGGCCTCGGAAAGGTGATCCATAGTTCATGATGGTACGTGATGCGTACTTCTGCAGATCTCATCTGCCCCATATTCTGGGGTAGTGGCCGACAAGCTGATACGCAACGCTTACGAATCTGCCGTCACGATGACGGCCGTTCTGCTGTCCTGGTCGATCGCCCTGTGGCTGGAGGGCGCGGCCGGACTGCACACGGACTCGGTCGTCCTCGCGGTGGTCCTGACGGTGACGCTGGCGCGGACGCAGCGCACGGCCGAGTGGCGCGACCGCCTGACGGCCCTGGTCCTGCTGCCGGCCGTGGCAGCGGTCTGCGCCCTGGCCGGCCGTCTGCTCGCGGCCCACTACTGGCTCGGCGCGGCCGTCTTCACCGCCGCCCTCTCCCTGGCCGTCTGGATCCGCCGCTACGGCCCCGCCGCGACCAGGGCGGGCACCCTGATCACGCTCCCGCTGGTGGCGCTGCTGATCGTTCCGGGGCCGGCTCTGCCGCCGGACGCCCGGCACGCGCTAGTGAACTGGGCCTGGTCGGCCCTGATCGGCGTGCTGGCGTGGTCGTCCGTCTGTCTGGTCCAGACGCTGGCCGACGCCTGCGGGCCCCGGCCCGCCGCGGCGGACCCGGTGCGGCCCCGGCGCGCATCCCGGCTGCACCCGCGCCCCAGCACCCGCATGGCCGTCCAGACGGCGGTGGGAGTGGCCGCGTCCTTCGCCCTCGGACGGCTGCTCTTCGACGACCACTGGCCCTGGCCGGTCCTCACGGCCTATGTCGTGGTGAGCGGCAACCGCGGCCGTACCGACGTCCTGCGCAAGGGAGTCGAGCGTCTCCTCGGGGCCTGTGCCGGCACCCTGCTCGCCACGGGCGTCGCGGCCGTCGGCATCACCGGCCGTACGGCGGTGGCGGTCATGTTCGCCGTGCTGGCCGTGGCGCTGTGGCTGCGCCCGCTCAACTACGCCTACTGGGCGGCCGGCATGACGACCGCCCTCTCCCTCCTCCTCGGCTGGTTCGGCCAGGACGCGGCAGGCCTGCTGCCCACCCGGCTGGCCGGGATCGCCGTGGGTGCGCTCCTGTCGGTCGGGGCGTCCTGGTACCTGTTGCCGGTTCAGCGGCCGTCGTGGCGTCGGCGTACCGCGGAACGGGCGGCGTAGCGCTCACCGGCGGCATGCCACCAGGCGGGCGGGGAGGGCCCGTCGACGACCGAGGTCGGCTGGGCGGGGTGCAGTCCGAGGCGCCACAGCGCCCGCGCGTCCACGTTCAGTCCGAACGTGCCGTGCCAGTGCCGCTCCTCGTCCGTCCGGCACATCAGGTCGATCCGTATCTCGTGCTCCGCGAACGGCATCCAGTCGATGCCGCGTGCGCGCAGTCAACCGAGCAGAACGGAGCCCGGGCGGGGGCACCCCGGCAGGTTCGGGTAGGAGGCGAGGTGGACCCAGTCGGTCTGGCGGTACCGCTCGTACCGCTCCGAGGACGATGTCACCGGGCCATCCTGGCATGCACGCACGAGCGCCCGCCCTCCCTTTTGCGGGGGAGCGGCGGGCGGGCGCACCCGGGGCGCGGGCGTGGCGGCCCCGGCGGACCGCCGGGACTCACGCGTTCTTGATCGCCGAGATGTCGAAGCTCAGCTTGATCTTGTCGGAGACCAGGAAGCCGCCGGTCTCCAGGGCCGCGTTCCAGGTAAGGCCCCAGTCGGAGCGCATGATCTCGGCCTTGCCCTCGAAGCCGACGCGCTCATTGCCGAACGGGTCCTTGGCGGAGCCGTTGAACTCCAGGTCGATGGTGAGCGGCCTGGTCACGCCGAGGATGGAGAGGTCGCCGGTGAGGCGGTACTCGTCGCCGCCCAGGGCCTCCGCCTTGGTGGAGCGGAAGGTCATGGCCGGGAACTCGTCGGTCTTGAAGAAGTCGGCGGACTTCAGGTGGCCGTCACGGTCGGCGTTGCCGGTGTCGACGCTGTCCATCTGCACATCGATGGTGGCGGTGGAGCCGGCGGGGTCCGCGCCGTCCAGGTGCAGTGTGCCGGTGAAGTCGTGAAAGCTGCCCTTGACGTTGGTCACCATCGCGTGGCGGGCGACGAAGCCGATCGTGGTGTGGGCCGGGTCGAGCGTGTACTCACCGGTCAGCGCGGCCAGTTCGGGGCTGGCGGCGGCCGGCGCCGAGGCGGGGGAGGAGGTGTTTTCCTTACGGCCGAAAATGCCCATGACGTGCTCCTTGGGACGGACGCGGCCGGCTGTCACCGAAGCCGCGAAGCTTTCTGTTTAACGTTCAACGAAGTGAACGCTCTCGACCGTAGACCTATTCCGTACGGTTTTCAACATCATCCGCAATGTGTTGTCACGATAGCGGAGAGTGACCATGTGTGCCCTCTGGCGAACCCGCACGGAGCTCGGGCACCATCTCCCTGCACCACCTGCACAGCCGACCCACAAGAAGCACGGCCGACCGCAGGAAGGGTCCCCATGAAGGCCACGAAGGCCACGAAGGTCCGCTCCGTCCTGACCGCCCTCGCCCTCGTCGTCGCCCCCGGCATCGCCGTCGTCGGCAGCGCCACCGACGCCTTCGCCGTCACCAAGATCAGCCACGCGACCGCCACCCAGATGTTCCGCGACGCCGGCATCACCTGGTCGTCCTCGGGCAACTGCTCCGACCGGAACAACTCCATCTGCACATCCTTCGACCAGCTGAACCTCGCCACCGCCCAGGGCGCCCAGACCCTCAAGCGGGCGAGCGGCTGCGCCCTCAACATCACCGGCGGCACCGAGACCGGCCACGCCTCCGGCACCTACTCCCACTGGAACGGCTACAAGCTCGACTACGGCAAGAACACCTGCATCACGTCGTACATCAAGAACAACTTCACCTACATCGGCCTGCGCGGCGACGGCTACCCGCAGTGGCAGTCCGGATCCGGCAACGTCTACGCCGACGAGGGCAGCCACTGGGACGCCCTCTACTACAACTGCGGCGGCTGCTGAACGGGGGGCGGTGGCCGACGACATGGACCCGACCGGACCGACCCGGCGCCGGCTCCTGCTGGCCACCGCCCTCGCGGCCGGCCCCGTCCTCCGGGCCTCCCGTGACGCCAGGACCGTCAGGGGCCGCGCGGCCTCGGCCGATCCCTACGACTCCCTGCGCCGCCGCTGGCTGGACCTGGCGCTCGGCACCGGCTACGACGCCACCGCCGAGCCGTACGCCTCGCGGCTCGCCCGACTCGGCGCGCTGGCCCGGGAGTTCCGGGCCACCATGGCCCCGGGCCCGGACTCGCTCTGGCCCGGCCGGCCCTTCGACCCGCCCTCCGGCATCACCCTCAGCTACGACCGCCTGTGGACCATGACCCAGGCCCACGTCCAGCCCGGCACCGGCGTCACCGGGGACGGCAGCCTCCTGGCCGCCGTCGTGCGCGGGCTCGACCACCTCCGCGCCACCGTCTACAACCCCGCCACCGCCCGCTACGGCAACTGGTGGGAGTGGCAGATCGGCAGCCCCCGGCTCCTCATGGACATCACGGCCGCCCTCCACGACCACCTCGGCGAGGACCGCATCGCCTCGGCCTGTGCGGCCGTCGACCACTTCATCCCCGACGCGATGCTCACCGACTACTCCGGCACCTCCACCGGCGCCAACCGCGTCGACCTGTGCCGGTCCGTCGCACTGCGCGGCATCCTCGGCCGGGCCGGCGACCGCATCGCGCTCGCCCGGGACGCCCTCTCGCCGGTCTTCCCGTACGTCACCCGGGGCGACGGGCTCTATGCCGACGGCTCCTTCGTCCAGCACACCTCGGTCGCGTACTCCGGGACCTACGGCCAGGTCCTGCTGGACGGGCTCGGCCGGCTCTTCGCCCTGCTCGCCGGATCCGGCTGGGCCGTCACCGACCCGGCCCGGCAGAACGTCCTCGACGGCATCGAGCGCGGCTACGCCCCGCTGGTGCACGACGGACTGGTGATGGACTGTGTCAACGGCCGTGCCGTCAGCCGGGGTTACCTCCGCGAGGACGACCTGCACCTCATGCGCAGCGACCACTACCACGGCCAGGCCCTGATCGCGGCCGTCGCCCTGCTCGCGGACGGCGCGAGCGCGGCGGAACGCGAACGCTGGCACGGCCGGATCAAGGGCTGGATCGAACGGGACACCGTGACACCGGTCCTGACGTCCGGTCAGCTCGCGGTGGCCGACCTTGCCCGGCTGCACACGATCGCCTCCGCACCCGTACCCGCAGTCCCGGAAACCCTCGGCCACCGCCTCTTCCCGGCCATGGACCGGGCCGTGCACCGCAGCCCCCGCTTCACCGCCGCGCTCTCCATGGCCAGTGACCGCATCGCGCACTACGAGTGCGGCAACGGCGAGAACCCGCGCGGCTGGCACACCGGCTCCGGAATGCTGTACTGGTGGCCCAGGGGCCGCAGCGACCAGTACACGGACTGGTTCTGGCCGACGGTCGACTGGTACCGGCTCCCGGGCACCACCGTCTCCACCAGGCGCCTCGCCGACCGGGCCGGCGGCGAGTGGGGCGCCCCCAGGCCGGACGTCCGCTGGGTCGGCGGCACCACCGACGGCACCTACGCGGTCGTGGGCCAGCACCTCAAGGGGCTCGGCTCGACCCTCCGGGCCCGCAAGTCCTGGTTCTTCCTCGCCGACGCGATCGTCTGCCTCGGCGCCGGGATCAGCTGCACCGACGGCGTCCCGGTCGAGACGGTCGTGGACAACCGCAACCTCGGCGAGAGCGGCACCCAGGCCTTCGTCCGCGGCCCCGGCTGGGCCCACCTGGAGGACCACGGCGGCTGGCTCCTGCCCCGCGGCGGCACCCTGCGCACCCTGCGTGAGGACCGCACCGGCGCCTGGTCCGACATCAACACCACCAGCACGGACGAGCGGCGCACCCGCCGCTGGCAGACCCTCTGGCTCGACCACGGCACCGACCCGGACGGCGCCGGGTACGTCTACGTGCTGCTGCCCGGCGCCTCCCGTGCCGAGGTCGCGGCACGCGCCGCCGACCGCCACTGGCTGTGCGTCCTCGCCAATGACGCCCGCCGCCAGGCCGTGGCCGTCCCCGCCTGCGGCCTGACCGCCGCCAATTTCTGGGAGGCCGGAGAAGCGGGTGGTCTGGCCGCCTCCGGGCCCGCCGGTGTGCTCGTCCGGCGCCGGGGCCGAACCGCTACCCTGTGCGTGAGCGAGCCGCCCCGCACGGGCGTGCCGCTGGAGATCGTCTGGGACCGTGCGGTGCGCTCCATCGTGCGAGCCGACGACACCGTCGAAATCCTCTCCGCAAGGGGCCGTCTGAGGCTGCGTGTCACTCCAGGGATGGCATGTGCCACCCACGAATGTGAGGTGGCTCTCAGGTGACGGCTTTGTGGCCCTCCTACAACACCGGCGGCCTCTGAGCAGTCGGAACGGCTGCATGCGGTTCTGGTTCTGTTCAGTGGCACCAGGAAAACGGGCTGGAGACTGTACGGAGTCGACGTCTCGCATTCCTTGGTGTCCTTCGTAAGGTCGCTACATGACCGTTTTGGAAGAGACGACGGGTGAGCCGACCGGTGAGCCGACGGACGCGCGCGGGCGGGTCGCCGAGCTGCACGAGATCCGTGCGCAGGCCGTGGCGGGCCCCAGCGAGAAGGCGACCGAGGCGCAGCACGCCAAGGGCAAGCTGACGGCGCGGGAGCGCATCGAGCTGCTCCTGGACCCGGGGTCCTTCCAGGAGGTCGAGCAGCTGCGCCGGCACCGGGCGACCGGTTTCGGCCTGGAGGCCAAGAAGCCGTACACGGACGGTGTCATCACCGGCTGGGGCACGGTCGAGGGCCGTACCGTCTTCGTCTACGCGCATGACTTCCGGATCTTCGGCGGCGCGCTGGGCGAGGCCCACGCCACCAAGATCCACAAGATCATGGACATGGCCATCGCGGCCGGTGCCCCGCTGGTCTCCCTGAACGACGGCGCGGGCGCCCGTATCCAGGAGGGCGTCAGCGCGCTCGCCGGCTACGGCGGCATCTTCCAGCGCAACACCCGGGCGAGCGGTGTCATCCCGCAGATCTCGGTGATGCTGGGCCCGTGCGCGGGCGGCGCGGCCTACAGCCCCGCCCTGACCGACTTCGTCTTCATGGTCCGCGAGACGTCCCAGATGTTCATCACGGGCCCGGACGTGGTCAAGGCCGTGACGGGCGAGGAGATCACGCAGAACGGCCTCGGCGGCGCGGACGTGCACGCGGAGACCTCGGGCGTGTGCCACTTCGCCTACGACGACGAGGAGACGTGCATCGCCGAGGTGCGCTACCTCCTCTCGCTGCTCCCGCAGAACAACCGGGAGAACCCCCCGCGGGTGGAGTGCGGCGACCCGGTGGACCGCCGCTCCGACGTCCTGCTCGACCTGGTCCCGGCGGACGGCAACCGGCCGTACGACATGGCCAAGGTCATCGAGGAGATCGTCGACGACGGGGAGTACCTGGAGGTCCACGAGCGCTGGGCGCGGAACATCATCTGCGCACTGGCCCGGGTGGACGGCCAGGTGGTCGGCATCATCGCCAACCAGCCCCAGGTCCTCGCCGGCGTCCTGGACATCGAGGCGAGCGAAAAAGCTGCACGCTTTGTCCAGATGTGTGATGCTTTCAACGTCCCGATCGTGACCTTCCTGGACGTACCGGGGTTCCTCCCCGGTGTCGACCAGGAGCACGGCGGAATCATCCGCCACGGCGCGAAGCTGCTCTACGCCTACTGCAACGCGACCGTGCCGAGGATTTCGCTCATCCTGCGCAAGGCGTACGGAGGTGCCTACATCGTCATGGACTCCCAGTCGATCGGCGCCGACCTCACCTACGCCTGGCCCACCAACGAGATCGCGGTGATGGGCGCGGAGGGCGCGGCCAACGTCATCTTCCGCCGTCAGATCGCCGACGCCGAGGACCCCGAGGCGATGCGGCAGAAGATGGTCAAGGAGTACAAGGCCGAGCTGATGCACCCGTACTACGCGGCGGAGCGCGGTCTGGTCGACGACGTCATCGACCCCGCCGAGACCCGCGAGGTCCTGGCCAAGTCCCTGGCCATGCTGCAGTCCAAGCACGCCGACCTGCCGTCCCGCAAGCACGGCAACCCCCCGCAGTAACCGAGCGGACCCTCCGCGGCAACCCCGCGGACCTCTCTCTCACGGAGACTGACATCCATGAACACGCCTGACATCCGCGTCGAGAAGGGCCACGCAGACCCGGAGGAAGTCGCCGCCATCACGGCCGTCCTCCTGGCCCGCGCGGCCGTACAGTCCGCGGCACCGGCGCACCGGGGCCGAGCGAAGGCAGGCTGGCGCCGCCTGGAGCGCGAGCCCGGCTTCCGCGCACCGCACAGCTGGCACTGAGCTCTCAGCACGACCTGGGCCCCGCTCCTCCTCGCGGAGGGCGGGGCCTTGGCGTGCGCGCGGGAGGGTGGGGCTTCGGCGTGCGCGCCCGCCGCATGCCCCCATGCGCTCCGGCGAACGAGTGAACCGGGACCAGGCCGTCGGCGACGCCGATCACCGGCGAACCGGAACCGGGCCCGTCGGCGACGCCGGCCACCGACCCTGCGCCGAACGCGACGCGGCCCCTGAACCCGGTTCGGGTCAGGGGCCGTCGTCGCGACGTGCGGGCGTCCTACCGCAGACGCGCCATCAGCGCGTGCTCCACCAGCGTGATCAGTGCCGACTTGGCGTCCCCGCGGTGGCGGGCGTCGGTCGTGATGATCGGGGTGTCGGGGCCGATCTGCAGCGCCTCGCGCACCTCGTCCGGGTTGTACGGCTGGTTGCCGTCGAAGCCGTTGAGGGCGATGACGAAGGGCAGGCCCGAGTTCTCGAAGTAGTCGACCGCGGGGAAGCAGTCGGCGAGACGCCGGGTGTCGACCAGGACGATCGCGCCGATGGCGCCGCGGACCAGGTCGTCCCACATGAACCAGAAGCGGTCCTGGCCGGGTGTACCGAAGAGGTACAGGATCAGGTCCTGGTCCAGGGTGATACGGCCGAAGTCCATGGCGACCGTGGTGGTCGTCTTGTCTCCGGTGTGGGTGAGGTCGTCGATGCCGGCCGAAGCGGACGTCATGACGGCCTCTGTGCGCAGCGGGTTGATCTCCGAGACGGCGCCGACGAACGTGGTCTTGCCCACGCCGAAGCCGCCCGCCACCACGATTTTCGCGGAGGTGGTGGAGCGGGAAGGACCGCCGCTAGAGCTTGCGAAGTCCACTGAGCACCCTTTCGAGCAGTGTCACGTCTGGCTGGCCACCGGCGTTCTCGTCGCCGCCGGGCTGATGGATGGCGACCAGGCCCGCTTCCGCCAAGTCGGCGACGAGGATCCTGGCCACGCCGAGGGGGATGGTCAGCAGCGCCGAGATCTCGGCGACCGACTTGATCTCCCGGCACAGGTTGCAGATCCGCTGATGCTCGGGCAGCTGGCCCTGCATCTGATGCGGAGCGGCGGTGGTGTGCACCAGTGCCTCGATGGCGAGCTGGTAGCGCGGGCGAGTCCGGCCGCCGGTCATGGCGTACGGACGCACCAGGGGGTTGTTGGCAGCCGGCGCCGGCTCGGGGCGGCGCTGGGGCTGTACCGGCTGGATACGCGGCGCCGCCGGCTGGTCGTACGGCGAAGGGCCGGGACCCTGCGGCGCGTACGGCTGCCGGTGGCTCGGGGCGGAGGGGAAGTTGTACCGGTTCGGCGAACCGTCGCCCTGGGCAGGGCCGTACGACCAGTTGCCCGAAGACGAACCGCCTGGGGGTGTTGCCACTTTCTCTCCTCCTCCGAACCGCGCCGGGCACCCATCCGTGTGGAGCCGCGTCCCGAAACCTTACGGCCACGGGACGCGAAAACGCACCGTCTGACTATTAGTTGAGAAGGCTTCCCTGGAGCTCCGCGCGGAGATCCGGGGTGAGAACCGTGCCGGCGCGGTCCACCAAAAGCGCCATCTCGTACCCGATGAGGCCGATGTCCGCCTCCGGGTGGGCCAGCACCGCGAGCGACGAACCGTCGGATACGGACATGATGAAGAGGAATCCCCGCTCCATCTCCACAACCGTCTGGTTCACGGCACCCCCTTCGAAGATCCGGGAGGCGCCTGCCGTCAGCGACGTCAGACCGGAGGCGACGGCCGCGAGCTGGTCGGCGCGGTCGCGGGGGAAGCCTTCGGACATCGCCAGAAGGAGTCCGTCGGCGGAGACCACCACCGTGTGGGACACCCCCGGGGTGTTGTCCACGAAGTTGGTGATCAACCAGTTCAGGTTCTGTGCCGCCTGGCTCATCGGGCTCACACTAACGCTCCTGGTTGTAGGTGCTGTCAGGACCGAGGCCCTGGCCGTTCGTTTCACTGCCTGCGCTGCGTCCGCGCTGGACGCCTCGACGCAGGTTGCTCAGCCTGCCCCGGACGTCCTCCGGGGCGCGGGAGACCTGTGGGCCTCCCTGAGGGGTGTTCTCGGCGGCGCCCTCGACCAGGTTGGCCTTGGGTACCCGCCGCGGCAGGCCGGAGGAGGTGACCCCGCCCGCCTTGGGCTTCCGGAGCTGGGAGGCCTGCTGCCAGCGCTCGTCGTTCGCCGAGCGCCAGCTGCTGTCGCCGCCCGCCGCCGGAGTGCTGCCCGGTGCGGTGGCCGGCGCTTCCCGCTGCACGCGCGCCGTGCCGTTCGGGGCACTCGAGCCGTTGGATCCGCTCGGGACGGATCCGCGGCGGGGCAGCCCGGCGTCGGTCAGCGCGTGGGGGGCGGGGGAGGCCGGTCCCGGACGGTCGAAGCCTACGCGGTTCCGCTCACTCGCGTCACCGGCCTGCGACGATTCCGCTTCCGGAGCGTACTGGGCCGGATAGCCGTTCTGGTAGGTGTCCTGCTGGGGCCAGTCGTCCTGGTAGGACTGGGTCTCGTAGGACCCGAAGCCCTCGGACGCGGAGCCGTGCCTCGACGCGGGCTCCTCCTGAGCAGGCTCCGCATACGCGGATCCGGGGTAGCCGCCGTCGTTCGAGGAGAAGCCGTCGTTCTGCGGCAGGCCGCCGTTCGGCGCGTAGTACTGGTTGTCGTACGACTTCTCGTACGGCTCCTCGTACGCGGGGCGCTGCTGCTCCTCGTACGTCTGCTCCTGGTACGCCTGCTGCGGCTGCTCCTGGTACGACGGCTGCTCGGTGTAGCCCGTGCTGCTGCCGTCGTAGCCCTGCGGTACGTCGAACTCGTCGCGGTACGCGGACTGCTCGCCGTTCTCCTGCTCGGGCTGACCGTGGTTCTGGGCCTCCAGGGCCGCGCGGCGCCCCTCGCGTGCCAGCGAACGGCCGACGGGGTCCAGCTCGCGGAGGTCGTCGGGGACATCGGTGTACTGGCTGTCGTCGAAGCCCAGCTCGGCGGCGGTGCGCAGGGGCGGCGCCACCTGGCCGAAGCTCTCACCCTGGAACTGCTGCTCCGGGATGATCTGGGAGACCGTGAACTCCTCGCGGTCCAGCGGCATCTCGCCGCCACCGCCGTGCGTGATGGCGTCCGGCAGCATGACCAGGGAGGTCGTGCCCGCCTGCTCGCCCGAGGGACGCAGCTGGACGCGGATGCCGTGCCGGTCGGACAGCCGGCCGACCACGAACAGGCCCATGCGCTGGGAGATCGCGGCGTCCACGGTCGGCGGGTTGGCCAGCTTGTGGTTGATGTCCGCGAAGTCCTCGGCGGTCAGGCCGATGCCCTTGTCGTGGATCTCGATCATGATCCGACCGTCCGGGAGACGGGTGGCGGTGACGCGAACCTTGGTCTGCGGGGACGAGAACGTCGTCGCGTTCTCCAGCAGCTCGGCGAGCAGGTGCACGAGGTCGGTCACGGCGCGGCCGTGGATCTCGGCCTCCGGGACGCCCGACAGCTCGATGCGCTCGTACTGCTCCACCTCGGAGGAGGCGGCGCGCAGGACGTCGACCAGCGGGACCGGCTGGTCCCAGCGGCGGCCGGGCTCCTCGCCGGCGAGGACCAGCAGGTTCTCGCCGTTGCGGCGCATACGGGTTGCGAGGTGGTCCAGGCGGAAGAGGTTCTCCAGCTGGTCCGGGTCGGCCTCGTTGTTCTCCAGATCGGTGATCAGGGTCAGCTGGCCCTCGATCAGCGACTGGTTGCGGCGCGAGAGGTTGGTGAAGATCGCGTTGATGTTGCCCCGCAGCAGGGCCTGCTCGGAGGCGAGCCGGACCGCCTCGCGGTGGACCTGGTCGAAGGCGCGGGCGACCTCGCCGATCTCGTCCTTGGTGGTGATCGGGATCGGGGCGACCCGGGTGTCGACCCGGCCGGGGTCGGTGCGCGAGAGCTGGTCGACCAGCATCGGCAGGCGCTGCTCGGCGATGCCGAAGGCGGCGTTGCGCAGCTGGCGCATGGAGCGGCTCATCTGGCGGGCCACGGCACCGGCCAGGATGAACGCGAGGAGCAGCGCGACCACGACCACGGCACCGGTGGTGATCGCCGAGGTCTTGGCGTCACCGGCGATGCTCGAGGCCTCGTTCACCGCCTTGTCGGCGAGGTCCGACTCGATCTTGCGGTAGCCCTTGTACTTGAGCGTGTTGACCGCGTACCAGTTCTGGGCGTTGATGCCTTGGCCCGCCAGCTTCTGACGGGTGAGGAGGCTGGTGTCCTGCATGGTGGCGAGCGCCGCGACCATCGCGGTCGGCTCGGACGGCGGGGCGATGAAGTTCGGGTTCGCCGCCTTGGCCTGCTCGGCCATCGCGGCGCCGTCCGACTTCATCTTCTGCTCGGCGTCGCTGAGCTTCTGCGCGTCCGCGTCGGTGCCACCGCCGAGGTACTCCTCCCGGGCGATGCGCTCCAGGTAGGCGTACGAGGACAGGGACACCCGCTGGGTCGCCAGGTTGGGCGCGTCCGGGCCCGGGTTGACCAGCAGGTGCGTGCCGATGGACCGCTCCAGCGACAGCGCGGCCTTGGTCAGCGAGATGGCGTAGACGGTACGGCCGTAGGAGGTGATGTTGCCGGTGCCCAGACCGAGCTCGTTGGCGAACTCCATCAGCGGGTGGCTGACGTCGACGTAGCCCTCTTCGGTCTGCACGCCGTGCATCCTGGAGGTGTACGCGAGCTGGCGCAGCTTGACCAGCTTGGGCTCGGCCTCGCGGAACAGCTTCAGCCGGCGCTCCAGGCCCGACTTGTGCGGCATGTTCTTCGCGGCGTCGGTGAACGCGTCGGCGGCCTGGTCGGTGGCCTTGCGGGCCGACTCGACGGTCTGCTTGCTGGCGGCGTCCTTCTTGTGCAGAAGCAAAGGCGCCGCGGTGACGTCACGCTCGTTCTCGAGGGCATCGGCGTAGCTGAGGGCGGCGCGCACCAGGCGGGCGGTGTTCTCCGCGTCCCGGGCCTCCTGCCAGGTGTCGATCGAGCTCTTCACCTGGAAGCCGCCCATGACCAGGCCGACCGCCACGGGTATGAGCAGGATCGCGTTCAGCCTGGTCGGTACGCGCCAGTTGCGCGGGGAGAAACGGCCGCCGCTGGGCGCGGGTGTGGCCGCCGGCTCCGAACCGGTCACAGGGGTGGGCGCCGCAGCGCGCGGCGGCGGGGTGAAGTTGCCCCGCGCCGACGGCTCGGGACCGTTCTTGCTTCGCCTCACTCGACCAACAACCTCTCGGCGGTCGGCACCTACCTCGTGCCGCAGTCTCTCAGAGCCCGGTTCGTCATCGACTGGTGAGTACGTCATTGACTAATGGGCAGTTCAGGCATTCCAGCACGTGGACCAGCGCACTTCCAAACAGTGCAAACCCCCGAGTGCCGCTCTTGTAAGCACTAGATAAAACGGTCATAAAGAGCGAGCCCCGCCAAAAGGCGGGGCGTTTGTGAGCACAGCGGTACCGCTCGACCGCGTCGCGTGGTGATACCGGGCGATTCCTCTGCCGAACTGTTATGAACACCGGAGCCGACCGTGTCAAAGGCCACAGTCGGCTCCGATCTCCGTACGGCAACTGCCGTAAGGCATGTCGTACTTGAGTGCTACCTCAGCCGTGCCATCAGGGCGTGCTCCACCAGCGTGATCAGCGCACTCTTGGCATCCGCGCGATGACGGGCGTCCGTGGTGATGATCGGTGCATCCGGGCCGATCTGCAGGGCTTCGCGCACTTCATCGGGGGTGTAGGGCTGCTGGCCGTCGAAGCCGTTGAGGGCGATGACGAACGGCAGACCGCTGTTCTCGAAGTAGTCCACGGCCGGGAAGCAGTCGGCCAGACGCCGGGTGTCGACCAGGACGACCGCGCCGATGGCGCCGCGGACCAGGTCGTCCCACATGAACCAGAAGCGGTCCTGGCCGGGTGTACCGAAGAGGTACAGGATCAGGTCCTGGTCCAGGGTGATACGGCCGAAGTCCATGGCGACCGTGGTGGTCGTCTTGTCTCCGGTGTGGGTGAGGTCGTCGATGCCGGCCGAAGCGGACGTCATGACGGCCTCTGTGCGCAGCGGGTTGATCTCCGAGACGGCGCCGACGAACGTGGTCTTGCCCACGCCGAAGCCGCCCGCCACCACGATCTTCGCCGAGGTGGTGGCCCGGCCCGCGTCAGAGCTTGCGAAGTCCACTGAGCACCCTTTCGAGCAGCGTCACGTCCGGAGCGCCGCCGTTGTTCTCGTCGCCACCCGGCTGGTGGATGGCGACCAGGCCGGCCTCGGCGAGGTCGGCAACCAGGATCCGGGCCACGCCGAGCGGCATGGCCAGCAGCGCGGAGACCTCCGCGACCGACTTGACCTCCCGGCACAGGTGGCAGATGCGCTGGTGCTCCGGGAGCAGTCCCATGAGTGCTGCCGGGTCGGCCGTGGTGCTGATCAGCGCCTCGATGGCGAGCTGATAGCGCGGCCGCGTCCGGCCGCCGGTCATCGCATACGGACGTACCAGCGGCTGGTCGCCCTCGTCCCCGTACGGCTCCGCGTACGGATCATGAGAGGCGGTGGGCGGGGTCATGAATCCTCCGGGCGGGACAGCAAGTCGGTCAGTCGTGCCGTCTGACGTGGGCCGGTGGGGGGATTGTGGCGGCCGGACGGTGTTTTGGTGAGGTGGGTGGTGCCGGGGCGGGTCAGTGGAGCAGACTGCCTTGGAGTTCGGCGCGCAGGTCCGGGGTGAGAACCGCACCCGCGCGGTCGACGAGCAGCGCCATCTCGTAGCCGACGAGACCGATGTCGCACTCGGGGTGGGCCAGGACCGCGAGGGACGACCCGTCCGAGACGGACATCAAAAAGAGGAACCCGCGCTCCATCTCGACGACCGTCTGCGCCACGGTGCCGCCCTCGAAGATCCGGGACGCCCCGGCCGTGAGGGAGGTCAGCCCGGACGCGACGGCCGCCAGCTGATCGGCGCGGTCCCGCGGGAAACCTTCGGACATCGCCAGCAGAAGGCCGTCGGCGGAGACCACCACCGTGTGCGACACCCCAGGGGTGTTGTCCACGAAGTTGGTGATCAACCAGTTCAGGTTCTGTGCCGCCTGGCTCATCGGACTCAACTAACGCTCCTGCTGGTGAGTGGGGTTCGGGAAGCTGCCGGTCTGGCCGTTGCCGGCCTGACGACCCTGCGCGATACCCCGACGGAGATTGGTCAGCCGACCGCGTACGTCATCAGGCGCACGCGAGACCTGCGGACCGGCTTGGTGCTGTTGCTGCTGAGCCGTGCCCGGCACGAGGTTCGCCCGGGGCACCCGGCGCGGCAGGCCGGACGTGGTGACACCGCCCGCCGCGGGCTGCCGTACGCGCTCCGCCTGCCGGACGAGTTCGTCGTTGGGCGAGGTGCGCCAGGAGCCGGTGGCGGAGGCGGAAGCGGAGGTCGGACGCTGGGGCGCGGGCGCCGGCGCCGACTGCTGCTGCTGGGGTGCGGGGACCTGGGTGTTGTCCTGCTGCCCCTGCTGGCCGTGGAACCAGTTGGTCTCGAGCGTGTCGTACAGGGGGGTACGGCCGTCGCCCGGGCCGGAGGCCGGAGGCAGGGCCTCGGGCTCCTGGCGGACCGGGCGCTGAGCGGCCGGCGGGCGCTGCCCACCGAAGTCGCCACGGCCGCCCGGCTGCGGGCGCTCGAACTGACCGGTGTTCGCCGGGCTGTGGCCCGGGCGGCCGGGCAGCGCGTGCTGACCGGTGGAGCTGCCGTCGAACCCGGCGTCATAGGCCTGCGGGGCCGGGAACTGGCCGGTGCTCTGAGGGTCCTGCTGGCCGTGGGCCTGCGTGCCGTAGACGTCGGGGCGGACGAACTGGCTGTTGCTGCCCTGCTGGCCGTGCTGGTTCTGCTGAGCGTGCTGACCCTGGTGGCCCTGCTGGCCGCCGCCCTGCTGGGGGAACTGGCCGTTGCCCTGCGGGGCGCCGGGCCGGGCGAACTGGCCGGTGTTCTGGGAGCCGCCCGCGCCGTTCAGGTCCGGGCGCGGGTACTGGCCCGTGGAGCCGTTCAGGCCGAAGTCCGGGCGGGGGAACTCGCCCGTGGCGGACGGCCCCTGAGCGTCGGACCTCGGTATCGCCGGCATCTCGGCGGTCGAGCCCGGGCTCTGCCGGTCGTCGATGCGCGGCATGCGCGAGGTCTGCGACGGGTCCTGCTCGTCATGGCCGCGCGGGGTGTCCAGCGAGGCACGGGACACCGGGGCCTGAGCGTTGTCGCTCCAGTCCGGGGTGCGCGAGGGCTGGTTGCCGCCGGGCAGCTCGGCCCGCGGGCCGCCGCGAGGCGGCAGCTGGGGCTGACGGTCCTGGTCCGGGGAACCCGCGCCACCGCGCGGCGCGACCGGGCCACGGCCGCCGCCGAAGGCGTCCTGCTGCGGTCCGCCGGGGTTCGCGGCCTGCAGGCCCTGCGGGGCACCCGGCACCTGACCGCCGCCGAAGCCTCCCGCGCCCGCACCGGCGGGCATCGGACGGCCCTGCTGCGCGGCGCCCGGACCCTGCGGGCCACGCGCCGTGCCGGGCGCACCCGGACGGCCGCCCTGGCCGGTGCCGGGCAGCGCGGCCCGGGGACCCTGGGCGGGGCCGACCTGGCCGCGCGGGCCGGGACCGGCGCCGAGGCGGCCGCCACCGGACGGGGCACCGCCGAGGGCACCGCCCGGGCCGTTGCCACCGCTGTTGCGACGGGCGGCGGCGGCACCGGCCGCGGCCTGCGCGGCGGCGGGACCGCCGGTCGTCGCGGGGGCGCCGGGCTTGCCCGGAGCGGGCTTCTTGCCGCCCTGGGCGACGTCGACGGGCAGCATGACCAGCGCGGTCGTACCACCGGAGTCGGACGGGCGCAGCTGGATGCGGATGCCGTGCCGCTGGGACAGACGACCGACCACGAACAGACCCATGCGGCGGGAGACCGACACGTCCACGGTGGGCGGCGAGGCGAGCCGCTCGTTGATCGCCGCGAGGTCCTCGGGGGAGAGGCCGATACCGGTGTCGTGGATCTCGATCAGGACGCGGCCGTCGGGCAGCGCGTGACCGGTGACCTTGACCTTGGTCTGCGGCGAGGAGAACGAGGTGGCGTTCTCGAGGAGCTCGGCGAGCAGGTGCACGAGGTCGTTGACCACGCGGCCGGCCACTTCGGTGGTCGGCACGGCGGCCAGCTCGATGCGCTCGTACTGCTCCACCTCGGACGCGGCGGCGCGGAGCACGTCGACCAGCGGGACCGGGCGGGTCCAGCGGCGGCCGGGCTCCTCACCCGCGAGGACGAGGAGGTTCTCACCGTTACGGCGCATACGCGTCGCGAGGTGGTCGAGCTTGAACAGCGAGGACAGCTGGTCCGGGTCGGCCTCGCGGGACTCCAGCTCGGAGATGAGCGAGAGCTGACGCTGGATGAGGCCCTGGGAGCGGCGCGAGAGGTTGGTGAACATCGCGTTGACGTTGCCCCGCAGCAGGGCCTGCTCGGCGGCGAGGCGGACCGCCTCGCGGTGCACGTCGTCGAAGGCCGCGGCCACCTGGCCGATCTCGTCACGGGAGTGCACACCGACCGACTCCACGGACGTGTCGACGTCCTGCGGGTCGGACTCGGACAGCTGCTTGACCAGCTCGGGCAGCCGGTCCTGGGCGACCTTGGTCGCGGTCTCCTGCAGCCGGCGCAGCGAGCGGATCATGGACCGGGCCACGACGAACGCGCCGACGAGCGAGATGCCGAGCACGAGCAGGATCAGCGCACCGGAGATGATCGCGTCCTGCTCGGAGGCGCTGCGCAGCTCGCGGGCCTTCTGCTCCATGTCCTCGAGCAGTGTGTGCTCGATCTTCTTCATCTGCTCGATCTTGGTCGAGCTGTCGTCCACCCAGTCCCGGTAGGAACGCGCCGGCAGTCCGTCGAGGCCGTCGCGGGACTCGAAGGTGCGCTTGGCGTACAGGTCCGCGGCCTGGATGGTCGGGTTGCCCTCCTCGATCGGCTTGAGGAGTTCGTCCGGGTTCTGGGCGCTGTAGATCTTCCGGAAGATCGCGATCTCGGAGCCTTCGCTCTCGTACGCCGACGCTCCGTAGAGGCGGTCGTTCTCGGAGAGCTTGCCCTTGGCGGTGTTGCTGGAGGTCAGGGCCGCGGCGATGACGGCGCGCTGCACGGACGCGTACTCCTTGGCGGTGGAGAAGGCCGCCAGGGCGCGGGTGCGCGAGATCATCTCCGGGTTGCTGGACGCCTCGGCCATCGACTGGGAGAGGTCGATCAGCTGGGTGATCAGCCGGTGGTACGACTCGACCGTCTGCGTCGAGTTGTTCTTCGACGTGTAGGCGGTCTTGCGGATCCTGGCCAGGTCGTCCAGCTGGTTGGCGAGGCTCACCAGGGTGTCGCGGACGCCCTGGAGGTTGCCGTCCTTGCTCGCCGAGTCGATCTGCTCGGAGGCGTCGAGGAAGTTCTCGCGGGCGCGGTCGGTCTTGTCCTCGTAGGCCTTGACCTGGTAGTCGGTCGGCGTCAGACCGTGGGCCAGCGGACCGGCGGACTGGTCGCGCTCCTCCTGGAGCGCGGCGGCCAGTTCGGTGGCCTGCTTGGTCATGTCCGTCAGCAGCTTCATGTTGTCGAGCTGCTGCATGTCGGTGATGTTCTGGTCGATGCGCAGCGCGCCCAGCGAGGTCGCGGCGACCACGGGCAGCGCGAGCAGCGAGACCAGACGGGTGGAGATGCGCCAGTTGCGCAGGGCCACGCGCGAACCGGGGCCGGAGGGGCTCTTGGCGGACTTGACGGCCGAGGCGGGGGTGCCGTCGGCCGTCGTGGTGTTGGTGGGGGACGACGTGCCGGGGCGCCCGAGGCGCTCGCCGTCTCCGGACGGGCCCGGGCCCTGGCCCGGGTTCTGGGCGTGCTGGGGCGAGGAACCGCGGTCGGTCCCGCCGTGCGCCTCCGGCTCCGCCGAAGCGCTGCCATCCCTCTTGAAACGTCCCTGCACTAGCGTCGCAACCTCTGGACCAGGCACCCCTTCGCGTGAACGAAGGGACACGGTGTCGGCGTCTTTGGAGAGCGCCCTGAATTACGCCCCCCGGTGGTCTTGAGTGACCGGCGCTGGTTCCCCCTATCCCGCCGCCACTCGGCGCTGCGTTGCGCCCCTGCGCGCCGGTTCGATCCCGCGGCGGTCCGTGGAATTCCAGCACAGTGCAGGATCTCCAACAAGGGCCGTGTCCCGAGCTGTGACCTCCGTGACGGCTTGTGAGGGCGAAGTTACGAGCTGTGGAAGTCGATCCGTGGCAAATCGGGCGTATCGCTGCGAGTTGCCGCCCGGTGTCAGGTGTCCCAGTCGCCATGATCAGGAGCGGAATGGTGGGTTCAGATGGCCAATGTCCGTTTCGTTGCAGAGAAGTGCGGGCCGGAATTGACCGGTTTGCCCGCTGATTCGTGAGCAAACTCACACGCAGATCATGGGCACTTCACGTCTGTGGCGGGGAATCGGATGTTTAGCCTGACGCTTTACAAGATGAACAGCTCTGCCAACCCCGCACACGAGGCCACAGGACGACAACGGTGAAGACGACGATGATGTTCCGCAACATAGCCAACCCGCGGCGCACGACGCTGGCGCACCTCGAGGACGCCGACGAACTCCAGACGCCCGAACTGCCGGAGCACTCCGTCGACCTCCCTGCCCAGACCGCCAACCCGAGGCGCACGATCCTGATGGAGGCCCCCGTCGGCGCGGCGGCCCCGGCCGGCGAATAGGCGCGGACAGCACCTCCGCCGAGCGCGGCCCGGAGATCACACACCCGTGATGATCCTCCCGGCCGCGTTCTGCTTTTTCACATGATTCCCGCGTGCCGGAACTGTGGAATTCAAAAAAACCGCTCCGGCGGTTTTTGCGTCCGGAAAACACCGGGGTGCCCGCTGTGCTGCCCGAACGCCGGCCGGTCGGACCGGTTAACCTGGGGCGTCAGTACGCCGGTTCTCAGTGAGGGGCGCAAGGATCCCGTGCGCATCGCCAGGTTCTCCATCGACGGGAACGTCGCCTTCGGCGCGGTCGAGGGCGACAAGCAGGACGAACTCGTCCTCGACATCATCAAGGGCATCCCGTTCGCGGACTACGAGCTCTCCGGGACGAAGGTGCCGCTGAGCAAGGTCAGGCTGCTCCCGCCGGTCCTGCCGAACAAGGTCGTGGCCTTCGGCCGCAACTACGCCGAGCACGCCAGGGAGCTGGGCCACGAGGTGCCCGACGCCCCGTTCGCCTTCTTCAAGCCGTCCACCTCGGTGATCGGCCCCGGCGACGAGATCCAGTACCCGCCGTTCTCGCAGGAACTGCACCACGAGGCCGAGCTGGCCGTCGTCATCGGCCGGATGTGCCGCGAGGTCCCGCGCGAGCGCGTCAAGGACGTGATCTTCGGTTACACCTGCGCCAACGACGTCACCGCCCGCGATGTCCAGAAGCGCGAGAAGCAGTGGGCCCGGGCCAAGGGCTTCGACACCTCCTGCCCGCTCGGCCCCTGGGTGGAGACGGACCTGGACCTGGAGCGCGCGAACGACCTGACCATCCAGCTCACGGTCAACGGCGGGCAGCGCCAGCTGGGCCGTACGAGCGAGATGATCCACTCCATCGAGGACCTGGTCGTCAACATCTCCGAGGCCATGACCCTGCTCCCCGGCGACGTCATCCTCACCGGCACCCCCGCGGGGGTCGGCCCCCTGAACGTCGGCGACGAGGTCGCCGTCACCATCGAAGGCATCGGCACTCTCACCAACAAGGTTGTCAAGCGTGGCTAGCGCATCCGGCTCCCCCGTACGCGTCCGTTTCTGCCCCTCGCCCACCGGTAACCCCCACGTGGGCCTGGTCCGCACCGCCCTGTTCAACTGGGCGTTCGCCCGGCACCACCAGGGCACCCTGGTCTTCCGCATCGAGGACACCGACGCGGCCCGTGACTCGGAGGAGTCGTACGACCAGCTGCTCGACTCGATGCGCTGGCTGGGCTTCGACTGGGACGAGGGCCCCGAGGTCGGCGGCCCGCACGCGCCGTACCGCCAGTCGCAGCGCATGGACCTCTACAAGGACGTCGCCCAGAAGCTGCTGGACGCCGGTCACGCCTACCACTGCTACTGCTCCCAGGAGGAGCTGGACAGCCGTCGCGAGGCCGCCCGCGCGGCCGGCAAGCCCTCCGGCTACGACGGCCACTGCCGCGACCTGAGTGCCGGACAGGTCGAGGAGTACAAGGCCCAGGGCCGCACGCCGATCGTCCGCTTCCGCGTGCCCGACGAGACGATCACCTTCACGGACCTCGTCCGCGGCGAGCTGACCTTCACCCCGGAGAACGTCCCGGACTACGGCATCGTGCGTGCCAACGGCGCCCCGCTGTACACGCTGGTGAACCCGGTCGACGACGCCCTGATGGAAATCACCCACGTCCTGCGCGGCGAGGACCTGCTCTCCTCCACCCCGCGGCAGATCGTCCTGTACAAGGCGATGGCCGAGCTGGGCATCGCCAAGCAGACCCCGGCCTTCGGCCACCTGCCGTACGTGATGGGCGAGGGCAACAAGAAGCTCTCCAAGCGCGACCCGCAGGCCTCCCTCAACCTCTACCGCGAGCAGGGCTTCCTGCCCGAGGGCCTGCTCAACTACCTCTCGCTGCTCGGCTGGTCGCTCTCGGCCGACCAGGACATCTTCACGATCGACGAGATGGTCGCGGCCTTCGACATCGCCGATGTGAACCCCAACCCGGCACGCTTCGACCTGAAGAAGTGCGAGGCGATCAACGCCGACCACATCCGCATGCTCGATGCGAAGGAGTTCACCGAGCGCTGCCGCCCCTGGCTGAAGGCCCCGTTCGCCACCTGGGCGCCGGAGGACTTCGACGAGGCCAAGTGGCAGGCGATCGCCCCGCACGCCCAGACCCGCCTCAAGGTCCTCTCGGAGATCACCGACAACGTCGACTTCCTCTTCCTCGCCGAGCCGGCCGTCGACGAGGCGAGCTGGACGAAGGCGATGAAGGAGGGCTCGGACGCGCTGCTCGGCACGGCGCGGCAGAAGCTGGAGGCGGCCGACTGGACCTCGCCCGAGTCTCTCAAGGAGGCCGTCCTGGCCGCCGGCGAGGCCCACGGCCTCAAGCTCGGCAAGGCCCAGGCCCCGGTCCGCGTCGCCGTCACCGGCCGCACGGTGGGCCTGCCCCTGTTCGAGTCCCTGGAGGTCCTGGGCAAGGAGAAGGCCCTGGCCCGCATCGACGCGGCCCTGGCAAAGCTGAGCGCGTAGCCGGCTCATGTGTGAGGGGCGGCACCCGGAACTCCGGGTGCCGCCCCTGACGCGTTGGTCACTGCGCGTCGGCTTCGTCGATCAGGTAGGCGCTCTCGTCGAAGATCTCCAGCACGACGACGACCATGATCGCGCCGGCCACCATGTACTCCAGCACCACACCGGGGGCCACGTATGCCTTGCGCAGGTGCTGGTCGGGTCCGAGCTGCGCGGTCGAGTTCTTCCGGAAGGGATCGCGGGCCAGTATGCGCACGGCCCTGTCCAGCTGGTCCCGACGTTCCCCGGGCAGGGCGTCGTAAGAGGCGCGGGCCTCAACGGTGAACTGGACTCGGTACTCGGTCATGGCATCCACGCTAGGACATCCGCCCACATCACGGCCACGGAAACCGGCGCACTGGCCCCGCACCGGCGATACCGTCGGCTCATGGCCATCCGAGCGATCGTCTGGGACATCGACGACACCCTCTTCGACTACACCTCGGCGGACCGGGAGGGCATGCGAGCCCATCTGGCGGCGGAAGGCCTGCTCGCCGGGTACGACACCCCCGAGCAGGCCCTCGTGCGGTGGCGGGAGACCACCGACCGGCAGTGGGCACGCTTCTCGGCCGGAGAGGTCTCCTTCGAGGGGCAGCGGCGCGAGCGCGTACGGGTCTTCCTCGACCAGGAGCTGACCGACGCCGAGGCCGACGCCTGGTTCCAGCGTTACATCGCTCACTACGAGGGCGCCTGGAATCTGTTCCCGGACGTGCTCCCCGTCCTGGACGCCCTCGCCGTCAGCCACCGGCACGCGGTGCTGTCCAACTCCAGCCTCACCGTGCAGGAGCACAAGCTGCGCACCCTCGGTGTCCGCGACCGCTTCGAGAGCGTGCTGTGCGCCGCGGAGCTGGGCGTGTCCAAGCCGGAGGCCGAGGCCTTCCTGGCGGCCTGCGAGGCGTTGAAGCTGCCCCCGCACGAGGTGGCCTACGTCGGGGACCACCCGGAGATCGACGGGCGGGGCGCGGCCGAGGCGGGGCTGCTGTCCGTGTGGATCGACCGCGGCGGCCCGTACGCGCGGGGCCCGCACAGCGTCGTCGCGCACCGGATCTCGACCCTCGCCGAACTCCCCGCGCTCGTCCGCACGGATACCCGTTTTGGAGCCCCGTCCACCTTCGGGTAATGTTCTTCCTGCGCCGCCGGGGAGCGGGCCGAAAGGCCAGGAACCGGAGGAGCAAACTAGAACGAGGACCCCGCAGGGGCTTGAGTTCCAGTGGCCTATGGTGTAATTGGCAGCACGACTGATTCTGGTTCAGTTAGTCTTGGTTCGAGTCCAGGTAGGCCAGCTCGCAGAGCTCATCTGCAAAGCCCCCGTTGTGTAGCGGCCTAGCACGCTGCCCTCTCAAGGCAGTAGCGCCGGTTCGAATCCGGTCGGGGGTACTGATCCTTCCCGCGAGGACGGCCAGGGTAGCTCCCACCGTCTTCGATGCAGGATCGCTAGGGCCCCCGTTGTGTAGCGGCCTAGCACGCCGCCCTCTCAAGGCGGTAGCGCCGGTTCGAATCCGGTCGGGGGTACGACTGGTCTAAACCATCATTGGTCTATGGTGTAATTGGCAGCACGACTGATTCTGGTTCAGTTAGTCTTGGTTCGAGTCCAGGTAGACCAGCTCGGATCTGCGGAAACGTAAGATCCTCGCCCCCGTTGTGTAGCGGCCTAGCACGCCGCCCTCTCAAGGCGGTAGCGCCGGTTCGAATCCGGTCGGGGGTACAAGAGGAAGGCCCTTCGCTTCGGCGGAGGGCCTTCGTCATGCCCCGCGCGGGCTACTCGAAGCCGTACCGCCGCGCCGTCTCCTCCTCCTGGGCCAGTCGGTGCAGCGCCTGCTTCACCGGCTCGTTGAGGATCACACCCAGGATCGCGAACTCGATCCGCTCCGCCTCCGACGGGTACGCCTCCATGTTGTCCAGGTCGAGGACGGCCGTCCGGTACATCAACTCGGCGTACGGCGCGAGCAGTTCGGCCCCGAAGGTGTAACCGATCCGGCGGAACGCGGCCACTGCCACCACCAGCGAGCGGTACGCGGGCGAGATGGTGACGAGCTGCTTGGCGTTCTCCCAGCCGAGCTGGTCCAGGAGCTTGTCGACCTCCTGGTGCGCGGCCTGGACGTACTCGTCGTCCGCGTCCGGCTCCGGCACCTGCGGCAGCGCCCACAGCGCCGCGCCCAGACGGATCGTGCGGGGCAGGGAGTCGTCGTCCACGTGCCCGAGCACCTCGCGCACCTTCGCCACCGGCATCCGGCCCACCTGGATCATCGCGCGCACCAGGCGCAGCCGGCGCAGATGTTCCTCGTCGTAGTCGGCCGTGGTGGCGTTGATCTGGCGGCCCGGCGGCAACAGTCCTTGGCGCAGGTAGTACTTGATCGTCGCCGTGGACACACCGCTGCGCTCGCTCAGCTCCGCCAGCCGCATCTCTTGCTCATCTCTTGCGCTCCCTCTCGGATAACGGCACTATCCAAGCATCGCATCTTGGATAGCACCGCTCACCAATGAGGGGGAGTCGTCATGGTGACCCGTACGACTGCTGACGCGAAGGGCGAGGTCGTCGTCCTGTTGATCGGCATGCGCATCAACCGCTTCCTGGCGGCGCACCTGTGGCTGCCGGTGATGCTCGCGATGCTCCGGATGCTCCGGATGCTGCGGGATCTGCGGAAGGAACCCGAGCGCGGTCTGCTCAGCCACGTCCTGCTGACGGCCTCACCGCGGACGTACTACGTCGTGCAGTACTGGGAGTCGAAGGAGAAGCTGTACGCCTACGCGACCGCGTCGGACGCCTTCCATCACAAGGCCTGGGCGCGCCTCAACCGCAAGGAGCGGGACGGCAAGCTGCGCGGGCAGGTCGGCATCTGGCACGAGACGTATGTCGTGCCCGAGGGGTCGTACGAGGCGATCTACGGCGACATGCCCGAGTTCGGGCTGGCCGCGGCGCACGGGCAGATCCCGCTGGAGAAGCGGGGCCGGTACGCCAAGGACCGGTTCGCCCACCGGTCGCAGGGGGCGCCGGTGGCCGGGAAGACGGGCTGACAGGGGGGACCGGGGAGCGAGCAGGGCCTGCCGCGGCGTTGAGGCAGGCCCTGCTCGGCGTTCGTCCGGTGTTCCAGGGGGGCGGGGCTCAGCCCGAGCGGCGCAGGGCCTCCGACAGGCGGCCGGCCGCGTCGATGACCGCCTGGGCGTGCATGCGGCCCGGGTGGCGGGTCAGGCGCTCGATCGGGCCGGAGACGGACACGGCGGCCACGACGCGGTTGGACGGGCCGCGGACGGGCGCGGAGACGGAGGCCACGCCAGGCTCGCGCTCGCCGATGGACTGGGCCCAGCCGCGCCGCCGTACGCCCGACAGGGCCGTCGCCGTGAAACGGGCGCCCTGCAGACCGCGGTGCAGGCGCTCCGGCTCCTCCCAGGCCATCAGGATCTGCGCCGAGGAGCCCGCCTTCATCGTCAGCGTGGAGCCGACCGGGACGGTGTCCCGAAGGCCGGACAGGCGTTCCGCCGCGGCCACACAGATCCGCATGTCACCTTGGCGGCGGTAGAGCTGTGCACTCTCGCCGGTGACATCACGGAGGTGGGTGAGCACGGGGCCCGCCGTGGCGAGCAGGCGGTCCTCGCCCGCCGCTGCCGCAAGCTCCGCGAGGCGCGGGCCGAGGATGAACCTGCCCTGCATGTCGCGTGCCACCATGCGGTGGTGTTCCAAAGCCACGGCCAGGCGGTGGGCCGTGGGTCGTGCCAGTCCGGTGGCGCCGACCAGACCCGCGAGGGTGGCCGGACCGGACTCCAGAGCGCTCAGGACGAGGGCCGCCTTGTCCAGAACGCCGACGCCGCTACTGTTGTCCATGCAACGATACTCACGTCTCACTCTGTGAAACGCAAGTTCAATTTTCCGTGGAACGCGCCACCCTGGAATCACACAGCGGCCCGCAGACCAACGGGCCTGGCGGTGGAGGCCCGGAATCACGACATCAGGGGCACGGGCACCGCTTGCTCAAGATCTCTAGTTGGGCCGGTGGACCTTTGCCGGCCGGAGGGAAAGCGATGGGTAGGACACTCGCGGAGAAGGTCTGGGACGACCACGTCGTCCGGCGCGCCGAGGGCGAGCCCGACCTCCTCTACATCGATCTGCACCTGCTGCACGAGGTGACCAGCCCGCAGGCCTTCGACGGACTGCGCAAGAGCGGCCGGCAGGTGCGCCGGCTCGACCTCACCATCGCGACCGAGGACCACAACACCCCGACCCTCGACATCGACAAGCCCATCGCCGACCCGGTCTCCCGCGCCCAGCTGGAGACGCTGCGCAAGAACTGCGCCGAGTTCGGTGTGCGGCTGCACCCGCTGGGCGACGTCGAGCAGGGCGTCGTGCACGTCGTCGGCCCGCAGCTCGGCCTGACGCAGCCCGGTACGACCGTCGTCTGCGGCGACTCGCACACCTCCACGCACGGTGCCTTCGGCGCGCTGGCGTTCGGCATCGGCACCTCCCAGGTGGAGCACGTGCTGGCCACCCAGACGCTGCCGCTGGCCCGCCCGAAGACCATGGCCATCACGGTCGACGGCGAGCTGCCCGACGGCGTCACCGCCAAGGACCTGATCCTGGCGATCATCGCGAAGATCGGCACCGGCGGCGGCCAGGGCTACATCCTGGAGTACCGCGGCTCCGCCATCGAGAAGCTCTCGATGGAGGCCCGGATGACCATCTGCAACATGTCGATCGAGGCCGGCGCCCGCGCGGGCATGATCGCCCCCGACGAGACCACCTTCGCGTACCTCAAGGGCCGCGCCCACGCTCCCGAGGGCGAGGACTGGGACGCCGCCGTCGCGTACTGGAAGACGCTGAGGACGGACGAGGACGCGGTCTTCGACGCCGAGGTCCACATCGATGCCGCATCGCTCTCGCCGTTCGTCACCTGGGGCACCAACCCTGGCCAGGGTGCGCCGCTTTCGGCGTCCGTCCCCGATCCGGCTTCGTACGAAGACGCTTCGGAGCGCTTCGCCGCCGAAAAGGCCCTGGAATACATGGGGTTGGCGGCCGGGCAGCCGCTGCGCTCCATCAAGGTGGACACCGTCTTCGTAGGCTCCTGCACCAACGGCCGCATCGAGGACCTGCGCGCCGCCGCCGAGATCCTGCGCAGCCGCAAAGTCGCCGACGGCGTACGGATGCTGGTCGTCCCGGGCTCCGCGCGGGTGGGTCTGCAGGCCGTCTCCGAGGGTCTGGACGTGGTCTTCAAGGACGCCGGCGCCGAATGGCGGCACGCGGGCTGCTCGATGTGCCTGGGCATGAACCCCGACCAGCTGGCACCGGGCGAGCGCTCCGCCTCCACCTCCAACCGCAACTTCGAGGGCCGGCAGGGCAAGGGCGGCCGTACGCACCTGGTGTCGCCGCAGGTCGCGGCCGCTACCGCGGTCCTGGGCCACCTCGCGTCCCCCGCCGACCTGTCCGACGCCGACACCCGTACGCCCGCTGGAGTCTGAGAACCATGGAAGCCTTCACCACCCACACCGGCCGGGCCGTCCCGCTGCGCCGCTCCAACGTCGACACCGACCAGATCATCCCTGCTCACTGGCTCAAGAAGGTCACCAGGGACGGCTTCGAGGACGGGCTGTTCGAGGCCTGGCGCAAGGACGGGTCCTTCGTCCTCAACCGGCCCGAGCGCCAGGGTGCCACCGTTCTGGTCGCCGGCCCCGACTTCGGCACCGGCTCCTCCCGCGAGCACGCCGTCTGGGCGCTGCAGAACTACGGCTTCAAGGCCGTGATCTCCTCCCGCTTCGCGGACATCTTCCGGGGCAACTCGCTGAAGAACGGCCTGCTCACCGTGGTTCTCGACCAGAAGGTCGTGGACGCGCTGTGGGAGCTGACCGAGCAGGACCCCGAGGCCGAGATCACCGTCGACCTGGAGGCCCGCGAGGTGCGTGCCGAGGGCATCACCGCCGCCTTCGAGCTGGACGAGAACTCCCGCTGGCGGCTGCTGAACGGGCTGGACGACATCTCCATCACCCTCCAGAACGAGGCGGACATCGCCGCCTACGAGGGCAAGCGGCCCTCCTACAAGCCGCGCACGCTCCAGAGCTGATCCCGAGCGGCCGAACACATCAGGTTTCGGCCACCGCAACGCCCCCTCTGTACCCCCGATCGCCACGATTGGGGGTACAGCCATGTCTGCACCCGAACGGCCCTGAACATTCCCGCAGGTCGCCTCAACTCCCCACGTTACCAGGGCTGTTGTCCGGGTACGTGAGTGCTGTGATCGCGACTTCCGCAAGTGCCCGGAAGGCCGTTTGAGGCGGCAGTTGCACCCTGCGCAGGCGACAACTCGCCCCAGATGGCACAATCTGTGCATGGAACACGACGGCCAACTCGAGCTCTATGCGGCAGTCGCGGACCGACTGAAGGAAGCGCACACAACAGTGCGCGCACTGCAAGTCCCGGAGGGCGTACGGATGGCGCTGACCCGGAAGCTGCTGGTCATTACGGCCGTGGCCAAGCACGATCTCGCCGATGCGGCAAGGCGACTCGAGCGGTTCATGACGGACCTCGACGAGGGTCGGATCCCTGAAGAGGACCGCTGAACAGTCCGAGACGGCCGAGTCCGTTGCGGCACAAGGGTGATAAGCCCGTTTCGTGTTTGATTTGCGGTATATATCTGCCTAACGTGCGAAAAAGCTTGAACACTTTCGTTCTGGCGATGTCTCCGAAGGGGAAGACGTGAACAAGGCGCAGCTCGTAGAAGCGATTGCCGACAAGGTGGGCGGCCGACAGCAGGCCGCCGAAGCCGTCGATCATGTCCTGGACGCCATTGTCCGCGCGGTCGTCGCGGGCGAGCGGGTCTCGGTCACCGGCTTCGGGTCCTTCGAGAAGGTGGACCGCCCGGCTCGGTACGCCCGTAACCCCCAGACCGGTGAGCGGGTTCGGGTCAAGAAGACCTCCGTGCCGCGCTTCCGCGCAGGCCAGGGCTTCAAGGACCTGGTCAGCGGCTCGAAGAAGCTCCCGCGCGGCGGCGAGGTCTCGGTCAAGAAGGCGCCCAAGGGCAGCCTGACCGGCGGTGCTGCCGCGACGGTCAAGAAGGCCGCCGCCAAGAAGACCACCAAGGCCGCCGCGAAGAAGGTCACGGCCAAGAAGGCGACGCCGGCGAAGAAGGTCACGGCCGCGGCGAAGAAGGCCACCGCGAAGAAGGCGACGGTCAAGAAGACCACGGCCGCCGCCAAGAAGGCCACCGCGACGAAGGCCGCCGCCAAGAAGACCACGGCCAAGAAGGCCCCGGCGAAGAAGGCCACGGCCAAGAAGGCCCCGGCCAAGAAGTCGACGGCACGCAAGACCACCGCCAAGAAGGCCACCGCCCGCAAGGCGTCGTAGGTCACCAGGGCACTCATGCCGGGCCGGACTCCCCGCGGGAGCCCGGCCCGCGGCGTGTGTGCCCTGGTGCCCCGGGCGCCCGTGGTGCGGGTGGCGGCCGCGGCCGGAAGGTGTGGGCGGCTAGAAGGCCTGGGCGGCCGGAAGGTGTGGGCGGCTAGAAGGTCTGGAGCGTCACGAGGGTGATCCGGACGGCGGTGCCCGCGCGCTCCGTCTCGATCCGCACCCGCTGCCCCGGCCGCAGCAGCCGCAGCCCGCCCGCGTCGAACGCCGCCGCGTCGAAGGGCACCGGGGTGCCGTCGTCGAGCAGCACCTCGCCGCTGCGGGTCTCGGGGTCGTACGTGTATGCGGTCGCCTGCATGACCGCAGCCTACTGTCCGGCGGCCGGCAGGCGTGCGCTCGCCGCCGCCGTGTGCGGACCGACCCCCAGGGCCAGCGCCGCGCGCAGGTCCTCGCCGGTGTCCACGTCCTGCCGTACCGAATCGACCGCGGCGAGCAGGAGTTCCGTCGCACCGGAGGCGCGGTGCCGGGCGCGGGAACCGGCGCCGAAAACCGGTTGCAATGCGTGGCCGGGGGCCGCGGCCAGCAAGGTGGTGCCGAGTTCGGCCGCGTCCGGGAGAAAAGCCCGCGGGAATTCGGTCGCCGCGTCCAGCACCAGAGACAATTCCCCGGGGCGCAGGGCCGGCAGATCGGCGTTCAGGGCCGCGACGGCGGCGTACGGCCGCATTTCCCTTACGACGGCCGCGCCGTGCGCCAGGGCGGCGTTCAGGCCGCTGCCCGGTGCGTCCGGGACGATCCGGGCGCCCAGGGCCGCCAGCTCCCGGCCGGCCAGCTCGTCGTCCGTGACGACCGCCACATCCGCGACCGCCCGGCAGGCCAGCGCCGCGGCCACCGTGTCCTGGGCGAACGCGAGGGCCAGCCCCGGACGCACCCCGTCGTGGGCGGTGTCCGCAAGCCTGCTCTTGGCCCGCGCCAGAGGCTTCAGGGGGATGACCAAGCTCCACTGCACCGGCGTACCGCCCCTCTCTCGTCGCGCTCATTGTCACCCGGGCCCTCCGGCACGCCGGAGAAGGGGAGGGGCGCGAAGCTCCGTCCGAAGGCGGTGGCGGGTGACGGGCGGGCGTACGGTGTTCTCGACAGACCGGCGGCCTGGGGCGACACTTGTGCGGCCCCCGGGCCCGGAGCAAGTCCTAGAGGAAGGTGTCCGCGTGTCCCGCCGCAGAATCGGGTTCTGGTACCGCTTCGCAGCGGTCCTCTGCAAACCGCCGCTGGTGGTTCTGATCAAGCGGGACTGGCGTGGAATGGAGCACATTCCGGCCGAGGGTGGATTTATCACCGCGGTGAACCACAATTCCCATGTGGACCCCTTCGCGTACGCGCACTATCAGTACAACACCGGACGGGTTCCGCGATTCCTGGCGAAGAGCGGGCTTTTCAAGAAGGGATTCGTCGGTGCCGCGATGCGCGGCACCGGGCAGATCCCCGTCTACCGCGAGAGCACGGACGCGCTCAGCGCCTTCCGGGCCGCCATCGACGCCGTGGAGCGCGGTGAGTGCGTCGCCTTCTACCCCGAGGGCACCCTGACCCGTGACCCGGACGGCTGGCCGATGACGGCCAAGACCGGCGCCGCCCGCGTGGCCCTGCAGACCAAGTGCCCGGTGATCCCGGTCGCCCAGTGGGGCTGCAACGAACTGCTGCCGCCCTACTCCAAGAAGCCCCACCTCTTCCCGCGCAAGACCCATCGCGTCCTCGCGGGCCCGCCCGTCGACCTCTCCCGCTTCTACGACAAGGAGATGACCACCGACCTCCTGAAGGAGGCCACCGAGGTCATCATGGCGGCCATCACCCGCCAGCTGGAGGAGATCCGCGGCGAGAAGGCCCCCGAGAGGCCCTACGACCCCCGCCGCGAACGGATCGAGCAGCGCCGCAAGACCCGCGCGCAGACCGGGCAGGAGGCCGCGCAGACGGGCGCGGGAACGACCGCGGAGACGGGTGCGGAGGCGGGCGCGAGAACGACCGTGGAGGCGGGTGCGGAGGCGGTCGTGCAGACCAGCGGCGCCGCCCCGCTGCCGCTCGCCCCTCGGACGGGCGCGCGGACGCAGCCCGACGGGGAGGGCCCGGTGACCGGCCCGGAGGCCGCCCAGGCCGGCAAGGAAGTCTCGCGCAGCGGCACGGAAGAGGAGAGCGGCAAGTGAGCAAGCCAGTCCGGGCGGCCGTGATGGGCACCGGCTCCTGGGGCACGGCCTTCGGCATGGTCCTCGCCGACGCCGGCTGCGAGGTCACCCTGTGGGCCCGCCGCCCCGAGCTGGCCGAGGCGGTCAACTCCACACGGACCAACCCCGACTACCTGCCCGGTGTCGAGCTCCCGGAGAACCTGCGGGCCACCGCGGACGCCTCCGAGGCCCTGCGGGACGCCGACTTCACCGTCCTCGCCGTCCCCTCCCAGACCCTGCGCGCCAACCTCGCCGAGTGGACCCCGCTGCTGGCGTCCGGCACCGTACTGGTCTCCCTGATGAAGGGCGTCGAACTCGGCTCAGCCATGCGGATGAGCGAGGTCATCGAGGACGTCGCCAAGGTCGGCGCCGACCGGATCGCGGTCGTCACCGGCCCCAACCTGGCCCGCGAGATCGCCGCCCGCATGCCCGCCGCGGCCGTGGTGGCCTGCACCGACGAGGGGGTCGCCCAGCGGCTCCAGGCCGCCTGCCACACCCCGTACTTCCGGCCGTACACGGAGACGGACGTGGTCGGTTGCGAGCTGGGCGGTGCCGTGAAGAATGTCATCGGCCTCGCCGTCGGCATCGCGGACGGCATGGGGCTCGGCGACAACGCCAAGGGCTCGCTCATCACGCGCGGCCTGGCGGAGACCGCCCGCCTCGGGGTCGTGCTCGGCGCCGACCCGCTGACCTTCTCCGGCCTCGCCGGACTCGGCGACCTGGTCGCCACCTGCTCCTCGCCGCTGTCCCGCAACCACACCTTCGGCACCAACCTCGGCAAGGGCATGACCCTGCAGGAGACCATCGCGGTCACCAGGCAGACCGCCGAGGGCGTCAAGTCCTGCGAGTCCGTGGCGGATCTGGCCCGCAGGCACGGGGTCGACATGCCCATCACCGAGACGGTCGTGGACATCGTGCACGAGGGCAAGCCGCCGGTGGTCGCCCTCAAGGAGCTGATGTCGCGCAGCGCGAAGCCCGAGCGACGCTGAGCGACGCTGAGCGACGCCCCCCCTTCCGGCGGCCCGCCGACGCTGTGTCCGGGCTCTACCAACGGGTACTCTCAACGCGATATGAGCACCGAGAACCTCCCCCAGAGCCCTGAGCAGCCCGCACGCAAGCCCCGCGTGGCCGTCGTGTTCGGCGGGCGCAGCTCCGAACACGGGATCTCCATGGTCACCGCCGGCGCCGTCCTGAACGCCATCGACCGGACGAAGTACGACGTCCTGCCGATCGGCATCACGCGGGAAGGCCGCTGGGTGCTGACGGCCGACGAACCGGAGCGGATGGCCATCACCGACCGCCGCCTGCCCGCCGTCGAGGATCTGGCCGAGTCCACCGAGGGCGGCGTGGTGCTCTCCGTCGACCCCGCCAGCCGCGAGGTCGTCTACGCCGAGCCCGGGGCCGTTCCCAAGGCCCTCGGCGACGTCGACGTGGTCTTCCCGGTGCTGCACGGCCCGTACGGCGAGGACGGCACCCTGCAGGGCCTCCTGGAGTTGTCCGGCGTGCCCTACGTGGGCTCGGGCGTGCTCTCCTCGGCCGTCGGCCAGGACAAGGAGTACATGAAGCGGGTGTTCACCTCCTTCGGGCTCAAGGTCGGCCCGTACGTGGTGATCCGGCCGCGCGAGTGGGAGCGGGACGAGTCCGCCGCCCGCAAGAAGATCATCGACTTCGCCGGCGAGCACGGCTGGCCCCTGTTCGTGAAGCCCGCGCGCGCGGGCTCCTCGATCGGCATCACCAAGGTCGACGACCTCTCCGGCCTGGACGAGGCGATCGCCGAGGCGCAGCGGCACGACCCGAAGATCCTGGTGGAGGCCGCGGTGCGCGGCCGGGAGATCGAGTGCGGCGTCCTGGAGTTCGAGGACGGCCCGCGTGCCTCGGTCCCGGCCGAGATCCCGCCCCCCGAGACGCACGCGTACTACGACTTCGACGCCAAGTACATCGACTCCACGCCCGGCATCGTCCCGGCCCCGCTGACCGACGAGGAGACCGCCGAGGTGCGGCGGCTCGCGGTCGAGGCGTTCGAGGCGGTCTCCTGCGAGGGCCTGGTCCGCGCGGACTTCTTCCTCACCGAGGACGGCGAGTTCGTGATCAACGAGGTCAACACGCTGCCCGGCTTCACCCCGATCTCGATGTACCCGCAGATGTGGCAGGCCTGCGGGGTCAGCTACCCGGAGCTGGTGGACCTGCTGGTGCAGGCCGCGCTGCGCCGCCCGACCGGGCTGCGGTAGCGCTCCGCCGGGGAGGCCGGCCGGGGGCCGGTCGGCACCTGCGGGTGCGTTGTGGCCGGTCGGGGGCCGGTCGACAGCTGCGGGTGCGTTGTGGCCGGTCGGGGGCCGGTCGACAGCTGCGGGTGCGTTGAGGTCGGTCGGGGGCCGGTCGGCACCTGCGGGTGCGTTGTGGCCGGTCGCGCGGTTCCCCGCGCCCCTTCGGGCGCGGTCGTACCGTCAGCGCATGGAGGCGATCCCCTTCGGGATCGCCTTCTTGACCGCGGCCGCGAGGCCGGTGAGCACCGGCGTGCCGTCCTGCGCGGACATGCCCTCGGGCATGCTCACCTGCACATAGGCCACGCGGTTGGCCGTGGTGAACCGCCAGGTGCCGTCGCTCTGCTTCTCCATCAGCCAGTCGACGCCGTCCACTCCGCCCGGCAGGGCGTCCGCGTCGCCGCCCTCGGCCACCTTGGGGTCGATCATCTTCGGAGGCCGCACGACACCGCAGCGCAGTATGATCGCCGGGCTTCCCCAGGCCGCCGTGTAGGCGGACCGGGGCTCGGGGTCGTTACGGCTCCGTCCGTCGAGCTTCCCGGGCAGCGCCCGGTCCAGCTCCCGGCACACCGGCGCCGTCCTGGCGTCGGGGCTGGGAACCGCGACCGTGCCGCTGTCGTCTGCCGAGGAGCAGCCCGCGACCGCGATCAGCAACGCGGGCGCGAGCAGGCCTAGGGGCCGGTGACGGAAGTTGTTCACCGGCCAAGCGTAGACGGGGGCTACAGATGCACCACCGGACAGGTCAGGGTGCGGGTGATGCCGTCCACTTGCTGGACCTTGGCGACCACCATGCGACCGAGGTCGTCGACCGTATCGGCCTGGGCGCGCACGATGACGTCGTACGGTCCCGTCACGTCCTCGGCCTGGATCACTCCAGGGATCTTGCTGATCGTCTCGGCGACGGTCGACGCTTTGCCGACCTCCGTCTGGATCAGGATGTACGCCTGTACCACGGAACCTCCAGGGCGGCCACGAGGATCATGTGGGGAAAAGGAACGCCACGGTATCGCGTCGCCGCTGTCCGCGGGGAGACCCCCCGGGCAGCGGGCTTGCGCGCCAGGGTGCAGGCACGACAGAAGTTGACGGTCACCTCGACCGTATCGGGGACACTGATGACGCGCGACCGGGCACCGCAAGGGACAGAACAAGGGACAGAAGGGGAGCAAGGGCAATGAAGGGCACTGTTGGTGAGCTCGGGGAGTTCGGGCTCATCAGGGAGCTCACCTCCCGTCTCACCACCACTCCGGCCGTCCGGGTCGGCCCCGGCGACGACGCCGCGGTGGTGGCCGCGCCCGACCGCCGGGTGGTGGCGAGCACCGACATCCTGCTGGAGGGCCGGCACTTCCGCCGCGACTGGTCCACGGCGTACGACGTCGGCCGCAAGGCGGCCGCGCAGAACCTCGCGGACATCGCCGCGATGGGTGCCGTGCCGACCGCGCTGCTGCTCGGCCTGGTCGTCCCGGCCGAACTGCCCGTGACCTGGCCCAGCGAGCTGATGGACGGCATCCGGGACGAGTGCCAGGTGGCCGGCGCCTCGGTGGTCGGCGGCGACGTGGTCCGCGGCGACACGATCATGGTGTCGATCACCGCGCTCGGCGATCTGCGCAACCAGGAGCCGGTGACCCGGTCCGGCGCCCAGCCCGGCGACCTCGTGGCCGTCACGGGCTGGCTGGGCTGGTCCGCGGCCGGCTATGCGGTGCTCTCCCGCGGCTTCCGCTCCCCGCGCGCCTTCGTGGAGGCCCACCGGCGTCCCGAGCCCCCGTACCACGCGGGCCCGGCCGCCGCCGGGCTCGGCGCGACCGCCATGTGCGACGTGAGCGACGGGCTGATCGCCGACCTCGGGCACATCGCCGAGGCCAGCAAGGTGCGCATCGACATCCGCTCGGGCGCGATCGACATCCCCACGCAGATGAACGACATCGGGCAGGCCGTCGGCGTCGACCCGCTGCAGTGGGTGCTGACCGGGGGAGAGGACCACGCGATCGTGGCGACCTTCCCGCCGGACGCCAAGCTGCCGGCCCGCTGGAAGGTCATCGGCGAGGTCCTCAACCCCTCGGCGCTGCCCCAGGTGACCGTCGACGGGGCGCCCTGGACCAGTAAGGGCGGCTGGGACCACTTCGGAGACATCGAGTCATGATTCCCAGGGTTCTCACGGTGGCGGGGTCGGACTCCGGCGGCGGCGCGGGCATCCAGGCCGACCTGAAGACGATGCTGGCGCTCGGTGTGCACGGCATGAGCGTGATCACGGCCGTGACCGCGCAGAACTCCCTGGGCGTGCAGGGGGCCTGGGAGCTGCCCGTGGAGGCGGTACGGGCCCAGTACCGCAGCGTCGTGGACGACATCGGCGTCCAGGCCGTGAAGACCGGGATGCTGGCCTCCGCGGAACTGGTCGAGGCCGTCGCCGAGTTGATCTCCGCCACGGACGTGCCGGTCGTGGTGGATCCGGTGGGCGTCTCCAAGCACGGTGACCCGCTGCTGGCCGCCTCCGCGCTGGACTCGGTCCGCACGAAGCTGCTGCCGGCGGCGACCGTGGCCACCCCGAACCTTGACGAGGTGGTCCAACTCACGGGGGTCCGCGTCGACTCGGAGGACGATCTGCGCCGGGCCGCGGCGGCCGTGCTGGGGTACGGGCCGCGGTGGGTGCTGATCAAGGGCGGCCATCTGGCGGGGGACGCGGTGGATCTGCTCACGGACGGCTCCGCCGAGCACTGGCTGCGGGCTCCCCGGCACGACAACCGGCACACGCACGGAACGGGCTGCACGCTCGCCTCGGCGGTCGCTTCGGGGCTCGCGAAAGGGCTGACCGTGCCGGAGGCCGTCGCGGAGGCCAAGGCGTACGTCACCGGGGCGATCGCCGCCGGGTTCGCGCTGGGGGCGGGGATCGGTCCGGTGGACCACGGGTGGCGGTTCAGGAACTGAACCGGTCGCGGCCACGGCAACGGGGGAAGCCGTGGCAACGGCAGGAGCCGTGGCGACAGGGAAGCCGTCGCAACAAGGGACGCAACAGGGGAAGCCGTGGACAGAGGCGCGGCTGCGGGTGGAGGTGTTGCGGGCAGAGGCGCTGCGAGAAGGTACGGCAAAAAGCCGGCCCACCCTCAGGTGGACCGGCTCAATGCAGCGAACCAGACGGTGGCCGCGCGCTCAGCTGTAGCGTCAGCGCGAGACCTTGCCGGCCTTGATGCACGAGGTGCAAGCGTTCACGCGCTTCGGCGTCCCGCCGACCACGGTACGCACACGCTGGATGTTCGGGTTCCAGCGGCGGGACGTACGGCGGTGCGAAAACGAGATGTTGTTGCCGAAGCCCGGCCCCTTGCCGCAGACGTCGCAGTTGGCAGCCACGGGTCACTCCAAAGACTTCAGATGCACTTACGGATAATCCCGGCTTGCCGGGATCGAGATCGCAGGATCAGAGATCTGAGTGGCGTTGCCAGGGGAACGGCCCGATGTGGATCGGGCAACCGGAGCAGCATACAACGGCTGCGCCAGCACAACGAAACTACCATGGCAGCTCAGGGGTCCGCTCCCGGCCCTCTTCCGGAGCACACCACTCCGGGGTCTACGCTGCGTCCACGTCCAGCCAGCCAGGGAGGCACAGGTGGCGCAGGTGCCGCAGACATTCTTCGATGCTCTCGCGGTACGCACCTGGTGCGGTCTGGCGCTCGGGGCGCTGGGGCGGGCGCGCGAGGAGATCGACGCGATCAACGTCTATCCGGTGGCCGACGGGGACACCGGGACGAACCTGTACCTGACCCTGGAGTCGGCGGCGACCGCCGTGGAGGCCGTGTTCGCCGGGTACGGGACGGGCGCGCAGGAGCCGTCGCTCGCGGACGCCGTGCGCGCGATGGCCCACGGGGCGCTCATCGGGGCCCGCGGGAACTCCGGGACGATCCTCGCCCAGCTGCTGCGGGGCATGGCCCAGGTGCTCGCCGCGCGGGAGGCGGGGGAGGCGTCTCACGCCGACGGCGCGGGGCTGCGGCTGGCCCTGCGGCACGCCGCCGACTCCGCCCGCGAGGCCGTGGCCCACCCGGTCGAGGGCACGGTGCTGACGGTCGCCTCGGCCGCGGCCGAGGCCGCCGAGGAGGCCGAGGGGGACTGCGGGACGGTCGCGCGGGCCGCCTACGAGGGCGCCAGGGAGGCGTTGGCGGCGACTCCGGGCCAGCTGGCCGTGCTGGAGCGGGCCGGGGTGGTCGACGCGGGCGGCAGGGGGCTGGTGGAGGTACTGGGGGCGCTGGTGGAGGCGTTCACGGGGGAGTCGGTACGGGAGGCGGCGGCGCGGGAAGCCTCGAAACCGCCGGAGGCCGTCACCGGAGTTGTCACCGGAGCAGTCGCCGAAGCCGCCTCTGGCACAGCTTCCGAGGGAACGTCCCTTGCCGGTTCCCGTGCAGCTTCCGGGGCCGCCTCTCCTGCCCCCTCCCGCGCCGCCGCCGGGGCCGCTGCTCACGCCGCCTCGCGTGCCGCCGCCGGGGCCGCTCCTCCCGCCGCCTCCCGTGCCGCCGGCGGTCCCGGTCCCGATTCCGCTGTGCACGCGCGCGTGGAGGCCGTTTCCGCGGTGCCGGGGGAGCCGTGCGCGGAGGGCGCCGAGGCCGGCGGGCCCGCCTATGAGGTGATCTACCTCCTGGAGGCCCGTGACGAGGCCGTGGCCCGGCTGCGGCAGCGTCTCGACGTCCTCGGGGACTCCCTCGTCGTGGTCGGCGGCGACGGGCTGTGGAACGTCCATGTGCACGTCGACGACGCGGGTGCCGCCGTGGAGGCGGGCGTCGAGGCCGGGCGGCCGTACCGCATCCGGATCACCCACTTCGGGCTCGGCGACGTGCACACCGGCGGCGAGCGGCCGCCGCGCGAGCGCGCCCAGCGGGCCGTCGTCGCCGTCGTGCCCGGGGAGGGCCTGGCGGGGCTGTACACCGAGGCCGGCGCGACCGCCGTCCTCGCGCGCCCCGGGGAGCCGCCGGCCAGCGGGGAGCTGGTGCAGGCGGTACGGCGTGCCCACGCGCGCGAGGTCGTGCTGCTGCCCAACGACGCCGAGCTGCGCCACACGGCCGCGGCGGCTGCCGAGCAGGCCCGCACCGAGGGCATCCGCGTGGCCCTGATCCCGACCCGCTCGGCAGTGCAGGGCATCGCCGCGCTCGCCGTGCACGAGCCGCAGCGCCGGTTCGACGAGGACGTCGTCCAGATGACCTCGGCGGCGGGCGCCACCCGCTACGCCGAGGTCCTCGTCGCCGAACACCAGTCGTGGACGACGGCCGGCATCTGCCAGGCCGGGGACGTCCTCGGCCTGATCGACGGCGACGTCGCGGTGATCGGCGCGGACGTCACCGCCATCGCCGAGACGGTCCTGGACCGCATGCTCCAGGCCGGCGGCGAGCTGGTCACCCTCGTCGTCGGCGACGAGGCACCGCCGAGCGTCGCCGACCACCTGGAGACACGCGTACGCGAGTTCTACCTCGCCGTGGACACGGTGGTGTACGGCGGCGGTCGTCAGGGAGCGCTGCTGCTCATCGGGGTGGAGTGATCTCGGCGAGCGGTCCTTCACCCCTCGCTGTTCTGTGCCGTCTCCGCCGGCTGGAGCGTACGGTCGCTTCCGTTTGTCGTTCCTCGCCGTGGACACGGTGGTGCAGGGCGGCGGTCGTCAGGGAGCGCTGCTGCTCATCGGGGTGGAGTGATCTCGGCGAGCGGTCCCTCACCGCTCGCTGTTCCGTGCCGTGCTCTGTGCTGTGTTCTGTGCTGTGTTCTGTTCCGTTTCCGCCAGCTGGAGCATCCGGGTCGCCTCCGCCCGCCGTTCCCCGGCCGTCTCGTCCTGCTCGTCGGCGGTCTCGTAGGCCGCGAGTACGCCACGCGCGCGTGCCGCTGCCCCGGCGGGTCGCCCGAGGTCGGCCTCCAGCCAGCCCGCGGCCAGCTCGGCGCCGGTACGGCTGTGCAGTCCCTCCGCGCCGAGCGAGCCGAACAGCCGGGCCGCGCGCTCCATCTGGGCCAGCGCGTCCTCGAACGCGGCCTGGATCACCGCGTCCTCCGACTCCCCGGACTCCTCCGACTCCCCGGACTCCTCCGACTCCCCGGACTCCTCGGTCTCCCCGGCCGCCGAGCGGGCCAGCAGGTCGCCGAACTGCCGGTGCGTGCTGCCGAGTTCGGCGATGAGCTGCTCCTCGGCCACCGGGTCCCCGGCGGCCTCCAGAGCGCGCTCGCACTCCTGCACCGCGTTGGCCATCGCCTCCCGCGCGCCCTGTGTCCCGGCCTCTCGGCGCAGCGCCAGCCAGGCGCGGGCGCGCAGCGAGCGGACGAGGAAGTGCGGATTGCCGAGCGAGCGCCACAGCTCGCCCGCGCGCGCGTAGGCCTGGTCCGCCTCGTCCAGCAGCCCGGCGCTGCCCAGGGACTCGGCGGCCAGGTGGGCGAGCGTGGCGTGATCCTGCTGCTCGGGCCAGTGCCGGGCGATCTCGGCGGCCTGGAGCCGGCGTTCGGCGGCCGCCCGGTGCTCGCCCAGCTCGCTCAGACAGTCCCCGAGCCACCACTGCGCCTGGACGAGGGCCCCGTCGCCGTGCGTCTCGGCGGACAGGTCATGCAGCGCCGACTCCAGCACCTCGGCGGCCTCCGCGCACCGTCCCTGGCGCAGCAGGAAGCCGCCCAGCTGGTGCCGCGCCCAGGCGCCCAGCGTGGCGCTCTCGCCCGCCTCGTCGGCCCAGTGCGCGGCCTCCAGGGCGTGCTCGGCGGCTTCCCAGGGCTCCTCCCGGGCGCCGAGCACCTCGGCGAGCTGGAGATGCAGCTGGGCCCGCCCGGCCGTCTCCACGTACGGCCCGCCGTGCTCCAGGGCGGACCGCAGCGCACGCTCCGCCTCGCCCGGGTCGCCGAGCTGGTGGGCCAGCGCCGCGGCCTGGACCTCGTACTCGACCGCGAACCACGGCAGCCCTGCCGCCACGTACTCGGCGGCGGCCCGCCCGAACAGCCGCGCCGCCCGCTCGGCGGCGCCGGACTGCCCGGCCAGCTCGGCCAGCATCGCCAGCGCCTCGGCGGCCCGCGCCGCCAGCCGCACGTCGCCCTTCGCCCGCCCCTCGACCAGCGCCAGCACCTCGCGCACGGCCGCCTCCGCGGCCGCAACAGGATCCTGGGCGGGCTCGCCGGAGAGTCCGGGCCGCGCCCCCGGTGCCGGGGCACCGGTGTCCGCCGCCCCGGAGTCCGCAAGGGGGTCCTGGGCGTGCCCGAGGGCGGGGCCGGCCTGGGTGCTCGTGTCCGCCGCGTCGCCGTCCGGGCCCGGCCACGGTCCGTTCGCGACCGTCTCCTCCGCGGCCCACGGTGCATCCGGGGCACCCGGCGCCCGCTCGTGCACCCGTCGCATGAGGATCCGTGCCCGGCTCATCACCACGGACGCCGTCTGCCGTACGCCGGTGCCCCCCTCGGCGTACAGCGCGAGCGCCTCGTCGTAGAGCCCGGCGACCGTCGTCAGCGCCGCGGTCACCTCGCCCGTCAGCGCGCGTACGTACGCGCCGCGCGCGCGTGCCGCCAGCGCCTCACCGGGGTCGCCCGCCTCCGCGTACAGCGCGGCGGCCCGCTCGAACAGGGCGATGCCCTCGGGGCCGCGGGCCATCGCCTCGTGATCGGCGATCTCCGCGCGGTCGCGCGCATCCAGTGCGTCGTCCCCGGCGGCCCGCGCGACCGCCGCCCAGGCCTCCAGGGCGTGCGGCTGCAGGGTGTCGGACATCCGGCGCGCCTCGTCGAGCAGCGTGGACAGGTCCGGCGGGGAGGCGGGCCGGGGTGCCTGGGGCGCGGCCACGGGCGCCGGCGTGGAGCGCGCCGTCCGCACCCCCAGCGCCAGCCGCTCCACCAGCGGGCGCTGTGCCATGCGCGCGAGGACGCGGTCGCCGACGTACGACGTGCCGTTGCGCGTGTCGAACCGCGCGGCCAGTTCCAGGGCCTGCGCGCGCGTGTGGACGGCCAGTTCGCGTGCGGTCCACGACCGTCCGGCGGGGCCCGGTACCTGCCGCTCGCCCAGCCCCAGTTCGGTCAGCCGGTCCATCAGCAGGGTCACCACGGTCAGGAACTCCAGCCGGCTGCGCGGATGCCCGGTGTCCGTGAAGTACGCCGGCCGCTCGGCGAGCAGTTCGAGACCGCGCGCCTCGTTCCCGGTCAGCGCGCAGAACTCCACATGGTCGGCGTAGGCGCCCCGCATGCTCTCCATGGGGCGCACGAGGCGGAAGCCCCGCAGATGGTGGGCGCGGGCCTCGTCCGGACGGCCCAGCCGCAGCAGCGGCGCGAGCGAGGAGGCGAGCACCGTGTGCGGCTCGTGGGCGCAGCTGTACTCGCCCTCCAGCACCGGCCGCCACAGCTCCAGCGCCTCGGCCTCCCGGCCGCAGGCGACCTGCCACACGCCCTGCCCGTGCAGCTCGCAGGCGTGGCAGTCGGCCATCCGGTCCCGGTCCGCGGCCAGCCATGCGGTGTACGCCCGCTGCGCGCGCTCCAGGTCGCCGGTGTGCGCGGCCACACTGAACTCGGCGCTGCGCACGGCCCGTTCGGAGTGTCCGGCGAGCCGGTAGCGGTACTCCATCTCGCCGAGCCACTTCTCGATCGAGCCGAGCGGGATGTGCGGCTGGTCCAGCATGCCCGCCGACACCCACTTGAAGACCCAGTGCAGGGAGTGCGCCTCGTACTCGTCGAAGTCCTCCGGACGCTCGTCCCACAGGCGCAGCAGCCGCGCGAACGGGACGAACATCCGGTCCTTCTCGGAGCTGTAGTTGTAGACCTTCAGCTGGTGCCCGAGCGCCTCGATCACGGCGAGCGGGACGTTCAGCTTCTCGGCCTCGGCGAGCAGCAGCTCCGCGCGCGCGTTGCGCGCCGGGCCCTCCGGCTGCTCGGAGTTCTCCGCCATCGCCCGGCGCAGGGCGTCGAAGTCCGTGAACTCGCCCATCAGCGGCCGTCCTCCCTGTGCGTGGCCCACTCCAGGAGGCCGATGAACGCCCGGTTCAGCAGTGCGGAGTCGGCCGGCCTGAGCGGCCGCTGCGCCATCAGCAGCGCCTGCCCGTACAGCGACTCGGTCGCGGTGCCGATCAGCTCCGGGTCCCCCAGCGAACTGATCCTGCGGATCAGCGGGTTGAGATGGTTGAGCACCAGCCGCGCGCGCGTCGCGCTGCCGCGCAGCGAGCCCAGGATGCCCGCCCACAGGTCGTCCGCCTGTTCCTCGGCCTCCGCCCGCGCCTGCTCGTGCCGGGCGGCCCGGTCGTCCAGGTGGAGCGCGGGCACGGACAGCGGGTGGAAGGCACGCAGGACGACGTCGCAGCCCAGCGGGTCGAGCCTGGCCCGCGCGGCCGCCAGGAAGCCGGACAGCGCCAGCTCCTCGGCCGGGTCCACCGCGTCCAGGTGGGCGGTCACGGTGTCCGCGTCCAGCTCGGCGACCACCGTCCGCGGCCGCACCGACGGCAGCGCCTCGACGAGTTCGGCGTCGTACGTGTAGCCGCCGTTGACCACGCCGACGCCCTGGGCGGAGGCGATCGGCGCGACCTGTCGGTACTCCTCGACCGTCCGCGTGAAGTGCACCACCGGATGCCGCTGCGCGAACTCCTCCAGGGACAGCTGTCCGTCGGTCGTCTCGAAGGGCAGCCACGGCAGCATCGTGCGCAGCATCTCCCGGTCGTGCCGGGCCAGGGACTTCACCCCCAGGTGGTGCACGGCGAGGAACGCGGCCAGCCGCTCCGGGTCGCCGGCCGCGAGCCCCGTGAGCCAGGACCGGATCCTTTCGCCGAGCGCCTCCCGTACGGCGGAGAGCGTCTCGTCCTCGTACAGCGACTCGCGCGAGGCCGTGGGCCGCAGGCTGTCGGTGTCCAGGACGCAGCGCACGAAGAACGCCCAGTCGGGCAGCAGCTGTTCGGCGCGCTCGGTCAGCAGCATGCCCTTGAGGTGCACACGGTGCGTGGCCCGCTGCGCCGGGCTGACCGCCGCCGGCAGCACGTACGCCACCCCGCGGATCCCGGCCAGCGGCACGTCCAGCCCGATCGAGTCGAGCGGGGTGAAACCGAACAGCTCGTGGCAGTGCCGGGCCAGCGCGACCCTTCTCGTGGCGGGACTCGGATATGTGCGGTCCCAGGGCGCCGGGAGGTCCGTGACCGGCTCCTCGCCGACCCGGATGTCGTACGGCAGCAGCGAGCCGAAGTCCCGGGCGAGCGCGAGCACCCGCGGCGCGGCCAGCCACTCGCCCGCACCGGCCCGCGCCGTCAGATGCACGGTGGTGCCCGGCTCGGGCCGTGCCGAGTCGGGCAGGGTGCGCACGGTGTACGAGCCGTCGTCGCTCGCCGTCCACTCGACCGGCGGCGCCCCGGGCGTACGGGCGCTGCGGCTGACCACCCGGATCCGCTCGGCGACCACGAAGCAGGCGAGCAGGCCGATCCCGAACTGGCCGAGGAAGTCGGAGCGTGCCTCCTGCAGGCCGTCGGCCCGTTTGGAACTGCGGCCGATGGTCGCCAGCAGGCTGTGCACGTCCGACTCGGTGAGTCCGACGCCGCTGTCCTCCACCCGCAGGCCGCCGTCGGCGGCATGCAGCCGCACCCGGGCCGGGGCGCCGGGCTCCTCGGCCTGCCGTGCGGTGATGGCGTCCACGGCGTTCTGCAGCAGCTCGCGCAGGTAGACCCTGGGGCTCGAGTAGAGGTGATGGGATAGCAGGTCCACCAGACCACGCAGGTCGACCTGGAACGTATGAGGTGACTGGGATGCCTGGGATGACTGTGAGGTCTGGGAGTCCATCGTCGCAGCGCCGGTGGGGGGAGCACGCGTTCGGCGCGGGGTCGGGCGGTCCCGGATGGGGCGGTGACCGCGGGGGATGGCCGGAGCGCGCCATCCTAGAGCCGGAACGGGCTACCTGACCAGCACTTTCCCGGATGTAAACGGCGTGGCCCGACGAATCCGCAGGGCAGCTGTGCGGCATTGTCGGTGGTGTGGTGTGCAATGGATCTCGTGCCCGCACTGGAAGAACCACTGAAACAACCGCTGAAGTCAGTGCTCGGCCCCGCCACCGCGAAGGTGATGGCCGAGCACCTCGGCCTGCACACCGTCGGCGACCTCCTGCACCACTACCCCCGCAGATACGAGGAGCGCGGCCAGCTCACGCACCTCGCCGACCTCCCCATGGACGAGCACGTCACGGTGGTCGCCCAGGTCGCCGACGCCCGACTGCACTCCTTCGCCTCCGCCAAGGCCCCGCGCGGCAAGGGGCAGCGGCTGGAGGTCACCATCACGGACGGCAGCGGCCGGCTCCAGCTGGTGTTCTTCGGCAACGGCGTGCACAAACCCCACAAGGAGCTGCTGCCGGGCACCCGCGCGATGTTCGCGGGCAAGGTCTCCGTCTTCAACCGCCGCCTCCAACTGGCCCACCCCGCCTATGAGTTGCTGCGAGGAGACGGCGAGGAGGCGGTCGAGACCTGGGCCGGCGCCCTGATCCCCCTGTACCCCGCCACCGCCAAGCTGGAGTCCTGGAAGATCGGCAAGGCCGTCCAGACGGTACTGCCCAGCGCCCAGGAGGCCCTCGACCCGCTGCCGCCCACGCTGCGCGAGGGCCGGGGCCTGGTCCCCCTCCCCGAGGCCCTGCTCAAGATCCACCGCCCGCACACCAAGGCCGATGTCGCCGACGCCCGCGCCCGCCTGAAGTGGGACGAGGCCTTCGTCCTGCAGATCGCCCTGGCCCGCCGCCGCCACGACGACGCCCAACTCCCGGCCGTGGCGCGCTCCCCGAAGCCGGACGGCCTCCTCGCGGCCTTCGACGACCGCCTGCCCTTCACCCTCACCGAGGGCCAGCGGAAGGTCTCCAAGGAGATCTTCGACGACCTCGCCACCGAGCACCCCATGCACCGGCTGCTGCAGGGCGAGGTGGGGTCGGGCAAGACACTCGTCGCCCTGCACGCGATGCTCGCCGTGGTCGACGCCGGCGGCCAGGCCGCCATGCTCGCGCCCACCGAGGTCCTCGCCCAGCAGCACCACCGCTCGGTCACCGAGATGATGGGCGAGCTGGCCGAGGGAGGCATGCTGGGCGGCGCCGAACACGCCACCAAGGTGGTGCTGCTCACCGGCTCGATGGGGGCCGCCGCCCGCCGTCAGGCCCTGCTGGACCTCATCACCGGTGAGGCCGGGATCGTGATCGGCACACACGCGCTGATCGAGGACAAGGTGCAGTTCCACGACCTCGGGCTCGTGGTCGTGGACGAACAGCACCGCTTCGGCGTGGAGCAGCGCGACGCCCTGCGCGGGAAGGGCAGGCAGCCCCCGCACCTGCTGGTCATGACGGCGACGCCCATCCCGCGCACCGTTGCCATGACCGTCTTCGGCGACCTGGAGACCTCCGTCCTGGACCAGCTCCCCGCGGGCCGCTCGCCGATCGCCAGCCATGTCGTCCCCGCCGCCGACAAGCCCCACTTCCTGGCCCGGGCCTGGGAGCGGGTGCGCGAGGAGGTGTCGAACGGCCACCAGGCGTACGTGGTCTGCCCCCGGATCGGCGACGACATCGACGAGGCGGCCGACCCGAAGAAGTCCGGCAAGCAGAAGTCCCCCGAGGACGAGGCCGAAAAGCGCCCCCCGCTGGCCGTCCTGGAGGTGGCCGACCAACTGAGCGGCGGCCCGCTCCAGGGCCTGCGGGTCGAGGTCCTCCACGGCCGTATGCACCCCGACGACAAGGACGCCGTCATGCGCCGGTTCGCGGCGGGCGACACGGACGTCCTGGTGGCCACCACGGTCATCGAGGTCGGCGTGAACGTCCCCAACGCCACCGCCATGGTGATCATGGACGCCGACCGCTTCGGCGTCTCCCAGCTCCACCAGCTCCGCGGCCGCGTGGGCCGGGGCTCCGCCCCCGGACTGTGCCTCCTGGTCACCGAGATGCCCGAGGCGAGCCCCGCCCGCCAGCGCCTGAACGCGGTCGCCTCCACCCGTGACGGCTTCGAGCTCTCCCGCATCGACCTGGAACAGCGCCGCGAGGGCGACGTCCTCGGCCAGGCCCAGTCCGGCGCCCGCTCCAGCCTCCGGGTCCTCGCGGTCATCGAGGACGAGGAGGTCATCGCGGAGGCGAGAGAGGAGGCGGCGGCGGTCGTGGCGGCCGACCCCGGTCTGGAGCGCCTCCCCGGCCTGCGCACGGCCCTGGACGCCCTGCTGGACGAGGAGCGGGAGCAGTACCTGGAGAAGGGCTGACGCCGTGGCACGCCCGGGCTGCCCAGGGGATTTCCCCGGGCTCCGAGCCGTACCGAGGGGCGCGTCCCCGGAGCCCCGCCGCCGTCCTGCCGGAGCCCGGGGCACCAAGCGCCCCGTACGCCCGCCTGCCAGACTGACCCCGTAAAGCCGCCCACGGAGAAGGACCTCGAAATGACCCGCGTGATCGCCGGCACGGCCGGCGGACGCCGCCTCTCGGTACCGCCCGGCACCGGAACCCGCCCGACCTCCGATCGCGCGCGCGAGGCACTCTTCTCCACCTGGCAGTCCCTCCTCGGCGGCCCGCTGGACGGAGAGCGCGTCCTCGACCTCTACGCCGGCTCGGGCGCCGTGGGCCTGGAGGCCCTGTCCCGCGGCGCGGGACACACCCTGCTGGTCGAGGCGGACGCCCGCGCCGCCAAGGTCGTCCGGGAGAACGTGAAGAGCCTCGGCCTGCCCGGCGCCGAGGTGAGAGCGGGCAAAGCGGAACAGATCATCAGGACACCGCCCCCGGCCGAACCGTACGACCTCGTTTTCCTCGACCCCCCGTACGCCGTCACGGACGACGATCTTCGGGAGATTCTGCTCACACTCCGCACGGAGGGCTGGCTCGCGGCCGAAGCCCTCGTCACCGTGGAGCGCAGCACCAGAGGCGGCGAATTCCACTGGCCGGACGGCTTCGAGGCTCTACGGTCCCGTCGCTACGGCGAGGGAACGTTTTGGTACGGTCGCGCCGCCTCTACGTGCGAAGACGCACGATGACCGGACCGGAGAGCGAGGGATCACAAGTGCGCCGCGCCGTCTGTCCCGGGTCGTTCGACCCGATCACCAACGGACACCTCGACATCATTGCCCGCGCCTCCCGTCTGTACGACGAGGTGTATGTCGCGGTGATGATCAACAAGTCCAAGAAGGGCCTGTTCGGGATCGAGGAGCGGATCGAGCTGATCCGCGAGGTCACCGCCGACTACGCCAACGTCCGCGTCGAGGCCTTCCACGGCCTCCTCGTCGACTTCTGCAAGCAGCGCGACATCCCGGCCATCGTCAAGGGCCTGCGCGCGGTCAGCGACTTCGACTACGAACTCCAGATGGCCCAGATGAACATCGGCCTCACCGGGGTCGAGACGCTGTTCGTACCCACCAACCCCACCTACAGTTTCCTCTCCTCCTCGCTGGTCAAGGAGGTGGCGGCCTGGGGCGGCGACATCTCCCATCTGGTGCCGCCGCAGGTCCTGACCGCCCTGGCCGGCCGCCTCGAGCAGAACTGAGCGCGACACCGGGACCGCACGGAGAGCCGGGTCCTGAGGTGACCGGCCGTCACCCGGTGTCCGGCGGTCACCTCAGGGCCGTACAGTCGTCCCGTCCGTCTCCAACACAGCTGTAGAGAGTGGCGAGCACAGGTGGACGTCCAGAAAAAGCTCGACGAGATCGTCTCCGCGGTCTCCGGCGCCCGGTCCATGCCCATGTCGGCGTCATGCGTGGTCAACCGCGCCGACCTGCTCGCACTGCTCGAAGAGGTGCGCCAGGCCCTGCCGGGCTCCCTCGCGCAGGCGCAGGAACTGATCGGTGACCGCGAGCAGATGGTCGAGCAGGCCCGCCAGGAGGCCGAGCGGATCATCGGCAACGCCCACGCCGAACGCGGCTCGCTGATCTCCGACACCGAGATCGCCCGGCGCTCCCAGGCCGAGGCCGACCGGATCCTGGCCGAGGCCCGCAGGGAGGCCGAGGAGGTCCGCGCCGAGGCCGACGACTACGTCGACTCCAAGCTCGCCAACTTCGAGGTCGTGCTCACCAAGACCCTCGGCTCGGTCGGCCGCGGCCGCGAGAAGCTGCTCGGCACCGGGCCCGGCCTGGACGAGAACGGCTACGAGGACGAGGACGCCCCCGAGCGCAGCCAGGACCCGGAGACCCTGCGCCACGACGCCGACGCCTACGTGGACGTCAAGCTGGGCGCCTTCGAGGCGGTCCTGGCCAAGACCCTGGAGGCCGTCGGCCGCGGCCGGCAGAAACTGCACGGCCGGATCGCCAGCGACGACCTCGGCGCCCTCGCCGACGACACCACGACCTTCCAGCACTCCAGCGACGCCGACTACCTCGCCGACCTCGCGGCCCTCGCCGACACCCCGGCCGAGCGCCCGGCGCAGCCGCCTCAGCCCCAGGCCCAGCCGCCGCAGCAGCCGTCGTACGAGCCGCAGCCGGCGTACGCCCCCGCCGCCGGCTACGCCCAGGCGGGCGGTGCCCCGGTCCAGCAGCAGCCCGACCCGTACGCGGGCTTCCCGCAGCAGCAGGACTACGCCCAGCACGACCCGTACGGCTATCAGCAGGCCGACCCCTATTCCTCCACCGCCGGCTACGCCCAGGCGGGCGGTGCCCCCTTCCAGGGCTACGACCCGCAGCAGGCCGCCTACGAGGCCCAGCAGGCCCAGCAGGCCCAGCAGGGCTATGCCCTCGACGAGACCAGCCTCTTCGACACCGGCATGATCAGCGCGGAGCAGCTGCGGGCCTACGAGCAGGGCCGCGGCCTGTAGCCACCACCGGATTGGGCCCTGAGCGAAAGGTCCAGTATCCTGGCTGTTCGGTCGCGTGTACGTCCGCGATCACCGCTGCCCGCAACACCGACGGGCGGCGTCCCCTCGAGTTCAAAGATCGAAAGCAGGAATGGCCTCCAACGCCCGCCTCGACCACCGCAACCCCCTCGTGTTCGATACGCACGAGCTGGGTCGGCGTCCTGGCGCGCTGCAGCGCCTGACCCGCACGATCGACGCCCCCCGGGACCTCGGTATCCAGGGAGTCATCGGGGTGCCGGAAGGCGCCCCGCTGGAGCTCGACCTCCGGCTCGAGTCGGTCATGGAAGGGGTGCTCGTCACAGGCACCGCCCGTGCACAGGCCGAGGGGGAGTGCGTAAGGTGTCTGGAGCCGGTCGGGCTGGAGCTCGAAGCGGACTTCCAGGAGCTGTTCTCGTACCCTGACGCCGACGACCGGGGCCGCGTGATCGCGGAACCGGGCGACGACGCCGAGGACGACGAGGACAGGTTCTTCCTCGAGGACGGACTCTTCGACCTCGAACCTCTGCTGCGCGATGCGGTGGTGCTCGCACTGCCGATGCAGCCGGTGTGCCAGGACGACTGCCTGGGCCTGTGCTCCGAGTGCGGAGCGCGGCTCACGGACGACCCGGACCACCACCACGACGCCGTCGACATCCGTTGGGCGGCACTGCAGGGACTCGCCGGTTCGCTCGAACCCGGCGAGAAGGACGAGATGAGCGGCGACGGGCCAGGATCAGCTTCCGCCGCCGAGAAGCAGGAGAAGTAGCCGTGGCTGTTCCGAAGCGGAAGATGTCGCGCAGCAACACGCGCCACCGCCGGTCGCAGTGGAAGGCTGCGGTCCCCACCCTGGTTGCGTGCGAGCGCTGCCACGAGCCCAAGCAGCAGCACATTGCGTGCCCGTCTTGCGGCACCTACAACAAGCGCCAGGTCCTCGAAGTCTGAGCGGGCTGGTGAGAGGCACTGTGTCCAGTCCCAAGAAGGCGGAAGACGCCAAGGCGGACGCACCCGCCAAGAAGAAGGCGGACAACCAGGCCTCGTCCCATACGCTCCTGGAAGGGCGGCTCGGCTACCAGCTCGAGTCCGCCCTTCTGGTGCGCGCGCTGACCCACCGTTCCTACGCGTACGAGAACGGCGGTCTGCCGACGAACGAGCGGCTGGAGTTCCTCGGGGACTCCGTGCTCGGCCTCGTCGTCACGGACACGCTGTACCGTACCCACCCCGACCTGCCCGAAGGCCAGCTGGCCAAACTGCGGGCCGCGGTGGTCAACTCGCGTGCGCTGGCGGAGGTCGGACGTGGCCTCGACCTGGGCGCCTTCATCCGGCTCGGCCGTGGTGAAGAGGGCACGGGCGGCCGGGACAAGGCGTCCATCCTTGCCGACACCCTGGAAGCGGTGATCGGCGCGGTCTATCTCGACCGGGGCCTCGAAGCGGCGTCCGAGCTGGTGCACCGGCTCTTCGACCCGCTGATCGAGAAGTCCTCGAACCTCGGAGCCGGCCTGGACTGGAAGACCAGTCTCCAGGAGCTCACCGCGATCGAGGGGCTCGGCGTGCCCGAGTACCTGGTCACGGAGACCGGACCCGACCACGAGAAGACCTTCACTGCTGCTGCCCGCGTCGGAGGCGTCTCGTACGGCACCGGCACCGGCCGCAGCAAGAAAGAGGCGGAGCAGCAGGCCGCCGAGTCCGCCTGGCGGGCCATCCGGGCCGCGGCGGACGAGCGTGCCAAGGCGGCCGAGGAGGCCGCGACGGCCGAGGAGGCCGTCACGGACGACACGTCGTCCACGCCCGCCTGAGTGAGCACACCCGAGCGCCCGCCCCGTAGTCACCGGGGGCGGGCGCTCGGCTCATCCGCGGCGGGCACGAGTAAGGGGCGCCGACGCCGAGGCGTGCACGCCCTGCCCGGGGCACGGGCAAGGGGCGCGGGCGCCGAGGCGTGCACGTCCTGCGGTCTCACGGCCGGCGGCCGGCTTGCCGGGCCCGGCTGCCGGAACGCTCCGCGCCGGCGCTACGCTGCCGTTGCCCCGCACAACTGCCCGAGGAGCCCTGTGCCCGAGTTGCCCGAGGTCGAGGTCGTCCGGCGCGGTCTGGAGCGGTGGGTCGCCCATCGCACCGTGGCCGAGGTCGAGGTGCTGCATCCCCGTGCCGTGCGCCGGCACGTCGCGGGCGCGGACGACTTCGCGCACCGGCTCAAGGGCCACCACATCGGCACACCCAGCCGGCGCGGCAAGTACCTGTGGCTGCCGCTGGAGGAGACCGACCAGTCCGTCCTCGCCCACCTCGGCATGAGCGGCCAGCTGCTGGTCCAGCCGCAGGACGCCCCTGACGAGAAGCATCTGCGCATCCGCGTCCGGTTCGCCGACGGCCTGGGCACCGAGCTGCGCTTCGTGGACCAGCGGACCTTCGGCGGTCTGTCGCTGCACGACAACACCCCCGACGGCCTGCCCGACGTCATCGCGCACATCGCCCGGGATCCCCTGGACCCCCTGTTCGACGACGAGGCCTTCCACCGGGCCCTGCGCCGCAAGCGCACCACCATCAAACGGGCCCTGCTCGACCAGTCCCTGATCAGCGGGGTCGGCAACATCTACGCGGACGAGGCCCTGTGGCGCGCCCGCGTCCACTACGAGCGTCCGACGGCGACCTTCACCCGCCCGCGTACGGCCGAACTCCTCGGCCACGTCCGGGACGTCATGAACGCGGCCCTCTCCGTCGGCGGCACCAGCTTCGACAGCCTGTACGTCAACGTCAACGGCGAATCGGGCTACTTCGACCGGTCCCTGGACGCGTACGGCCGCGAGGGCCTGCCTTGCAAACGCTGCGGCACCCCCATGCGCCGCCGCCCCTGGATGAACCGGTCCAGCTACTTCTGCCCCAGGTGTCAGAGGCCGCCGCGCGTCTCGTCGTAGCGCGCACGGGCGGCGAGGACGTCGTCCATGGCGCCCTCCACGCAGTGGATGAGGGCGAGCAGCCGTTCGGCGACCTGGTGGCCCAGGGGGGTCAGGTCGTAGTCCACGCGGGGCGGGTTGGTCGGCTGGGCCTCGCGGTGGACCAGTCCGTCGCGCTCCAGTGCGTGCAGGGTCTGGGACAGCATCTTTTCGCTGACTCCGTCGACCCGGCGGCGCAGCTCGTTGAAGCGCAGCGATCCCTCGTACAGCGCGCCGAGCGTCAGTCCGCCCCAGCGGCCGGTGACGTGCTCCAGCGTGCCGCGCGACGGGCATGCCTTGGCGAACACGTCGTAGGCGAGGTCGTCCTGGTCCCGGGCGTCGGTCAGGTCCTGGGTGCTGGTCATGGGGCAAGGGTACGCGAGCGCAGCGCTAACCGATGGGTTGCACTATCTAGAAGTTAGTGCTTTCCTGGGGTTGCTGCTTCCGAGCTGCCCGTTCGGGTCCATCGTGTTATTCGCCTGCTTCTAGGAGCGATCATCGTGACCACCCCTGTCGTGTCCATCGCCTACCACTCCGGCTACGGCCACACCGCCGTGCTCGCCGAGGCCGTCCGCGCCGGTGCCGCCGAGGCCGGTGCCGAGGTTCACCTGATCAAGGTCGACGAGATCACCGACGAGCAGTGGGAGACGCTGGACCGCTCCGACGCGATCGTCTTCGGCTCGCCCACCTACATGGGCACCGCGTCCGGGGCCTTCCACGTCTTCGCCGAGGCGTCCTCCAAGCGCTGGTTCGGCCAGGACTGGAAGGACAAGCTGGCGGCCGGCTTCACCAACTCCGGCTCCAAGAGCGGCGACAAGCTGCACACCCTGCAGTTCTTCCAGATACTCGCCGGTCAGCACGGCATGCACTGGGTCAACCTCGGCCTGCACCCGGGCTGGAACAACAGCGAGGCCAGCGAGCACGACCTCAACCGCCTCGGCGTCTTCGCCGGCGCGGCGGCTCAGACCAATGTGGACGAGGGCCCGGAGGGCGTGCACAAGGCCGACATCGCCACGGCCGAGCACCTGGGCCGCCGGGTGACGCAGACCGCGCAGGTGTTCGCGCGGGGTCGCGCCACCGCGTGACGGACCCGGCGCCCTGCGGGCTGCCTCAGTAGCCGAAGAAGCGCAGGGCCGGGTCTGTGACCTGCGACCCTGCGCCCAGCCGACGCTGCAACCCGCGACTTGGCCGTCGGTGGTTGCAGCGTCGGTCGTCGTTGAGTGCCCTCCGGCGGCCCGGGGACGGCCCCGGGACCATTCCGCGGCCGTCGCAGTTTGGAAGATCGAGTATGCGGTCGACCGATGAGCTGGGAGGTCACTCCATCGAGATCGGAGACGGCGCTTCTTGCGGATCCTGCGCCTGTTCTTCCTGGGTTCCTGCCGGTGTCGGATCGCTGAGATCGTCGGCCAGGGTCACTTTGACACCGCCGTTGAACCGCGCGGTGTAGTTGTGCATGAAGCCGTACAGACATGCCACGGCGGTGCCCAGGAGGACGTCCAGTGCGACGACCGCGGTGGCGATGATCAGCGTCTGCGACGGTGTCGGCCCCTCGCCCGGGGCCACGATGTCCAAAATCACCGACGTGGAGAGCACGGCGCCGAGGACGCACACCCCCAGGCCCCCCAGGAAGAGGAAGCTCATCAGCGTGACCGACCAGGGGTTGGTCTCGGATATGCGCATGCGGAGGGACCGGCGCGGGGGGGCGTGCGGGAGGGTGCGATCACCGGTCGGCGCCGGCCGCGGCGACTCGGGTCCGGGTGCCGTCACGATGCGGGACGCGATCCTCGGCGTCCGCTTACGAGCCGTGCTGAGGGTCCTGCTGCGCTTGGTTCGGCTCATGTCCACTCCCTGGCTGGCCCCCACCTGCGACGTTATGTGCAGGTGGGCGGCCGCGCACCCCCGACGATGACGGTGAGTGAACGGGAGCGCGCCGACCTCGGCGCGCAGGGAACACAAGCGGCGTCAGTCCGCCCCGATGTCCGGCCGTTGCCGGACCACGGCCCTCGACGCCAGGGCCCCACGTGCGGAGCGAGGTGGGACAGAGCGGGCGTGACCCGCGGATTCTCCGGCCTGTTGGCTCCACTTCAGGCGTCGGCATCTTCGTGAGCGGTCGGTTCAGGGCGCGGGGGCTGCGTCGACAAGCCGCGTCCTGCGCACGTTCCGCGAGTCACCGTGGGTTCAAGTCCCACACTCACCTCAGCAGGTCAGAGAAGGTGCTGATCAGAAGGGTGTCCCGGCCAAGGGCACCCCTTCGGCATGCGGTCCTGTCTCACCCTGACCCGCCCGTGTACCGCTTTGGATCATGGTGTGTGGACCAGGCGTGGACCATGGTTTGTCGGACCACAAGATGCTGACCTGTGCTTATGCGGCGGTGGGAGAGCCTGTGGCTTGTCGGCATCAAATGCCGGAGATGGGGCGGGAGTTGACGCAGCTGAGCCCCAGCGCGGAGGGGTGCGCTGGGGCTTGTGCGGGAGGCGACGATCAGGCGGTCGGACGGGCGGGGGAGGGGGCCGGAGGACGGACCCCCGTCAGGTCCTCAGCGCGTTGGCGCAGGAGCGGGGCCAGCTCGACGTACCAGCCACGGCCCACGGCCTGGAGCATCTCGGCGAGGGCGATCTGTTCGCCGATTCGGCCGCCGGGGGTGTCGAGGACGTGGGCGAACTCGGCACGGATGCGGTCGGCGACGGCGGGGACGCGGAGGCTGTTCACGTAGAGCATCGCGGGGTCGTAGCCGACGGGGACGGCGCCCCAGCGTTCCCAGTCCAGAATGACGAGGGGATCGTGGGTGAGGTTGGCCCACTGAAGGTCGGCGTGCCCGGTAACGCGTTCTGTGATGGCCGGGGCGGCGATCCCCAGGAATTCAGGGAAGACCCGGTCGGCCCAGGACTGGCGGATGGTCTCGCGGGGCGGTTCGGCGGTGCTGAGGGTGTCCAGGCTCTCCCGCAGGGTCGTCCACCAGGAGTCCGGCAGGCCCGGATCTTCGGTGAGATCGGGCGTTTCCGGCGAGATGACGGGCTGGGCGATGTAGTCGATCAGCTCCGCTTCGAAGACGTACTCGCCGCCGTCCCAGCGGTACCGGTCGTGGAGGTGAGGGCGGGACACCTTGTCGGACACTCGTTCCTCGGCGAGGGCGATCCCTTCGTTCCGGGTGGCGGGGGTCTTGGCTGCCTCGCCGCAGTGGACGCGGAGCCAGTGGCCGCCCTCGGTGCAGCTGCCGATGGTGCGGCCGAGCCATCCCCAGGCCGGCGCCCCCGTCGTCGTGGTGGACAGGCGGGCAGCGGCGTGGGCCAGGGCGTCCTCCATACGTGCCCGGGTGGTCTCATCCTTGGGCGAGTACATCGGTGACCTTCCTGAGGTGGCCCGGGTCGAGCGGGGCGGCAATGGTGGCCTTTGCGGCGGCCCAATGGGGAGCGGTGCCAGCAGACAGCAGTACCACGTCCAGGCTCGGGCAGGAGGCCGCAGCGAGGAGACCGGCGGTGCCTGGCGAGGCCCCCGGGCGGATGAACTCGGCGAGTTCGGGCGTGATGAGGCCGGGCAGTTCGCCGCCGTGCAGAGGCGAGGAGCCGAAGGTGATCAGGCCCGCCGCACGGGCCAGGACGAGAGGGCCCCTGCCGTCGAGGGCGAGGGCGATCGGCCTTGCCATGACGAGGCTAACCGGCTGTTGGACGGCCCTCAGGTGATGTTCACCCGAACCAGCGGCCTCGATGGCCAGACCCAGGAGTTCGGATACGGAGAAGGCGTCGTGCTGAAACCCCGATCAGGTGGCCACGCCGTACCCGCCGATCCTGCCCGTGGCAGCGAACTCCTCCAGCGCCGCGAACACATCACGAAGCGCCGGATGAAGCTCCGTGGGGCAGAGGCCGGCGTGCTCCGGGTTGTGGACGAACACGAGGTCGATCCGGCCGAGAGCGGCCAGGGACCTTTCCGTCTGCCAGCGGACGAAGCCGGGGCCGAGGCTGTGTCCGGCCCGGACCTGGGCGCCGGTGAGGAGCCCGGCTCGAAGAGCAGCCGCGCCTTCATCCGGGGCGAAGAAGCCTGTCTTCGTCGCCACCATGGCGCGCGGGTGGTCGGCGATGACGGTGCCGAGCGCCTGGTGGGCGCTGCCGTAGTTGGGGGCGGTGTCAATCCACACGAGCCCGTCGGCGCACGCGGTGCGGGCCGCCCGTTCAACGACGCGCACCCGGTACGTCCCCAGTCCCAGCGAAGCGGTCATGAGGAACCCCCGACCACGGCGACCGCCTGACCGGCAACCAGCGCGGAGACGACCTCTGCCACCTGCACGAGAGTGAGATCGGACTCGGCGGCCAAGTCCGCGAGGGTGGCCGGCGGTCCACCAGCGAGGAGGCGGAGAACCGGGGCGACGGGGAGGGCGAAGGTCCACTCGTTCCCCGCCCCGGCGAAGGTCACGGCCTGGTCGTCCTGGCCGATGCGGGCACGGGGCACGGTGGCCTGCACGGTGATGCCCGCTTCGGCAGGAACGGCGGCGAGGTGGGGCAGCGACAGGCGCGGGCGCCCGGGGTGTGTGGCGTCCAGGGAAGTTTCCCAGCGGTCCAGAACCGCAGGGTCGTCCAGGGCGGCCAGTACGTCCTTTCGTACGGCAGCCAGGTAGTCCGCCCGCTCCTCCGAGGTGCCGAAACGCGGTACGTCCGCCCGGACGTTCACGCTCGCCCTGAGGTCGTCGCACAACCAGCCCAGGAACTCGGCGCCGGTCTGGGTGGCGAGTCCGAAGGTGAGGTGGAGGGATGTGGTGCCCTGGTCGGCGCTCACGGCGTGCCACCAGCCGCGCGGGAGATAGAGCAGGTCGTCGGGCGTCAGGAGGATGTCCGCGACCGGTTCGCCGGTCGGGGCCTCGGGTGCTTTCACGTCGCGCCAGGCGGGGGCCTGGCGGGTGGGGCCGTAGATCTTCCACCGCTTGGAGCCTTCGAGCTGGAGTACCACCACGTCGTGGTCGTCCCAGTGGGTGCCGAAGGCTTCCTCGGCGGTCCACGAGGCGTACGCGTTGACCTGTACAGGGGTGCGGAAGAACCGTTCGAGGCCGGCCGCGGCTTCCCGGACGGGCGGGTGGATCTGGTCGATCGCGTCGATGACCAGGGACGCGCCCTCGGCAAGCCGGGCGTGGAACTCTGCAGGCTGCGGCTGGTACCAGGGCACCCCGCGACGGCTCGTGCGGAGGATCGAGTACGCGGTGGCGGGGACGGCTTCCCCGGCACGGGAGAGCCGCATCCGAGGCGGTTCGAGTCGGTGAGCGGCCACGATCTCATTGAGATCATCCCAGGCCAGCAGCGCGGGGTGGGCGGTGCCATTGGAGCGGATCACTTTGTGGGCCCGGAAGCACGTCTGGGCGAGGAACGTGTCCCCGCCCAGACGCTCGGCCCACGATGCGGAATCAATCACCGTGGGTCTCCTCGGTCGATCAGGTGTCGTTCATGTCCGACTTGCCGCCGGTGTTGTCCGAGGCTTCCTCGGCACGCGAGCGGGCCGCGGCGATGCGGCGGACACCGATCAGCAGGCCGCTGGTCTGCTCGGTGGGAGCGTTCTCGTTCATCCCGTACTCCTTCCTGATCTCGATGGGTCCCCGTCGGGGGCCCGGCGGGGAATCTGTGGGTCAGCTCCCGGGGTCTCCGGCTACGGCCAGGGTGACCATCAGGACGCCGACGGCGACGAATACAGGAGGACGGCGAGCTGTTGGCGCCAGCCCCAAGGGGCGTGTGCGGTCAGCCGCGTTCCAGGCTGGAGGGGTCCTCGACCACCCACTCCACCCCACCGCCCTCCGGCCGGGCGAAGACGGTGTTCTGCATGACCACGCAGGTCTTCGGGTCCTCGAACTCGCCGATGAACTGCACGATGCCGGTACGGCCGCTCAGCGGGTCGCGGATGAGGGTGCCTTCGCTGACCCAGCCGGGCACGGTCTGACGCTGACGAATACGGCTCTTGGTGGACACTGCGCCTCTCCTCGGTCTCGTTCGGGCACTGCACTCCGGGGACACAGCGGGCCGCAGGTGTGACGTTTCGGACGTACCTACGGCCCGCTGCGAGGGGGAGACCGCCCCTCCGGGCGGCTGAGATCAGTCAACTCCGCTGGCCAGACGCCCAACAGGGCATTCCGCTAGGCATGTTGAAGGCACGCGCAAGGCAGAGATTCCCGCTACGCTTTCGCCGCCCCGACTCGACCAGCGGACGGCGGGATGATGGCGAACGCAGCTCTCCGTAGACTCAGGAACGCCCAGCGATGGACTCAGACCCAGGTCGCGGAGCGCGTCTGCGCTCAGGTCCAGGTCACCACCGGGCGGGACCCGGAGCTCGATGCGAACTGGGTATCCCGCCTTGAACGTGGAGCCATCACATGGCCTTCCGGTGACTACAGAGCCGCCCTGTGCGCGGTGTTCCAGGTCGCCGGCGAGGCGGACCTGGGTCTCTACCCGAAGGGGTCCGCCGCACCGGAAGGAACGCCGGCCGCAGAGGCTCTACCTGGTGATGTCCGACCCCTGGCCGCCGATACGGAGCTGTCCGCCCGGCTGGCTCGGCATGCGGCGGAGACCAACGTCAACGCCCTCGTACTGGAGCAGTTCGACGCTGACGTCGAACGACTCGCCCGGGACTTCGTCAGCCGGCCTCTCTCCCTCCTGGTCCCGGAGATCCGCACGGCTCGGGGCGAGGTGTACCGGTTACTGGGGGCCGACAGCACCCCAGCCAGACCCGTCACCTGTACGTGGTCGCGGGGTGGCTGTCCGGTCTTGCGGCGCATGTCTCGCTCGACCTGGGGGACCGCTCCGCCGCAGCTACCCATGCCCGCGCCGTGGTGCAGTGCGCGGAGATCTCGGAGCACTCACAGTTACGCGCATGGGCACGGTCGTTCCAGTCACTGGCCGCCTACTGGGCGGGGGACTACCGGCGGGCAGGAGACCTTGCGCAGGCCGGGCAGAACGAGGGTCGAGGCCCCGGCACGGGAACGATCAAGGTCCGGCTGCTGAGCTTGGCGGCACGTGCCCGCGCAGCCGAAGGGGACAACCACAGTGCACTGCGGATGCTTGCACTGGCCCATGAGGCACGGGGCACTGCAGGACCCGACGAGTTGCCCGGGGTCTTCTCGTTTCCCGAGGCCAAGCAGTGGGCCTACGCCGGTACCACCCTGTTGGCCGTCGGGGGCGACGAGCAGCTCCGGCAGGCCATAAGCGCGTCCGATCGCGCCGTGGAGCTGTACCAGGCCAGGCCTGAAGGCGACCGCTCCCCAGGCGATCTACAGGCCGCCCACCTGGACCTGGCCACGGCATACCTTGCCAGCGGTGAGGTCGAGGGAGCCGGCGCGAAGCTCTCGGAGGTGTTCACCGCCGAGGGATACACAGCGAGCATCACCATCAGGCTCCGCAGTCTGGCCGCACTCCTCGGAAGCGAGCCGTACCGTGGCGCACAGTCGGCAGTCGATCTCCGCGCGCACATTCACGAGGTGACCGTCCGGCCCGCTCTCGCCAGCAACCCCACGGAGCCCCGATGGCCGCCCATCCCACGCATGATCATTTGGTCACCGATCGCAGCCTTCTTTCCACCAAGGCGTACGGCACGGGTCAGCACCTGGCCGCCCGCCAGTCCCTCTACCAATGGCAGACCCCTAGCCATGATCTTCCGGGCATCGTCGTGAACGAGCTTGCCGGCATACGCGGTGCGGTCGCGGACGTGGGTTGCGGTAACGGGAAGTTCGTTGCCCGGGTGCGGGCGGACCGTCCCGACCTGGCCGTGCTCCCTATGGACCTGTCTCACGGCATCCTCGGTGCCATCCCGGGAGCCGTCGTCGCGGACGTGCAACAGCTTCCCATCGCCGATGGAGCCCTCGGCGCCGTCCTTGCGCTGCACATGCTGTACCACGTGGAGGACCAGGCCCAGGCAGTGCGGGAGCTGGGCCGAGTACTGGCGCCCGGCGGTATCGCGATCGTCTCCACCAACAGCGGGACCGACAAGCTGGAACTGGAACACCTTTGGCGCCAGGCCGCGGGCGACGTGCTGGGCATCCAGGAAGGGCCGGCCCGGGTGCAGCTGTCGGCCCGCTTCACCTTGGAGGACGCGCCGGCGATCCTCGGTACGGTCTTCGGCGAGATCCGCACGATCCCCCTCTCCGGGGTGATCGAGGTGACCGAGGCTGAACCGGTTGTCGCGCACTTGGCCTCGTACGAGGCATGGGCGGACAAGATGGGCGTTCCATTCCCGGAGACGATCGAGCGCGCGCGAGAGCGGGTCAACGAGGCCATTGGGGCAGAAGGCGCTTTTCGCGTCACCTGCCTGGGCGGCATACTCATCTGCCGATGAGTCCTGTCACCACGCAGCCCGTACACGCACCCGATGCCGTCGAGCGTGACCCGAACCCCGGCCGCCGTCGGTCGCGTCTTCGGGAACGCCGAAGGTCCGGAAGACGGCCCCGAGGCGGACCGGAGCGGCGCCGAGGTATCTGACCTGCGGTTGTCTCAGTAGCCGAAGTCCTGCGTCCACCAAGGACCTCCCGGGCCGAAGTGCACGCCGACGCCGAGGGTCTTGAAGTCGCAGTTCAGTATGTTGGCGCGGTGGCCGGGGCTGTCCATCCAGGCCGCCATCACGGCCGCCGCGTCCGCCTGGCCGCGGGCTATGTTCTCGCCGCCGAGATCGGTGACGCCCGCCTTCGCGGCCCGGTCCCACGGAGTCGCCCCGTCCGGGTCGGTGTGGTCGAAGAAGTCCCGCGCGGCCATGTCGCCGCTGAAGGACTCGGCCAGCTTGGTCAGCGTGGAGTTCGCCGACAGCGCGGTGCAGCCGACCTTCGCCCGCTCCTCGTTGACGAGCTTCAGCACCTCCGTCTCGGCGGCGGCCTCCGTCGAGACCGTCACCGGTGCGGAACCCGCCGTCGGCGCCTTGGTCGCCGTACGCGACGGCCGGGGCGTGGACCGAGCGGCCCTGTCCGTCGGCCGCGGCTTCGGCGTCGCCTTCTGCGAGGGCTTCTCCGTGCGCGTGGGAGAGGCCGGGGCGGAAGGGGAGGGCGGGGCGGAGGGGGAGGAGGAGACCGGGGAGGAAGGGGAGGCGGGCGGGGTCGGTGACGCCGAGTGCCCGGTGTTCCGGCTCGTGGGCGAGCCGCTGTGGCCCGGACCGGTCACGCTGCCGGAGGTGCCGCCCTGCTCGGCGGCCGTGTTGGACGGGGAGCCCGCGGCCTGCACCCGGTCGCCGCCGGCGGCGTGCGTACTGCCGCCGAGCTGGTACTTCTCCAGGCCGGGCACCGCGCCCGTGGCCACGGCGATCGTGCCGAGGGCGACGGCGGCGGAGACACCGAGCAGACCGGTGCGCACCGGCTTGGCCATCCTGCTCCGGTGCCGGTGGTCCCGGGACGGGCCGCCGTCCGGGGTGAAGCCGCCGTCGCCGGTGGCGCCCGGCGACGGCTGGGCCTCCATCGCGTACAGGTAGGCGGAGCTGCGGGCGTTGGCCTCGGTGTACGCCTCCGGGTTCAGGTAGGGCGCGATGCCCCTGGGCGCGTGTCCACCCGCGTACGCGTCCTGTGCGTCCTCGCTGCCCGTGGCCGGGCCGTGCGTGTGGGCGGCCCCCGTGGCGCGGCCGGCGGCGGAGCGACGGTGGCGTCCCATGTCCTTGCCCTCTTCCTCGTCCTCGCGGTGTCCTCGCGGTCGGCCCGGCGCCGTGATGGCGCGTGACTCCTTCTGGCCAACCCGACTCACTCGATCGAGCGAGTTTCAAATGGGATTCATTGGGTTCGGACGGTACCGCATGCCGTCGGGGGAGGAAGTGTTCCAAATGACATCGGCCGGTTAGGTTGCACCCATGAGCGAGGATGTACGGCTGGTCGCCTGGGTGCGCGGACGCGTCCAGGGCGTGGGTTTCCGCTGGTTCACACGTGCGAAGGCACTGGAGATAGGCGGCCTGAGTGGTTTTGCTCTCAATCTGGGTGACGGCCGCGTCCAGGTCGTCGCGGAGGGCGCGCGCGAGGGATGCGAAGGACTGCTGGACTGGCTCCAGGGCGACGACACGCCCGGGGCCGTGGCCGGTGTCACCGAGATCTGGGACACACCCCGCGGTGGCTACGACGGCTTCGCCATCCGCTGAGTCGTTTCTGTAAAGCCCTGCAGGCCGGTGCCTGGTGAGCTGCCCCGGGCACATGCTCGAAGCAGAAACGTCCTGGTGGTTGCCAAGAAGAGCACGGCATGGCAGGCTCCGCTGGTACAGCTGATCGTCACGCCCTGAGGGCCCCGCAGGAGACGCAGCACCGCCGCTCGAAGGCCGTGCGCCCCGGGTTTGCCCGTCAATACAGGGCGTGATCGTGTTGACCGTCAAACTTTTTGGTGAGACGCTGAAAGCCCCGCGCACCTTAGCTGTTTGGCATGTAAGAACGGCAGAGCAACACTCGAGTGTGCCAAGCACCGCGGGTGCGAATCCCTCACGACCCACACCGCATCGGTCGGTCACTCAGTGTGGAGGACCATCCATCATGGCAAAGGCGCTTCTCGGTTACGTCGGCGGCTCCGACCCTCGACTCCTCGCCGAGATGCGACGGCTGCAGCAGCGTGTCCAGGACCTGGAGTCCGAGCTGGTACGGATCCAGGCGGAGAATGACGCGCTGACGGCTGCCGCCTCTCAGGACAGGATCATGGAGAGCATCGACGCACACCAGGCGGAGCCTGCGCTCACCTGATCGCTGCATCGCTCCACGACAGCAGTCGCAGCGGTTGGGCTGCCCGTATCAACCGCACAGTTGTCAGATTACGGAATCCCCGTTGTCAGAGTTGCAAGGGACGCTTCGGCGTCCCTTCTTTCTTTCCCCCGCGCATCCTTTCACCCTCTTTAACGTTTGGTGTGCCCTGCAAGTTCAACGGTGAAACCGTGGGTGTGGGGCGGCTGTCCGTCGGCGGCGTCCCAGTCTCCGGGAACGGTTGCGAGTGTTCGTGGAGTGGGATAGCGGCGGCAGGTAGAGTCCAGCGGCGTGCACCTCAAGGCCCTGACCCTCCGCGGGTTCAAGTCGTTCGCATCGGCGACCACGCTCCGGTTCGAACCGGGGATCACATGTGTCGTCGGCCCGAACGGCTCGGGCAAGTCCAATGTCGTGGACGCGCTCAGCTGGGTCATGGGCGAGCAGGGCGCCAAGTCGCTGCGCGGCGGCAAGATGGAGGACGTCATCTTCGCCGGCACCACCGGCCGCCCGCCGCTGGGCCGCGCCGAGGTGTCCCTGACCATCGACAACTCCGACGGGGCGCTGCCCATCGAGTACGCCGAGGTCACCATCACGCGGATCATGTTCCGCAACGGCGGCAGCGAGTACCAGATCAACGGCGACACCTGCCGTCTCCTGGACATCCAGGATCTGCTGTCCGACTCCGGTATCGGCCGCGAGATGCACGTCATCGTCGGCCAGGGCCAGCTCGACTCCGTGCTGCACGCGGACCCGATGGGCCGCAGGGCCTTCATCGAGGAGGCCGCGGGTGTACTCAAGCACCGCAAGCGCAAGGAGAAGGCGCTGCGGAAACTGGACGCGATGCAGGCCAATCTCGCGCGCGTGCAGGACCTCACCGACGAGCTGCGCCGCCAGCTGAAGCCGCTCGGCCGCCAGGCGGCGGTCGCGCGCCGGGCCGCCGTCATCCAGGCCGACCTCCGCGACGCGCGCCTGCGGCTGCTCGCCGACGACCTCGTACGGCTGCGCGGGGCGCTCAAGGCCGAGATCGCCGACGAGGCCGCGCTCAAGGAACGCAAGGAAGCCGCCGAGCAGGAACTGAAGAAGGCGCTCCAGCGCGAGGCCCTGCTGGAGGACGAGGTACGCCGGCTCACCCCGCGCCTGCAGGGTGCCCAGCAGACCTGGTACGAGCTGTCCCAGCTGGCCGAGCGGGTGCGCGGAACCATCTCGCTGGCCGACGCCCGGGTCAAGAGCGCCACCTCGGCACCCCCCGAGGAGCGCCGCGGCCGCGACCCCGAGGACCTGGAGCGCGAGGCGGCCCGCATCCGTGAGCAGGAGGCCGAGCTGGAGGCCGCACTGGAGGCCGCCCAGCGTGCCCTGGACGACACGGTCGCCCACCGTTCCGAACTGGAGCGCGAGCTGGCGGTCGAGGAACGCCGGCTGAAGGACGTCGCCCGCGCCATCGCCGACCGCCGCGAGGGACTGGCCCGGCTCTCCGGCCAGGTCAACGCGGCCCGCTCACGCGCCGCCTCCGCCCAGGCGGAGATCGACCGGCTGGCCGCCGCCCGCGACGAGGCCCAGGACCGCGCGGCCTCGGCCCAGGAGGAGTACGAGGCGTTGAAGGCCGAGGTCGACGGCCTCGACGCGGACGACGTGGACCTCGCCGAGCAGCACGAGGCGGCCAAACGGCGGCTCGCGGAGGCGGAGGCCGCGCTCGGCTCGGCCCGCGAGGCGGCCACCGGGGCCGAACGCAGGCGCGCCGCGACCCAGGCCCGCCACGAGGCGCTGGCGCTGGGCCTGCGCCGCAAGGACGGCACCGGCATACTGCTCGGCGCCCGGGACCGCCTGACCGGAGTCCTCGGCCCGGCGGCGGCACTGCTCACGGTGGCCCCGGGCCATGAGGTGGCGCTCGCCGCCGCTTTCGGCGCGGCGGCCGACGCGATCGCCGTGACGAACCCGGCATCGGCGGCCGAGGCGATCCGGCTGCTGCGCAAGCAGGACGGAGGGCGTGCGGCACTGCTGCTCGCGGGCCCCCCGGCCCCCGAGGTGCCCCGCCCCGTCGGCCAGGCGTATGCGGCCGATCTGGTCGGCGGCCCCGCTGAACTCATGCCCGCCGTGCGGCGGCTGCTGCACGGGATCGTCGTCGTGGGCACGCTCGAAGACGCCGAGGACCTCGTCTACGCCCACCCCGACCTCACCGCCGTCACCGCCGAAGGCGATCTGCTCGGTGCGCACTTCGCGCACGGTGGGTCGGCCGGGGCGCCCAGCCTGCTGGAGGTGCAGGCCTCCGTGGACGAGGCCGCGGCGGAGCTGGAGGAGCTGGCCGTGCGTTGCGAGGAACTGGGCGAGGCCCAGCGCGCGGCGGCCGAGCGGCGCGTCGAGGCCGCCGCGCTCGTGGAGGAGCTGGGCGAACGGCGCCGGGCCGCCGACCGGGAGAAGTCGGCCGTGGCCCAGCAGCTCGGCCGGCTCGCCGGGCAGGCGCGAGGGGCCGCGGGGGAGGCCGAGCGGTCGGCCGCGGCGGCCGCACGTGCGCAGGAGGCGCTGGAGACGGCCGCGCAGGATGCCGAGGAGCTGGCCGAGCGGCTGGCCGTCGCCGAGGAGATGCCGGTCGAGGAGGAACCGGACACCTCGGTACGGGACCGGCTCGTCGCCGACGGTGCCAACGCCCGGCAGACCGAGATGGAGGCCCGCCTTCAGGTCCGTACGCACGAGGAGCGGGTCAAGGGTCTCGCCGGACGGGCCGACGCGCTGGACCGGGGCGCCCGCGCGGAGCGCGAGGCACGCGCGCGTGCCGAGCAGCGGCAGGCCCGGCTGCGGCACGAGGCCGCCGTCGCCGAGGCCGTCGCGGCCGGCGCCCGGCAGCTGCTCGCCCATGTCGAGGTGTCTCTCGGCCGGGCCGAGCAGGAGCGGGCCGCCGCCGAGGCCGCCAAGGCCGTGCGCGAGCGGGAGCTGACCGCGGCGCGCACCGCAGGGCGCGAACTCAAGTCCGAGCTGGACAAGTTGACGGATTCGGTGCACCGGGGCGAGGTGCTCGGCGCCGAGAAGCGGCTGCGGATCGAGCAGCTGGAGACCAGGGCCCTGGAAGAACTGGGCGTGGAACCGGCCGGGCTCGTGTCCGAGTACGGCCCGCACCAGCTCGTGCCGCCCTCCCCGCCCGCCGAGGGGGAGGTGCTGCCGGAGGACCCGGAGCATCCCCGCAATCAGCCGAAGCCGTTCCTCCGCGCCGACCAGGAGAAGCGGCTCAAGGCCGCCGAGCGGGCGTATCAGCAGCTGGGCAAGGTCAACCCGCTGGCGCTGGAGGAGTTCGCGGCCCTGGAGGAGCGGCACAAGTTCCTCAGCGAGCAGCTCGAAGACCTGAAGAAGACCCGCGCCGACCTGCTCCAGGTGGTGAAGGAGGTGGACGAGCGCGTCGAGCAGGTGTTCACCGAGGCCTACCGGGACACGGCCCGCGAGTTCGAGGGCGTGTTCGGCCGGCTGTTCCCGGGCGGTGAGGGACGGCTGATCCTGACCGATCCCGACAACATGCTCACCACGGGCGTCGACGTCGAGGCGCGTCCGCCGGGCAAGAAGGTCAAGCGGCTCTCCCTGCTCTCCGGCGGCGAGCGGTCCCTGACCGCCGTCGCGCTGCTGGTGTCGATCTTCAAGGCGCGGCCGAGCCCCTTCTACGTCATGGACGAGGTCGAGGCCGCCCTCGACGACACCAACCTCCAGCGGCTGATCCGGATCATGCAGGAGCTGCAGGAGGCCTCGCAGCTGATCGTGATCACGCACCAGAAGCGCACGATGGAGGTCGCCGACGCGCTGTACGGCGTCTCCATGCAGGGCGACGGTGTGTCAAAGGTCATCTCGCAGCGGCTGCGATAGGAGCGGTTCCGGCAACCGGCCGCCGTTCACGACTTGTTCAAGAAGTGAACACAACTCCCGCGGGCATATCTCAAAGCTCACAGCAGTTGAACTATTGACTTCGAAACTTGAAGGCATAGTCTCTGCAACGTTGCTTTTACCTTCAGGTGTGAGCGGTGCGGACGTGTGCGCCACTTGAATCCTGGAAGGGCTCACCCCCACCCGGCAGCGTTGCCGGTGGCCCGAGGAGAAGACGTGACCAGCACAGCGCAGGCACCCCAGCCAGGAGCCGGGACGGCTCACCCCGAACATCTCGGGCATGTCATCTTCATCGCGGCGGCAGCCGCGATGGGCGGTTTCCTCTTCGGCTACGACAGCTCCGTGATCAACGGCGCCGTCGAGGCCATCCGGGACCGTTACGACATCGGCTCCGCCGCGCTGGCCCAGGTCATCGCCATCGCCCTGATCGGCTGTGCGATAGGCGCCGCGACCGCCGGCCGCATAGCCGACCGGATCGGCCGCATCCGCTGCATGCAGATCGCCGCCGTGCTGTTCACCATCAGCGCCGTCGGCTCGGCGCTGCCGTTCGCGCTGTGGGACCTCGCGTTCTGGCGCATCGTCGGCGGCTTCGCCATCGGCATGGCCTCGGTCATCGGCCCCGCCTACATCGCCGAGGTCGCCCCGCCCGCCTACCGCGGCCGCCTCGGCTCCTTCCAGCAGGCCGCGATCGTCATCGGTATCGCCATCTCGCAGCTGGTCAACTGGGGTCTCCTCAACGCCGCCGGCGGTGACCAGCGCGGCAAGCTGATGGGCCTGGAGGCCTGGCAGGTCATGCTCGGCGTCATGGTCGTCCCGGCCGCCCTGTACGGCCTGCTCTCCTTCGCGATCCCCGAGTCCCCCCGCTTCCTGCTCTCGGTCGGCAAGCGCGAGCGCGCCAAGGAGATCCTCGCCGAGGTCGAGGGCAAGGGTTCCGACCTGGACGCCCGCGTCGCCGAGATCGAGCACGCGATGAAGAGCGAGCACAAGTCCACCTTCAAGGACCTGCTCGGCGGAGGCTTCTTCTTCAAGCCGATCGTCTGGGTCGGTATCGGCCTGTCGGTCTTCCAGCAGTTCGTCGGCATCAACGTCGCGTTCTACTACTCCTCGACGCTGTGGCAGTCGGTCGGCGTCGACCCGGCGGACTCGTTCTTCTACTCCTTCACGACGTCGATCATCAACATCGTCGGCACCGTGATCGCGATGATCTTCGTGGACCGCATCGGCCGCAGGCCGCTCGCCCTCATCGGCTCGGTCGGCATGGCCGTCGGTCTGGCCCTGGAGGCCTGGGCGTTCTCGTACCACCTGGTGGACGGCAAGCTGCCCGCGACCCAGGGCTGGGTGGCCCTGATCGCCGCCCACGTGTTCGTCCTCTTCTTCGCCCTGTCCTGGGGTGTGGTCGTTTGGGTCATGCTCGGCGAGATGTTCCCGAACAAGATCCGCGCCGCCGCCCTGGGCGTGGCCGCCGCCGCGCAGTGGATCGCCAACTGGGCCATCACCGCGAGCTTCCCGTCGCTGGCCGACTGGAATTTGTCCGGCACCTACGTGATCTACACGGTCTTCGCCGCGCTCTCCATCCCGTTCGTCCTCAAGTTCGTCAAGGAGACGAAGGGCAAGTCCCTGGAGGAGATGGGCTGAGCAGCCCCCTGGACTCGGGGAGAAGGGCCAAGTCCCCGCTGCCCCTCTCCTCGTACCGTCCGCCGCCCCCGGCCCGGCCACTGCCCGGACCGGGGGCGGCGGTGCTGTGTGCGGCGGTCACCAGATGAGGACGCGGGCTCCGAGCCGCCGGGCGCGCAGGGTGGCCGACTCGATGTTGTCCAGACGGCTCTCGATCCCCGACGGATGCTCCCCGAGCGCCGCGGCGATCATGTCCAGGTGGGCGCGGAGCAGGGCGATCTCCTCCAGGAAGCCGGGCAGTTCCTCGGTCGGGACCTCCATCCATTCGCCGTCCGGCAAGGGAAGGTAACGGGCACCCAGCGAGCGCACCACGTCCGATCCCCACACCTTCCAGCGTCAGGACTCGAATCCGGCCGAGTCGTTGCACCCCTCGGGCACGTCGAGCACGTCGAACTCGCCGTTCGGTCCCCGGACGACCACGTCCACACAAAGACTCATGGCCCAGTGGAACACCGCCGGACCCGGCCGGACCACCGGATATCGACGCAGCTCAGCCCCCCAGCGCCGGGACCACCTGCTCCGCGAACAGCCTGAGGCTGCGCCACCCCTCCTCCACCGGCATCCCGCCCGCCAGCGGATGCAGCACGAGACTGTCCAGGCCCTGGGCCGCGCACTCCTGCGGCGTGAGGATCCGGTAGACGCCCTCCGCGCGCAGCTCCTCGACCGTCGTGGCGGCCGACTTCACCGCCGACCTGATCTCACCGGACTGCCAGGCGGCGTAAGTCCGCGCCTCGTGCAGGAAGTGCCCGCCGTACTCGGCCCATGCCCGGTCCGGATCCTCGGCGACGTGCAGCAGCGGGGTCTCGGCCGCGGGCATCATCGTCCAGCCCTCGGTGCCGTACTGCGTGAGCTGCTCCTTGTAGTACGCCTCCAGCTCCGGCAGGTGCGCGCTTGGGAAGAACGGCAGGCCGAGCCGGGCGGCCCGGCGGGCGGCGGCCCTGGAGGAGCCGCCGACCAGGAGCAGGGGGTGCGGATCGGTGCAGGGGCGCGGGGTGAGCCGTACCGTACGGCCCCGGTAGGTGAACTCCTCGCCGGTCCACGCCTTCAGCAGGGTCTCCAGCAGCTCGTCCTGGAGCCGGCCCCGTCGCTTCCAGTCGACGTCGAACAGGGCGTACTCCTCGGGCCGGTAGCCGATGCCGGCGACCGTCACCAGCCGGCCGCCGCTGAGCAGATCCAGCACCGCGATCTCCTCGGCCAGCCGCAGCGGGTCGTGCAGCGGGCCGATCACCGCCGACACCGTGACCGCGATGTTCCGGGTCGCCCCGAACACCGCGCCCGCGAAGGCGAACGGCGAGGGCAGCCAGTTGTTGTCGGCGCCGTGGTGCTCCTCCGTCTGCACGGTGGTGATCCCGTGCTCGTCCGCGTACGCGGCCATCTCCAGGGCGGCCCGGTAGCGGGCGGCGAGGGAGGCGGGGGTGGCGCCGGGTGCGACGAGGTTGAAACGTACGACCGTGACGGGCATGGGAAGTCCCCCTCCGGTAGGACTCGGTGGAGGGGGACGGTAGCTGACAGTGCGTCAGACGGCCAGGGGTTCGGGCTCCTCCGCCGGCTGCCCGGCCGCGGGGCTCACCACCGCCGGCTTCGGCAGGGCCAGGTACAGCAGGCCCGAGATCACGATCGTGGCGACCCAGCCGAGGCCGTACTCGCCGATGACGTTGTTCTTCGCGAGCGGGCCGGTGAACCAGTCCGAGGTGGTGAACATCAGGCCCGCCACCAGGCCGATCGCCCAGGCGGCCACCGCGGCCGGGGAGAAACCGCCCCGGTACCAGTAGGCGCTGGTGCGGGTGGTGTCGCTCATGGCCCGGCCGTCGTACTCGGTCCGGCGGAACATGTCCGCGCCGAAGACGCCGACCCAGGCGGAGAAGGCCACCGCGAGCAGCGACAGGAAGGCGATGAACGAGCCCAGGAAGCTCGTCGCCACCAGCATCAGCACACCGCCGAAGACCAGCGAGATCACCGCGTTGACCGAGACCGCCCAGTGGCGCGGCACCTTGAAACCGAGGGTCTGCGCGGTGAAGCCCGCCGAGTACATCGACATCGAGTTGATCAGGAGCATGCCGATCAGCGCGATCAGCAGGTACGGGACCGCGATCCAGGTCGGCAGGATCTCGCCGAGGAAGGAGACCGGGTCGGAGGCCGAGGCCAGGTCCGGCGTGGAGACCGCCATCACCACGCCCATCAGCACCATCGGCAGCACGACGATCCCGGCGCCGCCGACCGCCGTGCCCACGATCGCCTTCGAGGACGCGGTGCGCGGCAGATAGCGGGTGAAGTCCGGGGCGGTCGGGATCCAGCTGACGCCGCCCGCCGCGATCATGCCGATGCCGGTGATCACCGCGGCCGTGGACCCGGCGCTGTGGTCCATGACCTTCGACCAGTCGGTGTTCACGGCCAGGTACACCAGGACGAGGACCGAGAAGACGCCGAAGAAATAGGTCGCGTACTTGTTGCACTTCTGCACGGCGTTGATGCCGAGGCCGGAGATCGCGAACGTCGCGACGACGAAGACCAGCAGCATCACGATATCCAGCACGCTGTTCGCCTTGATGCCGAGCACGATGTCCAGGATGGTGAGCATCGCGTAGGCGCCGGTCACCGCGTTGATCGTCTCCCAGCCCCAGCGGGCGACCCAGATCAGCGAACCGGGCAGCAGGTTGCCGCGCTGCCCGAAGACCGCGCGCGACAGCGCCATGCCCGGCGCCCCGCCCCGCTTGCCCGCGATGCCGATCAGTCCGACCAGGCCGTACGACACGACCGGCGCGGCGACCGCGACGACGAGCGCCTGCCAGATGTTGAGGTGGTACGCCACCACGAGGCTCGCGCCCATGGTGAGCAGCAGCACGCTGATGTTCGCGCCGACCCAGGTGGGGAACAGCTCACGGGTTCTCGCCGTGCGCTCGTGGTCCGGTACCTGCTCGATGCCGCGGGTTTCGAGAGCGCCTTCGGTCTCGGCTGTCTTGCTCATGAAAGAGGGGTGCCTCAGGGTGGGGGGACAGGGGACGTCCGGACTCTACGCGCGTTGACGGAGTCGGTGCCATCGTACTTTGATCCGACTCATACCGTACAGGGGCCTTTGTCCCTCGGAGGAAGCCACAATCAGGGTCCCGTCGGAACGCATGGCCGATACTGGTCGGGTTATGGAAACCGTCATCCTTGCTGTAGTCATCGCCGTGGTCGTGCTCGGTGCGCTCGGCGGGCTGGTCATCGGCAGCCGGCGCCGGAAGCCGCTGCCCCCGCCTCCGCCCACGACGCCCGACATCACCGCGCCCCCGGCCGAGCCGCACGTCGGCGACGAGGCCGAGACGCCGCGCGACGAACCGCGCCGGACCATCGAGGAGGTGGACCTCCCGGGCGGTTCGGCACCGGTCGCCGTGGAGGAGCCTCCCGCCGGCCCGGCCGTCGAAGCGCCCGAGATCGAGATCCCGGAGCCCACCGCGGGCCGGCTGGTCCGCCTGCGCACCCGCCTGTCCCGCTCCCAGAACGCCCTCGGCAAAGGTCTGCTCACGCTGCTGTCCCGTGAGCACCTCGACGAGGACACCTGGGAGGAGATCGAGGACACGCTGCTCACCGCCGATGTCGGCGTGCAGCCCACCCAGGAGCTGGTCGAGAACCTGCGCGAGCGCGTCAAGGTACTCGGCACCCGCACCCCCGACGAACTGCGCGGTCTGCTGCGCGATGAGCTGCTCAAGCTCGTCGGCACCGACGTCGACCGCACGGTGAAGACCGAGCCCGAGGACCGCAAGCCCGGCATCGTGATGGTCGTCGGTGTCAACGGCACGGGCAAGACCACCACCACCGGCAAGCTCGCCCGTGTTTTGGTCGCCGACGGGCGCACCGTCGTCCTGGGCGCCGCCGACACCTTCCGGGCCGCCGCCGCCGACCAGCTCCAGACCTGGGGCGAGCGCGTCGGTGCCTACACCGTGCGCGGGCCGGAGGCCGGCGACCCCGCCTCCGTCGCCTTCGACGCGGTCAAGGAGGGCAAGGAGATGGGGGTCGACGTCGTCCTCATCGACACCGCCGGCCGCCTGCACACCAAGACCGGCCTCATGGACGAGCTGGGCAAGGTCAAGCGCGTGGTCGAGAAGCACGCGCCGCTGGACGAGGTGCTGCTCGTCCTGGACGCCACCACCGGCCAGAACGGTCTGGTGCAGGCCCGGGTGTTCGCGGAGGTCGTGAACATCACCGGCATCGTGCTGACCAAGCTGGACGGCACGGCGAAGGGCGGCATCGTGGTCGCGGTCCAGCGCGAGCTGGGCGTCCCGGTCAAGCTGGTCGGTCTCGGCGAGGGCGCGGACGATCTTGCGCCGTTCGAGCCGGAGGCGTTCGTGGATGCCCTTATCGGTGACTGACCGCCGTGGGGCGGGACCTTCACCCCGTTCGAGGAAGCGCCCGCCCCGAAGTGCAGTGGGGGACGGGCGCTTCGCCATGTACGGGGCCCTGCGGCGCGGTCATGCCCGGGCCCGCGACCGGTGTGCCACGTACGCCAGCGTGCCCAGCAGCAGCCGGGCCGCCGGAGGCCTCGTCGCCGAGTCCAGGGCCGGCGGGCGCAGCCAGCGCACCGGGCCCAGGCCGCCCCGGTCGGAGGGCGGGGCGGTGACGTAGCTGTCCGGGCCGAGACCGCGCAGATCCAGGGCGGACGGGTCGTCCCAGCCCATGCGGTAGAGCAGCTTCGGGAGTTCGGCGGCGGCGCCGGGGGCGACGAAGAAGTGGGCACGGCCGTCGGGGGTCGCGGTGACCGGGCCGAGCGGGAGCCCCATGCGCTCCAGGCGGACCAGGGCGCGGCGCCCGGCGGGCTCGGCGACCTCGATGACGTCGAACGCACGGCCGACGGGCAGCATCACGGAGGCGCCCGGGAACTCGGACCAGGCCTTGGTCACGTCGTCCAGCGTGGCTCCGGCCGGAACCTGGGGCGCGAAGTCGAGCGGGTGGGCGCCCGGCGCCGGGCACTCGGAGTGACCGCACGAGCAGGCGCCGGCCGCGGCCCGGGCCCCCGGGACCACCTCCCAGCCCCACAGTCCGGTGAACTCGGCGACCGCGGTGCACTCGGACGAGCGGCCGCGCCGACGCGTGCCGGAGCGGATCTCGCGAATGCCGCCGATCGTGAAGCCCATGCCCCCTCCAACGGGTCCAGCGCGCCGGTGGTTACGACACGGAGTGAGACGAAAGCGGAACGTGACGCTACGGCTCCGACTTCCCTCGCTGCCGTCAGGGCAAGGCAGCGCTTCGCAGCACCGCAGGTGGTGCACCGGGGGCTGTGCGCCCCTGAGTGCTTCACTCCGCCTACTCCTGGTCGTCCTATGTCAAGTGAATCGCGTGGGGGTGGCCGTGAGTTCATTCGAAGGGGTGGCGAATGGTGGCGTTTCTGGGATCGCCATGGCTGCACCAGTGATCGTAGGATTACTGTGAGTGTGCGAGGCCTGAAGGCACATGCACCCGTGGGTATGCCGGAGGCAAGTCGTCATCTCGTTCGAACGGTGAGAACCGGCAGACGAGAAGCCGTATTTACCGGCATTCTGTTAGGGCTTGGCGCGTGCTGGTCTCCCTTTCGGGGCGACCGACGATCGCAACGGCGACAAGTGATCTCAAGGATGGGGGCGTTCCAGTGGGCGGCGGCAACGGTAGCGTGACAAACGCTGACAAGGGCCCCAACGAGCTGCTCGGCTCGTGGTTCGTGCGCAGCGGGTGGTCCAAGGGCGAGCTGGCCCGCCAAGTGAACCGCAGGGCACGCCAGTTGGGCGCCAATCACATCTCCACGGACACCTCCCGCGTGCGGCGCTGGCTGGACGGGGAGAACCCGCGCGAGCCCATCCCGCGGATCCTCTCCGAGCTGTTCTCCGAGCGCTTCGGCTGTGTCGTCTCCATCGAGGACCTCGGCCTGCGCGCCGCCCGTCAGTCACCCTCCGCGTCCGGTGTCGACCTGCCCTGGACGGGCCCGCAGACGGTGGCCCTGCTCAGCGAGTTCTCGCGCAGCGACCTGATGCTGGCGCGGCGCGGCTTCCTCGGAACCTCGCTGGCCCTGTCGGCGGGCCCGTCCCTCATCGAGCCCATGCAGCGCTGGCTCGTGCCGGCCCCCTCCTCGCCGCTCGCGCCCGAGCCCCAGCCCGACCGGCTCCTGGAGTCCCGCAGGCCCGGCCGCCTGTCCAAGCCCGAGCTGGACCTGCTGGAGTCCACCACGCAGATGTTCCGCCAGTGGGACGCCCAGTGCGGCGGCGGTCTGCGCCGCAAGGCGGTCGTGGGCCAGCTGCACGAGGTCACCGACCTCCTCCAGGAACCCCAGCCCGAGGCCACCACCCGCCTGCTCTTCAAGGTCGCCGCCGAGCTGGCCGAACTCGCGGGCTGGATGTCGTACGACATCGGGCTCCAGGCCACCGCGCAGAAGTACTTCGTGCTCGCCCTGCACGCGGCCAAGGAGGCCGGTGACAAGCCGCTCGGCTCGTACATCCTCTCCAGCATGAGCCGCCAGATGATCCACCTCGGCCGACCCGACGACGCCCTGGAGCTGATCCACCTCGCGCAGTACGGCAGCCGCGACTGCGCGAGCCCGCGCACCCAGTCCATGCTGTATGCGATGGAGGCCCGCGCCTACGCCAACATGGGCCAGCCCGGCAAGTGCAAGCGGGCGGTCCGGATGGCCGAGGACACCTTCTCCGAGGCCGACGAGTGGGACGATCCGGACCCCGACTGGATCCGCTTCTTCTCCGAGGCCGAGCTGTACGGCGAGAACTCCCACTCCTTCCGCGACCTGGCCTACGTCGCCGGACGCAGCCCCGCCTACGCCTCCCTCGCCGAGCCGCTGATGCAGCGGGCGGTGGAGCTGTTCGCCAAGGACAGCGAGCACCAGCGGTCGTATGCGCTGAACCTGATCGGCATGGCCACCGTGCACCTGCTCCGGCGCGAGCCCGAGCGGAGCACGGAGTACGCCTCACAGGCCATGGAAATCGCCAAGAAGGTCCGCTCCGAGCGCGTGAACACCCGGATCCGGAAGACGGTCGACACGGCCGCGCGCGACTTCGGCGACCTCAGCTCCGTGGTCGACCTCACCGACCAGCTCGCCGTCGATCTGCCGGAGACCGCCGAGGCCGTCTGACCACCGCAGGACCCCCATGCTCCGGCCGCGGCCGGTCCTCCCGAACTGCCCGACTCGGCTCCCCCATGCCAGGTCATCGAGAGGCCCGCCGCGGCCGGTCCCTATCTTTTGCACCCCTCTTTTGCACCCCGCCCCGCCCCGCTCCCGGCAGCCCGGCTGCCCGCCGTCGCGGTGCCCGGCGCGTGGTCGCCGCGCCACGCGCGAGTGCGTGGTTGCCGTGCCGTGCGCGATGGTTGCGTCACGATAACGATCGGTGCGCCGGACATCCGGCAGTTCATGCACGCGTAACACGCCATGCGCCTTCGTCACCCCGGCGAAACAACGAGGGGCTCCGACCGAAACCGCGCTGCGTCAGTCTCATGGCGCATAACCGGCCCACCCCTCACTGACCGGACCGCACAGGCACCGCCCGCACGGGGCCGTACCAATCGACGAGGAGACGCCGATGGCACCAGCCATCATGCTTGCCGCGGAGGCACCCAAGCTGTCCTCCGCGAACACAGGCTTCATGCTCATCTGTTCCGCCCTGGTACTGCTCATGACCCCAGGCCTGGCCTTCTTCTACGGAGGCATGGTCCGCGTCAAGAGCACGCTCAACATGCTCATGATGAGCTTCATCAGCATGGGCATCGTCACCATCCTGTGGGTGCTCTACGGCTTCTCCCTCGCCTTCGGCACGAACAACAGCCTCATCGGCTGGAACTCCGACTGGTTCGGCCTGAGCAACATCGGGCTGACGGAGCTCTGGGACGGCTACTCCATCCCGATCTTCGTCTTCATGGTCTTCCAGATGATGTTCGCCATCATCACGCCGGCCCTGATAAGCGGCGCCCTCGCGGACCGCGTCAAGTTCTCGGCCTGGGCGCTCTTCATCGCCCTGTGGGTCACGATCGTCTACGTCCCCGTCGCCCACTGGGTCTGGGGCGCCGACGGCTGGGCCTACAAGCTCGGCGTGATCGACTTTGCGGGCGGTACGGCGGTCCACATCAACGCGGGTGCCGGGGCGCTCGGCGTCATCCTGGTCATCGGCAAGCGCGTCGGCTTCAAGCGGGATCCGATGCGCCCGCACAGCCTCCCGCTGGTCATGCTCGGCGCCGGTCTGCTCTGGTTCGGCTGGTTCGGCTTCAACGCCGGCTCCTGGCTGGGCAACGACGACGGCGTCGGCGCGCTGATGTTCGTCAACACACAGGTGGCGACCGCCGCCGCCATGCTGGCCTGGCTTGCCTACGAGAAGATCCGGCACGGTGCGTTCACCACGCTGGGCGCCGCCTCCGGTGCGGTCGCCGGCCTGGTCGCGATCACCCCGTCCGGCGGCGCGGTCTCCCCGCTCGGCGCGATCGCCGTCGGCGCCATCGCCGGTGTCGCCTGTGCCGCGGCCGTCGGCCTGAAGTTCAGGTTCGGCTACGACGACTCGCTCGACGTCGTCGGCGTCCACATGGTCGGCGGCATCATCGGCTCCCTGCTCATCGGCTTCTTCGCCACCGGCAAGGGCCAGTCCACCGCGACCGGCGTCTTCTACGGCGACCACAGCTTCAGCCAGCTGTGGAAGCAGTGCGCCGGTGTCGGCGCGGTCCTCGCGTACTCCCTGATCGCCTCCGCGATCCTCGCCTTCCTCCTCGACAGGACCATCGGGATGCGGGTCACCGAGGACGAGGAGATCTCCGGTATCGACCAGGCCGAGCACGCCGAGACCGCATACGACTTCAGCGGCGCGGGCGGCGGTGTCCTCGGCAGCGTCTCCGCTTCCGCTCCGGCCGGCACTCCGAGCAAGAAGGTGGACGCATGAAGCTCATCACCGCCGTCGTCAAGCCCCACCGGCTCGACGAGATCAAGGAGGCCCTCCAGGCCTTCGGCGTCCACGGACTGACGGTCACCGAGGCGAGCGGCTACGGTCGTCAGCGGGGCCACACCGAGGTCTACCGCGGGGCCGAGTACACCGTCGACCTGGTCCCCAAGATCCGCATCGAGGTGCTGGCCGAGGACGGCGACGCCGAGCAGCTCATCGAGGTCATCGTCAAGGCGGCCCGCACCGGCAAGATCGGTGACGGCAAGGTCTGGTCCCTGCCGGTCGAGACGGCCGTACGGGTCCGTACCGGTGAGCGCGGCCCGGACGCGCTCTGACACGCACAAGGACAGGAGTCGCTGGGTGACCGGTACGGATGTGCGGAACGAAGCGGATGACGCGGGACCCAGCGGCTATGCGGCGGCCCGGCTGCGCCTCCTCACCGAGGAGGCGCGGTCCGGGCCGCCGCGCCGTGCCGCCCTCGCCGGGCTGACCGACGACTGGCTCGCCGGTCTCTTCACGGCGGCGGCCGGGCACCCGGGCGGCGGCGTCTCGCTCGTCGCCGTCGGCGGCTACGGCCGCGGCGAGCTGTCCCCGCGCAGCGACCTCGACCTCCTGCTGCTGCACGACGGCGGCGATCCGAGCGCGGTCGCCGCCCTGGCGGACCGCCTCTGGTACCCGGTCTGGGACCTCGGCCTCGCCCTCGACCACTCCGTGCGGACCCCGGCGGAGGCCCGCAGGACGGCCGGAGAGGATCTGAAGGTCCAGCTCGGCCTCCTGGACGCCCGCCACCTCGCCGGCGACCTCGGTCTGACCGCCGGACTGCGTACGGCCGTGCTGGCCGACTGGCGCAACCAGGCGCCCAAGCGGCTGCCCGAACTCCAGGAACTCTGCGCCGACCGCGCCGAACGCCAGGGCGAGCTGCGCTACCTCCTGGAGCCCGACCTCAAGGAGGCCCGCGGCGGCCTCAGGGACGCCACCGCGCTGCGCGCCGTGGCCGCCTCCTGGGTGGCCGACGCCCCGCGCGAGGGCCTCGCGGACGCACGCCGGCGCCTGCTCGACGTCCGTGACGCCCTCCACCTGGCCACCGGCCGCGCCACCGACCGGCTCGCCCTCCAGGAACAGGACCAGGTGGCGGCAGAGCTGGGTCTGCTGGACGCCGACACCCTGCTGCGACAGGTGTACGAGGCCGCGCGGGTGATCTCGTACGCCAGTGACGTCACCTGGCGCGAAGTGGGGCGCGTGCTGCGATCGCGCGCCGTGCGGCCACGCCTGCGCGCCATGCTGGGCGGCGCCAAGCCGGTCGCCGAGCGTTCCCCGCTGGCCGAGGGCGTGGTGGAACAGGACGGCGAGGTGGTGCTGGCCCGCGCCGCGCGCCCCGAACGCGACCCCGTGCTCCCGCTGCGCGCCGCGGCCGCCGCCGCCCAGGCAGGCCTGCCGCTCTCCCTGCACGCCGTACGGCGCATGGCCACCACCGCGCGCCCCCTGCCCACGCCCTGGCCCGCCGAGGCCCGCGAGCAGCTGGTGACCCTGCTCGGCTCGGGCCGCCCCACCGTCGACGTCTGGGAGGCACTGGAGGCGGAAGGCCTGATCAGCAGCCTGCTGCCGGACTGGGAACGGGTCCGCTGCCGCCCTCAGCGCAACGCCGTCCACATCTGGACCGTCGACCGGCACCTGATCGAGACGGCGGTGCGCGCCTCCGAGCTGACCCGCCGCGTCAGCCGCCCCGACCTGCTCCTCGTCTCCGCACTGCTGCACGACATCGGCAAGGGCTGGCCCGGCGACCACTCCGTGGCCGGCGAGATCATCGCCAGGGACGTGGCCGCCCGGATCGGCTTCGACCGCACGGACGTGGCGGTGCTGGCCACCCTGGTCCGCCACCACCTGCTGCTCGTCGAGACGGCCACCCGCCGTGACCTGGAGGACCCGGCGACGGTCCGCTCGGTCGCCGAGGCCGTCGGCACGCAGAGCACGCTGGAACTGCTGCACGCCCTCACCGAGGCGGACGCACTGGCCACCGGCCCGGCCGCCTGGTCCTCCTGGCGCGGCTCCCTCGTCGCCGACCTGGTACGGCGCGTCGCGGCCGTCCTGGCCGGAGACACCCCCGACGAACCCGAGCCCGGCGCCCCCACGGCCGAGCAGGAGCGCCTCGCCATCGAGGCCTTCCGCACCGGCAGCCCGGTCCTCGCCCTGCGCGCGCAGACCGAGCCGGCGCCGGAGGAGAAGGCCGCCGGCGAGCCCGAGCCGCTCGGCGTCGAGCTGCTCATCGCCGTACCGGACCAGCCCGCCGTGCTGCCCGCGGTCGCCGGAGTCCTCGCCGTGCACCGCCTGACCGTGCGGACGGCGGAGCTGCGTGCCCTGAGCCTGCCCGACGACGTCGACGACGGCTCCGTGCTGCTGCTCGACTGGCGGGTCGCAGCCGAGTACGGCTCGCTGCCCCAGGCGGCCCGGCTGCGCGCCGATCTCGTCCGCGCCCTGGACGGCTCCCTGGACATCGCGGGCCGCCTCGCCGAGCGTGACGCGGCCTACCCCCGCCGCCGCGGCTGGGCCGCTCCGCCGCCCCGGGTGACCGTGGCCCCGGCGGCCTCCCACCACGCCACCGTGATCGAGGTCAGGACCCAGGACGCTCCGGGGCTGCTGCACCGGATCGGCATGGCCCTGGAGAAGGCGGGGGTGCGGGTCCGCAGCATGCACGTCAGCACGCTGGGCTCCAACGCCGTCGACGCCTTCTACGTCACCACCGGCACGGGCGCACCCCTGCCGGCACAGGACGCGGCATCGCTGGCCAGGGTGCTGGAGGAGACCCTGCGGGGATGACCCTGCCCCGGTGAGTTCACCGCCGGGATACCCTGGAGGGCGATTCCCAGAAGCCATCACCGACCCCGAGGACCGCGAGCGCCGTGTTCGACACTCTCTCCGATCGCCTGTCAGCGACTTTCAAGAACCTGCGCGGCAAGGGACGGCTCTCCGAGGCGGACATCGACGCCACCGCACGTGAGATCCGCATCGCGCTCCTCGAGGCGGACGTGGCACTGCCCGTCGTTCGCACGTTCATCAAGAACGTCAAGGAGCGCGCGCTCGGTGCCGAGGTCTCCAAGGCGCTGAACCCGGCCCAGCAGGTCCTGAAGATCGTCAACGACGAGCTGGTCACGATCCTCGGCGGCGAGACCCGGCGCCTGCGCTTCGCCAAGCAGCCCCCCACCGTGATCATGCTGGCGGGTCTGCAGGGTGCCGGTAAGACCACCCTCGCGGGCAAGCTCGGCCGGTGGCTCAAGGAGCAGGGCCACTCGCCGCTGCTGGTCGCCTGCGACCTCCAGCGCCCGAACGCAGTGAACCAGCTGAGCGTGGTCGCCGAGCGCGCCGGTATCGCCGTCTACGCCCCGGAGCCGGGCAACGGCGTCGGTGACCCGGTGAAGGTCGCCAAGGACTCCATCGACTTCGCGAAGTCCAAGGTCCACGACATCGTGATCGTGGACACCGCCGGCCGCCTGGGTATCGACCAGGAGATGATGCAGCAGGCCGCGGACATCCGTGACGCGGTCTCGCCGGACGAGATCCTCTTCGTCGTCGACGCGATGATCGGCCAGGACGCCGTCAACACCGCCGAGGCCTTCCGCGACGGCGTCGGCTTCGACGGCGTGGTGCTCTCCAAGCTCGACGGCGACGCCCGCGGTGGTGCGGCCCTCTCGATCCGGCAGATCACCGGCAAGCCGATCATGTTCGCGTCGAACGGCGAGAAGCTCGACGACTTCGACGCGTTCCACCCTGACCGGATGGCCTCCCGCATCCTCGACTTGGGTGACCTGCTCACCCTGATCGAGCAGGCGGAGAAGACGTTCAGCCAGGAAGAGGCCCAGAAGATGGCCTCGAAGCTGGCGTCCAAGAAGGGCCAGGACTTCACCCTGGACGACTTCCTGGCCCAGATGGAGCAGGTCAGGAAGATGGGCTCCATCTCCAAGCTGCTCGGCATGCTCCCGGGCATGGGCCAGATCAAGGACCAGATCCAGAACCTGGACGAGCGGGACGTCGACCGCACCGCCGCGATCATCAAGTCGATGACGCCGGTCGAGCGCCAGGACCCGACGATCATCAACGGCTCGCGCCGCGCCCGTATCGCCAAGGGCTCCGGTGTCGAGGTCAGCGCGGTGAAGAACCTGGTCGAGCGGTTCTTCGAGGCCCGCAAGATGATGTCCCGCATGGCCCAGGGCGGCGGCATGCCCGGCATGCCGGGGATCCCGGGCATGGGCGGCGGCCCCGGCCGGAGCAAGAAGCAGCCGAAGAAGGCCAAGGGCAAGCAGCGCTCGGGCAACCCGATGAAGCGCAAGCAGCAGGAGCTGGAGGAGGCTCAGCGCCGCGAGGCGGCCGCGCAGGGCGGTGCCTTCGGGCTGCCGCAGCAGGGCGGCCAGGACTTCGAGCTGCCCGACGAGTTCAAGAAGTTCATGGGCTGACGCGGTTCCTTCGCCGGCCCGGTTCTTGCGCCGGCCCGGTTCTCGGGCTGACGCCGTTCCCGGGCCGTCACCCGCCGAAGCCGTACGTCACTGAGGGCGCTCCTCTGCCAAGGGGGGCGCCCTCAGCGTGTGCCGTGTGCCGTCATGTGCCGTAACGTCCAGATATGAGCAATGCGGCGCCCCCACGCAAGGCCCCTGACCAGCCGTGGCGCGCCGAGGGCACCCCGGACGAGACGCCCCGGCGGACCGGCGGACGCTGGGGCGGCAAGTGGTGGGGTCTGCTCATCACCGCGGTGATCGTCTTCCTGCTCGCCTACGTCGGGCTGAACTACCTCGGCCAGGGCAACGAGCCGACGATCTCGTACACGGAGTTCAGCAAGCAGGTCGGCGACGGCAACGTCTCCAAGATCTACTCCAAGGGCGACGCGATCCAGGGCCAGCTCAAGAGCGCCCAGGCCAACCCCGAGGGCCATGGCACGTACACCAAGTTCAAGACGCAGCGTCCGGCCTTCGCGGACGACAAGCTGTGGCAGAACCTGAGCAGCCACGGGGTCACGGTGACCGCCCGGCCGGTCGTGCAGGAGCGCGGCTTCCTGTCCAACCTGCTGATCTCCCTCATCCCGATCGTGCTCCTGGTCGCCGTGTGGGTCTTCTTCGCACGGCGGATGGGTGCGGGCCTGGGCGGCGCGGGCGGCATGTTCGGCCGGAAGGCACCACCGAAACCGGTCGGACTCAGACCGGGCACCGGGCGCACGACGTTCGCGGACGTCGCCGGCATCGACGAGGTCAAGGGCGAGCTGGACGACGTCGTCGACTTCCTGGAGCACCCCGACGCCTACCGCGCGATGGGCGCGAAGCTCCCGCGCGGTGTGCTGCTCGCGGGGCCGCCCGGCACCGGCAAGACCCTGCTGGCACGGGCGGTGGCGGGAGAGGCCGGCGTGCCGTTCTTCTCCGCCTCGGCGTCCGAGTTCATCGAGATGATCGTCGGCGTCGGCGCCTCCCGCGTGCGTGAGCTGTTCGCCGAGGCGCGCAAGGTGGCACCGTCGATCATCTTCATCGACGAGATCGACACCATCGGACGGATGCGCGGCGGTGGCGCGTCGATGAGCGGCCACGACGAGCGCGAGCAGACGCTGAACCAGATCCTCACGGAGATGGACGGCTTCTCGGGCTCGGAAGGCGTGATCGTCATCGCCGCCACGAACCGCGCGGACATCCTGGACCCGGCGCTGACCCGGCCGGGCCGCTTCGACCGGGTGGTGAGCGTGTCCCCGCCGGACCGCGGCGGGCGCGAGGCGATCCTGCGCATCCACACCCGGGAGATCCCGCTCGCCTCCGGCGTCGACCTGACCCAGCTGGCCCGGGTGACCCCGGGCATGACAGGTGCGGATCTGGCCAATCTCGCCAACGAGGCCGCCCTCCTCGCGGTCAAGCGCAAGCAGTCCCAGGTCACCGGCGCGGACCTGTCCGAGGCGCTGGAGAAGGTCCAGCTGGGCGCCGAACGCACCCTGGTGATGCCCGAGGAGGACCGCCGCCGCACCGCGTTCCACGAGAGCGGCCACGCTCTCCTCGGCATGCTGCAGCCCGGCGCCGACCCGGTCCGCAAGATCACCATCGTGCCGCGCGGCCGGGCACTCGGCGTGACGATGTCCACGCCCGAGGTGGAGCGGTACGCGCACTCGGAGGAGTACCTGCGCGGCCGCATCATCGGCGCCCTGGGCGGCATGGCGGCGGAGGACGTCGTCTACGGGGTCGTCACCACGGGAGCGGAGAACGACCTCGAACAGGTCACCAACATCGCGCGCGGGATGGTGGCCCGCTGGGGCATGAGCGAACGCGTCGGCCGACTGTCCGCCCTCCCGAGCGACGCCCAGCAGGCCTACGGTCTCTCGGCCGCCCCGCACACCCTCGACGTGATCGACGAGGAGATGCGCAGGATCGTCGACGGCTGCTACGAGGAGGCCTGCCGCAAACTCCGCGAACACCGCGGCCGGCTGGACGCACTGGCCCAGGCGCTCCTGGAGAGCGAGACGCTGGAGGAGGCCGACGCCTACCGGATCGCGGGCATCACGCGCCTCGCCAAGGACGCCGAGGCGTAGCCGGCGCCGTCACAGGGGCGCGGGGCCGTACCCATGTGCGCCCCGCCGCACGGGCCCCACCGGCCACCCGCGGAGAAGCGCCCACCGATGGGCATCCGCTGAAGGAGCGCCTACCGATGGGCATCCGCTGAAGGAGCGCCTACCGATGGGCATCCGCTGAAGGAGCGCCTACCGAAGGGGCTCCCACGAAAGAGTGCCCACCGAAGGAGCCTCGCTCCCTCGGAGCGTCAGCGCACGCGCGCGATCAGGTAACGGAACACGTTCGGCATCCAGACGGTCCCGTCCGGGCGGCGGTGCGGGTGCAGCGCCTCCGTCAGCTCCTTGTCCACCTGCTTGGGGTCCGTCGCCGCGACGGCCGCGTCGAACAGGCCCGTCGACAGCAGACCGCGTACGGCACTGTCGAGGTCGGCGTACCCGAACGGACAGGCCACCCGCCCCGAGCCGTCCGGCTTCAGCCCGGCCCGCTGGGCGACCTCCTCCAGGTCGTCGCGGCGGGCGGGCCGCCAGCTCCCGGCGCTGCGCAGGGGATCGGCCAGTTTGGTCGCCACCCGCAGGACCGAGGAGGTGGCACAGCGCTCCGGCGGGCCCCAGCCGGCCAGCACCACGGCCGCGCCGCGCCCGGCCAGCGGCAGCGCGCTGGCCAGCTCCCCGGCCAGGCAGCCGATCGGCTCGAAGACGGTCACCACGGTGTACGCCGGCGTCTGCGCGCCGGCCGCGTCCGCGGGCGAGCCGTCGACGAGCCGCGCGGCCGCACGCGCGCGCGTGGCGCGCACCGGATCCGGCAGCAGGCGCTGGCGGGCGAGGGCGAGCCGCTCGGGGGAGGCATCGACACCGGTGACCGCGGCCCCTCTGGAAGCCGCCATCAGCAGGGCGAGCCCGGAACCGCAGTGCAGGCCCAGCAGCCGGGTGGCCGGGCCCACTTCAAGTCGCTCGTAGACGGCCTCGTAGAGCGGGACCAGCATCCGCTCCTGGATCTCGGACCAGTCACGCGCGCGTGCGTACTGGTTCACGCGGAACGGTACGGAACCCGCGTGAGACAGGTGTTCCCGCACGAGCGTAGGTGTCATAGGTAAGCGCCCCAATCCGCCGACAGTTCGCCGCAGTGCCCGATTGCGTGGCCCCCGTGCCGTGCGCTCGCACCATCCACGTATGTCAGGTAACTCCCGGCTCGCGGTGCCGTCCAGGGGTCGTGGGGCCCGGCTTGGGGCCGGCACGCCACTGTGGCGAGATTTCACATCCACGCAACCTCGGGGACCTCCCGGTGCCGGGGCAGGCACCGGCACCCGGTAACGTCGCCGGCGTCCCGGGCGCTGAGTGAGACAGGGCCCGATCCACGAGAGCGGCCGAAAGGCCCCTTGTGCCTTCCGCCGACCGCAGCCGCACCGGGTCTACGTGCTGGGCCGTACGTCGGACTACGCACCGGCTTGGTATGAGCTGTGAGGCTTCTCCGCAGATCAGCGCACCCGCCCTCGTCAGGACGCATCAGTGGCAACTGACGGGTACGTGCAAATTATTTGGGATGCCCCGGAATAGGAACACAGCGGCACCCCCGCTCGTTGTCATTACGTGAGCACGACACAGACACCACCTGTTCTCGCCGCAGAGCTGGCACAGGCGTGGGCCGACATTCAGCGGTACCACCCCGAGCTGCCGGACCTTGCCGCGCCAGAGTCCCTGATCGGAGAGTCGTCGTCCGCGTGCGGTCACGAACTCTCCTTCGAACGGCTGCTCCATGAGGCAGTCCACGGCATCGCCGCCGCCCGCGGCGTACGCGACACCTCCCGAGCCGGCCGCTACCACAACCGCAGATTCCTCGCGATCGCCGAGGAGCTGGGTCTGGATCACCCCGAGGAACCGCACCCCAGCAGCGGGTTCTCCCTGGTCACTCTCAACCCCGAGGCCAAGCGGCGCTACCGCCCGACGATCGAGCGGCTCCAGCGCGCCCTGAAGGCCCACACGGTGGCCACCTCCGCCGACACCTCCCGCACCTTCCGCGGCCCGGCCGCCCGGCACGGCTCCTCCGGCGGCGGCGTCCGCGTGAAGGCGGTCTGCGACTGCGGCCGCAACGTCCGGGTGGTCCCGTCGGTCCTGGCCCAGGCTCCCATCGTGTGCGGCGGCTGCGGCAAGCCGTTCCGCATCCCGGAGGTCGTGGGAGCGGCGGCGAGCTAGGGGTACGGCTGCTCGTGGCAGCCGTACCCGGCTCCCCCCGGCCGGGCCAGGCGCACCCGACGTCCCTCACCTCCACGCCGGGTGCCCCAACGGCATGCCCACGCCCATCCGCGCCCCTCCACGCACACCCGCCTCTCGGGCCTCGGCCGGAAGCGGTCCGCAGGGTATGGCACAATGGCTAGCTGTACTCGACAGTCGCATAGGACCCCTCTCTCCTCCGGCTGACGCGTCCATCGGGCACTCGGGTACCGCAACCCCACGCGGCTCTCTCGCCGTGCCCACCCACGTCAAATCCAGGAGAACCCACTCCCGTGGCAGTCAAGATCAAGCTGAAGCGTCTGGGCAAGATCCGTTCGCCTCACTACCGCATCGTCGTCGCCGACTCCCGTACCCGCCGTGACGGCCGGGCCATCGAGGAGATCGGCAAGTACCACCCGACCTACAACCCGTCGGTCATGGAGGTGGACGCCGAGCGCGTGGCGTACTGGCTGGGTGTCGGCGCGCAGCCGACCGAGCCCGTCCTCGCCATCCTGAAGAAGACCGGCGACTGGCAGAAGTTCAAGGGCGAGCCCGCCCCGGCGCCGCTGCTCGTCGCCGAGCCCAAGGCCACGCGTCCGTCGTTCGAGGCTCTCGGCGGTGACGACGAGGGCAAGGGTGAGGCGATCACCCAGAAGAAGAAGGCTGAGAAGAAGGACGAGGCTGCGGCTGAGTCCGAGTCGACCGAGGCCTGAGCAGCATGCTCGAAGAGGCGCTTGAGCACCTCGTGAAGGGCATCGTCGACAACCCTGACGATGTGCAGGTCGCCTCGCGCGACCTGCGCCGCGGGCGCGTGCTGGAGGTCCGGGTCCACCCCGACGACCTCGGCAAGGTGATCGGCCGCAACGGCCGTACCGCGCGCGCTCTGCGCACCGTCGTGGGCGCCATCGGCGGTCGCGGTGTCCGCGTCGACCTCGTCGACGTGGACCACGTCCGCTGACGCTTCATCGCAACCGGCTCGGGCCGGGGAGGGCCACTGGGCCGTCCCCGGCCCGCAGTCGTACGACAGGAGATCTGTACACGTGCAGCTGGTAGTCGGACGGATCGGCCGCGCCCATGGCATCAAGGGCGAGGTCACCGTCGAGGTACGTACCGACGAGCCCGAGCTCAGGCTCGCCCCGGGCGCCGTTCTGGCCACCGACCCGGCCGGCACCGGGCCGCTCACCATCGCCACCGGCCGCGTCCACAGCGGCCGCCTGCTCCTGCGCTTCGAGGGCGTCGGCGACCGCACCGGCGCCGAGGCCCTGCGCAACACCCTGCTGATCGCCGAGATCGACCCCGAGGAACTTCCCGAGGGCGAGGACGAGTACTACGACCATCAGCTCATGGACCTCGACGTGGTCACCGAGGACGGCACGGAGGTCGGCCGGATCACGGAGGTCTCGCACCTGCCCTCCCAGGACCTCTTCATCGTGGAGCGCCCGGACGGCAGCGAGGTGCTGATCCCCTTCGTCCAGGAGATCGTCACCGAGATCGACCTGGAGGAGCAGAGGGCGGTCATCGCGCCTCCGCCGGGCCTGATCGACGACCGCGCCGAGATCGCGTCCTCCCGGGACGAGGACGAGTCCTGATGCGCCTCGACGTCGTCACGATCTTCCCCGAGTACCTCGACCCCCTGAACGTCTCCCTCGTCGGCAAGGCACGCGCGCGTGGACAGCTCGACGTCCACGTGCACGATCTGCGGGCCTGGACCTACGACCGCCACAACACGGTCGACGACACGCCCTACGGCGGCGGCCCCGGCATGGTCATGAAGACCGACCCCTGGGGCGACGCCCTCGACTCGGCCCTCGCCGACGGCTACGAGACCGGCGCTCGGGCACCCGCGCTGATCGTCCCCACCCCGAGCGGCCGCCCGTTCACCCAGGAACTGGCCGTCGAACTCTCCGAACGCCCCTGGCTGATCTTCACACCGGCCCGCTACGAGGGCATCGACCGGCGCGTCATGGACGAGTACGCCACCCGGATGCCGGTCTACGAGGTGTCCATCGGCGACTACGTCCTCGCCGGCGGCGAGGCGGCCGTACTGGTGATCACGGAGGCCGTCGCGCGCCTGCTGCCCGGCGTCCTCGGCAACGCCGAGTCCCACCGGGACGACTCCTTCGCGCCCGGCGCGATGGCCAACCTCCTGGAAGGCCCCGTCTACACCAAGCCGCCCCTGTGGCGCGGCCGGGACATCCCGGAGGTGCTGCTCAGCGGCCACCACGGCAGGATCGCCCGCTGGCGACGCGACGAGGCCCTGAGGCGTACGACGGCCCACCGGCCCGACCTGATCGAGCGCTGCGACCCCAAGGCCTTCGACAAGAAGGACCGGGAGATGCTGTCCATCCTGGGCTGGTCCCCGGACCCGGCGGGCGAGCCGTACGGCCGATTTTGGCGCAGGACCGAGGCCGTGGAAGAATAGGCGGCTGTTGTGCGCTCGTCCGGCGTGCGCCCCTGCCACAGGGGGACACGACGCCCGTCCCGACGCGCACGGCACAACCTCTTGAACACCTAGTTCCCGTTGATGACCTGTGGCATCAGCGAAGAAAGCAGACGAAATGTCTCACCTGCTCGACTCCGTCGACGCCACGTCGCTGCGCAGCGACATCCCGGCCTTCCGCCCGGGTGACACCGTCAACGTCCACGTCCGCGTCATCGAGGGCAACCGCTCCCGTGTGCAGCAGTTCAAGGGCGTCGTCATCCGCCGTCAGGGCTCCGGTGTCCGCGAGACCTTCACGGTCCGCAAGGTCTCGTTCTCCGTCGGCGTCGAGCGCACCTTCCCGGTGCACACCCCGATCGTCGAGAAGATCGAGCTGGTCACCCGCGGTGACGTGCGTCGCGCCAAGCTGTACTACCTCCGTGACCTGCGCGGCAAGGCCGCGAAGATCAAGGAGAAGCGCGACAACTGAGCGCTTTCCCGGAGTCACAGCGGGGCCGGATAGCATCTGGCCCCGATGGACACCGAAGCACAGCCGACGCAACGCGACCGCTCCTCCCGCCCCGGTACCACTCGGGGCACGGAGGGCCGGTCGCGTTTCGCGTTGGTGTCGCGGGTCGCCGAGTGGGTGCCCGGCGGCAGGATCACCCTCACCCTCTTCGTCTGCCTGGCGTTTTTGCTGCTCCTCAACGCTTTCGTGGTGCAACCGTTCCAGATTCCGAGCGGATCGATGGAACAGGGATTGAGGATCGGCGACCGCGTTCTCGTAAATAAGTTGGCGTACCGTTTCGGTGCGCAGCCGCGCCGCGGCGACGTGATTGTCTTCGACGGGACCGGGTATTTCGGGGACGCCGACTACATCAAGCGCGTTGCAGGGGTGGGGGGAGACCACGTTGTCTGCTGCGACAAGGAGGGAAGGCTCCAGGTGAACGGCCGGCCGGTCGACGAGACGGCGTTCCTGTATCCCGGGGACAGCCCCTCCAGCGTCCCCTTCGACGTCGTCGTGCCCGCGGGCCGCCTCTTCGTCCTCGGAGACCACCGCAGCGACTCCAGCGACTCCCGCGACCACCTCGGCTCGCCCGGCGGCGGCATGATCCCCGTCGGCGACGTCATCGGCCGGGCCGACTGGATCGCCTGGCCGTACGCCCACTGGACGCACCTGACGCGGCCCCCCGCCTACGCGCGCGTCCCGGCCCCGGAGGGCGCGCATGGGTAACCGCGGCAAGCCGCGCGGAGTGCCCAGCACGCCCGCAGAGAACCTGCTGCCCACCGGCTCCCGCCGCATCACGGCGCCGGCCGGCGGCCGCACGCGCGCGGAGCGGCGCAAGCTCCAGCGCAAGGTGAAGCGCAAGCGCAGGCGATCGGCCGTCCGGGAGATCCCTCTGCTGGTCGGTGTCGCCGTCCTCATAGCGCTGGTCCTGAAGACCTTCCTCGTCCAGGCGTTCGTGATCCCCTCGGGCTCCATGGAGCAGACGATCCGCATCGGCGACCGCGTCCTGGTCGACAAGTTCACCCCGTGGTTCGGCTCCAAGCCGCAGCGCGGGGACGTGGTCGTGTTCCATGACCCGGGCGGCTGGCTGGCCGACGAGCAGACCGCCAAGAAGCACGACCCGGTCGGCGTCAAGCAGCTCAAGGAAGGCCTCACCTTCATCGGCCTGCTGCCCTCCGACAACGAGAAGGACCTGATCAAACGGGTCATCGGGGTCGGCGGGGACCACGTCAAGTGCTGTGACGCGCAGGGCCGGGTCACCGTGAACGGCGTCCCGCTGACCGAAGGCGACTACCTGTACCCGGGCAACTCCCCGTCCTCCACGCCCTTCGACATCACCGTGCCCAAGGGACGCCTGTGGGTCATGGGCGACCACCGGGACAACTCCGCGGACTCCCGCGCCCACCAGAACACCCCGTACGGCGGAACGGTCTCCGAGAACTCGGTGGTCGGCCGGGCCATGGTCATCGGCTGGCCCGTCGGCCACTGGACCAGTCTCGACGAACCTAAAACCTTCGCAAGCGTTGCGAACACCGTGTCGGGGTCGACCGCGGCCCCTCGGCCGTCGCATAGGGTTGCCCCCGACGATCCGAACGGAATGACCCGACTCCCGACCCCTGCGGAACTCCCGCTCGTTATGGGAGTGGTGGGCCTGCACCGTATCCGGGGCAGGCGGCGGCAGAGAGTAAGGAGTTGGCGTGGGGGATGTGGCGGTTGGCGCACGGTCGGGACACGACGGCGAGGAGCACCGCGGGCACCCCGTGGAGGCGAACGGTCCCGCTCAGGACGGCGCCGTGACCTCCGGGAACTCCGACTTCTCGGCGGCCGACGACGGGTCCGGGGACGAGCAGGAGCCTCGGGCCGAGGGAGAGGGCACGGGCGAGGGCGCCCGCCAGCCGAAGAAGCCGCGCTCCTTCTGGAAAGAGCTGCCGATCCTGGTGGTCATCGCGCTGGTCCTGGCGCTTCTGATCAAGACGTTCCTGGTGCAGGCGTTCTCGATTCCGTCCGACTCGATGCAGAACACCCTCCAGCAGGGTGACCGCGTCCTGGTCGACAAACTGACTCCGTGGTTCGGTTCGAAGCCGGAGCGCGGCGAGGTCGTGGTCTTCCACGACCCGGCCGACTGGCTCGCGGGCGAGCCGACGCCCACCCCGAACCCCGTGCAGAAGGTGCTCAGCTGGATCGGCCTGATGCCGTCCGCGGAGGAGAAGGACCTGATCAAGCGGGTGATCGGCGTCGGCGGCGACACGGTCCAGTGCAAGGGCACCGGCCCCCTCGTGGTCAACGGCAAGGCACTGAACGAGCCGTACGTCTACCCGGGCAACACGCCGTGCACCCAGGACGACCAGGGCGGCCAGTTCAAGGTGAAGATCCCCAAGGGCTACATCTGGGTGATGGGTGACCACCGCCAGAACTCCCGTGACTCCCGCTACAACCAGTCCGACAAGAACCACGGCATGGTCCCGGTCGACAAGGTCGTCGGCCGCGCCATCGTGAAGGCCTGGCCGATCAACCGCTGGGGCACGCTGCCGGTACCGGACACCTTCGACCAGGGCCTCGACCAGAAGTCCTCCGCCGCGGCCTCCCTGACGGTGGCCCCCGAGGGCGTGGCCGTCGCGGCCGTCCTGCCGGTGCTGCCGCTGGCGGCCCGCCGGCGCAGGCGGGCGGAGCGCCCGGAGTCCAAGAAGCGGTAAGGAGCTGACCGGGCCGGGAAAGAGGGGCTGCCCCTGCCCGGTACCGCCGGGTAGGGTGCGGGTCCATGGGTGGCGAGAGCACGACGCGTACGGCCCCGCACGGCGCGGGCACAGGCACGGCACCGGCCGGCGGCAGCCGGATCGGGCAGCGACTGTCCGGGCTGGCCGTGGCACTGGGTCTGGTGCTGTTCCTCGGCGGATTCGGGTGGGGAGCGGTGGCGTACCGGCCGTACACCGTGCCCACCAGCTCGATGTCCCCGACGATCCACGTCGGCGACCGGGTGCTGGCCCAGCGCGTCGACGGCGACCAGGTGCGGCGCGGTGACGTGGTCGTCTTCCGCGACAAGAGCTGGGTCACCAATGCCAACGTGGTCAAGCGGGTCGTCGCGGTCGGCGGCGACACCGTCTCCTGCTGCACGAACGGCAAGCTCACCGTCAACGGCAAGCAGATCGACGAGCCGTACCTGCCGGCGGGCAGCCTGGCCGAGAACCAGAACATCCCGACCGTGACCGTCCCCGAGGGCCGGCTCTTCCTCCTCGGCGACGAGCGCCAGGGCTCCCTGGACTCCACCGCCCACCTCACCGACGCCGCCAAGGGCACGGTGTCCCGGGGCGCCGTCTCCGCCCGCGTCGACGCCGTCGTCTGGCCCATGAACGGCATGCTCAAGCGCCCCACCGGGTTCGAGACCCTGGGCGCCCTCTCCCGGCCGGGTCCGCTCGGGACCATCGAGCTGCTGATCGTCGCCGGCGTCGTCCTGATCCTCGGCGGCGGCGCGTACGGCCCGATCGAGAAGCGGCTGGGCCGCTCCCGCACCCGTACCCGTCCGGAGCCCGCCGGTGTCCGCTGAGACCAGGCGGACGGGCGAGGACACCTACGAGGGCGGCCTGCGCAAGGTGGCCCGGGTGGTCCTGCTCGACCCCGAGGACCGCATCCTCCTCCTGCACGGCCATGAGCCGGACGATCCGGCCGACGACTGGTGGTTCACCCCCGGCGGCGGCCTGGAGGGCACGGAGACACGGGAGGAGGCCGCGCTCAGGGAACTCGCCGAGGAGACCGGCATCACCGACGTCGAACTCGGTCCTGTGCTGTGGCGGCGCAGGTGTTCCTTCCCGTTCGCGGGCCGCCGCTGGGACCAGGACGAGTGGTACTACCTGGCCCGCACGGCCCAGACGGCCACCGGGGCGCTGGGGCTGACGGAGCTGGAGCGGCGCAGTGTCGCCGGAGCACGCTGGTGGACGTGTCAGGAACTGACCCGGGCGCATGAGACGGTGTATCCGACCAGACTCGCCGAGCTGCTGCGCACGCTGCTCGACGAAGGTCCCCCCGCCAGGCCCGTGACCCTGGACACGGAAATCGTCTGAGGGCTCGTCGGACTGGCGCACAATGGTGGGATCGCACGGCTGAAGGGGAACATGCCATGAGCGCCGAGGACCTCGAGAAGTACGAGACCGAGATGGAGCTCAAGCTCTACCGGGAGTACCGAGACGTCGTCGGTCTGTTCAAATACGTGATCGAGACGGAGCGGCGCTTCTACCTCACCAACGACTACGAGATGCAGGTGCACTCGGTCCAGGGCGAGGTGTTCTTCGAGGTGTCCATGGCGGATGCCTGGGTCTGGGACATGTACCGGCCGGCCCGCTTCGTGAAGCAGGTACGCGTCCTCACGTTCAAGGACGTGAACATCGAAGAGCTGAACAAGAGCGACCTGGAGCTTCCCGGCGGGTGAGGTCGCTCGTGTGGGTGACCGAGTTGTCCACAACCGGTGAGTAGCACACCAAGATCAACTCGATCGGGTCGGATGCGTGACCGTTGGCACCGGAGGTGGTGCCGACATGAACGCACGAAGCGCACTCGGCAGGTACGGGGAAGGGCTCGCCGCGCGGCGGCTGAGCGAGGCCGGGATGACCGTCCTGGAGCGGAACTGGCGCTGCGGCAGGACGGGCGAGATCGACATCGTGGCCCGGGAGGGCGACGTCCTGGTGGTCTGCGAGGTGAAGACCCGCAGGGGCGGCGGCTACGAACAGCCGATGGCCGCCGTGACGCCCGAGAAGGCACAACGCCTGCTGACCCTTGCCGAACGCTGGATCCAGAGCCACGGAGGAGCCCCGCCGGGTGGCGTCCGCATCGACCTGATCGGCGTCCTCCTGCCCCGGCGCGGCGCCCCGGCCGTCGAGCACGCGCGGGGGGTGGCCTGAGATGGGGTTCGCGCGTACGTGCTCGGTGGCCCTGGCCGGCGTCGAGGGAGTGGTCGTCGAGGTCCAGGCCGACCTGGAACCCGGAGTGGCCGCCTTCACCCTGGTGGGCCTCCCGGACAAGAGCCTGACGGAGAGCCGCGACCGGGTCCGGGCGGCCGTGGTGAACTCGGGCGGTGCCTGGCCGTCCAGGAAGCTCACGGTGGGCCTCAGCCCCGCGTCCGTCCCCAAGAGTGGCAGCGGCTTCGACCTGGCTGTCGCCGCCGCGGTCCTCGGCGCCGCCGAGCGGATCGACCCGCGCGTGCTGGCCGACATCGTGATGATCGGCGAACTCGGCCTGGACGGCCGGGTCCGTCCGGTCCGCGGGATCCTGCCCGCGGTCCTCGCCGCGGCCGACGCGGGATACGAACAGGTGGTCGTACCGGAGTGCGCGGTGCCCGAGGCGTCGCTGGTGCCGGGCGTCTCGGTCCTGGGGGTGCGCAGCCTGCGGCAGCTGATCGCCGTCCTCGCCGAGGAACCGGTGCCCGACGAGGAACCCGTGCCGGGAGACATCCGCCCCGACCCCTTCCTCGCGGGTCTGGCCCTGCCGGGGACGGGGCTCGGCACCGGCGCGCCCCGCGGGGTGCACGCCCCGGACCTCGCCGATGTGGCGGGGCAGCACATGGCCCGGGCGGCACTGGAGGTGGCCGCGGCCGGCAGGCACCACATCTTCTTCAAAGGGCCGCCCGGCGCCGGCAAGACGATGCTGGCCGAACGGCTGCCGGGGCTCCTGCCGGCACTGAGCCGGCAGGAGTCCCTGGAGGTCACGGCGGTGCACTCGGTGGCCGGAATGCTGCCGCCCGGGCATCCGCTGGTCGACAAACCCCCCTACTGCGCTCCGCACCACTCGGCCACGATGGCCTCCCTCGTCGGCGGCGGGAACGGACTGCCACGGCCCGGAGCGGTATCCCTGTCCCACCACGGTGTCCTGTTCCTGGACGAGGCCGCGGAGTTCCACAGCAGTGTCCTGGACGCCCTGCGCCAGCCGCTGGAATCGGGGCACGTGGTGATCGCCCGCGCCGCCGGCATGCTGAGGATGCCGGCCCGGTTCCTCATGGTGCTGGCCGCGAATCCGTGCCCGTGCGGCCGGCACGGCAGGGGCGAGGACATCTGCGAATGCCGGCCGTCCTCGATCAAGCGGTACCGCGCCCGGCTGTCCGGTCCCCTGATGGACCGCGTGGACCTGCGGGTGACCGTGGAGCCGGTCGCCAAGGCCGAGCTGCTCCGGTTGCACACCGGTGCCGAGACATCGGCCGTCGTGGCCGACCGGGTCCGGCTCGCCCGGGAGCGCGCCGCGTGCCGCTACGAGGGGCTGCCCTGGCGGACGAACAGCGAGGTGCCCGGCCATGAACTGCGCACCCGCTGGCACGTGCGGCCCGGGGCCCTCGCCAAGGCCGAGGACGACCTGGACCGGGGCCTGCTCACGGCCCGCGGCCTCGACCGTGTGCTCCGCGTCGCCTGGACGCTCGCCGACCTGGCCGGCCGGGACCGCCCCTCGGCGAACGACGTGAACTGGGCCCTGGAACTTCGCACCGGCGTGCGACGCGGCGCAGTCCTCGAAGGAATCGGCCGATGAGGGGGAGGGCGCCCTCGGCGACCGGGCCGGCAAGGCTCCGCCGGCCCGGCCCGGTTGGGCCCCGCAGAGGGCGTCGCACGCCGTACGGCGGTGGCCGGACCGGCGTCCGACTCCCTGCGGACCCCGGCCTCGGGACGTGGCCCGAGCCGTACGGCGGTGAGCGGCGCGGCGGCAACCGGCGCGTGGTCCTCCCGGAAGACGCCGGAGGACCGCTCGCCGGAACCCGGGGTGACGCGCTCGCGGGGGCAGGTGGGGCATGACGGACTGCAGTGGTCCCTTCGACCCCGCCGTGACCGGCGGAGACGCCAGGTGCGAGGAACTGGCCGGGCGGGTGTTTCTCGCCCGGGTCATGGAGCCGGGGGACGAAGTCGCGGGCAGGTGGTTGCGGGAGTTCGGGGTGGGGGAGGTGGTGCGGCGGTTACGGAAGGGCGGGGAGCCGCTGCCCGGGGTCGGCGGGACGCGGTGGGCCGGACTGCTGGCCCGGGCCGCGCGGGCCGAGCCGGAGCGGGACCTCGAGGCCGCGCGAGCCGCGGGGATGCGGTTCGTGTGTCCGGGGGACGCAGAGTGGCCGCGACAGCTCGATGATCTGGGGGACGCCCGGCCGACGGGGCTGTGGGTGCGTGGAGCGCCGGGACTGCGGATGTGGGCGCTCAGGTCCGTGGCCGTCGTGGGAGCCCGCGCCTGCACCGAGTACGGCGCGCATGCGGCGGCCTCCCTCGCCTCAGGGCTCGCCGAGCGGGGGTGGGTCGTCGTGTCGGGGGGTGCGTACGGGATCGACGGTGCCGCGCACCGCGGTGCCCTCGCCGCCGGCGGAGCCACCGTCGCGGTCCTGGCCTGCGGCATCGACCGTCCCTATCCCCGCGGCCACACCGCGCTGATCAACAGGATCGCGGAGCAGGGGCTGGTGGTCGGCGAGTTGCCGCCGGGCGATCACCCCACACCGAGCCGCTTCATCCTGCGCAACCGCGTGATCGCCGCGCTCACCCGGGGCACCGTCGTGGTGGAGGCCGCCTGCCGCAGCGGTTCGCTGGTCACCGCGCGGGCCGCCCAGCGCCTCGGCAGGTTCACCATGGGTGTCCCCGGCCCCGTCACCAGCTCACTCTCCGCAGGCGTGCACGAACTGCTGCGCGGAGAGGCCGCCCTCGTCACCGACGCCGCGGAGGTCGTCGAACTCGTGGGCGACATGGGTGAGCTGGCCCCACCCCGAAGAGGCCCCGTTCTCCCGCGTGACCTGCTGGAACCCGCCGCCCGGGCTGTCCTCGCCGCCCTGCCCGGCAACCGCACGGCCGCCGCCGGGGAGATCGCGCGCGGCGCCCGCACCACGCCGGACGAGGCGATCGCGAGACTGTACGAACTCCGAGCACTTGGCTACGTGGAACGACACGGCGACGGCTGGAAGTTGACACGCCAGGCGATGATCTCCGTCCGCGGAGGTCGTGGTCCATGTTGACCGAGGGTGTTCGGCCGTCCGGGGGAAGCCCCTACGACCTTGAGGTTTCCCGGAGTTGGCGTCTTCGGCCGGTCACACAGGGCGAGGTCCGGGGTGTGATGGTGCGGACCAGGAAACCGGCCCGCGCACGGGTGGAGCCTCGCTGTTCGCGCACCGCGACTCCCCAGTCACGCTACGCTCACGAAAGTCCGGGCGCAGACCGCGCCAACTCGACATCAGACCGACAGCTCACCCAGGTGGCGTACTTCCCCCCACGAGACCTCACCACCGCTCACTTGCCTCACCACGCAGCACTTCACAGCACTTCACAGCACTTCACGGCAGAACGGCACAAGGCGACGAATGCCCCAGCACACCTCCGGGTCCGACCGGGCGGCGATCCCCCCAGCCGCCCGCGATGGTGGCAGCGTGCGGCCGCCGGCTCCCTCGACACTCGACGAACTGTGGCGGTCGTACAAGGCGACGGGGGACGACCGGCTGCGGGAGCAGCTGATCCTGCACTACTCGCCGCTCGTCAAATATGTGGCGGGCCGGGTCAGCGTCGGTCTGCCGCCCAATGTGGAGCAGGCCGACTTCGTCTCCTCGGGCGTCTTCGGGCTGATCGACGCGATCGAGAAGTTCGACATCGACCGGGAGATCAAGTTCGAGACCTATGCGATCACCCGGATTCGGGGCGCGATGATCGACGAACTGCGGGCGCTGGACTGGATCCCCCGGTCCGTCCGGCAGAAGGCGCGGAACGTGGAGCGGGCCTACGCCACGCTGGAGGCGCGGCTGCGGCGGACGCCGTCGGAAGGAGAGGTCGCCGTCGAGCTGGGCATGGAGGTCGACGAACTGCACGCCGTGTTCAGCCAGTTGTCGCTGGCCAACGTGGTCGCCCTGGAGGAGCTGCTGCACGTCGGCGGCGAGGGCGGGGACCGGCTCAGCCTCATGGACACGCTGGAGGACACCGCGGCCGACAATCCGGTGGAGGTGGCCGAGGACCGGGAGTTGCGGCGGTTCCTGGCGCGGGCGATCAACACACTGCCCGAGCGGGAGAAGACCGTCGTCACGCTCTACTACTACGAGGGGCTCACCCTCGCGGAGATCGGCAATGTGCTCGGGGTCACCGAGAGCCGGGTCAGCCAGATCCACACCAAGTCGGTGCTGCAGCTGCGGGCCAAGCTGGCGAGCTTCGGGCGCTGAGTCGCTCCCGTTCCAGGGGGCGCGTCCGTAAAGTGGTTGACGTGCCAAGGATTCGAGCGGCCTCCGTGGCCGAGCACCGGTCGATGCAGCGAGCCGCCCTGCTGGACGCGGCGCGGTCCCTGCTGTCCGAGGGCGGGACGGAGGCACTGACCTTCCCCGCGCTGGCCGAGCGTACGGGGCTGGCGCGGTCGTCCGTGTACGAGTACTTCCGCTCGCGGGCCGCAGTGGTCGAAGAGCTGTGCGAGGTCGACTTCCCCCTGTGGGCGGCGGAGGTCGCGACGGCGATGGAGCGGGCCCCCTCGGCCGAGGGCAAGGTCGAGGCGTATGTGCGGCAGCAGCTGGCGCTGGTCGGTGACCGGCGGCACCGGGCCGTGGTGGCGATCTCGGCGAGTGAGCTGGACGCGGGGGCGCGGGAGAAGATCCGGGCCGCGCACGGGGGACTGGTCGCGATGGTCGTCGATGCGCTGGCGGAGATGGGGCACGCGGAGCCCCGGCTGGCGGCGATGCTGTTGCAGGGGGTGGTGGACGCGGCGGTGCGGAGGATCGAGCTGGGGGCGGCGGAGGATCCTGCCGCGATCACGGACGCAGCCGTGGCCATGGCCCTGCGAGGAGTAAAGGGCTGACCTTCGCCGGCACCGGCCGGGACCGATTGCACCCACGCAGGACCGGCCGGAGGCGGACGCGGCTTGGCGGGGGTCGGCCGGAGCGGGCGCGGTTTCGCAGGGGTCGGCCGGAGGCGCACGCAGCTTCGCAGGGGTCGGCCCGACGTGGGCGCGGTTTCGCAGGACTGGCCGGAGGCGCACGCAGCTTCGCAGAGGTCGGCCCGAGGTGGGCGAGGTTTCGCCGGACTGGCCGGAGGTGGACGCCGCTGCACAGGGACCCGCCGCAGACGGACGCCGCTGCACAGGGACCCGCCGGAGTCACATGCGCCTTCGCCGGGACCCGCCGGAGTCGCACGCGGCTGTGCCCGTGCCGGCCGGGGTGGGCACAGTTAGGCCGGTAGCGGTACTCCCAGGACCGGCAGCAAGCGCGACGGCCCCCGCTGCAGCAGCCACGGCGGCAGCAGCGACAGCGGGTCCAGGTAGGTCCCGCCTCTGAGCAGACCCCAGTGCACACACGTGCCGGGGCAGTGCGAACCCCCGGCCTCGACCACGCCCAGCACCTCGCCCGCCTGCACCGCATCCCCCTTCTCCACCGACGGCCGCACCGGCTCGTAGGTCGTCCGCAGATCCGTCCCCGTCAGCTCCACCGACACCACGCCCCGGCCCGCCACCCGGCCCGCGAAGGTCACCCGGCCGGCGGCGACCGCGCGCACCGGCGCACCCGGGGGTGCGCCCAGGTCCACGCCGCGGTGCCCGGGGCCGTACACCGTCGCCGGAGGCTCCCAGCCCCGTACCACCACCGGTCGGACGCCCACCGGCCAGGTGCGGGCGATGGCCGGAACTCGCTCCTCGGGGGGTGGCGCGGGCACCGGAGCGGAGGTGTCCGCCCAGGCCAAGGGGGCCAGTACCGTCACCGCGCCGGCCAGCAGCCAAGCCGCCGCCCAGGCCGTGCATCGCCTCGTTCGTCGCATGCGGGAACCCTCCCGCAGCCCTGTCGGTCACGGCCGGGGTCTGTGGACTACTCGCGGGTTGTGGAGAGCGGCGTCACCCGGTGCCCCGCCGGTCCCGTACACTTCTTCTGGCGATCCGGGTCACCGGGTCGACTTCGCACGCCCCGGTACGGCACCCGGAACGGTTCGTACCAAGCGCTCCTCGGTCCTTTGCGGCACGGCGCATTGCGGGCGTCAGGCGCGGCCGCCGTCCGGCGGACGCGGCACAACCGAGAATTTCAAGGAGATACGGCCATGGCCGTCGTCACGATGCGGGAGCTGCTGGAGAGCGGCGTCCACTTCGGTCACCAGACCCGTCGCTGGAACCCGAAGATGAAGCGCTTCATCTTCACCGAGCGCAACGGCATCTACATCATCGACCTGCTCCAGTCGCTGTCGTACATCGACCGCGCCTACGAGTTCGTCAAGGAGACCGTCGCCCACGGCGGCACGGTCATGTTCGTCGGCACGAAGAAGCAGGCGCAGGAGGCCATCGCCGAGCAGGCCACCCGCGTCGGCATGCCCTTCGTCAACCAGCGCTGGCTGGGCGGCATGCTCACCAACTTCTCGACCGTCTACAAGCGTCTGCAGCGCCTCAAGGAGCTCGAGCAGATCGACTTCGAGGACGTCGCCGCGTCGGGTCTGACCAAGAAGGAGCTTCTCGTGCTCTCGCGCGAGAAGGCCAAGCTGGAGAAGACCCTCGGTGGTATCCGCGAGATGCAGAAGGTGCCCAGCGCCGTCTGGATCGTGGACACCAAGAAGGAGCACATCGCGGTCGGCGAGGCCCGGAAGCTCAACATCCCGGTCGTCGCGATCCTCGACACCAACTGCGACCCCGACGAGGTCGACTACAAGATCCCGGGCAACGACGACGCGATCCGCTCCGTCACCCTGCTCACCCGTGTGATCGCCGACGCCGTCGCCGAGGGCCTCATCTCCCGCTCTCGCGTCGCCACCGGTGACAAGGGCGAGAAGGCCGCGGGCGAGCCGCTCGCCGAGTGGGAGCGCGACCTGCTCGAGGGCGAGAAGAAGGACGAGGCTCCGGCCGCCGAGGCTGCACCGGCCGCCGAGGCTGCTCCGGCCACCGAAGCCGCCGAGGCTGCTCCGGCCGCCGAGGCTGCTCCGGCCACCGAGGCCACCGAGGCCGCTCCGGCCGCCGAGGCCGCCCCCGCCGAGGCCGAGAAGGCCGCCGAGGGCGAGCAGGCCTGACGTCAGGGTTGACGGCGGGGGCGGCGACATGAAGTCCGCCCCCGCTGTTCACCCGTAGGTAGGCACAGCGTCCGGGATCCACGGCTACATGTGGATCACGGACCGTGCAGATCTCCGAGATCTCCCAAGACTTCGAGAAAGACTCACAGACTCATGGCGAACTACACCGCCGCCGACGTCAAGAAGCTCCGTGAGCTCACCGGCGCCGGCATGATGGACTGCAAGAAGGCGCTGGACGAGGCCGAGGGCAACGTCGAGAAGGCCGTCGAGGCGCTGCGCATCAAGGGCCAGAAGGGCGTCGCCAAGCGCGAGGGCCGCTCCGCCGAGAACGGCGCCGTGGTCTCCATCATCGCCGACGACAACTCCTCCGGCGTCATCGTCGAGCTGAAGTGCGAGACGGACTTCGTCGCCAAGGGCGACAGGTTCCAGGCCGTGGCCAAGGCCATCGCCGAGCACGTCGCCAAGACGAACCCGGCCGACCTGGAGGCCCTGCTCGCCTCCGAGATCGAGGCCGGCAAGACCGTCCAGGCGTTCGTGGACGAGGCCAACGCCAACCTCGGCGAGAAGATCGTCCTGGACCGCTTCGCGCAGTTCACCGACGGCTTTGTCACCGCCTACATGCACCGCACGATGCCCGACCTGCCGCCGCAGATCGGTGTCCTCGTCGAGCTGGACAAGCCGAACGCCGAGGTCGCCAAGGGCATCGCGCAGCACATCGCCGCCTTCGCGCCGAAGTACCTCTCCAAGGACGACGTGCCGGCCGAGGTCGTCGAGACCGAGCGCCGTGTCGCCGAGGAGACCACCCGCGCCGAGGGCAAGCCCGAGGCCGCGATCGCCAAGATCGTCGAGGGTCGTCTCAACGGCTTCTTCAAGGACGCCACGCTGCTCGGCCAGCCGTACGCGCTGGACAACAAGAAGTCGGTCCAGAAGGTGCTGGACGAGGCCGGTGTCACCCTGAAGCGCTTCTCGCGCATCAAGGTCGGCATCTGAGTCCGTACCGCGATCGACGCGCGACCCCCGGAGAATTCTCGGTAGGGTCGACAGCAGTCGTCCGCGCACACCGCCACACCCGGGCTTGTGGCGGACGGCAGCAGATCTGACGAGGAGGCCATTGCCGCGCATGGGAGCGAAAAGCGACCCCATCGGCAATGGCCTTCTTCGTATGTGCAACACGTGAAAGAGGCGGGATCTCCATGACCACCAAGGCCCAGAAGAGCGACGACGGCAAAGTACGCGGCCGGTTTCTGCTGAAGCTGTCCGGAGAGGCCTTCTCCGGTGGCGGCGGCCTGGGCGTGGACCCGGACGTGGTGCACAAGATCGCCCGCGAGATCGCGGCCGTCGTGCGCGACGGGGCGCAGGTCGCGGTCGTCATCGGCGGCGGCAACTTCTTCCGCGGCGCCGAACTGCAGCAGCGCGGCATGGACCGCGCCCGCTCCGACTACATGGGCATGCTCGGCACCGTGATGAACTGCCTCGCCCTCCAGGACTTCCTGGAGAAGGAGGGCATCGACAGCCGGGTGCAGACCGCCATCACCATGGGCCAGGTCGCCGAGCCGTACATCCCGCTGCGCGCCGTGCGCCACCTGGAGAAGGGCCGCGTGGTCATCTTCGGCGCCGGTATGGGCATGCCGTACTTCTCCACCGACACCACCGCCGCCCAGCGCGCCCTGGAGATCGACGCCGAGGCGCTGCTCATGGGCAAGAACGGTGTGGACGGGGTCTATGACTCCGACCCCAAGACCAACCCCGACGCCGTCAAGTTCGACGCCCTCGGCTACGGCGAGGTCATCACCCGCGACCTCAAGGTCGCCGACGCCACCGCCGTCACGCTGTGCCGTGACAACAAGCTCCCGATCCTCGTGTTCGAGCTGCTCGCCGAGGGCAATATCGCGCGGGCCGTCAAGGGTGAGAAGATCGGCACGCTGGTGGGTGACCAGGGCAGCCAAGCCTGACCGGCGAACCCCCGTCACCACCTGGGTTACGACACCTGTCCGGGGGACGGACGGGACGCACCCTGGCCGGGGGATGGACAATGTCCTGCCGGTCGGGAACCGTGCAGGAAGAAGACGCGACGCAGCCGGCCGCCGCCCCGAAGAGGAACCGCAGCCGGGCCTCACTCAAGACACGCAGGAGCAAGTGGTGATCGAAGAGACCCTCCTCGAGGCCGAGGAGAAGATGGAGAAGGCCGTCGTGGTCGCCAAGGAGGACTTCGCCGCGATCCGCACCGGCCGTGCGCACCCGGCGATGTTCAACAAGATCGTGGCCGACTACTACGGTGCGCTGACGCCGATCAACCAGCTGGCCTCGTTCTCCGTGCCGGAGCCGCGCATGGCGGTCGTGACCCCGTTCGACAAGACCGCGCTGCGCAACATCGAGCAGGCGATCCGCGACTCCGACCTGGGCGTCAACCCCAGCAACGACGGCAACATCATCCGTGTGGTGTTCCCGGAGCTCACCGAGGAGCGCCGCCGCGACTACATCAAGGTCGCCAAGGGCAAGGCCGAGGACTCCCGGGTCTCCATCCGCTCCGTGCGCCGCAAGGCCAAGGACGCGATCGACAAGCTGATCAAGGACGGCGAGGTCGGCGAGGACGAGGGCCGCCGTGCGGAGAAGGAGCTGGACGACACCACCGCGAAGTACGTGGCCCAGGTGGACGAGCTCCTGAAGCACAAGGAAGCGGAGCTGCTCGAAGTCTGATGAGCGACTCTTCCTGGGGGGCGCCGCCGCAATCCGGGTACTGGGGGCCCACTGAGCGTGGGCCTGTCCAGGGGGCTGCCCCGGCGGGTCCCGCGTACGATGCGCCTCAGGCGCAACAGACTCGCCCCATGCCCCTCGTGCCCGACGGGACCGCGTACGGCGGAGACCACCAGGACGACGACCGGGGGGCCGCTCGGCTGAGCGGCCCCTTGTTCCGGGACGGGACGTCACGTCCGGTGCCGCATCCGACGCCGGGCCACACCCAGAGTCACCTCCAGACCCACCCCCACCCCCACCCCCAGCCCCACCCCCAGAGCAACACTCACCGCCACCCCAAGAGCCCCGCGCAGAATCTCTCGCAGAATCCGGAGCCCATGCCCGACGCCCCGCAGCCGGCGCCAGCGCCGCAGAAGAAGAGCGCGGGCCGTGACCTGAGCGCGGCCATAGGGGTCGGTGTCGGGCTCGGTGTGGTGATCATTGCGTCCCTGTTCATCGTCAAGGCCGTGTTCGTCGGCGTGGTCGCGGTCGCCGTGGTCGTGGGCCTGTGGGAGCTGACCAGCAGGCTCCAGGAGCGCAAGGGCATCAAGGCGCCGCTGGTGCCGCTCGCGGTCGGCGGCGCGGCGATGGTGGTCGCCGGGTATGTGCGGGGGGTCGAGGGCGCCTGGGTCGCCATGGCCCTGACCGCGCTCGCGGTCCTGGTCTGGCGCATGACCGAGCCGCCCGAGGGCTATCTCAAGGACGTCACGGCGGGCGTCTTCGCGGCGTTCTACGTGCCCTTCCTGGCCACGTTCGTCGCGCTCATGCTCACCGCCGACGACGGCCCCTGGCGCGTCCTCACCTTCCTGCTCCTGACGGTCGTCAGCGACACCGGCGCGTACGCCGTCGGCTGGCGCTTCGGCAAGCACAAGCTCGCCCCGCGCATCAGCCCCGGCAAGACCCGTGAGGGCCTGCTCGGCGCGGTGCTGTTCGCCATGGTCGCGGGCGCGCTGTGCATGCAGTTCCTGATCGACGGCGGCAGCTGGTGGCAGGGCCTGCTGCTCGGCCTCGCGGTCGCGGCCAGCGCCACTCTGGGCGACCTCGGCGAGTCCATGATCAAGCGCGACCTGGGCATCAAGGACATGGGCACCCTGCTTCCCGGTCACGGCGGCATCATGGACCGCCTGGATTCCCTCCTGCCGACCGCTCCGGTGGTGTGGCTGCTGATGGTGATCTTCGTCGGCTCCGCGTGAGGGTGCTTCCGCGAACGGCTTCCGGGCCTCGTCCTGAGTACAGGGCGGGGCCCGCTGCCGTCAGCCGACCGCTCACGGAACGGCCGAAACCCACCGTCGGCCGGCCGGACGGACGAGCGCCAGGTGTCACCCGCGTCCCAGCCCGCTAAGCCAGGCGAGCGGTAGGCGTCGCCCGCGTCCCGGTCCGCCGGCCAGGCGAGCGGTAGGCGTCGCCCGCGTCCCGGTCCGCCGGCCAGGCGAGCGGTAGGCGTCGCCCGCGTCCCGGTCCGCCGGCCGGGCGAGCGCCGGGCGTCGCCTGAGTCCCAGTCCGCTCAGCCAGGCGAGTCCTAGGTGTCGCCCGCGTCCCAGTCCGCCAGCGGCCGGCCCCCGGCCGTGGTGATCTCCAGAAGCGTGCAGCCCATGAGCCGTACGGCCGCGAAGAGACGGTCGCGGACCTGGGTGCGGTCCTCGGGCGGGAAGGAGACGCGGATCTGGTGCGGGCGGGAACGCTCGTAGGTGAGGTGCCAGTCCGGGCCGGCCGTGGCGAAGTGGTCCTGGCCCCGCTCACCGTCCTCGGACTGCCACGACCCCCGGTCCACGGTCGGGGCCAGCACGTCCCGCAGGATCCGCAGCCGCTCGGCGTACGGCCGTGAGCCCTCCGACAGCCGCAGGCAGCGGTGCAACCGGGGCCGGGACGCAGTGAACCAGGGCGCCAGATCCTGCTCCATCTCGGCCAGAACCGCGGAGCGCAGCCGCCCCGACGCCCAGCCCTCGACGAACGCGGCCGCACCCGGCGCGAACTCCTCCCGCCCGGCGCCCCGGCCCACGACCACCACCGGCCACGTCTCGGGGTCCCCCTCGGTACGCCAGCACAGCCGGTCGGCGTCCATCGTGGAGCCCCAGACCAGCAGGCCGTCGTAGCGCTCCAGGCGGTTGTGCGGACGCGTCCCGAACGGCGTGCGCAGATAGAGGTAGTCGCAGAACTCGCCCCAGCCGTAGGTCTCGGCCAGCAGCTTGTAGTCCGCGGGCAGCCGTACCCCGAGCCGCGCCTCCGCCTCGGCCCAGTCCCCACGGGCGTCGACCGGGTCGGCCGGCGGGGGAACGGCTCGGGCGAGGGCGTCCAGGCTCGTCACGGCAGGTCGGCCCGGCGCGGGCAGGTCCGCTGCTCCCGCCACGGGCCGTACGGCTGCTGGTACGAGACCCGGCAGGACAGGCAGACGTACGAGGTCTTCGCGGCAGGCATGGGCACAGCGTAGGGAGCCCACCGGGTCCGGCCAAGCGGTTTCCGGCACCGGCGACGAGCAGGAACGGCGCAGGTTCTCCGTCGAGCGCGGGCAGCCGAGCGCTTGTCCCGGGGCGCCGGACCCCACGCGCGTGGGAGGGAACGCCGAAGGCGTCGACCGGCTGAGGAGCACCGACCTGGTTGAAGGACATCGGCCGGGCACGTCAGGGCGTGGCCGAGGACACGCCGTGCACACCGGATGCTCCACGTGAAGAGCGGCAGTTCCGGACGGGACGGCCGGGATTCGTCCACGCATTCGATTCCAGGTGGACTGCGTCACGGACACCGCGGGCCTGCCGGCGGCCCGCATGCCGGCCGCCCGGCGGAGATGCAGGGCTCCAACCTGCGAAGACGCCCGCACGGCCATGGGGGCCCGGGCCGTCTGCGGGCCGTTCGAGGGAGACCCCCGACGGCCGGGGACGACCGATGACGATCACCCGCACGGCTGAGTCCCCAGGTCACCCATTTGGATCTGAGACACTGGTACAGCCATGCCTAAGCCCGGAGAACTCATTTTCGTCGCCCCGCGCGGAGCCAAGAAGCCGCCGCGGCACCTTGCCGACCTCACGCCCGGCGAGCGCAAGGACGCCGTGGCCGAGATCGGCGAGAAGCCGTTCCGCGCCAAGCAGCTCTCGCAGCACTACTTCGCGCGCTACGCGCACGACCCCGAGCAGTGGACGGACATCCCGGCCGGCTCGCGCGACAGACTGCGCGAGGCGCTGTTCCCGGAGCTGATGACCGTCGTCCGGCACCTGTCGACCGACCGGGGCACGACGCGCAAGACGCTGTGGCGGCTGTTCGACGGCACGCTCGTGGAGTCGGTGCTGATGCGGTACCCGGACCGGGTGACCATGTGCATCAGCTCGCAGGCGGGGTGCGGGATGAACTGCCCGTTCTGCGCGACCGGGCAGGCGGGGCTCGACCGGAACCTGTCGACCGCCGAGATCGTCCACCAGATCGTCGACGGGATGCGGGCGCTGCGCGACGGCGAGGTCCCCGGCGGCCCGTCACGGCTGTCCAACATCGTCTTCATGGGGATGGGCGAGCCGCTCGCCAACTACAAGCGGGTGGTGGGCGCCATCCGCGCGCTGACCGACCCCGCGCCGGACGGACTCGGGCTGTCGCAGCGCGGCATCACCGTGTCGACCGTCGGGCTCGTGCCCGCCATCCACCGGTTCGCCGACGAGGGCTTCAAGTGCCGGCTGGCGATCTCCCTGCACGCCCCCGACGACGAGCTGCGCGACACCCTCGTCCCCGTGAACACGCGGTGGAAGGTGCGCGAGGTGCTGGACGCCGGGTTCGAGTACGTCGAGAAGTCCGGGCGCCGGCTGTCCATCGAGTACGCGCTGATCCGGGACATCAACGACCAGGCCTGGCGCGGTGACCGGCTCGGGCGGCTGCTCAAGGGCAAGCCCGTGCACGTCAACCTGATTCCGCTGAACCCGACGCCGGGGTCGAAGTGGACCGCCTCGCGGCCCGAGGACGAGAAGGCGTTCGTGGAAGCGATCGCCGCCCACGGGGTGCCGGTCACCGTCCGGGACACCCGGGGGCAGGAGATCGACGGGGCGTGCGGTCAGCTCGCGGCCACCGAGCGGTAATCTGGCCGGGCGAACCACAACTTCACATTCCGACAGGGGAGCGCCACAGCGCTGAGAGTGCGGCAATCGGGCCGCAGACCCTCTGAACCTCGCCCAGGTCATTCTGGGTAGGAAGTTCGGTCTTCACTCATGCTGTTGCGCCCTGCCCGGATCCTGCTCCGAAGGACCGGGCGGGGCCGCGTTCTTCCTGGCCAACCCCCAGGAGGACATTCACGTGCACACCAAGACCCTCGTGGCCGCGACGGTCGGCCTCGGCCTGCTCACCCTGTCCGCGTGCGGATCGACGGACACCAAGGGCTCGGCGGACTCCAAGACCGTGACCCTCGTCAGCCACGACTCGTGGGCCGTCTCCAAGAACGTGCTCAAGGACTTCGAGAAGCAGTCCGGGTACAAGGTCAGGGTCCTGCCGGGCGGCGACGCCGGCCAGGCCGTCAACAAGGCGATCCTGACCAAGGACAACCCGCAGGGTGACGTCTTCTTCGGCGTCGACAACACCCTGCTGTCCAGAGCCCTCGACAACGGCCTGTTCCAGCCGTACGCGGCGAAGGGCCTCGGCACGGTCGGCGCCGCCTACCAGCTCGACCGGGACAAGCACCGGGTCACGCCCGTCGACTACGGCGACATCTGCGTCAACTACGACAAGGCCTACTTCAGCGAGCACAAGCTGACCCCGCCGCAGTCCTTCGCCGACCTGGCCAAGCCCGAGTACAAGAACCTCCTGGTCACCGAGAACGCGGCCACCTCCTCGCCGGGCCTCGGCTTCCTGCTGGGCAGCGCCGCGCAGTACGGCGACGACGGCTGGCAGGGCTACTGGAAGAAGCTCAAGGCCAACGGCGTCAAGGTCGTCGACAGCTGGGAGCAGGCCTACGACCAGGAGTTCTCCGGCTCGTCCGGAGGCCGGAAGGCGGGCGGCGACCGGCCGCTCGTGGTGTCGTACGCCTCCTCGCCGCCCGCCGAGGTGATCTACGCCAAGAAGCGGCCCGGCACGGCCCCGACCGGCGTCTCGGCCGGCACCTGCTTCCGGCAGATCGAGTTCGCCGGGCTGCTCAGCAACGCGAAGAACACCAAGGGCGGCAAGGCGTTCATCGACTTCCTGCTCTCCAAGGAGTTCCAGCAGGACATGCCGCTGAACATGTTCGTGTACCCGGTGGTGAAGGGCGCCGCGGTGCCCGCCGACTTCACCGAGTACGGGCCGGCCGCCAAGAGTCCCGAGACGATGGCCCCCGGCAAGATCGCCGCCGACCGCGACCAGTGGGTCAAGTCGTGGACGTCGCTCGTTCTGAAGTAGCGGCCGGGGCCGCGGCCGACACGGCAGCCGGGGCCGCGGCCGGCACTGCGGCCGGAGCCGGGGCCGACGCTGCGCCCGGTGCGGCAGCCGGGACCGCGGCCGGGAGCCGACGGGCGAGCGCGGCGCGGCTCGGGCTCATGGCCCTGCCCGTCGCGTTCTTCGCCGTGTTCTTCGCCTGGCCCGTCGCCGCGATCGTCGCGCGCGGGCTGAAGGTGGACGGCGCCTGGCAGTTCGGGCGGATGGCGGACGTCGTCCTGCAGCCGGACATCCGGCACGTGCTGTGGTTCACCACCTGGCAGGCGCTCGCCTCCACCGCGCTCACCCTGCTGTTCGCCCTGCCCGCCGCCTACGTCTTCGCCCGCCTCGACTTCCCCGGCAAGCAGCTGCTGCGGGCCGTCGTCACGGTTCCGTTCGTGCTGCCGACGGTCGTCGTCGGCACCGCCTTCCTGGCGCTGGTCGGCCGCGGCGGACTGCTGGACGACCTGTGGGGCGTGCGGCTGGACACCACCGTGTGGGCGATCCTGCTGGCGCACGTCTTCTTCAACTACGCGGTCGTCGTCCGCACGGTGGGCGGGCTGTGGGCCCAGCTCGACCCGCGGCAGGAGCAGGCCGCCCGGATGCTCGGCGCATCGCCCCTGCGGGCCTGGCGGAGGGTCACCCTGCCCGCCCTGATGCCCGCCGTGGCCGCCGCCGCGCTGATGGTGTTCCTGTTCACCTTCACCTCCTTCGGTGTGGTGCAGATCCTCGGCGGGCCCACCTTCTCCACCCTCGAAGTGGAGATCTACCGGCAGACCTCCGAGGTCTTCGATCTGTCGACGGCCGCCGTGCTCACCCTCGTCCAGTTCGCCGCGGTGGGCGCGATCCTCGCCGTGCACGCCTGGACGGTCCGGCGGCGGGAGACCGCCCTGCGCCTGGTGGATCCCTCCGTGACCGCCCGTCGGCCGCGCGGGGCCGGGCAGTGGGCGCTGCTCGCCGGGGTCCTCGTCACCATCTCCCTGCTCCTGGTCCTGCCGCTCGCCGTGCTCGTACGGCGCTCCCTCGACGCGCCCGGCCTCGGCTACTACCGGGCGCTGACGAACGCCGACGGCGGCACCTTCCTCGTGGCACCGCTGCACGCCGTGTGGACCTCCCTGGAGTACGCCGTCGCCGCCACCGCCATCGCCGTGCTGATCGGAGGCCTCGCCGCCGCCGCGCTGGCCCGCCGGGACGCGGGCCGGCTGGTGCGCGGCTTCGACGCGCTGCTGATGCTGCCGCTCGGCGTCTCCGCGGTGACCGTCGGCTTCGGATTCCTGATCGCGCTGGACAAGCCCCCGCTGGACCTGCGCCAGTCCTGGATCCTCGTACCGCTCGCGCAGGCGCTGGTGGGCGCCCCCTTCGTCGTACGGACCATGCTGCCCGTGCTGCGGGCGGTGGACGGACGGCTCAGGGAGGCGGCGGCCGTGCTCGGGGCCTCGCCCTGGCGGGTGTGGCGGGAGGTCGATCTGCCGCTGGTGCGGCGGGCGCTGCTGGTCGCGGCCGGGTTCGCGTTCGCCGTGTCGCTCGGGGAGTTCGGGGCGACCGTGTTCATCGCGCGGCCCGACAACCCGACGCTCCCGGTCGCCGTGGCCCGGCTGCTGAGCCGGCCCGGTGACCTCAACTACGGGCAGGCGATGGCCCTGTCCACGATTCTGATGGTGGTGTGCGCGGTGGCCCTGCTCGTCCTGGAGCGGCTGCGCACCGACCGGACGGGGGAGTTCTGATGCTGCTGAGCCTGGAGGCCGCGACCGTGCGCTTCGGCGGGCGGCCCGTGCTCGACTCGGTCGGCCTGGACGTCGCGGAGCACGAGGTGGTCTGTGTGCTGGGGCCGAGCGGCAGCGGGAAGTCGACGCTGCTCAGGGCGGTGGCCGGGCTGCAGCCCCTGGACGGGGGCCGGGTCCTGCTCGACGGCCGCGACCAGCTGGGTGTGCCCGCGCACCGGCGGGGCGTCGGGCTGATGTTCCAGGACCACCAGCTCTTCCCGCAGCGGGACGTCGGCGGCAACGTGGCGTTCGGGCTGCGCATGCACGGGGTGCCCAAGGGCGAACGGGACGCCGAGGTCGGGCAGTTGCTGGAGCTGGTCGGACTGCCGGGGGCCGCTCGGCGGGCCGTGGCCGCGCTGTCCGGCGGTGAGCAGCAGCGGGTCGCCCTGGCCCGGGCGCTGGCTCCCCGGCCCCGGCTCCTGATGCTGGACGAGCCGCTCGGCCAGCTCGACCGCTCGCTGCGGGAGCGGCTGGTGGTCGAACTCCGGGAGCTGTTCGGGCGGCTGGGTACGACGGTGCTCGCCGTGACCCACGACCAGGGCGAGGCCTTTGCGCTGGCCGACCGGGTGGTGGTGATGCGGGACGGGCGCATCGCCCAGTCCGGGACGCCCCTGGAGGTCTGGCAGCGGCCTGCCGACGAGTTCGTGGCCCGCTTCCTCGGCTTCGACAACGTGGTCCCGGCGACCGTCGCGGAGACGGTCGCGAACACCCCGTGGGGCAAGCTGCCGGTGCCCGGGGGCTCGCCCCAGGGCGACCGCCCGCTGCTCGTGCGGCCCGCCGGAGTCCGGCTCGTGGCGGCCGACGAGGGCCTGCCCTGCACGGTGACCGCTCGCACCTTCAGGGGCACCCACGTGGCCGTCCGCCTGCGGCCCCGGGACGGCGGCCCGCTCCTGGAAGCGGCGTGCGCGCTGCGGGACGCGCCGGAGGCAGGGGCCGAGGTGGGCGCCGGCTTCGACGCGGCCGAAATCGTCGTGCTCGGGGCCACCTCCGGCTGAACACGACTGCGGCCCGCCCCCCGGGGATACGGGGACGGGCCGCAGCGGTGTACGAGCGGTGTGCGAAGTGCGGCGTCAGCTGCCGCTCTTCGCTCCACGGCGGCGCATGCCGAAGTAGACCGCGCCACCGCCGACGACGACCAGGGCGCCGGCGGCACCGGCGATCAGGCCGGTGTTGGAGTTCGCACCGGTCTCGGCGAGGTTCGAGTCACCGGCCGCCGGGGACGGCGCGTTGCTCGGCGAGCCCGCCGGGGCGGAGCTGCTCTCGGAGGACGACGGGGTCGGGGTCGCGGTGGGCTTCGAGGGCTTCGGCGACGGAGTGGCCGGCGGGGTCGGAGTCGAGGACTCCTCCTTCTTGCAGGCCGTGGACGGGGTCACGAGGTCGGGCTTGACGTCCTCGTCGACGATGTGACCGGCCGTGACGTGCACGCGGTAGGTCGCGTTGGGCTTCCAGTCCTCGGAGAAGCTGACGGTGGCGCCCTGGGCGGTGCCCTTGATCTCCTGCGCCTTGCCGACCTGCGTCTCGACGCCGGCGTCGCTCTTCAGGAACACGGTGATGGTGGCCGGGGTGCCGGAGGCGTCCTTGTCGGTGACGACGAGGGAGCCCTTGTCACCGGTGCAGGTGGCGGCGGCGGAGAACTCACTGATGTTGCAGGCGAGTGCCTGGCCGGCGACACCGAGCGCCAGTGCGGCGGAAGCGGAGGCAACACCCAGGATGCGCACGGAACGGCGTGCGCTGCGGCGGGTTATGGACACGTTTGTCCTTTACAGAGTGCACAACTGCGGGGGGATGATGGAGGGAAGGGACGACGTGCGAGGTGAGGTCCCAGCACCCCCAAGAGGCTCACAGGTTTATAAGCGCTCCATAAGGAGTGTCAATGCATATGCCTCCGACAGCCGTTGGCTTTGCCTGCTTATTAACTGCAGAGACGTTTCAACGCCTCCGCGGCCTGCTCGATCCGGTCAACGAGGGCGATACGGGACTCCATGGCACGTCCCCGGGCGAGGGACCGCAACAGCGGCCAGGCCGGCAACTCCCGCGTCCAGTGCTCCTCGTTCACCAGCACCATGGGCGTCGGGCCGCCCCGCGACTCGTAGTAGTTCGGCGTTGCGTTGTCGAAGATCTCCTGTACGGTCCCGGCGGCGCCCGGCAGGAACACCACTCCGGCGGTGGAGCGGGCCAGCAGGCCGTCCTCGCGTGTCGCATTGGCGAAGTACTTGGCGATGTGCGCGGCAAAGGCGTTCGGCGGCTCATGGCCGTAGAACCAGGTGGGGATGCCCACCGACTCCCCGCCGCCGGGCCAGCGTTCGCGCACCTCGAAGGCGGCGCCCGCCCAGTCGGTGACGGACGGCCGGAACGAGGGGGCCTTGGCGAGCAGGCGCAGCGCGTCGTCGAGCATGGTGTCGTCGAAGGGGGCCGCGTAGGCGCCGAGGTTCGCCGCCTCCATCGCGCCGGGTCCGCCGCCGGTGGCGACCGTGAACCCGGCGCGCGCCAGCTCGCGGCCCAGCCGGGCCGCCCCGGCGTACGCGTCCGTGCCGCGGGCCATCGCGTGGCCGCCCATGACGCCCACCACCCGGGCGCCGGCCAGGAGTTCGTCCAGCGCGTCGGAGACGGCGTCGTCGTGGATCGCGCGCAGCATCGAGGCGAAGACGTCCCCGTCGGACTTCGTCCGCTGGAACCAGGCGTAGGCCTTGGCATCCGGTGTCCCCTCGTAGCCCTCGTCGAGTGACTCGAACAGTTCGCCGGGCGTGTAGACGAAGCCGCGGTAGGGGTCGAAGGGGAGTCCCGGGACCGGCGGGAACACCAGGGCTCCGGACGACCTGATGCGGGCGGCCGCCTCGGGCGTCATCGGGCAGCCGAGGAAGACGGCGCCCGTGCTGTCGACGGAGAGCAGGGCGTCCGTACGGGCCGTCAGATCGACTGCCTGGACGCGGAACCGGGCGAGCGAGCCGTGCCGGGCGATGACCTCGTCGAACTCGGCGAGGGACTCTATCTCGCGGTCGTGGTCGGCGTGATGGGGCTGGGCGGGTGTCGGATGCACCCGCCCATGCTAGGCACGGACGTTCGGTTCGTGAGGGGTCAGCCCTGGACCGCCGCCGGGTCCATCCACATGACCTCCCAGGTGTGGCCGTCGAGGTCGTCGAAGGCACGGCCGTACATGAAGCCGTGGTCCCGGGGCTCGCCGTGGGCACTGCCGCCGGCCGCGACAGCCCTGTCCACCAGCTCGTCGACCTTCTCGCGGCTCTCGGCGCTCAGACACAGCAGCACCTCGCTGGACCTGGTCGAGTCCACGATCTCCTTCCCGGTGAACTGCGCGTAGTGCTGCCGGGTCATGAGCATCGCGACGATCGTGTCGCTGATCACGACACAGGCGCAGTCGTCGGTGCTGAACTGCGGGTTGATGCCGTAGCCCAGTTCCGTGAAGAACTTCTTCGTGGCGGGCACGTCGCCGGTGACCAGGTTCACGAAGATCATCTGCTGGTACATGGGGTCTCTCCCTCGGGTCCGTGCGCTCGCTGTCGTTCGATGGGACGGACACCGCTCCGGCGCGGAACTCATCGGTCGCCGGAGAACTTTTCGCAGGGCTCTCCCGCGACGGCTCAGCGGGCCCTCGGCAGCGCCGCCAGGTTGGCGACCACCAGGGTGAACGGGCCGAACAGGGCGAGCAGCGCGGCCGCGCGCAGGACCGCGGCGCTGCGCAGCATCGTGGCGGGGGCCCCGAGGCGCAGCAGGGCGGCGATGGTGTCGGCGCGGCTCTGGCGGGCCTCCACGGCCGCCGTCAGCAGGGTCGCCACCGTGCAACCGGCGACCACCAGCACACCCAGGGCCGTGAGGGGGCCGAAGGCGGTGGCGGGACGGTCGTACAGGACGGCCATGGCGTAGGCGGCGGACGCCACCGCGCAGACCACGCCGAGGGGGCGGCCGATCCGGGTGGCCTCCGCCATGAGGACCCGGCCGGCCAGCAGCCGGAGCGCCCCGGGGCGCCAGGCCTGGAGCAGCCGGCCGCAGAGGTCGGTGAGGCCGGGGGAGGCGATCACGAGCCCCACGGCGGTGACGATCCAGCCGGCCAGCACGGACACGCCGTCGACGGGCAGGTGGGTGAGGGCCGGGACGGGCGCGGAACGGCTCGCGTAGGTCTGCACGGTGAGTCCCGCGGCGAGGGTGGCGATGCCCCAGGGCAGGCCGGTCGCCGCACGGCCGGGCCGGCTGCCGCGGAGGGCATCGGGCCAGCCGGCGTCCGGCGTCGCCGGCCCGGGGCCTGACGCGGTGCCCGGGGCGGGTGAGGAGTCACCGGCGGTCCGTGCACCGTCGTCGGCTTCCCCGCGCGCCGTGGGCGAACCGCCGGCCCCGGTGCGGCCGTTCCCTGTGCCGCAGCTCTCCGTGCTGCTGCGCCCCGTTGCGCTGCTGTCCGTACGACTGCTGTCGGTGCGACCGCTCCCCGTGCTGCTGCTCCCCGTACGGCTGCTCTGCCTACGGCTGCTCTGCGTTCCGACGCGTCCCGTGGCCCCCTTCCGGGTGCCGTCGCCCCGCAGCCCGAAGCGGCCGAGGACGCGGACGGGGCCCGCTGAGCACGGGCCGGGGTCCGTCGGGCGGAGGGTCAGGGCCACCGTCGCCGATGCGATCGCCGGGAGCAGGGCCAGCAGGGTCAGGGTCGCCGGGACCGGGAGGGGCTGGTCCGCCGCCAGGAAACCGGCCGCCGCGCCGTCGAAGGGCATGCCCGTCAGGTCGCCGCGCAGATGCAGGAAGGCCACCAGTGCCAGCAGCGAGCCCAGGGTGCAGAACAGGGCCGTGGTCAGCGCCGAGATCCCCATCAGACGGGCGGGGCCCAGGCCGAGCGCCGACAGGCCCGGTCGCGGCCTGGTGCCGGGGTCCGTGCGGGCCACGGCGAGCGCGAAGTGCGAGGTGGCGGCGAGCGGGACCACGCACCAGGCCAGGCGCGGCACGGCGGCGCCCGGTGTGCCGGGGTGGCCCATCGCGTAGCCGAGGCAGGACAGGAGGAGGAAGCCGGTGCCAGCGGAGGCCACGGCCACCAGGAGGCGGCGCAGCTGGACGGCGGGCCGGGCGGCGCGGGTCAGACGGAGAGCGAGCACGCGGCCCGGCCTTCCGCCTCCGGTGTGTCCGGCAGGTGCACGGTCTTCACGCACCGCCCGTCCAGCAGGGAGACCGTGCGGTCGGCGAGGGCCGCGGTATCGGAGTCGTACGTGGCCAGCACGACGGTGATGCCGTGCGAGCGGGCCGCCGTGGTCAGTGTGCGCAGGGCGTGTGCGCGGTCCGCGCGGTGCAGCGGGGCGGTCGGCTCGTCCGCGAAGAGGACCGTGGGCCCGGGGGCGAGCGCACGGGCGATGGCGACGCGCTGGCGGTCGGCCTGCCGCAGCTCGTGCGGGCGCCGGCGGGCCTGGTCGCCCACGTCGAGGCGCTCCAGCCACTCCAGGGCGGCCACCTTGGCCCGGCGGCGGTCGGTGCCGCGCAGCATCAGGGGGAGGGCGGCGTTCTCCCAGACGTTCAGCTCCGGGACGAGTGCGGGGGCCGGGTCGATCCAGCCGAACCGGTCGCGGCGCAGCCGCTCACGGGCCGTCGGCCCCATCGTGTGCACCGGTGCGCTGTTGAACCAGACCTCGCCGCGCTCCGCCCTGACCTGTCCGGACAGACACCGCAGCAACGTGGTCTTGCCGCTGCCGCGCGGGCCGCTGACGGCGAGGATCTCGCCCTCGCGCACGCCGAGCGAGACCCCGGCGAGACCGGGCGAGCCGTCCCGGTGCCTGAAGTGCAGCGAGCGTGCCCAGAGCACGTCGTTGTCCGGCGGGGCCTCCATGGGCGTACACCTCGGTTCTGATCCGTTGTTCCCGTGTTCGTTCCCCCGTCCGGGGGAACGAAGGCTGGGCCGATCGGTCACAGGAACGCTAGGCAGCCGGGGCGGGGAGCCTGGACAGCACACGGCCCCGGGCCGCCGTTCTCACTCGAACGGACGGCACCGGGGCCGGTGCTGATCAGCTGGTCACAGGCGTGAGGCGCGGAGCGGGCAGGCTCAGAGCTTCGTCCACGCCTCCGTCAGCGTCGCGCGCAGGATCTGCTCGATCTCGTCGAAGGTCTCCTGGTTGGAGATCAGCGGCGGGGCGAGCTGGATGACCGGGTCGCCGCGGTCGTCGGCACGGCAGTACAGGCCGTTCTCGAACAGGGCCTTGGAGAGGAAGCCGTACAGGACGCGCTCGGTCTCCTCCTCGTTGAAGGACTCCTTGGTGTGCTTGTCCTTCACCAGCTCGATGCCGTAGAAGAAGCCGTTGCCGCGGACGTCGCCGACGATCGGCAGGTCGTGCAGCTTCTGCAGCGTGGAGAGGAACGCGCCCTCGTTGTCCAGGACGTGCTGGTTGAGGCCCTCGCGCTCGAACAGGTCGAGGTTGGCGAGACCCACGGCCGCCGACACCGGGTGGCCGCCGAAGGTGTAGCCGTGCAGGAAGGTGTTGTCGCCCTTGTAGAACGGCTCGGCGATCCGGTCGGAGACGACGCAGGCGCCGATCGGGGAGTAGCCCGAGGTCATGCCCTTGGCGCAGGTGATCATGTCCGGGACGTAGCCGAACTTGTCGCAGGCGAACATCGTGCCCAGGCGGCCGAAGGCGCAGATGACCTCGTCCGAGACGAGCAGCACGTCGTACTTGTCGCAGATCTCGCGCACGCGCTGGAAGTAGCCGGGCGGGGGCGGGAAGCAGCCGCCGGCGTTCTGCACGGGCTCAAGGAAGACCGCGGCGACGGTGTCCGCGCCCTCGAAGAGGATCTCCTGCTCGATCTGGTCGGCGGCCCAGCGGCCGAAGGCCTCCGGGTCGTCGCCGAACAGCGGGGCACGGTAGATGTTGGTGTTCGGGACCTTGTGCGCGCCCGGCACCAGCGGCTCGAAGGGGGCCTTCAGACCTGGCAGACCGGTGATGGACAGGGCGCCCTGCGGGGTGCCGTGGTAGGCGACCGCACGGGAGATGACCTTGTACTTGGTCGGCTTGCCCTGCAGCTTGAAGTACTGCTTGGCGAGCTTCCAGGCGGTCTCGACGGCCTCGCCGCCGCCGGTGGTGAAGAAGACCTTGTTCAGGTCGCCCGGAGCGTAGTCGGCGATGCGCTCGGCCAGCTCGACGGCCTTGGGGTGGGCGTAGGACCACACCGGGAAGAAGGCGAGCTCCTGGGCCTGCTTGAAGGCGGTCTCGGCGAGTTCCGTGCGGCCGTGACCGGCCTGGACCACGAACAGACCCGCCAGACCGTCCAGGTAGCGCTTGCCCTTGTCGTCGTAGATGTAGGTGCCCTCGCCCCGGACGATGGTCGGGACGGGGGAGTTCTCGTACGAGGACATGCGGGTGAAGTGCATCCACAGGTGGTCGTACGCGGTGCGGCTGAGGTCCTTTGAGCTCACGGTTATCGGGTTCCCCACATGTAGGTCTGCTTCTTGAGCTTGAGGTAGACGAAGCTCTCGGTGGAGCGCACGCCGGGCAGCGCCCGGATGCGTTTGTTGATGACGTCCAGCAGGTGGTCGTCGTCCTCGCAGACGATCTCGGCGAGGATGTCGAACGAGCCCGCGGTCATCACCACGTACTCGACTTCCGACATGCCGGTCAGCGCTTCCGCGATGGACTCGACATCGCCCTCGACGTTGACCCCGACCATCGCCTGTCGGCGGAAGCCCACGGTGAGCGGGTCCGTCACGGCGACGATCTGCATCACGCCCTGGTCCAGCAGCTTCTGGACGCGCTGGCGCACGGCCGCCTCGGAGAGGCCGACGGCCTTGCCGATCGCGGCGTACGGCCGGCGGCCGTCCTCCTGGAGCTGCTGAATGATGGCGAGGGAAACGGCATCCAGCTGGGGGGTGCCGTTCCTGGACTCGCGGGACGAGTCCCTCTGGTCTGCGCTTCGACTGGCCACGACCTCACTGTGCACGACGTCTCGACAGTATCGCAAGGCCGTAGCGATGAAATTCGTTGTTTGCACGTCCGAGACTTGCGGATTTCGCAGAAGTGGTGGCGATGGGGGTGTTGAAAACGTGGGTCCGGCGACTAGGGTGGGTGTCTCAGTGATTGGACAGCCGTACAGGCTGGACGAGCTGCACAGCTTGAACCCTCGAACCAGATCAGGAGGCCGGCAGTGAGCACCGAGCTGCGTCGTCTGCGCAACTACATCGACGGTGAGTTCCGGGACGCCGCCGACGGACGGACCACCGAGGTGGTCAACCCCGCGACGGGCGAGGCGTACGCCACCGCTCCGCTGTCCGGGGCGTCGGACGTGGACGCCGCGATGGAGGCGGCCGCGGCGGCCTTCCCGGCCTGGCGCGACACGACCCCGGCCGAGCGGCAGAAGGCCCTCCTGAAGATCGCCGACGCGTTCGAGGAGCGCGCCGAGGAACTGATCGCGGCCGAGGTGGAGAACACGGGCAAGCCCGTCGGGCTGACCCGCTCCGAGGAGATCCCGCCGATGGTCGACCAGATCCGCTTCTTCGCGGGTGCGGCCCGGCTGCTGGAGGGGCGCAGCGCCGGCGAGTACATGGACGGGATGACCTCGATCATCCGTCGTGAGCCGGTCGGCGTCTGCGCGCAGGTCGCCCCGTGGAACTACCCGATGATGATGGCCGTGTGGAAGTTCGCCCCGGCGATCGCGGCGGGCAACACGGTCGTCCTCAAGCCCTCGGACACGACCCCCGCCTCCACCGTCCTGATCGCCGACATCATCGGCTCGATCCTGCCCAAGGGCGTCTTCAACGTCATCTGCGGCGACCGTGACACCGGCCGCGCGATGGTCGAGCACGACGTCCCGGCGATGGCCTCCATCACCGGCTCCGTACGCGCCGGCATGTCCGTCGCCGAGTCCGCCTCCAAGGACCTCAAGCGGGTCCACCTGGAGCTGGGCGGCAAGGCTCCGGTCGTCGTCTTCGAGGACACCGACATCGCCAAGGCCGTCGAGGACATCTCGGTCGCCGGCTTCTTCAACGCCGGCCAGGACTGCACGGCCGCCACCCGGGTGCTGGTCCAGGAGTCCATCCACGACGAGTTCGTGGCCGCGCTCGCCAAGGCTGCCGCCGAGACCAAGACCGGGCAGCCGGACGACGAGGACGTCCTGTTCGGCCCGCTGAACAACCCGAACCAGCTCAAGCAGGTCGCCGGCTTCATCGAGCGCCTGCCCGCCCACGCCAAGGTCGAGGCGGGCGGCCAGCGGGTCGGCGACAAGGGCTACTTCTACGCCCCGACCGTCGTCTCCGGGCTCAACCAGGACGACGAGATCGTCCAGAACGAGGTCTTCGGCCCGGTCATCACCGTGCAGTCCTTCTCGGACGAGGACCAGGCCGTCGAGTGGGCCAACGGCGTCGAGTACGCCCTCGCCTCCTCGGTGTGGACCAAGGACCACGGCCGCGCGATGCGCATGTCCAAGAAGCTCGACTTCGGCTGTGTGTGGATCAACACCCACATCCCGCTGGTCGCCGAGATGCCCCACGGCGGCTTCAAGAAGTCCGGCTACGGCAAGGACCTGTCGGCGTACGGGTTCGAGGACTACACGCGCATCAAGCACGTGATGACGTCGCTGGACGCGTAAACCGCGGAGGGCTCAGCCGCACCGGGGCCTCAGGGACCGGCCTCAGGGACGGGCCTCAGGGCCTCGTGCGGCTCGTCCGCCTCAAGGGCCTCTAGGGCCCCGGAGATCTCGTGCGGCTCGTCCGCAGCAGGGGTTTCAGATACCTCGTGCGGGGATCGTCGGCCTCAGGGGCCTCAGGGGCCTCAGGGGCCTCAGGGGCCTCAGGGGCCTCAGGGGCCTCAGGGGCCTCAGGGGCGTCAGGGGCCTCGTGCGGCTCGTCCGCAGCAGGGACCCCAGGGAAACCAGGGACACCAGGGACGCCAAAGGCACCAGGGACCTCGGCCCCCGGACGGGACACCTCCCCGTCCGGGGGCCGCTCCGTCTGCCGCGCCTGCGCCGCCACCGTGCCGCGCCGTCGGCGGCCGACAAACTCCGCCGTCGACACACTGTCGCCCCGCAGCGGGCGCGGGGCGTCACCGCCGCCGTCGCCGCTGCCGACGGGCCATCGCGCCGACCGACGGGCCATCGCTGATCGACAAGGTGTCGGATCCCGCCCGGTGGGCTCGACGCAGCGTCGATTGTCCGTGCGCGGGGCACCGAGGCATGCTGCCGTAGTGCCCCAGACATCCTCGCTTCCGCGTTCCGTCTCCCGCCGTTCCCTGTTGCGCGCGCTCGGCGGCACCGCCGCGCTCGGCGCACTGGCCGGCTGCGGGGTGCCCGCCGCCTACGTCAAGCCCGGTGACCGTGCCGTACCCGACGAGTCCGCCGCCGACCGGAAGCTGACCTGGGCGAACTGGCCGTTGTACATCGACACCGATGACAAGAACCCGAACAAGCGGCCCACGCTGGACGCCTTCGAGAAGCGCACCGGCATCTCCGTCGACTACACCGAGGAGATCAACGACAACGACGAGTTCTTCGGCAAGATCAGCCCCGCGCTGATGAACCACCAGTCGACCGGCCGCGATCTGATCGTCGTCAGCGACTGGATGTGCGCGCGGTTCGTGCGGCTCGGCTGGGTGCAGCGGATGGACCGCGCCCGGCAGCCGAACGTGGCGAAGTACCTGGACCCGTTGCTCCGCTCGCCCGGCTTCGACCCGGGCCGCCGGTACACGATGCCGTGGCAGTCGGGCATCACCGGGATCGCGTACAACCGCCGCAAGCTGGGCCGCGACATCCGGCATGTGAAGGACCTCTGGGCGAGCGACCTCAAGGGGCGGGTGACGCTGCTGTCCGGACTCGACGAGGCGTTCGCGCTGCTGATGCAGGGCAACGGCGTGGACATCACCCGGTGGACGGCGGACGACTTCCACCGGGTCTGCGACCAGGTGGAGCGGGAGGTCCAGCGGGGCCAGATCCGCCGCTTCACCGGCAACGACTACACCAAGGACCTGGTCAGCGGCGATGTCCTGGCCTGTCAGGCCTACTCCGGGGACGTCATTCAGCTCCAGGCGGACAACCCCGACATCCGCTTCCTCGTGCCCGAGGAGGGCGCCGAGCTGTGGTCGGACTCCCTGATGATCCCCAACCGGGCCCGCCACAAGGCCAACGCCGAGCGGCTGATCGACTACTACTACGAGCCGGAGGTCGCCGCGAAGCTCGCCGCCTGGGTCAACTACGTCTGCCCGGTCCCGGCGGCCAAGGAGGTGCTGGCCGCCTCCAAGGACAAGGACACGGCAGCCCTGGCCGACAACCCGCTGATCTTCCCCGACACCACGATGCGCAAGCGGCTCGCGATCGCCCGCGACATCACGTCGACGGAACGGGTGGAGTTCGCCAAGCGGTGGAACAAGATCGTGGGCTTGTAGGGGCGCCGGGAGACGTTGTGACGAGGGGTTCCGCTCGGCACAGGAGAGGGACCGTCGGACCATCGGTCGCCCGGTGGGCCGTCGGCGCCTCACCGGCTGCTTGGAGGCGTGGTCAGGCGGGCTGCCACAGTTCGATCCGGTGGCCCTCGGGATCGGTGACCCAGCCGAAGCGGCCGACACCCTCCATGTCCTGCGTCTCCTCGGCCACGTCCGCTCCCTTGGCGCGCAATTGCGCGAGCATCGCATCCAGGTCGCGGACCCGGAAGTTGAGCATGGTCTGCTGGGCGCGGGACCCGAAGTAGTCGGTCTCGGACTCGAACGTCGCGAACACCGTGGGCCCGGCTTCCTGACGCCACAGGCCGTTCTCATCGACGTCCAGGCCCAGGCAGTCGCGGTACCACGCGGTCAGGGCCGCCGGGTCGGCGGCCCGCATGAAGTATCCACCGATTCCAAGCACACGTTCCATGCCGCCATCCTGCCAGGACGGTGATCGGTGCCGGGGATTCCGCGTCGTCGGACGCCCTGCCGCGGACGGCGGTCGGCCCCCGGGTTGTCTCCGTACACTGACGGGCATGGCATGCCGCATCAGTGAGCTGGTCATCGACGCTGCCGACCCGGGCCGGCTCGCCGCGTTCTGGAGCGAGGTCCTCGGCTACGTCGAACTCGGCCGGGAAGACGACGGAAGCATCGAGATCGGGCCGCCCGACGCCGGCTTCGGAGGCCCGCAGCCCACCCTCGTCCTCAGCCCCAGCAGCGTCCCGCGGGCCGGGAAGCTCCGGCTGCACATCGACGTCAACGCCACCGACCGCGACCAGGACGCCGAGCTGGAGCGGCTGCTCGCTCTCGGCGCCAGGCCCGCCGACGTCGGCCAGACCGGTACCGAGACCTGGCACGTCCTGGCCGACCCCGAGGGCAATGAATTCTGTCTCCTGCACGCACGGATCCAGCCCCTGTGACCCCGCGCGTCCCGGCGCCGAGCCGCCCGGCCGTGCCGGTGCGGCCATGGACGGCGGGCGGGCGCGCAGGCTGAGAAGCTCGTCGCCCGTGCAGACCCGGATGCCCCGGATGACCTAGCGGGTCCCCGATGCCCCAGCGGTCCCGGCCATCCCAGCGGTCCCGGCCATCCCGGCGGCCATGGTGCAATAAGCGCAGCCGGACTGTGAACCGAGCACGGGCGTGCGAGTCGCCGCCCGGTGGAGTGCGCACCTGTCCCCCCCCCCAGGCGTCGGCTCCTACGCCCGCGGTCCGCAGAGCACCCTCGCCCTCGGTCCGGCGGCGCCCCCGGGCCGGCCGTCCTCAAGGGTGTGCGCGCCGTGCCCGATCCCGAGCAGGTGTTCCGGCTCGATCCGTGCGCCCGCCTTGAGCAGCAGTCTTTTCGAGCCATTGACCGAAACCTGACATGGCCTTTGCTGCGGCCATCTTGTAGCTGCAACCAATTCGCAGAAACCTAGAAGGCGCGGCTGAAAACAGCCGCTAGCCGAAAAGTAAGGGTCACGCCCCATGACCACCGCTCCTGATTCCGCCTCCGCCCGGCCGACCGCTCCGGCCGCCGCCCGCGGCATCTCGTGGCACCGCATACGTACGTCGATGACCCGCAGGGAATGGGCACGCGTGGGCGGTATGGCCGCCTTCATCCTGGCGCTGCACGTCATCGGCTGGTTCATCCTGGTCGCGATCGTCGCCCCGGAGCACTACAGCCTGGGCACCAAGACCTTCGGCATCGGCATCGGCATCACCGCCTACACCCTCGGCATGCGGCACGCCTTCGACGCCGACCACATCGCCGCCATCGACAACACCACCCGGAAGCTGATGAACGAGGGGCAGCGGCCGATGTCGGTCGGCTTCTGGTTCTCCCTCGGCCACTCCACCATCGTCTTCGCCCTCGCCTTCCTGCTCTCCCTCGGCGTCAAGTCGCTGGCGGGGCCGGTCGAGAACGACGACTCCCAGCTGCACAGCGTCACCGGCTGGATCGGGACGACCGTCTCCGGCACCTTCCTCTACGTCATCGCGATCATCAACCTGGTGATCATGGCCGGGATCTGGAAGGTCTTCCGTGAGATGCGCTCCGGCCACTTCGACGAGGCGGCCCTGGAGGAGCAGCTCAACAACCGCGGCTTCATGAACCGGCTCCTCGGCCGCGTGATGAAGTCGATCACCAAGCCGTGGCAGATGTACCCCCTGGGCGTCCTGTTCGGCCTCGGCTTCGACACGGCGACCGAGATCGCGCTCCTCGTGCTCGCCGGTTCCGGCGCCGCCTCCGGCCTGCCCTGGTACGCCATCCTGTGCCTGCCGATCCTGTTCGCGGCCGGCATGTCGCTCCTGGACACCATCGACGGCTCGTTCATGAACTTCGCCTACGGCTGGGCCTTCTCCAAGCCGGTCCGCAAGGTCTACTACAACCTCACCATCACCGGCCTGTCCGTGGCCGTCGCCCTCATCATCGGCACCGTCGAACTGCTGGGCCTGATCGCCGAGAAGGCGGACCTGCACGGGGCGTTCTGGGACTGGGTCTCCGGCCTGGACCTGAACATCATCGGTTACGTCATCGTCGGGCTGTTCTTCGCCACGTGGGCGGTCGCCCTGCTGGTGTGGAAGTTCGGCCGTATCGAGGAGAAGTGGACGGCAGGTCTCGCCGAGCCGGTCACGGCAGGGGAGCACGCCGAATAGCACCGGCACGCCGGATGGCACCGGCACGCCGGATGGCACCGGCACGCCGGATGGCACCGGCCGCGGCGCCGCCCCTCCACGCGGCGCCGCCCTCCCCATGACGCCTCTTCCCGCGGCCCAGGAGTCCTCGGCGCGGATCCGGCTCGAACCCGGGACTGCCGTTCCTGCGGCCCGGCAGTCCCTGGCACGGATCCGCTGAGCCGAGGACGATCGCATACATGACGACCACGTTCATCACCGGAGCCAACAAGGGACTCGGCTACGAGACCGCCCGCCGTCTCGTCGCACTCGGGCACACCGTGATCGTGGGGGCCCGCGATCCGGAGCGGGGCGCTGCCGCAGCCGCCGCGCTGGGCGCGCGGTTCGTCCCGATCGATGTCACCGACGACGCCTCCGTCGCAGCCGCGGCGGCCGACGTCGCCGCGCACGAAGGCGTGATCGACGTTCTGGTCAACAACGCCGGCGTCACCGGTCGGCACGTCGACCCCGGCGAGCTGACCGGCGCGGACGCGATCGGCGTGTTCGACGTCAACCTCTTCGGCGCGATCAGGACGACTACCGCCTTCCTGCCGCTGCTGCGCCGCTCGGCGGACCCGGTCATCATCAACGTCAGCAGCGGACTGGGCTCGCTCGCCATCACCCACGACCCGTCGCGGGTCGAGTCCACGGTGATCTCGCCGCTCTACACCGCCTCGAAGGCGGCCCTGACGATGCTGACCACCCAGTACGCCAAGGCCTTCAAGGACATCCGCGTCAACGCCGTCGACCCCGGCTACACGGCGACCGACCTCAACGCCCACAGGGGTTTCCAGACCGTCACCGAAGGCACCGACGCGGTCGTACGTCTCGCGACCGAAGGGCCCGGCGCCGGCTCGGGGCGTTTCGTCGACCGCTCCGGCCCGATCGACTTCACCCACTAGCGGTCACCGCCTCCGGCCCGGCAGGTGATTGACTACCCGCATGGACCTCGCGCGGACGGCCGGCGGTGCGCCCCCTCTCGACCCCGAACTGAGTGCGGTGCTGGCCGAGTCGGGGGACGGGGTGAGGGAGCCGTTCACGCCGGAGAACCTCGCGGTCCGGCAGGCGCGGGACGCCGCGGCCCGGCCCCGGCCGAGGCTCGCGGATCTCCGGGCCGGCGGCCGGTTCGAGGTGGATGAGCTGCGGGTGCCGGGCGCCGCGGGCGCGCCGGACGTCACGCTCGTGAGCGCACGGCCCGCCGGGATCGCCGGGCCGCTGCCGCTGCTGTACTACATGCACGGCGGCGGAATGATCACGGGCAATGCGTGGTCCGTCCTGCCGCGGCTGCTGCGCGAATGGGCCCTCCCGCTGGGGCTGGCCGTCGTCAGCGTCGAGTACCGGTTGGCGCCGCGGGTGCGGTACCCCGGACCGGTGGAGGACTGCTACGCCGGGTTCGTCTGGGTGGCGGAACACACGGCCCGACTCGGAGTCGACGCGGACCGTGTCGTCATCGGGGGGAAGAGCGCCGGTGGCGGACTCGCCGCGGCACTCGCCCTGCTCACCCGTGACCGCGGCGGCCCCGCCCCCGTCGGGCAGCTGCTCCTGTGCCCGATGCTCGACGACCGCGGCGACACCGACTCCAGCCACCAGATGGCCGGCCTCGACACCTGGGACCGGATCTCCAACGCCACCGCTTGGCAGGCCCTGTTGGGCGACCGGTACGGCGCCGCGGACCTGCCGCCGTACGCGGCTCCCGCCCGCGCCACGGATCTGTCCGGGCTGCCCCCGGCCTACATCGACGTCGGGTCGGCCGAGACCCTCAGGGACGAGGACGTGGCCTACGCCCAGGCGCTCTGGCAGGCAGGCGGCCAGGCCGAACTGCACGTATGGCCCGGCGCGTGCCACGGCTTCGACACCTTCGCACCACGGGCGGCTCTCAGCCAGGAGGCCCGCGACGCCCGCACCCGCTGGCTCCGGCGCGTCCTCGCACCGCGCGGGACATCCCGTCCCTGCGGGGCGCACACGTCCGTCCAGGCCGCCGGCCGCTAAGGCCGATTGAGGCATGGCTGCGGGCGTGCCGTTCCTCCTACGATGGAAGCCACCGTCGGGGGAGGGTGGACGTGACGCGCAGGACAACGGAGGGGGCCGGGCACCGGCTGGAGGACTCGATCGCCTGGGCGGTCAGGAACGCGGACGGGGTCGTCGCCATCGGTGTCGCCCTGGTGGTCGGGATCATGGACGTCCTGAACCAGAACATGGACTCCAACATCGTCTCCGGCGCCACCCTGCTGGTCCTCGCCGGGCTCGTCTTCGGCTCCCTGACCGAACGCAGACGCCGGGTGGCCGACATCCACCGGGCGACCGAGGGGACCAGCCGCGCCATCGAGGACCTGGCCATGGTGCGGACCCTGGCCGGGGCGGAGGTGGCGCTGGCGCACGAGCGGGCCCGGCGGAACACCGCCCGCTGGGTGTTCAAGGGCGGCACCGGCACCTACCTGCGGGCCGTCACCCTGCCGGAGTGCGTCCTGGAGGCGCAGCGGCAGCGCCGCTCCCTCAGCATGAAGATCGACATCGTCAACCCGGCCGACGACCAGGCCTGCGCCGCCTACGCTCGGTTCCGCCGCACCTTCGGCCAGGACCACGGCGGCGACTTCGCCCGGTGGACCACCGAGCGCACCCGTAAGGAGTCGTACGCCACCGTGGTCGCCGCCGTCTGGCACCGGCAGCGGCTGGACACCCTGGAGATCGACGTCCACCTCTCCTCGGTGGCCCCGGCCCTGCGCTTCGACCTCTCCGACACCTGCCTGATCATCACCCAGGACGACCCGCGCCGGGTCAGCCTGTACGTCGAGCGGGACCGGCCGCTGTACGACTACTACGTCACCGAGCTGCACCAGAACAGGGAGCAGGCGGTCAAGCTCGACCTGCGGGAGGCCGTCCCGCTGAGTGACGAGCCGACCGTCGACGAGGTGAGACGACTGCTCGACCGGCTCGGCCTGCCGCTGTCGTCCAGCTTCACCGACCGTGACGTCGGCGACATCATCGACAAGGCGCTGCGCGCGGAGAACCCCTACCGCGGGTGAGCGCCGTGTTCCGGCCAAGGGGGACACGATGGACTACCCGGCCCTGGAACGGGCCGCCCGGCGGCACGCCACCGCCGAGCTGACGCGGCACGCCGCGTCCGAACTGCACCGGATCGTCTCGGGCCGCCGCCCCCTGAGCGCGGTGCACCACCCCCTGGGGTTCGCCTGTCTGCCGATCCTGCGCGACGGTGACGACGGGGTCTGCGTCCATGTCTTCGGGGCCTTCGGGGCCTTCGGGGCCGAGCCCGCCGAAGCGGTGCCCCAAGTGCACTGCCACAGCTGGGACCTGACCAGTACGGTCCTGTACGGCCGCCTCGGCAACCGGCGCATGGACGTCGACGACACGGCCGGGGAACCCACCCACCGCGTGTTCGAGGTGCTCAGCGACCCCTCCGGCGTCGACCGCGTCCGTCCCACCGAGCGGCTCGTGCGCTGTCTGCCCGGCGCGGAACAGACCAGCCGGCGCGGCCAGACCTACGCCCTCCCGGCGGGTGAATTCCACACCACCACGGTGCCGGACGGCCGCCCCACCGCCACCCTGGTGCTGGGACGGACCCTGCCCGGCCGGGTGGACCTGTCCCTGGGCCCGCTGTCGGCCCCGGGCCACCGCATGGTCCGCCGGACCTGCGACGCGACCGAGACCGCCCGGATCGCTCGGGCCGCCCTCAGGAGGATCCATGAGCCCGAACCCTGACCCCTCCCTCCCGCCGGCCGGTTTCGCCCCCGAGCACCGCACGGCGGTCGCCGCCGCGGAGGAGGCCGGAGCACTCCTGCGGTCCCGCTTCCCGGACGGCTTCTCGGCCCGTCCCAAGGGCCGGCTCGGCGACGTCGTCACCGACTTGGACCTCCTGGCCGAACAACTCGTCGTCGGCCGCATCCGCCACCGCTTCCCGCACGACCGCATCCTCGCCGAGGAGTCCGGCGCACACGACGGCGCCGGTGACGGCAGCGGCCGCACCTGGCTGGTCGACCCGCTCGACGGCAGCAACAACGTGGTCATCGGCCTGCCCGTCTACGTCGTCGGCATCGCCCTGTGCGTGGACGACGTCCCCGTCGTGGGCGTCGTCCACGACCCCATGACCGGCCGCACCTGGTCCGCCCTGCGCGGCGCAGGCGCGCACGGACCCGGCGGCCGGCTCGCCGCCCCCGCCCGCGAACGGCCGCTCCCCGCGGCCGGACCGCTCCTCGCCTGGACCCAGGGCCACGCCGTCGCCCGCGACGACCCCACCGCCTGCGCCCTCAAGCACACCCTGGAACTCCGCTCCCGGCGCCTGCTCCAGCTCTGGGCACCCCTGGTCGCCTGGGCCATGCTCGCCCGCGGCGACATCGACGGCTTCGTCGGCTACCGCGCCGAGGCCATCGACCTGCCCGCCGGTGCGCTGCTCGCCCGCGAGGCCGGGATGGCCCTGCGGCACCTGGACGGCGCCGAGTTCGGCGGCGGCTTCAGCGGGCCGGACACGGGGCGCTCCTTCGTCGCGGGGCGCCCCGACGTGCTGCCGTACCTGCTCGACCTCGTCGCTACGTCCGCGTCCTCTCCCGGCACCGGGGGCACGCACACGGCGGGAACCGCCCCGACAGGTCCATCGGCGCCGCGTCCTTCGGCGGCCGGTACGTCACCCTCGGTCCCCAGGTCCGGCCCCCGTCCCGGGGCACCCTCAGCGTGAGGTACGCGCCGATCATGTCCTCTTCCTCGTCCTGCTGCATGCCAACGCCTTTCACTTTCCGTGGTGATGCAGACACAGAGTGAGGTGGGTCTGGGTAACCTCGGTAGATGACGGAGCGTGACAACGGAGTGCGCACTTGCGGGAGTTGAGTACGTGGCCATCGAGGACAATCCGCGCTCGCGGGAGCAGTACGGGCAGGAGCTGAAGCGGAGGAGGGAGGCGGCGGGCTCACGCAGGAGGAGCTGAGCCAGCGTGTCGTGATGTCCCGCACACACATCGCCCATATCGAGGCGGGGCGCCGACGGCCGGATGTGGAGGATGCGCGGCGGATCGATCAGGTGCTGGACACGGGCGGGTTCTTCGAGCGGTTCCTGCCGACGCTGGATGGCAGGAAGGTTGCGGAGTACTTCGAGGATGCGCTGGAGTTCGAGGGCAAGGCGACAGAGATCCGGGAGTATGCGCCTGCGGTGGTGCCGGGGCTCTTGCAGACCAAGGAGTACGCATACGAGGTCCTGGGCTTCGGCCATCCGCGCAAGAGCGACGAAGAACTGGACGAGCTTGTCGCCACGCGGCTGGAACGAGCCCGCATTCTCGACAGCTTCCACTCACCCGAGGTCTGCTGCCTCCTCGATGAAGCAGTGCTTCGGCGTGTGGTCGGCGGGCCGGTCGTGATGTGCGAGCAGCTGCGTCACATCGCAGAGTTGGGTGCGAGCCGCCGTATCCGCGTTCACGTGCTCCCGTATGCCTTGGGCGCCCATGCCCTACAGGCGGGCTTCCTCTCCCTCATGTGGTTCGAAGACCTTCCGCCCATCGCCTATGCGGAAGGCGTGAAGAGCGGGCGGATCATGGAACTGCCGTCCATGGTGCGCGAGTGCCAGGAGATTTACGATCACGCATTGGGCGATGCCCTGTCGCACCGAAGTTCCCTGGACCTGCTGAGGTCCGTCGCGGAGGATTACGAACATGAAGCGCAGCGAGCACACCATTCCTGACGCCTCGGTGCTGTCCGGCTGGCGCAAGTCGTCGTACAGCGAAGGGGGCAGCAGCAACTGCGTCGAAGTCACCTCTTGGCGCAAGTCGACGTACAGCGGTGAAAGCGGCGGCGACTGCCTCGAAGTGAACGACGCCGCTTCCCCCACCCACATCCCGGTCCGCGACAGCAAGAACCCCACCGGTCCCGCGGTCGTCTTCACGGCGCGCGCCTGGTCGGTGTTCATCGGAGCTGTATCGGCACTGTGAAGATGTCGGTGCCTCGTCCGGTGAATCCGGGTGCCGAGGGGGACAATCGCGGGAACGGGGGAAGGAGCCGCAGCCCATGCTGTCCGCACTCTTATGCCGTGTTCTCAGACGTCGCGCCGCACTGGGGCTGTCCGCGTGTGCGACCGCCGTCGCGCTGACGCTGACGCCCGTGCCGCCGCCGGGAGTCGCGGCGGCCCGGCCCGCGGCGGCCGCCGACACCGCCGCCCAGGGCAGGGCGCAGAAGCAGCCGGCGCCGAAGCCCCGGGGCAAGCAGATCACCAGGTGGTTCCAGGACCCCGTCGGCAACATGGCGTGGAAGGCGCGCAAGACCGCCGGGCTCGACCGGGCCTACGGCCGTAACCTGGCCATCGGGTTCGTGGACATCACCGGCCTCGACCAGGTGGACACCACCGGCTACCGCGTGGTCGAGGCCGAGGAGCTGAAGCGGAACGACCCCGCGCTGTACACGTCGCTCGGCCTTGCCGGACGTCCGCAGGTCGGGCGGTTCGTGATCGTGCCCACCTTCAACAACCCCTCCACCGGCGACGTCGACGGGGCGCACTCCGAAATCCGCTTCTTCTCGCAGGAGTTGACGTACATGGGGGTCACGGACCCCGCGCGTACCTTCCTCCTGTACTCCGACCTGTCGCCGTGCGACGGATGCGCGCCGAAGATCCCGGCCAACACCGAAGTGCGCTGGATGACCAAGCAGGGGGAGGGCTCGTACCAGCGCAGGGAGCGCATCCTCAACGCCGCCGCGGTCGCGGACCACGAGGCGAACATGACGGACGCGGACCGCGAGCGCAACGCCAAGGCGGTGGCACGCGCGCGGCAGCGGACGCTGGACAAGCGGGCGCGGGAGGCGGAACGGCTGGCGAATCTGTGGGGGAAGACGCCGTCGGCACCCTGTGCGACACCGCTGGCGGCGCCGCTCACGGGCGGCGGCTCCGGTGTCCTCGCACGAGCGGCGGGCCGCCACGTCGTGGCGGCCGACTGCGGGGAGCCGGACGCGAAGGCCGCTGAGCGGGCCGCCCCGAGCGGGCTGGGCCGCGCACTGGCCGGACCCGTCGCCCAGGCACCCGGCGGCATCGACTTCTCCGCCCTCCAGCTGCGTTACCTCTCCGACCCGGGCGACGGCAGCGGCCTGCAGTACTCCTTCGAGGCCCCCGCCTCCACCACCGGCGTAACCTCTCCGACGGACGGGACGAACGCAGCCCGGCTCAGTTCGGACGCCTTCTTCGTCTGGCTGGAGCTGAACCCCTCGACGTTCTGGGTGAACCTCAACCCCACCGAACCCGACCGCATCGTCGACGCCGACATGGGCCGTACGGACGTGGGCCGGGTCATGCTCCAGGCGGACCTGCGGCTGAAGAAGGACGTGGGCCGGCTCATCCACCCGGCCACGGAGCTGGGCAAGGAGTACCACGACCGGCTGCAGGGCACCTGCTCGTCGTCACGCGTGTGGATCGTGCCCGACCCGGCCGACGTCCACGTCGACGGTGACAAGCTGTACATCCTCAAGGCGCCGCTCAGGGTCAGGATGGAGTCCGAGTACATCCGTCTCCCCAAAGGGCAGAGCGAGCTGGGCGACTGCCCCAAGGAGGACGAGTCGACCCGCAGGCACAACGAGTCGCTCTTCCGCAGCCTGATCCTGCCCAGGCTCACCCGGCTGGTGAACACCGACTCGCACTACGCCGACCTGCGCCGCGTCCACCTCTCCCGCGTCGCCGCCCAGTGGTACCGGGACCTGAGCGTCTCCCGGCACACCACCTACCGCGATCTCGTCGACCACGGTGACATCAACTCCTGGACGACCAGGACCGGTTGGAAGCCCAGGGACACCTTCGACCAGTACGTCCGCTCGTACACCAAGGGCGACTACCGCTACACCCGCAAGGAGACCAGGGGAAACACGATCTACACGTACACCTATGTGTACGGGGGCGTGGACCTCACCTCCGTGCCGCTGCGGAAACTCCCGGACAGCTCCTTCGCCGAGCGCTACTCGGATCTGCCGAAGGACATCGGGGCTTCCCTGACGACACCGGCCGGCGGGGCCGGGGCCGACGACCCGCTCTGGCTGGGCTCCGGCACTCCGCGCCAGGCGGCAGCGGAACACGGCACGTCCGAGGACGGTGACGGTGACGGACCGGGTAAGCCCGTGGCCGGCGACGGATCGGGTGGGTCCGGACCGGGCCTGCCCACTGCGTGGGTGCTGCCGCCGGCCCTGCTGGTCCTCCTCGCCGCCGGCCTGCTGTGGCGCCGCCGTCGCCTGACCACTCCTGGCAGGGTCACCCCCTCGCGGCACTCCACCGACGGCACGGGCGCCGACCGGCCCCGTTCGCCGTACGACGACTACCTGTGAACCCGGCTCGTCCACGGCTGCCGTGACGAACGGATCAGAGCTTTCCGCCGATCTCGCAGGCCCGGCACGGCGGCTGGCCGCAGGTGCACTGCATGAGGGCGTCGAGGACGTCGTGGTCGTGGTAGAGGCACTCGTCCCGGCAGGTGTGGCGGGGGATGAACCCCGCGGGGATCTCGCCGGGCCAGGGCTCGTGGCCGTCCCGGCAGCGGGCGAACCGCTCGGGATCGGTGGAGTGGAGGTCGTGCATCTTCGTCCGCGCCTCGTCCTCCAGCTCTCGCACGCGCTCCATCAGAACCTTGAGCTCGGCGGCGATGCCGGAGTAGTGGTCGGTGCCGGTCCTCACGTGTGCGGCCCGCAATGCCATCGCTGCGTTGCCCAGAAACCTTCCGGCATCCTGAAGGTCGGTCACGTGATGCATCTGAATGCCATTCACGCTCCGTACCCATACGGCGTCCATGCTGCTCACTGATCCACCTTCCCGGCGTACACCCAGGGTCGTATGCGAGACGGTATGCGCGGCGCCGGTGCCTTCGCATAAGGAAAAAAATCAACCTATTTAAGGACGCTAAAGGCATCGGTTGGGCCCGGTCCAGTGGTTTTGGGGTGAATCGCCTCACAAGGGTGCAGACCGCAGTGGGCGCGACGCGTTGCGAAGGCCATGCCCCATTCGCCCGGTGGATCTTCGTGAATCTCCGGCTGATTTCCCGCCCGCCGGCGTTATTCGCTATCCGGCGACCGTGTAGGAGCGTGCTCCTGCTCCGGCGAGCCCGCCGCCGTCGACGATCAGGTACTCCGTGCGGATGGGCCGCCCGTCGAACCAGCACTCCAGGATCTCCCGGGTACCGGCCGCGTAGCGGGCCTGTGCCGAGAGGGTCGAGCCGGACACGTGCGGTGTCATCGCCTCGTGCGGCATGGTGCGCCACGGGTGGTCCGCGGGCGGCGGCTGCGGATACCAGACGTCACCGGCGTAACCGGCCAGTTGCCCGCTGTTGAGCGCGCGTACCACGGCGTCCCGGTCGCAGATGAGCGCGCGTGCGGTGTTGACGATGTAGGAGCCCCGCTTCATGGCGCCGATCATGTCGTCGTCGAAGAGGTTCTTCGTCTGCGGATGCAGCGGAGTGTGGATCGACAGCACGTCGACCGAAGAGGCCAGCGAACGCGCGTCGGGGTGCCAGGTCAGCCCCAGTTCCTCCTCGACCTCCTCGGGGAGCCGGTGCACGTCGTGGTAGTGCAGGCGGACGTCGAACGGCCTGAGGCGGCGCAGTACCGCCTGGCCGATGCGGCCGGAGCCGAGGACGCCGACGTCCATGCCCTCGATGTCGTAGGAGCGGGAGACGCTGTCCGCGATGTTCCAGCCCTTCTTGGCGGTCACCCACTCGTGGGCCGGCATGTAGTCGCGCACCAGGGTGAGGATCTGCATCACGGCGTGCTCGGAGACGCTGATGCTGTTGCTGAACGTCACCTCCGCCACCGTCATGCCGTGGTCGATGGCGCTCGGCAGGTCGACGTGATCCGAGCCGATGCCCGCGGTGATCGCGAGTTTGAGGCGGGGAGCGGCGGCGATCCGCTCGGGGGTCAGGTAAGCGGGCCAGAAGGGCTGCGAGATCACCACGTCGGTATCGGGCAGCTCGCGGTCCAGGGTGGAGCCGGGCCCTTCCTTGTCGCTGGTCACGACATAGGTGTCGCCCCGGTCCTCGAGAAATGTGCGCAGTCCCAGCTCGCCCGAGACACAGCCGAGGAGCTGGCCCGGGGTGAAATCTATGGCTCGCGGGGTCGGCGCGGTCTGTCCGCCCGGATATCCGGTGATCCTGGGAATTTCGTCACGGGCGTAGTCCGGAGGGTATCCGCCGACCGGGTCGGGGTAGAGCACCGCAAGAATCTTTGCCATGGCCGTCCTCCATCGGTGCGTCCGCTGTAGGGGTAAACCGGGCCGGACACCGAGGATCTTCCGATTTTAGTCGAGTGCGTGCCGCCGCTTCAATCCCCGCCAACGGCACGGGACCATTGGACAGGCATGCGGGTGGATAGGCATGCGGGCAGAACGTCGGGCACCCGCTGCCTATCCGAACACGGCCTGCGCCAGGGTCAGACCGAGGAAGACGGCCCCGAGTCCGGCGATGACCGAGACGAGCACGTTGACCGCCGCGAGGAACCTCGCCCCGGCCTCGGCCAGCATCAGCGTCTCGTAGGAGAACGTGGAGTACGTGGTCAGGGCTCCGCACAGGCCGGTGCCCAGGAGGAGTTGCACATTCTGCGAGGCGGCCCCGGCCAGGACCGCTCCCGTCAGCGCGCCCAGAATCATCGACCCGGTGGCATTGGCGGCGAAGGTGCCCCACGGAAAGGTGGTGTCGTGACGGGCCTGGACCACCCGGTCCGTGAGGTACCGCAAGGGGGCACCGACGGCGCCGCCGAGTGCGACCAGCAGGAATCTCATTCGCTCTCGGCCTCCCGGCCTGCGTAGCGGACCACTTCGACCTCGTGCACGGTGATCAGACCCTCGATGGGCAACTCCTCCAGCTGTGACAGGAAAGTGCGGATCCGTTCCTCCTCGTCGACGATGACGACCACCGCCGGCAGGTCTTCCGCCATGGACAGCAGCCGTGTCGTGTGGACGATCGAACTCGCGCCGAACCCCTCCACGCCGCGGAGCACGGTCGCCCCGGCCAGCCCGGCCTGGTGGGCACGGTGCACGATCTCCGTGAACAGGGGCTTGTGATGCCACGTGTCGGTGTCGTCGACGAATATCGCCAGATGCAGTGCGCGTCCTCGGAGTCTCATCTCGGTCCCCTCATCCCCTCATCCCCTCATCGCTTGGAGGAGTCTGCGGGCGCCGGCCACGCCGATCGTCACGGTGGTCATCGCCGCGACCACGGTCAGTGCCAGGTAGGCCAGGGCGATGCCGGCCCTGTCCTCCCGCACCAGGCGCTCGATGTCGGCGCAGTACGTCGAGAAGGTCGTGAAGCCGCCGAGGACCCCGGTGCCGAAGAACGGGCGCAGCAACGGCGGCGCGGTCCACGCCTCGGTGATCACCACCATGAAGGCACCGATGATCAGGCATCCCACGGCGTTCACGCACAGCGTGGTCCAGGGGAAGTCCGCCGCGCCGGCCGGCCACAGCAACGCGGCCGCGTACCGCGCGCAGGCGCCCGCCGATCCGCCCACGGCGACGACGGTGAACACGTGCACGTGCCGGCGCCGGGCGTCCCTGAGCCTGAGCGCCTCTCCCACGGCGCCGCTCCCCTCGAGAATCCCGAGCCCGTGACGGGGTGCCGAGCCTGCGGTGACGCGAATCCGTCGCCACGGCCCGCACACCAATTTTATCGGCATGTTTCCGTGGCGCTCGTGCGGCCTTCTCCACTCGTCGCCGGCCGGCATCTCTGGCTTGACACAGAGATTTACGAGACGTCTCCTGGAAGTGAGAAAAGAAGCGTCGGAGGCTGCTGATGGCAACCTACGAATATCTATGCAGCTGCTGCGGGGCATTCGAAGTGCAGTTGCCGATCGGCACGGCACCCAAAGCCTGGGACTGCCCTGATTGCGCGGGTGCGGGACGGCGTGTGTACTCCGCCCCCGGTTTCGCACGGACCTCGAGTTCGGTCGCTGCGCTCCACGCCCGGGAGGAACAGTCCCGTGAGAGCCCGGCGGTGGTGTCCGAAGTGCCGCCAGGCAGGAGGGTGCGTAGAAAACCGCACCCCGCGCTGTCACGGTTGCCGCGGCCCTGAGGGGCTGATCGGCACGGCAGAACGTTTCTTTGCGTCGACATCCGGACACGGACGTCCTCCCCGCTCGAACCTAGGAGGTGCGTCTCCGTGGGTAACGTGGGACTGCTCTTCGTCGGTGCGGTGCTGTTCATCAACGGGCTGTTGCTGCTCGGGAAGGTCGACGGCAAGTCCGCAGGGATTTTCAACCTTTTCGTGGGCGCCTTGCAGGTACTGACGCCGACCTACCTCATCTTCACGGCCGGTGATGACCCCATGAAGATTCTGGCGGCCTCCGGGATCTATCTGTTCGGTTTCACCTACCTCTATGTGGGAATTGCCCTGCTCGCCGAGATCGAAAATAACTGCATCGGCTACTACTCCCTCTTTGTGGCCATCGTGGCCCTGGGGTATTCGTTCGTCAATTTCCACCTCTTCAAGGATTACCCGTTCGGAGTCATCTGGCTCTACTGGGCCTTCCTGTGGTTCCTGTTCTTCCTGCTGCTCGGCCTGAAGAAGACGCAGTTGACCGACTACGTGGGCTGGGTGACGGCGATCGAGGGCTGGGTCACCGGTGTCATTCCCGCGGCCCTGCTGCTGTCCGGCTACTGGAAGCACACCACGGAGATCGCCATCGCTCTCGGAGTCTTTGCCGTCGTCGTGTTCGGGCTGCTGTGGCCGCTCACCAGGAAGCCGCGGCAGGCCGCCCCGGCCGGGGCAGCCGGAAGTACGGACACAACGTCCTGACCGGATCGGAATTGAGAGGCTGTCATGCCCGAAGTCATCTTCAAAGTGGACCAGACCAAGTCCATGCGTGATCAGGACGTCCCCGGACACAACAGGTGGCATCCGGACGTCCCCACGGCCGTCATGGTGAAGCCAGGGGCGGAGTTCCGCATGGAATGCCGTGACTGGACCGACTGCCAGATCAACAACAACGACTCCGCCAACGACGTACGGGACATCGACCTCACCATCCCGCACATGCTCAGCGGACCCATAGGCGTGGAAGGCGCCGAACCCGGCGACCTGCTCGTCGTCGACATCCTCGACCTCGGCCCCGTGCCCCAGCAGAGCGGTGACGCGGCGGGCCAGAGCTGGGGTTACACCGGCATCTTCGCCAAGGCCAACGGCGGAGGTTTCCTGACGGACTACTTCCCGGACGCCTACAAGGCGATATGGGACTTCCACGGCCAGCAGGCGGTCTCCCGCCACCTGCCCGGCATCCGCTTCACCGGAATCACCCACCCCGGGCTGTTCGGAACCGCCCCGTCCACCGAGATGCTCGCCCGCTGGAACGCCCGCGAGAAGGCGCTGATCGACACCGACCCGAACCGGGTCCCGCCGCTCGCCGTACCGCCGGACGCCAGCAACGCGCTCGCCGGCACGGCCACCGGGGACCTCGCGCGGCAGATAGGCGAGGAAGGCGCCCGCACGGTGCCGGCCCGGGAGAACGGAGGCAACCACGACATCAAGAACTTCACCCGGGGATCGCGGGTCTTCTACCCCGTACACGTCAAAGGCGCCAAGCTCTCCGGAGGTGACCTGCACTTCAGCCAGGGCGATGGGGAGATCACCTTCTGCGGCGCCATCGAGATGGGCGGCTTCATCGACTTCCACGTCGACCTGATCAAGGGCGGCATGGAGAAGTACGGCATCTCCACCAACCCGGTGTTCGAACCGGGCAACGTCGAGCCGAGGTACACGGAGTTCCTCACCTTCATCGGAATATCCGTCGACCACGACACGGACACGAACTACTACCTGGACGCGACGCTGGCCTACCGCCGGGCCTGCCTCAACGCCGTCGAGTACTTCAAGAAGTTCGGCTACAGCGGAGAGCAGGCCTACCTGCTGATCGGCTCCGCTCCCGTAGAGGGACGCATCAGCGGCATCGTGGACATCCCCAACGCCTGCTGCTCGCTGTACATCCCCACCTCCATCTTCGATTTCGAGGTCAGGCCCAGCGCCGCCGGCCCCATGAAGGCCGACCGCGGCCAGTGCGCGGTCTCCGCAGCCTGACCGGACAACGGCCCCGCGGAAAGGCAGGGCGGGTCAGGGGCGCTGCCACGAGCGCCCCTGACCGTCGCATGCGGGCCACGGACAGCCGGGAACCAGGGGCCTTCTCACGGATCACCGGGCGGACCGCATGAACCGACCTCCCGGGACACACACCTAGCGCGTCAGCGCCAGCGCCGTCACCGACGCCAGCACCGCCGCCGTGGCCAGGACCGCGCCCGTTCCCATCAGGCGTGCCACCGGTACACGCACCCCGTGCGCCACACAGCGCTCGTACCAGAGCAGCGTCGCCAGGGAGGCCCACGGCGTCACCACCGGGCCCGCGTTGGTGCCGATCAGCAGGGCGAGGAGCTGGTCGTGGTTGGCGACCGGGACGGCGGCCTCCCCGGCCAGGTAGACGGGGAGGTTGTTGAGGGCGTTCGACAGGCCGCCGCCGACCGCCGCCGCACGGACCAGGCCGAGCGTGCCGCCGTCGTGGCCGACCGCCGCCGCGAGGAGGTCGTGCAGACCGTGCGCGTCGACGGTCTCGACCACGAGGAACATGCCCGGCACCATCATGAGCAGCCGCCAGGGGATCAGGGACGGCCGGAGCGCGGAGCGGTGCCGTACCGCGAACGCCGCCACCGCCACCGCAGCGGCCGTCGCGGAGGCCATCCACAGCGGTACGTCGGCCACCAGGATGGCCAGCAGGAAACCGGCGCAGGCGAGCGCGCAGACGCGGAAGAGGACCGGGTCGGCGGGGCGGTGCACCCCGGGGGGCACATACCGGTCAGCGGTGTCCGCGCGCACGTCGTCGGCGCGGGCCGCGCCCGGTCCGGAGACCGGCGCGGCGGCCGGCCGGGGGCCGTCCACGGGCGACGTTGGCGCCTGCTCCGGTGCCCCACGCCTGCCCCGCCGCCAGAAGAAAAGCCACAGACAAGCCATTGTCACGGCGATGGCGGCCAGTTGCGGTACCCACATGCGTCCCGCCAGCCCCAGCGGTGACAGCGCGACCCGGTTGGCGGCGAGCAGGTTCGTGAGGTTGGAGACCGGCAGCAGCAGGCTCGCCGTGTTGGCCAGCCAGACCGTGGTCATCGCGAGCGGTACCGGCGCGATGCCCACCCGGGACGCGAGCGCCAGCATCACCGGGGTCAGCAGCACGGCGGTGGTGTCCAGGTTCAGGGCGATGGTGGTGAGCGAGGCGAAGGCCACGCAGAGCAGGAACAGCAGCGGGTAGCTGCCCCGGCCGGCCCGGGCCACACGGGCCGCGAGAACGTCGAACACCTCGGCCCTGCTGGTCAGTTCGGCCAGCACGACGACCGTGCCCAGGAACGCCAGCAGCGGGGCGATGCGGGTCATCGCGTCGGACGCCGAGCCGGTGGGCAGCACGCCCGTCGCCACGCAGACCAGCCCCGTCGCCAACAGCCCGATCGCCACCCGGTCGAGGACATGCAGACGGAGAGAGACACGCACGCCTGGAAGCGTCGCACATCCGTGCCCCGCTGTGACCCGAGGGCCCTTCAACGCCTGGAAACGGCCGGTATCGCGCTCTCTTCCCACGGCATCATGGATACATGGTGGCTCGTCAGATCACCCCGGGGGACACCGGGCCATTGGACTTCTTCATCAGCTACTCGCCGGCCGACGAACGCTGGGCGTCCTGGATCGCCTGGACCCTGGAGGAGGCCGGCTACCGCACGGTGCTCCAGGCCTGGGACTTCGTGCCGGGCACGAACTTCGTCGACTTCATGGACCGCGGCGTCAGCGAGTCCGCCGCCGTCATCGCCGTACTCTCGCGCAACTACGAGCGCTCCCGGTACGGCCGGATGGAGTGGCAGGCGGCCCTGCGGGCGGATCCGGACGCGCCGGAGCGAAGACTGCTCACCGTGCGGGTCGAGGACATCCCGGTGGAGGGGCTGCTGGCCACCATCACCTATGTCGACCTGGTGCCGGTCACCGATCCGTCGGCCGCCCGCGATCTGCTGCTCACCCGCGTCCGGCAGGCCCTCGACGGCCGCGCCCGGCCCGCCCTGCGCCCCGACTACCCGGGCGGGAACGGCCACCCGCCGCCGACGCCGCCGACCGTGCCGTCCCTGCCGTCCCTGCCGTCCTCGGGCCGGCCGCTCGGCCGGCCGGGCTGGGCCGGGCGGCGCCGGCCCGCCGCCCCGCCGTCGTATCCACGGGCCCTGGGCGAGGCCCGGGAGCGGGAGGCGGTCACCCTGCTCCATCTGGCCGGACCCGCGTTCGGGCGCGGCCTGGACCCCGCCGAGCTGCAGGCGGCGATCTGGGGCGACCTGGTGGAACTCAACGACGCCGGAGCGCCCCCGCCCGATCTGCTGGTGGTCACCGGCGACCTGACCGCGAGCGGCAGCCGCCGGGAGTTCGAACAGGCGCTGTCCTTCCTCACCGGGATGCGGGCGCTACTGGGTCTCGAACCGCACCGGGTCGCCCTCGTCCCGGGCGGCCAGGACGTCAACCAGGCCGCCTGCCAGGCCTACTTCAGCACCTGCGAGGCCGACGAGATGCCGCCCCGGCCGCCGTACTGGCCCAAGTGGCGGCATTTCGCCGGGCTCTTCCAGGAGCTGTACCAGGGCCTCGACGTGGTCTTCGACAGCGACCAGCCGTGGACCCTGTTCCCCGTGCCCGAACTGCACACCGTGATCGCGGGACTCAACTCCTCGATGGCCTACAGCCACCGCCGCGACGACCAGTACGGTCTGGTCGGCCCCGAGCAGGCCGCCTGGTTCGCCCAGGCGCTGCGCCCGCACGAGGCCGAGGGCTGGCTGCGCATCGGCGTACTGCGCCACTCACCCGGCGCCGCCCGGCCGCCGGCGGCCCGCCGCACCGCGGCCCCGCCGGACGGCGCCGGGCCGCTGCGCGACACCGATGTGCTCACCCGGCTGACCGCACCCCGGCTGCATCTGCTGCTGCACGGCCCCACCGACCCGGGTGCGCTGCCCGTCCTGGCCACCGCCTCGGGCGAGGTGCCGGTGATCGGCGCCGTCGGACCGGGCCGGCACCAGCTGCTCCGTGTCACCCGCGAGGGCCTGGCGACCTGGCAGGGCCCGGGGGAGCCGCAGCGCCGCCCGGTCCAGTGGCGGCGGGCCCGGCGGGCCTTCGGGCCGCAGGACACCGACCCGCCGGCGGGCGGCCCGGCGGACGGCCCGGCGGACGGCCCGGCACCGGACGGGCCGCCGCGCACCGAGCCCGAGCCGCGCGCGGTGCAGACTCCGGCCGAGATCCTGCTCGCCCGGGTCACCGAGGTCTGCCGCACCCGCCACGAAGGCGCCCAGATCCGCCAGGTGGACGGACCGGTGCCGCAACTCCTGGTCACCTGGAGCCAGTCGGGCTTCGTGCGCCAGCAGCGGGTGGCGGTGCACACCGGCACCCCGACCGCGCAGGACATCGACCGGTTCGTGGCCCTCGTGCACGCCGCCGACTCCGAGACCGAGGCCGAGCTCGTCCACGACGGCCCCCCGCCCGCCCGCGACCTGCGCGACGCGGCCCGCCGCAGGGGCGTGCGGGTGCGCAGCTTCACCGAGTTCCAGGGCCTGCTCGACCTGCGCGGATACGTCGCCGGGCAGAGCGAGCGGCTGCGCACCGACCCCCGCTATCCACCGGGCATGTACCTGCCGCAGCGGTACCGGGAGGCGGAGCGCCTCGACGCCGAGGACCGCGACGGTCTGGTGGACGAGATGCTCCGGCTGCTCGACTCCGACCAGGGCCGCTTCCTGCTGCTCCTCGGGGACTTCGGGCACGGCAAGACCTTCGCGCTGCGCGAGCTGGCCCGCCGCATCCCCGCCGAACTGCCGCACCTCGTCCCCCTGCTGGTCGAACTGCACGCCCTGGACCGGGCCTACTCCTTCGAGGGGCTCGTCGCCGCCCACCTCGCCGCCCACGGCGTCGACAACATCGATCTGCGCGCCTTCCGCTACATGCTGCAGCAGGGCCGGATCGTGCTCCTCTTCGACGGCTTCGACGAACTCGTCAACCAGGTCACCTACGACCGTGCCGCCGAGCGCCTCCAGGTGCTGCTGGACTCCGCCGTGGACAGCGCCAAGATCCTGGTCAGCAGCCGCACTCAGCACTTCCGCTCCCAGGGCCAGGTGCTGACCGCGCTCGGCGAGCGCGTCGGACTGCTCCCGCACCGCCGGGTGCTGGCCGTCCAGGAGTTCACGGCGCAGCAGATCCGCGCCTACCTGGTCAACCGCTACGACGGCGACGCCCGGGCCGCCGACCGCCGGCTGCGGCTCCTCGACGCCATCCCCGACCTGCTCGCCCTGTGCCGCAACCCCCGGCTGCTCGGCTTCGTCGCCGACCTGGACGACGACCAGCTGCGCGCGGTCGCCGGCGCCGGCCGCGCGCTCAGCCCCGCCGGCCTCTACCAGGAGGTGCTCACCGCCTGGCTGGCCTTCGAGGAACAGCGCGCCGGCACGGGCCCCGGCCGGGCGCCCGGGCTCAGCGCGGACCAGCTGTGGCACGCGGTCACCGCGCTCGCCCTCAGGCTGTGGGAGAGCGGCCAGGACTCGCTGCGCCTGGACGAGCTGACCGACGTCGCCGAGACCCTGACCGGACTTGCCGGCACCCGGCTGTCGGTGCCGCAGACCGCGCACGCCATCGGCTCCGGCAGCCTGCTGGTGCGCAGCGACGAGGGCCTGTTCCGGTTCATCCACGGCTCGGTGGTGGAGTGGCTCGTCGCCCGGGAGTGCGCCCGCCGGCTGACCGCCGAGGACACCGCTCTGCTGACCCGGCGGCAACTGAGCGCGCTGGCCGTCGAGTTCCTGTGCGACCTCGCCGACCACCGGGTCTGCCAGGCCTGGGCCGAGCAGCAACTGGGCGGCGGCGACGACCCCGAAGGGACCGAGGCCGGCCGCGCCAACGCCGTGAAGATCCTCAGCCGGCTGCGCGTGCCCGCCCACACCGACCTGCGCGGCGCCGCCCTGGCCGGCGAGGACCTGTCGCACCGCGACTTCTCCGGAGTCGACCTCACCCGCGCCGACCTCACCGACGCCCGGCTGGTCGGCGCCAACCTCTGCGGCGCCGTCCTGCGGCACGCGCGGCTGACCGGCGCCCGGCTCGACGGCGCGGATCTGAGCGGCGCCGACCTGCGCGGCGCCGATCTGCGGCGGGCCCGGCTGATCCGCACCGATCTGACCGGCGCCCGGGTCGACGGCGGCCGGTGGCGGCAGGCGGCCCTGATCTCCGCGACCACCGGGAACCTGGCCGGGACGCCCGAACTGGCCGCCGCCGCGCTCGCCCCCGGAATGGCCGTCGACTCCGGCTTCCGGCCCTCCGCGGTCGGTGTCCCCTACGGCTTCGACATGCAGACCAGCCGGCTGCCGGAGCCCATCTCCTACAGCCCCGACGGCGAACTGCTCGCCGTGGGCAGCGAGGACGGCGGCGTGCTGGTCTGCGACGCCGCCACCGGCCTCGCCCTGCGCACCCTGGAGGGCCACACCGGACGGGTCTACGCGGTCAAGTTCCGCGAACGGGTACTGGCGACCGGCAGCTCCGACGGCACCGTACGGCTGTGGGACCCGGTCTCCGGACGCTGTCTGCACCGGCTGGACATCCATCCGCGCGGGGTCTGGCCGCTCGCCCTGGACGCCGACGGACTCCTGCTGGCCACCGGCGACGCCGACGGCGTGGTCACCGTCTGGGACCCGGCCACCGCCACCCCCCTGCACCGGCTGCCCGGACACACCGCGCCCGTCTACACCGTGGCGTTCTCGCCGGGCAACACCACCCTGGTCACCGGGGACGCCTCCACCGTCGTACGCCTGTGGGACCTGGCCACCGGACGGCAGAGCGGCGAACTGGGCGGTCACCGCAGCGCCGTGTACCGGGCGCGGTTCAGCCCGGACGGCACCCTGCTGGCCACCGGCGACCGGGGCGACGAGCGGCGCAACGGCACCGTACGGGTGTGGGACCTCGCCACCCGGACCCGGCGGCACGAGTTCACCGGTCACTCCGGGCGCGTCTACACACTGGACTTCCATCCCGGCGGCCGGTTCCTGGTCAGTGGCGACACCGACGGCGAGGTGCGGCTGTGGGACCTGGCCGCGGGGCGCAGCGCCGGGCTGCTCGGCGGCTGCCGCGGTGCCGTCTACCAGGTGCTGTTCGACCCGGACGGGACACAGCTCGCCGCCGGGGACAGCGCCGGAGTGGTCCGGCTGTGGCGGATCGACCCGGAGTCCGACCCCGTCGCCGTACCACTGAACCGGCAGCCCGCCGAGCACCGCGGTTCGGTGTGGGTGTGCAAGTTCCGGCCGCACGGCGAGGCGCCCGCGCCGGGCGCCGGCCCGCTGCTGGTGACCGGCGGCAACGACGGCGTCGTACGCCTCTGGGACTCCTCCACCGGCCAGGGCAGGCGCATCCTGCGCGGCCACGGGCGCCGCATCGGCACCCTGTCCTTCAGCGCCGACGGCTCGATGCTGGCGGCCGGCGGCAACGACGGTGTCGTCCGCGTCTGGCACTCCGGCTCGGGCCGGCGGCTGCGGGAGCTGACCGGGCAGAGCGACCGGCTGGTCTCGGCGGCGTTCGGTCCCGCCGGCGCCCTGCTGGCCACCGCGAGCAGCGACGGCGACATCTATCTGTGGAACGCGGCCACCGGCGAGTACCAGCGCGAACTGGACGTCGAGACGGACCACGTGTGGGCCGAGGCGTTCAGCGCCGACGGCGAACTGCTGGCCACCGCCAACGACGACGACACGGTGCGGCTGTGGTACCGGGTGACCGGAGCGCATGTGGCCACGATCACCGAGCACTCCGGCCGGGTCCGCGCGATCGCCTTCCGCGGCGACGGCACGGCCCTGGCCACCGGCTGCGACGACCGCAAGGTGCGGATCTGGGACCTGGCCGGCCGCAGGATCACCGCCGTCCTGGACGGGCACCGGGACCGGGTGTACGCCGTGGCGTTCGCACCCGACGGCTCCTGGCTGGCCAGTGCCTCGTGGGACGGTACGGCGGTGATCTGGCGGGACGGGGAGATCGAGCACCGCCTGACCGGCCACACCGGCAAGGTGTGGACGGCGGCGGCGCATCCGCTGCGGCCCCTGCTGGCGACCGCAGGCGACGACCGGACCGTGCGCCTGTGGGATCCGCGCACCGGTGCCGGGACCGCCGTGCTCACCGGCCACACCGGCCGTGTGCTGGCCGTCGCCTTCAGCCCCGACGGCTCCCGGCTCGCCTCCGGAGGAGAGGACGGCACGGTGCGCCTGTGGACCGTCACCGCCGACGCGCCGCCCACCCTGCGCGCCACCCTCGTCGGCGTGCCGGGGGGCTGGGCCGCCCTGTCGCCCTCCGGCGGCTACAAGTACGAGGGAGACGTCACGGGCGAGTTCTGGCACGCGGTCGGCATGTCCCGCTTCGAACCCGGTGAACTGGACGGTCATCTGCCGGGGGTGCGGCAGGTGCCGCTGGAGGAGCCGCTGGGGTGAGGCGAGGGGGAGGGGCCGCTGGAGCGGGGTGAGCGGGGTGAGCGGGGTGAGCGGGGTGAGCGGGGTGAGCGGGGTGAGCGGGGTGAGCGGGGTGAGCGGGGTGAGCGGGGTGAGCGGGGAAATCCTCCGTCCACTGTTTTGAACATGTTCAATTCCAGGCGTAGGGTCGTGCCATGAGCGACAGAGCCGCCCTGCTCAAGGGCATCCGCGTCTGGCTGGTCTCCTTCGTCGTGTGCCTCGTGCTCAGCGGTGCCACCGCCTTCCCGCTGGTGCACGAACTGCGCTGGACCGAGGAGGCGCTGCGGTCCCTGTCCGTGCCGGAGCACCTGCCGGGACTGATGGGCTGGATCACGCGGGTGCGGCAGGGGCTGGACGCCGTCGACGCCAAGTACCCCTTCGTGCTGTACGGCACGGACTGGCTGGCCTTCGCCCACCTCGTCATCGCGGTCGCCTTCTACGGGCCCTACCGCGACCCGGTCCGCAACATCTGGGTCGTCGAGTTCGGGATGATCGCCTGCGCCGGCATCGTCCCGCTCGCACTCATCTGCGGACCGGTGCGCGGAATTCCCTTCTGGTGGAGCCTGATCGACATGTCCTTCGGCGTCTTCGGGGCCGTCCCGCTGTACGTTGTACGGCAGAAGATCAAGCGACTGGAGACCCTCGGCTCCGCGGCCCCTGCCGCCTGAGGACGGCCGGGGCGCCGCGCGGGCGGCGGGGCGCCGGGCGGCGGGGCGCGGGGCGGCGCTGTGCCGGGCGGCGCTGCGCCGGTCAGCCGCCGTTGCGCAGTGCGTGCAGGGTGCCGATGCGGTTCGTGGTGATCGAGTCGACGCCCAGGTCGAGCAGACGGCGCAGGGAGCGACGGGTGTCCGGGGTCCAGACGGACAGCAGATACCCGTCGCGGTGGACACGGGCCGCAAGGTCCCGGTCGACCAGGGAGAAGCGGTAGTTGAGCCAGCGGGGGCGCACCGCCTCCAGCAGCGCGGGCCGGGGCCGGGCCAGGGTCGTCCAGGTCAGCGCGATCTCCGCGGACGCGTCTTCGGCACGGACGGCGAGCATGGCCTCGGCGTGCGCGCAGTAGTAGACGCGGTCCCTGGCCCCGCCCTGCCGTACGACGTCCATGACCCTGCGCACGGTCCGGCGGTCGACCCGGCCGCACAGGTCCACCATCACCCGGCTGCCCTCGGTCGCGGTCAGGGCCTCCTCCAGGGTGGGCACCTTGCCCTCCGTGAGCCCGCGCACCTCGTCCGCCGACAGCGAGAGCAGGGGACGGTCGTGTTCCCACAGCCGCTTCAGCGTCCCGTCGTGCAGGAGCACGGGGACGCCGTCGCGGGTGAGCCGTACGTCGACCTCCACCGCGTCCGCGCCCTCCTCGAGCGCGGACCGCAGGGAGTCGATGGTGTTCTCGCGGAAGCGGTAGGGGTCGCCGCGGTGGGCCACGGCGGTCACGGTCTGCATGGCCCCCATTGTGGCCGTGCGGACCGCGACCGTGGTGCAGGGATCAGCGGGCGAGCCAGTCGCTGGTGTACGTGTCGATCTCCCGCGCGATCCGGGCCTTGTCCGCACCCTCCAGGAAGGACGCCTCGACGGCGTTCCGGGCGAGGGCGGCCACGCCCTGCTCGTCCAGGTCGAGAAGGCGGGCGGCCACCGCGTACTCGGTGTTCAGGTCGGTGCCGAACATCGGCGGGTCGTCGGAGTTGATCGTGACCAGCACGCCGGCCGCGGTGAACTCCTTGATCGGGTGCTCGTCGAGGGTGCGGACCGCGCGGGTGGCGATGTTGGAGGTCGGGCAGACCTCCAGCGGGATGCGGTGCTCGGCGAGATGGGCGAGCAGCGCGGGGTCCTGCGCCGAGCTGGTGCCGTGCCCGATGCGCTCCGCGCGCAGCTCGGTCAGCGCGTCCCACACCGTCTGCGGGCCGGTCGTCTCCCCGGCGTGCGGGACGGAGTGCAGCCCGGCCGCGATGGCCCGGTCGAAGTACGGCTTGAACTGCGGCCGGGGTACGCCGATCTCGGGCCCGCCGAGCCCGAACGAGACCAGGCCCTCCGGGCGGATCCGGTCGTCGGTGGCGAGCCGGGTGGTCTCCTCCGCGGCCTCCAGACCGGCCTCGCCGGGGATGTCGAAGCACCAGCGCAGTACGGTCCCGAACTCCGCCTCGGCCGCCTTGCGGGCGTCCTCGATCGCGGCCATGAAGCCCAGCTCGTCGATGCCGCGCCGGGTCGAGGAGAACGGGGTGATCGTCAGCTCGGCGTAGCGCACCTGCTGCCGGGCCAGGTCACGGGCCACCTCGTAGGTGAGCAGCCGTACGTCCTCCGGGGTGCGGATCAGATCCACGACGGACAGGTACACGTCGATGAAGTGCGCGAAGTCGGTGAACGTGAAGTAGTCGACCAGCGCCTCGGGGTCGGTGGGGACCTTGGAGTCGGGGTGGCGGGCGGCCAGCTCCGAGACGATGCGCGGGGAGGCGGAGCCGACGTGGTGGACGTGCAGCTCGGCCTTGGGCAGTCCGGCGATGAAGGTGTGCAGATCGCGGTCGGTCAAGGGTTCCTCCCCGGGAACGGCGCCCTCGGAGCATGGTCCGTGGTGGTGGGCGCGGGTGATCGGCTGATCGGTGAATCGGGCTCATCGTAGGCCGGGCCGGTGGCGGTGATGACGGCACCCGGGTGAGCGGTGGACCCGCCTGAGAGCCGCCGAACGGACGCTTTACCATGGCCTGACGATCGACCGAGGGGGCTGGAAACGTGGCTGACCAGGGGCAGCAGGGTGGGAGCGGAGGCGCGGGCTTCGACCCGTGGGCGCCGCCGGAGAGCAAGCCTTCGCTGGAGAAGGGGCCGCGGCCGGGCGCTCCCGGGGAGCAGCCCGCGGTGCAGGACCAGCCGCCCGGGTATGCGCCGCAGCCCCCGGGCTCCGCGCCGCAGCAGCCTCCGGTGCAGCCGCCGACCGTGCACGACCAGGCCACCATGACGTCCCTGCCGAGCAGCGGCTTCGGTGCGCCCGGCTACGGTCAGCCCGGAACGCCGCCGGCCCAGGGCTGGACCGAGTCCGCCATGCCGCCTCCGCCCGCCGCGCCCTACGGCCCCGGCGGGCAGGGCCCGGCGACGCCCGGCGGCTACGGCCACCCCGCGTACCCGCAGGGCTACGGCTGGCCCGGGATGCCGATGGCCCCGCAGAACGGCATGGGCACCGCGGCGATGGTGCTGGGCATCCTGTCCTGCTGTCTGTTCTGTCTCTACGGCGTGCTGTCCGTGGTGCTCGGCGTCATCGCCGTGGTGCTCGGCGTCAAGGCCAAGAAGCGGGCCGAGCGCGGAGAGGCCACCAACCACGGCCAGGCCCAGGCGGGCTTCATCACGGGCATCATCGGCATCATCATCGGCCTGGTCGTGCTCACGCTCATGATCTTCGTCATCGTGGCCGCCATCAAGGAGAACAAGAAGCACGACGACGACTACGACCCCTACTACAACTCGGCTCCCCGCGTGTCGGCACCCCTGCTCGCCCAGGACTGACCCGGTCCCGGAGGCCCTCCCGGCCCCGGAGGCCCGCTCGGTCCCCGGGCCGGCCTCCGGGCGCTCAGCCCCCGGAGGCGGTGAGCCGCTCCCGCGCCTCCATCAGCGCGAACCCCAGCAGATTCGGCCCCCGCCACCGCTCGGGATCCGACGCGGCCTCGTCGTCCGCCGCCAGGCCTATGCCCCAGACCCGGTCCACGGGGCTCGCCTCCACCAGGACCCGGTCACCGGTGCCCAGCAGGAACCCCCGCAGGCCGTCGTCCGACGCGAACTTGTGGACGCTGCCCTCGACGACGATCCGGAAGCGCTCCCGCTCCCATGCCGCCTCGTCGAAATCGCGCACCAGCCGCCCCGCCTTCTTCGCCTGGGCCGGATGCTCCGCCGCCAGCACCTGCCGCTCGGCCTCCGCGTCCCCGAACAGCCGCGCCTTGCCGGCCATCATCCAGTGCTCGGCCGTGGCGTAGTGCACGCCGCCCACCACGAACGGTGACGGCCACCACTGGCTCAGACAGCTCGCGCCGATCCGGCCGTCCGGCCGCGGCCGGTGTCCCCAGAAGTGCAGATACTTGATGCGGGCGCCTGTCCGCACCTCTTTGATCAGGGCTTCCGTGTCGTCGATCTTCCCCATGCACGCGAGTCTGGCACGCACCACTGACACTCCGTCCGCCCTTTTCCGTGCCGACTCGACACCTGGTCGACAGATTCCGTCGCGTAACCAAAAGGCAACAACGGAATCACTTGTTGGAGGCTTATTGCTCTGTCAGGATCGGCACTCAAATCGAGCTGGAGCTACGCCACCCACCCCCGGGACGGGGCACACGGCGGAGGAGAGCGACATGCACAACCCGGGCACCGCCACCCCGGAACGATTCCCCGCACAGGATCGATTCGCCGATGGCGCGCAGTTCATCGCCGGTCGCCTGACCAAGGGCACCTCGGGCCGTACCCACGCCGTGGTCGACCCCGCCACCGGCGAGGAGGTGTACACCTACGAGCTGGCCGGCCCCGACGACGTCGACGCGGCCGTCGCCGCAGCGCGCGAGGCCTTCCCCGGCTGGGCCGCCGCCACCCCGGGCGAGCGCTCCGACGCCCTGCACCGGTTCGCCGCCGTGCTCGCCGAGCGCGCCGAGGACTTCGCCCGTGCGGAGTCCCTGCAGTGCGGCAAGCCGCTCAAGCTGACCCGCGAGTTCGACGTGCCGGGCACCATCGACAACACCGCCTTCTTCGCGGGCGCGGCCCGGCATCTGCAGGGACAGTCCGCCGGTGAGTACTCGGGCGACCACACGTCGTACGTCCGGCGCGAGCCCATCGGGGTCGTCGGGTCGATCGCCCCCTGGAACTACCCCCTGCAGATGGCCGCATGGAAGATCCTTCCGGCGATCGCCGCGGGCAACACCATCGTGCTCAAGCCCGCCGAGCTGACCCCGCTGACCTCGCTGCTGTTCGCCCAGGCCGCCACGGACGCGGGCATCCCGGACGGCGTGATCAACATCGTCACCGGGACCGGCAGGGAGGCCGGCGAGCACCTCGTCGGGCATCCCGACGTGGCCATGACCTCCTTCACCGGCTCCACCGCTGTCGGCAAGCGGGTCGCCGAGGTCGCCACGGCCACCGTCAAGCGGCTCCACCTGGAGCTGGGCGGCAAGGCGCCCTTCGTCGTCTTCGACGACGCCGACCTGGAGGCCGCCGTCAACGGCGCGGTCGCGGGCGCGCTCATCAACACCGGGCAGGACTGCACGGCCGCCACGCGCGCGTACGTGCAGCGGCCGCTGTACGAGGCCTTCGTGGAGCGGACGGCCGCCCTGATGGAGACCGTGCGCCTCGGGGACCCGTTCGCTCCCGGCACCGACCTCGGCCCGCTCATCTCGCACGTCCAGCGCGACCGCGTCGCCGGCTTCGTGGAGCGTGCGCGTGGCTACGCGCGCGTGGTGACCGGCGGCGAGGCCCCGCAGGGTGATCTCAAGGACGGCGCCTACTACCGGCCCACCCTCGTCGCCGACGCCGGCCAGGACAGCGAGATCGTCCAGTCCGAGCTCTTCGGCCCGGTACTGGTCGTACTTCCGTTCGACAGTGATGATGAGGGCATCCGGCTGGCCAACGACACCCCCTACGGGCTGGCCGCCTCGGCGTGGAGCAGCAACGTCTACCGGGCCAACCGCGCCACCCGTGAGATCAAGGCGGGATGCGTGTGGATCAACGACCACATTCCGATCATCAGCGAGATGCCGCACGGCGGCTACAAGGCCTCCGGCTTCGGCAAGGACATGTCGGCGTACTCATTCGAGGAGTACACGCAGGTCAAGCACGTAATGTTCGATAACACCGCGGTGGCCAGGAAGGACTGGCACCGCACCATCTTCGGGGACCGCTAGAAACGACCCGGCCGTCCACCCGGCCGATCTCTCCCGAAAGGGCACCACGAGCATGGAGCAGTACGAGCCCGACCGCCCGACCCCGGCCGAAGCGGCCGCCGTACGGCGCAGTCCGCAGGGCGGCCGGGCCGCCATGCCCCGCCGGTCGTTGTTGCGCGCCTCCGCCGGGGGCGCGCTCGCGATCGGTGGACTCGGGGCGCTGAGCGCCTGTGGAATCCCCGCGGCGACCAAGACGCAGGGCGGCGTGCCGGCCGACGATCACTCGGCCAAGGAGAAGACCGTCAATTTCTCCAACTGGCCCGAGTACATCGACGTGGACGACAAGGGCAAGCGCCATCCCACGCTCGACGCGTTCGCCCGGCGGACCGGCATCCAGGTCAAGTACACCGAGGACATCAACGACAACGACGAGTTCTTCGGCAAGATCCAGCCGCAGCTCGCCGCCGGCCAGGACACCGGCCGCGACCTCATCGTGCTCACCGACTGGCTGGCCGCCCGCATGATCCGGCTGGGGTACGTCCAGAAACTGGACCAGTCCAACCTGCCGCACGCCTTCGCCAACCTGTCGGACCAGTTCCGTGCCCCCGACTGGGACCCGGGCCGCGCCTACTCGTACCCCTGGCAGGGCATCTCCACCGTCATCGCGTACAACAAGAAGGCGCTCGACGGCATCGAGGTGAAGTCGGTCTCCGACCTGCTGGACAACCCCAGGCTCAAGGGCCGCGTCGGCTTCCTGACCGAGATGCGCGACAGCGTCGGCATGACCATGCTCGACATGGGCAAGGACCCGTCGACGTTCACCGACGACGACTTCGACGCGGTGATCGCCCGCCTCCAGAAGGCCGTCGACAAGGGCCAGATCCGCCGCTTCACCGGCAACGACTACACGTCCGACCTCGCCAAGGGCGACTTCGCCGCGTGCATCGCCTGGGGCGGCGACATCGTCCAGCTCCAGGCCGACAGTCCGGACGTCGGCTACGTCATCCCGGACAGCGGCTACATGACCTCGACCGACAACATGCTGATCCCCAACAAGGCGCGCCACAAGACGAACGCCGAGCGGCTCATCGACTTCTACTACGAGCCGGAGCCCGCGGCCGAGCTCGCCGCCTACATCAACTACGTGAGCCCGGTCGCTGGAGTGGCGCCGTATCTCGCCAAGATAGACAAATCGGCGGCGAGCAACCCGCTGATCATTCCCGACAAGGCCATGCAGGCCAGGTCCCATGCCTTCCGCGCCCTGACGCAGAAGGAAGAGACGGCCTACCAGCAGAAGTTCTCGAAGCTCACAGGGGCGTGACGACGACGATGACGACGACAGACAACAGCGGCGACGTCCGCCTCGCCGGGATCGGCAAGACCTACGACAACGGCTTCACCGCCGTACAGCCGCTGGACCTGACCGTGCCGCAGGGCTCCTTCTTCGCCCTGCTCGGCGCCTCCGGCTGCGGCAAGACGACGACCCTGCGCATGATCGCCGGCCTGGAGGAACCCACCTCCGGCACCGTGCACCTCGGCGACCAGGACGTCACCCACCTGCCCCCGTACAAGCGGCCGGTCAACACCGTCTTCCAGTCCTACGCCCTCTTCCCGCACCTCGACATCTTCGAGAACGTCGCCTTCGGCCTGCGCCGGCGCGGCATCAAGAGCGTCAAGAAGCAGGTCGAGGACATGCTGGACCTGGTCCAGCTCGGCGAGCAGGCGCGCAAGAAGCCGCACCAGCTCTCCGGCGGCCAGCAGCAGCGTGTCGCGGTGGCCCGCGCACTGATCAACCACCCGAAGGTGCTGCTGCTCGACGAGCCGCTCGGCGCCCTGGACCTCAAGCTGCGCCGCCAGATGCAGCTGGAGCTCAAGCGCATCCAGACCGAGGTCGGCATCACCTTCGTCCACGTCACGCACGACCAGGAGGAGGCCATGACCATGGCCGACACGGTCGCCGTGATGAACGCGGGCCGCGTAGAGCAGCTCGGCGCCCCCACCGACCTGTACGAGAACCCGCAGACCACGTTCGTCGCCAACTTCCTCGGCACCTCCAACCTCATCGAGGCCGAGATCGACACGAAGAGCGGCGACGACATCGTGCTCAAGGCCGCCGGCGGCAAGCTCGTCCTGCCCGAGGCGCGATGTTCCGCCCCGACGAGGACCGGCGGCAAGGTGCTGGTCGGCATCCGCCCCGAGAAGATCTCCCTCACCCACGCCGACGACGCCGGCACCATCCCCGACGGCCGCAACCGTCTCACCGGGAAGATCGCCGACGCGAGCTTCATCGGCGTCTCCACGCAGTACGTCATCGACAGCCCGGTCTGCGACGAGCTGGCGGTGTACGTCCAGAACGTCGAACGCGACGGCCGGCTCGTCCCCGGTGCCGAGGTCGTCCTGCACTGGAGCCCGGCCCACACCTTCGGCCTGGACGCGTCCCAGGACATCGACGCCGGCGTGGAGACCGTCGAGGAAGAGGCCGCATAGACATGTCGACGCTCACCGAGGCGCCCCCGCCTCTCGCCCCCGCCGAAGCCGCGAAGAAGCCCCCGCGCAAGCGCGGCCGGTTCACTCCGTACTGGCTGCTGCTGCCCGGCCTGCTGTGGCTGGTCGTCTTCTTCGCGCTGCCGATGATCTACCAGGCCTCCACGTCCGTGCAGACGGGCTCCCTGGAGCAGGGCTACAAGATCACCTGGCACTTCGCGACCTACTGGGACGCACTGTCCGAGTACTGGCCGCAGTTCCTGCGCTCGGTCTTCTACGCGGCCGCCGCCACCCTGCTGTGCCTGGTGCTCGGCTACCCGCTCGCCTACCTGATCGCCTTCCGCGCGGGCCGCTGGAAGAACCTGATCATGGTCCTGGTGATCGCGCCCTTCTTCACCAGCTTCCTGATCCGCACCCTGGCCTGGAAGACGATCCTCGCCGACAACGGCCCGGTGGTGCACACCCTGAACTCGCTGCACGTCCTGGACCTCACCAACTGGCTCGGCTGGACGGCCGGCGACCGCGTCCTCGCCACACCGCTCGCGGTGGTGTGCGGACTGACGTACAACTTCCTGCCGTTCATGATCCTGCCGCTCTACACCTCGCTGGAGCGGATCGACGGGCGGCTGCACGAGGCGGCCGGCGACCTGTACGCCAAGCCGTGGACCACCTTCCGCAAGGTCACCTTCCCGCTGTCGATGCCGGGCGTGGTCTCCGGCACGCTGCTGACCTTCATCCCGGCCGCCGGTGACTACGTCAACGCCGAACTCCTCGGCTCGACCGACACCCGCATGATCGGCAACGTCATCCAGACGCAGTTCCTGCGGATCCTGGACTATCCGACGGCCGCCGCCCTGTCCTTCATCCTCATGGCCGCGATCCTGTTCATGGTCACGGTCTACATCCGCCGGTCCGGGACGGAGGATCTGGTCTGATGCCACTCGTCACCTGGCTCAAGCGTCGTCTCGTCGTCATCGCGGGTCTCCTGACGCTCGCCTATCTCCTGCTGCCCAACGTCATCGTGACGGTGTTCTCCTTCAACAAGCCGAAGGGACGCTTCAACTACGAGTGGCAGCAGTTCTCCACGGACGCGTGGAAGGACCCGTGCGGTGTCGCCGACATGTGCGGCTCGCTGTCGATCAGCCTCCAGATCGCCGTCTGGGCGACGCTCGGCGCGACCGTACTCGGCACGATGATCGCCTTTGCGCTGGTCCGCTACCGCTTCCGCGCACGCGGCGCCGTCAACTCGCTGATCTTCCTGCCGATGGCCATGCCCGAGGTCGTCATGGCCGCCTCGCTGCTCACCCTGTTCCTCAACATGGGTGCACAACTCGGCTTCATGACGATCCTGATCGCGCACATCATGTTCTGCCTCAGCTTCGTCGTCACCGCGGTCAAGGCGCGCGTGATGTCGATGGACCCGCGGCTGGAGGAGGCCGCCCGGGACCTGTACGCCGGCCCGGTGCAGACCTTCCTGCGGGTCACCCTGCCGATCGCGGCACCCGGAATCGCCGCGGGCGCGCTGCTGTCCTTCGCGCTCTCCTTCGACGATTTCATCATCACCAATTTCAACGCGGGCTCGACCGTCACCTTCCCCATGTTCGTGTGGGGTTCGGCGCAGCGCGGAACGCCCGTTCAGATCAATGTCATCGGTACGGCCATGTTCCTGGTCGCCGTACTGTTCGTCCTGGTCTCCATGCTCATCACCAATCGCCGTAACAGTCGCAAGGCATAAAGCTCTGTAGGGAGTTGAAATCATGGCCCCAAGCGCCATGAGTCGTGGCAAAGACAACTGGATCGCCGCTCTTTCCGAAGCCCAGCCGGTCCCGTACTGGCTGGAAGACCCCGGCAAGCCGCATGCCGAGCCCGCCCTCACCGGCACCGAGACCTGCGACCTGCTGGTCGTCGGCGGCGGCTACAGCGGACTGTGGACCGCGCTCAACGCCAAGGAGCGCGACCCGCAGCGCGATGTGGTGCTGCTGGAAGGCCGCGAGGTGGGCTGGGCCGCCTCGGGCCGCAACGGCGGCTTCTGCGCCGCCTCCCTCACCCACGGCCTGCCCAACGGCCTCGCCCGCTGGCCGGACGAGATCCGCCGGCTCCAGAAGCTGGGCGAGCGCAACCTCGACGAGATCGAGGCGGCGGTCGCCCGGCACGGCATCGACTGCGAGTTCGAGCGCACCGGAGAGATCGACGTCGCCACCGAGCCCTACCAGGCCTGGGAGCTGCGCGACTGGCACCGGGAGCTGGAGCAGAAGGGCCTCGCGGACGGCATCGAGTTCCTCGACGCCGAAGCCGTCCGCGAGCAGGTCGCCTCGCCCACCTTCGAGGCGGGACTGTGGGACCGCCGGGGCGTGGCCATGCTGCACCCGGCCAAGCTGGCCTGGGGCCTGAAGCAGGCCTGCATCCGGCTCGGCGTCCGGGTCTACGAGCACACGCCCGCCCTGTCGTTGCAGCAGTACGGCGCCGGCATGGCCGTACGCACCCCGTACGGCGCGGTCCGCGCCCGCAAGGTCGCGCTCGGCACGAACATCTTCCCGAGTCTGCTGCGGCGCGTACGCTCCTACACCGTCCCGGTCTACGACTACGCGCTGATGACCGAGCCGCTCTCCGCCGACCAGCTGGCGTCGATCGGCTGGAAGAACCGCCAGGGCCTCGGGGACTCGGCGAACCAGTTCCACTACTTCCGGCTGTCCGCCGACAACCGGATCCTGTGGGGCGGCTACGACGCGATCCACCACTACGGCGGCCGGGTCCGCGCCGAGTACGACGACCGCCCGGAGACCTACGCCAAGCTCGCCGGCCACTTCTTCACCTGCTTCCCGCAGCTGGAGGGCGTCCGGTTCACGCACGCCTGGGGCGGCGCGATCGACACCTGCTCGCGCTTCTCGGCGTTCTTCGGCACGGCCCACCAGGGGAGCGTGGCGTATGCGGCCGGCTACACCGGCCTCGGCGTCGGTGCCACGCGCTTCGGTGCCGACGTGATGCTGGATCTGCTGGACGGCGAGGACACCGAGCGCACGCGCCTCGAAATGGTCCGCAAAAAGCCGCTCCCGTTCCCGCCGGAGCCGTTCGCCTGGACCGGAATCGCGCTCACCAAGTGGTCGCTGGCCCGTGCCGACGCGCACGGCGGCCGCCGGAATCTGTGGCTGCGGGCGATGGACCGGCTGGGGCTGGGCTTCGACAGCTGAGCCCGCCCGCCGAGCCCTTTCTGAGACAAAGGCCCAGGTCACCGACCTGGGCCTTTGTCTTTTGCGTCTTTTACCCATGCTTTTCGGCTCGGTCAAGTCCCGAATCCTCGGAGCGTGACCCTGCAGGGCGATTCCGGCCTACTTGAAGCACGGCCTGACCGGAAACGGTGAGGCCGCACCGGAATCAACGAGCAGGAGGAAATCATGAACCGAGTCATTCGGAAGCGCGACGATTCTCGTTCCAGGAGCCGGCTGAACTTCGCTGCCGTGGCCGCGGCGGCCGCCTTTGTCGCCGGCGGCGCCCTTCTGCCGGCCACGGCCGCGTCGGCGGCTCCGATGCCGGAGACGTCGACGGTGAGCGTGGCCGACCATCACCACCACCATCACCATCACCACCACCATCACCACGGCAAGCATCACAAGTTCCACTGCTGGGACAGGCACCACACGTCCCACTGCGGCAAGCACTAGAAGTTCTGCTGCCGGGTCGACCGTCGTTGGCAGGGTCGGCGGCCCACCCGGGAAGGTGTGATCCGGCTCACTCGAAAGGGGAGCGGCAACCCGCGTAATGCCCGCCGCAAGGCCTCCCTCTCCTTCGGGACGTGACCGCGTCCGCGAGAGAGAGGGAGGTCTTCTCATGACTGGGGCCAAGACAGCGGTCGAATGGCTGGCATCCGTCGCGCCGGATCCCGAGGCCTGCCGCTGGGAGTGGGAGCGCAGCCCCCTCGGGGTCGCCCTGCTGCCCGCCGGCAAGGCCTGGGACGTGCTGATCCTGCCGGGTGACCTCGGCTGTTCCACGCTCGACGTGCTCACCCGCGTCCTCGACCGGCCCGGCCCGGTGCTGGCCGACTTCGGGGACAGCCGGGTGGGCTTCTTCGTGCCGCCGGGTACCGCGGCCCGCTGGCTCGGCACCGGTATCCGTACCGCCGGACCCGGCACCTGGATCGTCGTGCCGTACCCGGGCCGGGCGACGCACGGGGTGCGCTGGCTGATGCCGCCGGACGGGTCCGGAACGCTGACCGACCCGGCGTTGCTGGAACTGGCGATGCACGAGGCGGCGGCGGGGCCGGTGCGGGGCGGGGGTGAGGGCGGGTAGCACCCGGACACCTTGACAAGAGGATTGGTCTGGACCAAGTTGAGTGCGCTCCGCCCCCTCCAACTCCCCCTTTGCCGGAGGTCCTTGTGGAACGCGCCCGCAGCGCACCCAGTGCCAGACGTCCCGGATCGGTCCTCACCCTGCTCACGGCCGCGCTGCTGGCCGTACCCGGCATCACCGCGCTCTCGTCGGCCGCCCGTGCGGCCGACGCCGACCTCGCCCGCAACGGCGGCTTCGAATCCGGCCTCGACAACTGGACCTGTACGGCAGGTACGACCGTCGGCACGCCCGTGCACAGCGGGAGTTCCGCGCTGCAGGCGACCCCGGCCGGCAGCGACTACGCCCAGTGCACCCAGACGGTGACCGTCCAGCCCAACGCGCAGTACACGCTGTCCGGATACGTCCGCGGCTCCTACGTCTACCTGGGCGCGAACGGCACCGGCACCACCGACGTCTCCACCTGGACCCGGTCCGCCGCCGACTGGCAGAAGCTGACCACCACCTTCACCACCGGCGCCACCACGTCCAAGGTGACCCTCTACACCCACGGCTGGTACGGCACCGGCGCCTACTACGCCGACGACATCTCCCTGGTCGGTCCGGGCGCGAGCGCCGGGCAGCCGCCCGCCGCGCCCGCCGGCCTCAGGGCCGGCGCCGTCACCTCTTCCTCCGTCGCGCTGTCCTGGTCGGCGGTGACCGGGGCCACCGGCTACGCGGTCTACCGCGACGGGGTCAAGGTCCAGACGGCGAGCGGCACTTCGGCCACCGTCACCGGACTCGCGCCGTCGACGGCGTACGCGTTCCAGGTCACCGCGGGCAACGACGCCGGCGAGTCCGCCAGGTCGGCCACGGTGACCGCGACGACCACGGCCGGCACCGGCGGCGGCTCGCCCGGCCTGCCCGCCCACGCCCTCGTCGGCTACCTGCACGCCTCCTTCGCCAACGGCTCCGGATACACCCGCCTCGCCGACGTACCCGGCAGCTGGGACGTCATCGACCTCGCCTTCGGCGAGCCCACCTCGGCCACCTCCGGTGACATCCGCTTCAACCGCTGTCCGGTCACCGAGTGCCCCAACGCCGAGAGCGACGCCGACTTCAAGGCGGCGGTCAAGGCCAAGCAGGCGGCCGGCAAGAAGGTGCTGATCTCGATCGGCGGCCAGAACGGACAGGTCCAGCTGACCACGACCGCGGCCCGGGACGCCTTCGTCTCCTCCGTCTCGAACATCATCGACACCTACGGCCTCGACGGCCTCGACATCGACTTCGAGGGCCATTCGCTGTCCCTGGACGCGAACGACACGGACTTCAGGAACCCCACCACGCCCGTGATCGTCAATCTGATCTCGGCGCTGAAGACCCTCAAGGCCAAGTACGGCCCGGCCTTCGTGCTGACCATGGCGCCGGAGACGTTCTTCGTGCAGAACGGCTACCAGTTCTACGGCACCGGCAAGTGGGGCGGCCAGGACCCGCGCTGCGGGGCCTACCTCCCGGTCATCAACGCCCTGCGCGACGACCTCACCCTGCTGCACGTCCAGGACTACAACTCGGGTCCCATCATGGGTCTGGACAACCAGTACCACTCCATGGGCGGCGCCGACTTCCACATCGCCATGACCGACATGCTGCTCACCGGATTCCCGGTCGCGGGCGACGCGAACAACGTCTTCCCGCCGCTGCGCCCCGACCAGGTCGCCATCGGCATGCCGGCGTCGACGAACGCGGGCAACGGCTATGTGGCCCCGTCCGAGGTCACCAGGACCCTGGACTGCCTGACGAAGAAGACGAACTGCGGCTCGTACGCGACCCATGGGACGTGGCCGGCTCTGCGGGGTCTGATGACGTGGTCGGTGAACTGGGACCGCTACTCCGGCTGGGAGTTCCAGAAGACCTTCGACGGGTACTTCGGCTGACGGCCCCGCCGAGCACCAGGGACAGGGTGGTCAGCAGCACCGTGCACAGGCACCAGCTGGCCACCACGTCCAGCGGCCAGTGCCAGCCCCGGCGGACCAGCCCGTAGGAGACCCCGAGCACGAGGGCCGCGCAGCCGCCGGCCAGGGACCGGCGGGCGGCGGGTGTGCGGAGCCGGGGGAGCAGGAGCAGGGTCGCGGAGCCGTACGCGATCGCCGCCGTCGCCGTATGGCCGGAAGGGAAGTAGCCGACGGCCGGGGGCACCACGGGGGTCCCCGGCCGGGCGGTCCAGTCCTTCAGCGGTACGACGACCGCCGGGACCAGCGCCATCAGCACGGCCGCCGCGGCCGGGGGCAGCCACCACAGGTCCATACCGGTCGCACGGCCGCGCCAGGCGCACCAGATCAGGGCAAGGAGGAGCACCGGCACGGCGACCTGGACATTGCCGAGGTCGGCGAGCAGCTCGGAGAACCGGTCCGGGTGGACGAGCGCCCGGCTCACCCGCGCGTCCAGGCGCAGCAGCGGGCCGTGGACGACGACCTGCCAGGTGATCAGGGCGAGGAGAAGGGCCGGGAGGCCGAGGAGCAGGACACGGCGGGCTGTGGTCGACACGGGCCCCAGCTTCGCAGGTGCGGGCCCGGAGGGAGAGCAAGGCCGCCAGGGGGAGAGCGCGCGAGGAGGGGGGAAGGCCGCCGGGGCGGAGGGCCCGTCGAGCGCAGAAAAGGAGGTCGGCCGCCCCGGAACAGGGGGGGTGGTTCCGAGGCGGCCGTCCGGACCGGGACGTCGCACGCCCCGGGGGGTTTGGGGCGGCGACCGTCCGATCGGTGAGGAGATCCCGGAGCCGTCAGGCCCCGGTTGTGTGCGCGAGGGCACGACCAGGTCGAAGCTGGGGAGGCCCCGGCCTGAGACCGTCCACAGTCCCCTGTGGACGGGGTGTATCTCTCATCTGGGTAGAACCTACGGCAGCCCGAGGCGCTTGGGCAGACGGAATCGCGTCCCGTCATCCACCCCGCACACCTTCTTCACACCGCCTGCCGCAGGTGCCCTTCAGAGGTACGGACCACGAGGCACAGGCCTCGCTCAGATGCGCGAAAAGGCCTGCTCGATGATGTCGAGGCCCTCGTTCAGCAGGTCGTCGCCGATGACCAGCGGAGGCAGGAAGCGCAGCACGTTGCCGTAGGTGCCGCAGGTCAGGACCAGCAGGCCCTCCTGGTGGCAGGCCTTGGCGAGCGCGGCGGTCGCCTCGGGGTTCGGCTCCTTGGTGGCGCGATCCTTGACCAGCTCGATGGCGATCATGGCGCCGCGGCCACGGATGTCGCCGATGATGTCGAACTTCTCGGCCATGGCGCCGAGGCGGGACTTCATGACCGCCTCGATGTTCTTCGCCTTGGCGTTGAGGTCCAGCTCCTTCATGGTCTCGATGGCGCCGAGCGCACCGGCGCAGGCGACCGGGTTGCCGCCGTAGGTGCCGCCCAGGCCGCCCGCGTGCGCGGCGTCCATGATCTCGGCGCGGCCGGTGACGGCGGCCAGCGGCAGACCGCCGGCGATGCCCTTGGCGGTGGTGATCAGGTCCGGGACGATGCCCTCGTCCTCGCACGCGAACCACTGGCCGGTGCGGCAGAAGCCGGACTGGATCTCGTCGGCCACGAACACGATGCCGTTGTCCTTGGCGAACTGGCTGATCGCCGGCAGGAAGCCCTTGGCCGGCTCGATGAAGCCGCCCTCACCGAGCACCGGCTCGATGATGATCGCGGCCACGTTGTCCGGGCCGACCTGCTTGGTGATCTGGTCGATGGCCATCTTGGCGGCCTCGGGGCCCGCGTTCTCCGGACCGGTCGGCCAGCGGTAGGCGTAGGCGACCGGGACGCGGTAGACCTCGGGCGCGAAGGGACCGAAGCCGTGCTTGTACGGCATGTTCTTGGCGGTCAGCGCCATGGTGAGGTTGGTACGGCCGTGGTAGCCGTGGTCGAAGACGACGACCGCCTGGCGCTTGGTGTACGCACGCGCGATCTTGACGGCGTTCTCGACGGCCTCGGCGCCGGAGTTGAACAGCGCGGACTTCTTGGCGTGGTCACCCGGGGTCAGCTCGGCGAGGGCCTCGGCGACCTCCACGTAGCCCTCGTACGGGGTGACCATGAAACAGGTGTGGGTGAAGTCGGCCAGCTGGGCGCTCGCGCGGCGTACGACGGCCTCGGCGGAGGCGCCGACGGAGGTCACGGCGATGCCGGAGCCGAAGTCGATGAGGCGGTTGCCGTCGACGTCCTCGATGATGCCGCCGCCCGCACGCGCGGTGAAGACGGGCAGCACCGAGCCCACGCCCTGCGCGACCGCGGCGAGGCGGCGGGCCTGCAGCTCCTGCGACTTCGGTCCGGGAATGGCGGTGACGACGCGGCGCTCCTGCGGAAGTGCGGTCATGCGGGGCTCCTGGGGTATTACGGACGCTTACCTTCTTTTTCGCAGGCTAAGGCGGGGTGTGAGGGGTGGGCATGCTCCATGTGGGCGTTGTCGGGGACGCCGGTTGTCCGCCGTGGACATAGCAGCGGGCGGCGCGTGCGCCCAGACGGGCCGTCCTCTCGGCCGCGTAAGCAGTGAACTCCCCTTGCCGGCGCGTTAGATTGGCTCGCTGACGGTGGACGGAACGGCTGGTCAAGGGGCAGGCTCGATGGACTCGGACGGCACGCAGGACACACGCGGCACGCGGCGGCACGGCGTGCCGCGGCCCTCCGCGCCGCCGAGCGGTACGGGCCGTGAGGCCGGCCCGCCGCCGTCGGGACCCGCCGCGTATCCACCGGCCCCGGCCCTCCCGCCGCGTCCCGCCCACCAGCCCGGTACGGGCCAGCCCGGGGCACCGGGCACGGACGCCGGCGGCCTGCTGGCCTGGCTGCTCACCCCGCGCGCCGCGGCCGAGCCGGGGCTGTGGCGCTACGGGTACCGTCCCCGCCGCGAGGACGCGCCCGACCGGGTGTCCGACCGCGCGCTGCTGGCCGGGGCGGTCGGCGCACTGCTCGCCGCGCTCCTCGTGTGGTCGCTGTGGGCCAACAACCTGGTCCCCCACAAGAACATCCTGCTCGAACTGGTGACGCCGTCCGACTGGTGGACACCGCTGTCGGAGCCCCGTGCGGCGCTCACGGCACGGGCCGTCTACGACAGCCTCTTCGCCACCCTGGTGCTCTACTACTTCGGGCGGGTCGGCAACTGGAAAGAGCTGGCACAGCGGTACGTGATCGCCCGTCCGCAGCCCTCCCGCGCGGTGCGCGCCGCCGCGCTCGGGGCGCTGGTCGTCTGGCTGGTCGTCTGGCGCGAACTGCTGCCGTACGAGCGGCTCGCCGTCAGCCTGACCCCGTCCGACTGGCTCTTCGGGCCCACCGACGTGAGCACCGTGCACCGGCTGCGCGTGTTCAACACGCTGCTCACCCTGCTGGGCCTGTGGCCGTTCGCCGTGCTGGGCGGCTGGCGGGGGCTGCTGCGCGCACGGCGCCGCCCCGAGGAGGGGTCCCACACGTCCCAGGAGGCCGTCGCCGAGACCCCGGCCGACTGGCCCGAGCTGCGCTCCCTCGGGCAGCACACGGCGGCCGACCGGCTGGCGGAGGAGGTGCGCACCGGCCGGATGAACGACGTGGACTGCGCACGCATCCGCCGCGCCTGGACCTCCGTGGTGGCCCACCCCTCGCGCCTGGACGCCTTCGGCTCGGCGGTGCTCCGGGAGGGCGCGCTCGCCTGTGCGCACCCGTCGGGGCAGCGTGACCTGCCCGCCCGCACCGCCGTCCACGACCTGCTGACCTCCCAGGTGCGCATCGGCCGGTACGCGGACGCCGAACGCACGCCGCCGGCCCGCCGGGACGTGGGCGCCGCCGTCGACCCGGGCACGCTGGGCACCTCCCTGCTGGCCGTGGGCCCCTCGGGCGCGGGCAAGACCGACCGCCTGGTGCGGCCCGTCGCCGAGTCCCTCGCGCTCCAGGCGCTGGCCGGGCAGGCGGCGCTCGTCGTCGTGTCCGCCGCCGGAACCGCGCTCGGGGCCGACCAGGGCTACGACATCGTGGTGCGGCCGGGGGACCAGGCGTCGGTGTACGACCTCGACCTGTACGGAGGCTCGGACGACCCGGACGAGGCCGCCGCGCTCCTCGCGGACGCCCTCGTGGGAGACCTGGGCGAGGTCGACCTGCGCCGGGCGGGGACCGTGCTGGCCCAGCTGCTGGGCCCCTTCCGGGCCGCCCACGGGCGGTTCCCGTCCGTCGGTGAGCTGCGGGAACTCCTGGACGGGGCGCCCTCGGCGCTGGACGGGCTGAGGGCACTGCTGGACCCCGAGACGCACCCGGCCCTGCACCGGGAACTCGACGCCCGCGCACGGCAGGCGGGCCTGCCCGGGGACCCGGGGGTCGTGCTCGCCGACCGGATCGCCTGCCTCGACCGCCCGGCCTTCACGGGCTTCTTCGACACCTCCCCGGACGCGCGGCCCTTCACCCTGCGCTCCCTCGACCACCCGCTGCGGGTCAGGGTCGACCTGCCGGAGCGCGCGCACCCCGAGGCCGCCCGGCTGCTGACCCGGCTGCTGCTGGTCCAGTTCACGGCCGCGATGACCGCCCGCCGGGACCGGTCCCTGTTCGCCTGCCTCGTCCTGGACGACGCCACGCACGCGATCACCGCCGAATCCGTGCGCTCCCTGCGGCGCCTGCGGCAGAACAACGCCGGCGTCGTGCTGAACCTCAGGGCCCTGGGCGACGTACCGGAGCAACTGCGTCAGCCGCTGCTCGCCGCGGTCGGCTGCCATGTCGCCTTCTCGGGCGTCACCACCTGGGAGGGCGCCCAGTTCGCGCAGGTGTGGGGCACCGAGTGGGTGGAGACCACCGAGGTCGCCAAGCACACGGTGTTCGCGGACCAGCCGCTGACCCGGATGATCCACGCCGTGCGGAAGCTGGGCACGGGCAAGCCGGTCACCACGGACGCCGTGACGGTGCGGAAGGTCGAACGCGAGCGCTGGTCGGCCTCCGAACTGGCGCACGGGGTGCCGCCGGGGCACGCGGTGCTGTCGCTGACGACTGTGCAGGGGGAGCACGCTCCGCCGCTGCTGGTGGACCTGCGGGGCTGAGGCCCGGCCGGCCGTACGGGGCCCATCACGGACCGTACGCTGCGACCACGCGTGAGACCTCGCGGCGCGACCTTGCGTGCGACCTCCCGGTGCGACCGCGACCTTGCGGTGAGACCGGGACCCTGCGGCGGGAGCTTGCGTGAGGCCGCGGGATGAGACCTTGCGTGAGGCCGCGCGGTGAGACCTTGCGTGCGACCGTACGGGGAGAGGGACCGTGCGGGGAGAGGGACCGTACGGGGAGGCAGAATCGGCATAGGCTGTTCATACGCGGCGGCCAAATGATCACGATGATCACCGGATCTCCGTGACCTGCTGTTCCGCTTCTCCCCCTGAAGGCCTCATGCCCCCGACGCTCGCCTCGCTCGTCCACCACTCCGCGCTCAAGCTGACCGTGCGGGCCGGCGAGGACCGTCTCGACGTGCCCGTCCGCTGGGCGCACGTGAGCGAGCTGGCCGACCCCGTGCCCTACATGGAGGGCGGCGAGCTGCTGCTGATCACCGCGCTCAAGCTGGACGCGGAGGATCCGGAGGCGATGCGGCGGTACGTGAAGCGGCTGGCCGGTGCCGGCGTCGTCGGGCTCGGCTTCGCGGTCGGCGTGAACTACGAGCAGATCCCCGAGGCCCTCGTCGTCGCCGCCGAGGAGGAGGGGCTGCCGCTGCTGGAGGTGCCCCGCCGCACCCCCTTCCTCGCCATCAGCAAGGCCGTGTCCGCCGCCATCGCCGCGGACCAGTACCGGGCGGTCACGGCGGGCTTCGCCGCCCAGCGCGAGCTGACCAGGCAGGCCCTGAACGCCGGCCCCGAAGGCCTGCTCGCCGCGCTCGCCGCTCAGGTCGACGGGTGGGCGGCGCTGTACGACGCCTCGGGCGCCGTGGTCGCCACCGCACCGGAATGGGCCGGCCGCCGGGCCGCCCGGCTCACCGCCGAGGTCGAACGGCTCCGGGAGCGGCCCGCACCCGCCTCCTCGGTGGTGGGCGGACCCGACAACGAGGACCGGGTGGAGCTGCACTCCCTGGGGACCGGCCGGCGCCCGCGCGCCGCGCTCGCCGTCGGTACGGCCGCCGCCCTCGGCACCGCCGAGCGGTACGCCGTCCATTCCGCGATCGCCCTGCTCACCCTCACCACCGAACGCTCCCGCTCCCTGCACGCGGCCGAGCAGCGGCTCGGCGCGGCGGTGCTGCGCATGCTGCTAGCCGGCGAGCCGGACCATGCCCGGGCCGTCGCCGGGGACCTGTACGGCGGGCTGCTCGACGCGCCTTTCCGGATCATCGTCGCGGAGTCGGTGCCCGGCCCGGCCGCGCGGGGCCGGGCGGAGGCGGACGGCGATGCGCTGGCCGGGATCGCGGAGGCCGCGGAGTCGGCGGCGGCCCGTGCCGGGGAGGCCGTGCTGGTCGTACCCGAGGGGGAGCGGCTGGTGGTGCTGGCCGCGGACGAGGGTGCGGCGGTGGCCGGGTGTGCCGCGTACGCGGCGACGCTGGAGACCGCGCGGGCGGTGCCCGAGCAGGCTGCCGGGGAGGAGGACGAACTGGTCGTAGGCCTGTCCGCGCCCGTCGGACCGATCGCCGCGGCCGCGGCCTACAAGCAGGCCGAGCAGGCGCTGTCGGTGGCACGGCGGCGAGGACGGGTGCTGGTGGAGCACGAGCAGCTCGCGGCGGGGTCCGTGCTGCCGCTGCTGGCCGACGACGCGGTGAAGGCGTTCGCCGACGGGCTGCTGCGGGCCCTGCACGAGCACGACGCGACGGGGCGCGGGGATCTGGTCGCCTCCCTGCGGGCCTGGCTCTCCCGTCACGGCCAGTGGGACGCGGCGGCGGCCGACCTCGGAGTCCATCGGCACACGCTGCGGTACCGGATGCGGCGGGTGGAGGAGATCCTCGGACGTTCCCTGGACGACCCGGACGTCCGGATGGAGCTGTGGCTGGCGCTGAAGGCGACCTCGCCGGAGTAGCCGTCCCGGACGGCTCCGTGAGCCGGGGGAGGGAGCCCGTCCGGAGCCCGAGGTCCGGGCGGACATGCGGACAGGCGCACGGGCGGGCGGGCGAACATGCCCCGTGCGGTGCTGATCTCAGCGGAACAGGCGGACGGGCGGACAGGCGCACGGGCGCCAGGAGGGCCGCCTCGGCCGGGCACCACGCCAAACCGGCGCATCCCCGTCCGCCATCAGTACGACTCGGACAAGCGACCCCCGCCCGCCCCCGCCCTACCGTGGACCACGAACCGTAAGAACACCCCCCAACGCGGAAGGGCCGGGACTCCCTATGACTTCCACCCACGCCTTCTGGCTCGCCGGCCGCCAGGTCACCGGCGAGGACACCTTCGACGTCACCTCCCCGTGGGACGGCCGGCTCGTCGGCAAGGTCAGCGTGCCGACCGACGCCCAGGTCGAGGAGGCCGTGGCCGCCGCGTACGCCGTGCGGGACGAGTTCGCCGCCACCCCGGCGCACGTCCGCGCCGCCGCCCTCGACCACGTCAGCAAGCGCCTGGTCGAGCGCACCGAGGAGATAGCCCAGCTGATCTCCGCCGAGAACGGCAAGCCGATCAAGTGGGCCCGCGGCGAGGTCGGCCGCGCGGTCTCCGTCTTCCGGTTCGCGGCCGAGGAGGCCCGCCGCTTCAACGGCGGCGAGGCCCAGCGCCTCGACACCGACGCCGGCGGCCAGGGCCGCCTGGCGCTGACCCGCCGCTTCCCGAAGGGCGTCGTCCTCGGCATCGCGCCGTTCAACTTCCCGCTGAACCTGTGCGCCCACAAGATCGCCCCGGCCATCGCCGCCGGTGCGCCGATCATCCTGAAGCCGGCTCCGGCCACCCCGCTCTCCGGCCTCGTCATCGGCGACCTGCTCGCCGAGACCGAGCTGCCCGCCGGCTCCTGGTCGATCCTCCCGGTCTCCAACGACCGCATGCCCGCCCTCGTCCAGGACGAGCGCCTGCCGGTGATCTCCTTCACCGGTTCCGAGAAGGTCGGCTACGCGATCATGGACTCGGTGCCGCGCAAGCACTGCACCCTGGAGCTGGGCGGCAACGGCGCGGCCGTCGTCCTCGGCGACTTCGCGAGCGACGCCGACCTGGACTGGGCCGCGACCCGCATCGCGACCTTCTCCAACTACCAGGGCGGCCAGTCCTGCATCTCCGTGCAGCGGGTCATCGCGGACGCGTCCGTGTACGACCGCCTGCTGCCGCGCATCGTCGCCGCCGTCGAGGCCCAGGTCACCGGCGACCCGGGCGACGCCAAGACCGACGTCGGCCCGCTGGTCAGCGAGGACGCCGCCAAGCGTGTCGAGTCCTGGGTGGACGAGGCCGTCGCCGCGGGCGCCAAGCTGCTCACCGGCGGCAAGCGCGAGGCCGCCTCCTACGCGCCGACCGTGCTCACCGAGGTGCCGGCCGACACGACGATCTCCTGCGAGGAGGTCTTCGGGCCCGTCCTGACCGTGCAGAAGGTGGACGGCGAGGCCGAGGCCTTCGCCGCCGTCAACTCCTCCAAGTACGGCCTCCAGGCGGGTGTGTTCACCCACGACCTGCAGGTCGCCTTCCGCGCCCACCGCGCGCTGGAGGTCGGCGGTGTCGTCGTCGGCGACGTTCCGTCCTACCGCGCCGACCAGATGCCGTACGGCGGCGCCAAGCAGTCCGGTGTGGGCCGCGAGGGCGTGAAGTTCGCGATGGACGACTACACATACGAGCGCGTGCTGGTCCTCACCGGTCTCGCGCTCTGACCTGCCACGGACAGGTCAGCAGAACGGCCGCAGCCCACTGTGCGGGGGCTGCGGCCGTTCGTGTGTGCGGGCGCCCGCGGGCCGGTGGGCCATTCGGGTGAGGGGGGATCGATTCGGCGGGCCGGCGGCCGCAGCCGGTGGCGTGACCTGGGAAGGGAAACTCCCGCACGTCGCCGTTTCCTGTGAAGGGACACCCTTTCCATGCGTCTGAGCAAAGCCGTGGTCGCCGCCTTCGGCGCCCTCGCCCTGGTCCTGACCGTTCCGGCCTCAGCCTCCGCCGCGGAGGGCCGGTTCCAGTACGCCTACACCGGCCTGGACGGCACCCCGCGCATCGCGGTGCTGGAGAACCCGGCGAGCGGGGAGTGCATCACCCTGCCCGAGGTCGCGGACCCCGGCGCCAGTTCCCCGGCCCACTCCCCGCGCAACCGGACCGACGCGACCGCGGTGGTCTTCACCGGACCGGACTGCGACGGGGACTGGTTCTCGCTGCGCCCGCTCACCGGGTACGGCAGCGAGCGTCTGAAGCTCCGGTCGGTCCTCTTCAGCTGACGAGGGCCCGAGAGGGGCGCCGCCCGTCCGCCCGGTGCGGGAGGCGGGCGCCGCCCCGACGGATCGTGCACCCCGGGGTACGGACCGGGTAAAGGATTCGACATCGAAAGTTCAATACTCTTGTCCTGTGCATGACCCGCCCGATGAGATGCGCCCAGACCACTTTCGTCCGACTCCGGGCGTCTCAGGGCCACTCAGGGGAATTCATGCACATAGCCCGCACCGGGCGTGGCGTCGCGGCATCCGCGGCCGCCACCGCCGCCCTCGTCGCCGCCGCACTGGCGACCACCTCGCAGGCCGGCGCCACCGCTGCCGCGCCCGCCGCCGTACCGCACACCAAGGCGGTTCCGGCCGTCGTCGGCCACAACCTGGTCCACGGTGTGTCCAGCCCGCTCTCCAGCGAGCAGTGCCAGGCCAAGTGGCACATCAACTGCTACACCCCGCTCCAGTACCGCACCGCGTACGACCTCAACCCGCTGTACCGCAAGGGCATCACGGGCAAGGGCCGCACCATCGTCATCGTCGACTCGTTCGGTTCCCCGACCGTCCAGCACGACCTCGACGTCTACAGCAAGCAGTTCGGGCTGCCCAGCACCAAGGTCAAGGTGGTCAAGTGGGGTCACGTCCCCGCCTTCGACCCCAAGAACTCCGAGATGACCGGCTGGGCCGGCGAGACCGCGCTGGACGTCGAGATGGCCCACGCCATGGCGCCCGGTGCCAAGATCGTCCTGGTGGAGACGGCCGTCTCCGAGACCGAGGGAACCACCGGTCTGCCCGAGATGATGTCCGCCGAGAAGCACCTCATCGACCAGGGCGTCGGCGACGTCATCACCCAGAGCTTCGGCGCCACCGAGAACACCTTCCCCGGTTTCGGCAGGGGCGACTTCACCAGCATCAAGAAGCTGCGCTACGCCTTCCAGGACGCGGACCGCAAGCACGTGACCGTCCTCGCCTCCTCCGGCGACGGCGGCGCCACCGACATGCAGGCGGACGGCAAGAACTACTACAAGAAGCGCGTCAACTCCTGGCCGTCCTCGGACCCGCTGGTCACCTCGATCGGCGGCACCCAGCTCCACCTGAACGACAAGGGCGAGCGCGTCAAGCCGGACAGCGTCTACAACGACTACGGCGCGGGCGGCGGCGGCCAGTCCCACGTCTTCTCCCGGCCCGCCTTCCAGAACGGCGTGAAGAACGTCGTCGGCGCCCGCCGCGGCACCCCGGACATCTCGATGGCCGCCGCGGTCAACGGCGGCGCCTGGGTCTACTCCAGCTACGACCCGACCGCCATCGGCTGGGACGTCTCCGGCGGCACCAGCGAGGCGAGCCCGCTCTTCTCGGGCGTCGTCGCCCTCGCCGACCAGGCGGCCGGACACCGGCTGGGCAACATCAACGCGGCGCTGTACAGCCTGTCCAAGCACCGGGGCACCGGCATCGTCGACGTCAACGACGGCACGGACAACAGCTACGAGCACGTCACCGGCTACAAGGCCGTCAACGGCTACGACATGGCCACCGGCGTGGGCACGGTGGACGCCCTGCGCTTCGTACCGGCTCTCGTGAAGGCGAGCCGCCACGGCTGACGCGGCGCTGCCGCTCCGGGGACGCGGTCCCCGACAGTCATGACGCCGACGGCCCGGGTCGCACACCCCGGGCCGTCGGCCTGTGCGTCTGCCGGCTTGTGCGTCTGCCGACCTGTGTGCCTGTCGGCTTGTGCACCTGCCGGCCTGTGCGCCTGCCGGCTGGTGCGCCTGTCCGCCCGTACCCCGTAACCTGGGCCGCCGCCATCCGTTGCGTCCGGCATGGGCGAACTTCTGGATCCCGCATTCGGCGCGCCGGAGCTCTGCGAGCCGCGTCTGCCGCTCTTCACCCTGTCCGAGGCGCACGAGCTGCTGGACGTCCTGCAGCACTTCGGTGCGACCGACCATGACTGGGGGGCGCAGGCCCGGCACTTCGCAGCCGAACTCGCCGTCCGCATCCCCTCGCACGACGCCTGACGACGCCTGACGACGGCTGCGCGGCGCGACCCGGAGCCTGCCGGGTTGCCGGGTTCAGCAGTCGACGAGGAGGTGGCGGGGGCCGCGCAGCATGGCGTTGGTCCGGTAGGGGGGCGGGTCCTGCGCCAGGGTCGCGGCGCCGAGGCGGGGGAGCAGCGCGCCGAGTGCGGTCTGGGCCTCGGTGCGGGCGAGCGGTGCGCCGAAGCAGATGTGGACACCGCTGCAGAAGCCGAGATGCTCGTTGTCCGGGCGGGCGGGGTCGAAGAGGTCCGCGTCGGGGAACCGCTTCGGGTCACGGCTGCCCGACGCCAGCACGAGGATCACGGTCGCGCCCTTGGGAAGGGTGGTGCCCGCGAAGTCCACGTCGGCGAGGGGGAATCGCTCCCGCATGTGGACCGGGGGCTCGTAGCGCAGCAGTTCCTCCACCGCACGCGGCATCAGATCGGGTTCCCGGCGCAGCCGGTCCAGCTGCTCGGGCCGGCGCAGCAGGGTGAGCACACCGTTGGTGATCAGGTTGACCGTGGTCTCGTGTCCGGCGATGAGCAGGAGTATCGCCGTCTCCGCCAGTTCCTCGGGGGTCAGCCGCAGGGCGGCGTCGGGTTCGTTGATGAACGCGGAGAGCATGTCGTCCGTCGGCCGGCCGTGGCGCTGCTGGGCGAGGCCCAGCAGATACTGGCCCATCTCCTGCTGGGCCTGGAGGGCCGCCTTCTGCGGCTGCCTGCTCGCCTCGTCGGCTCCGATGTCGGCGCCCGCGACGAGGGTGTCCGTCCACGCCCGGAACAGCGGCTCGTCCTCGTGCGGGACACCGAGCAGCCGGCAGATGACCGTGACGGGCAGGGGGTAGGCGAAATCGTCGACGATGTCGATCTGCTTGCGGTCCCGGAGCGACTCCAGCAGTTCCTCGGTGATCCGGGTGATCTCGCCGCGCATGGCGTCGACCCGGCCGGGGCTGTGCGGCGGGCCGAACGGCCGCATGGCGAGCGTCCGCAGCCTGTGGTGCTCGGGGTCGTCCAGCCGCAGGAACGGCAGCCTCCGTGGTTCCTCGGACGGCGCCGCGTCCGGGACGCTGCGGTTGCGGGGATCCACGCTGATCCGCGGGTTGTGCAGCAGGGCGACGATCTCGTGGTAGGTGCCGACCAGATAGCTGCCGTCCCGCTGCGGCACCACAGGACCGGCCTCCCGGAGCTCCGTGTACAGCGGCCAGGGGTCGGGGCGGTTGGCGTAGTCGGTGATCCGCTCCAGCAGGGTGTCGGCGGTCATGGCGGGACTCCTCGTGGACGGGCGGGGCGGTGGGTCACCCGGTGGGCCGCGTCATGACCAGTCGGCGGTCCGGCAGGTGACCGGTGAGCGCGACGGTGGGACCGTGGGAGAGCACGCTCGGATCCGGCACATCGGAAGGGATCGGGACTTCGGCCGCCGGGGGACGGTCCGAGGCGCCGGCCGCGGGCGGGAACGGCGCGGCGGTCTCGATCAGGTCCTGGTAGTACTCCAGCGACTTGGCCATGTCGACCGTGACCGCGGCGGTCACGCGGCCGCGGTAGCCGTAGACCATGGCCAGACGGCGAGCCTCCAGCGAGCCCTGGGCGATGACCACGTGGTCGGAGAAGGTGGGGACGCCCACCGATTTGATGTTGAGCCCGAACTGGCTCGACCAGAACGTGGGGACCGCGAGGTGCGGGCGCCGCAGCGCTTCCGGACTGACCATGTTGTGGGCGGCCACCTCGGCCTGCTCCACCGCATTGCGCCAGTGTTCGAGCGACAACAGCTGGTAGTCGAACAAGGGGTGCGGGAAGCGCGAGACGTCACCGGCCACGAAGACGTTGTCGGTGACGAGCCCGTACATGGTGAAGGCGCGGCATCCGGCGTCGCAGGCGACCCCGCGAGGGCCGGCGGCCAGCCCGGACTCCGCCAGCCATTCGACGTTGCGTACCGCCCCCATGGCGACGACGCACACGTCCGCGTCGATCCGGCTGCCGTCGGACAGGTCCGCGCCGGTGAAGCGGCCGTTCCCGCGCAGCGCGGTGACCTTGACCCCGCAGCGCAGGTCCACGCCGTGGTTGCGGTGCATGACGGCGGCGAGCTTCCCCAGCGTCCCGCCCAGCGCGCCCACCAGCGGTGCCGGGCCGAGCTCGGTGACCGTGACCTCCAGACCGCGCTCCCGGCAGGCCGAGGCGATCTCCGAGCCGGTGAAGCCGGCACCGATCACCAGCACCCGGCGCGGTCCGGCAGCCAGGCGTTCGGCCAGCAGCTCCGCGTCGTCGCTGGTGCGCAGGGTGAACACTCCGTCCAGGGCCGACTCCTCCTGATTCGGCCACGGCCGCGCCCGTGTCCCGGTGGTGATCAGCACCCGGTCGTAGGGCAGCGGCTCCCCGTCGGCCAGCAGCACCCGCTTGCCCGCCATGTCCAGTCCGGTGGCACGCACTCCCAGCCGCCACTCCGCTTCCGGGTCACGGCGCATCGGCAGCCCGGTGCTGTGCGCCGGGATCTTGCCGAACAGCACCTGCTTGGACAGCGGCGGACGGTCGTACGGCGGGTGGGGCTCGTCCCCGACGATGGTCAGGGAGCCGGTGAAGCCTTCCTCGCGCAGCTTCTCGGCGGCCCGCAGCCCTGCCAGCGAAGCGCCGACGACGACGATCCGGCCCTCCCGAAGGTCATCGGGCACCGGGGTTCACCTCCTCGCCCAGCAGAATGGCCTGGACCGGACAGGCCGCCGCGGCCTGACGCACGCGTTCGTGCTGTTCGTCGGGGACTCCCGGGTGGTACAGCAGGGACTCCTCGCCGTGCAGCGCGAACATCTCCGGCGCATGGAACACGCATTGTGCATAGCCCTGGCAACGGGCGAGGTCCACCAGGATCTGCATCACTGGTCACTCCCTCCGGCACACCCGGTTCTCTTTCCTTTCTAGTCCGGGACAGGGCCGAGCGCGCGTTGGGCCGGGACGGCGCGGGTCCGCCGCGGCGGACCCTGTCGCCTTGATGTGTACACGCGAGAGATGCGGAGCGTGTCCGCCGGTCGGCCCCCGGTGTCCCCGGGGTTGCCCGTCGAAGGAGGGTCCGGACCTGCAGGGCGAGAATGATGGCGAACACGCCTGCGGGAAAGCGTAGTTGACCCGGAGGGGCGCTGCTGTCGCGCGCGATTGGCTCCGGCGGCCGCGGGGTAGGCCGGGATGCAATGGAGAGGAGAGCCGATGTTCCGATGGCGTGAACATGTAATCCTGCGGGGCTTGCCGCACAACTCGAGAGGGCCGTGATCCGGTCCGAGGGCCCCGACAAGCCCGTGCCCCGACGTCCATGAGGGAGGCGGTGGCCCATCGGCCGCCACAACTCCCCTGAACCTCTCAAGGATGTGATTGTGCATTAGCGCATGAGACGCGGAGAAAAGAAAAAATGGCCGAACACGGTTCGTCGGATGGCACGCAGAACAAGTTCGTAGTTGCCGTCATCGCCGAGGGTTCGATCATCCTCGGACAGTTCGCAGCCTTCCTGTTCCATCAGCTCGGCGGCAGCCTGACCGCCGTCGCCACGGCTGGAGGCAGCACCCTCGTCGCGAGCTTCACCCTCGGTGTGACCGGCGCAAGGGCAGCGGGCTACATCCGGAACACGAGCCCCGAGTGAGCGAAGGGCCCCGGAATCCGCCATCCTCCGGGGCCCTTCCCCCGGTCGGCCCGGGCACCGGCGGGCCGCCCTGCACACGGAGGACCTCCCAGCACCTCGACGGCTGTGCCCCGGCCCGCGACGGCCGAGATGTCCACCGATCGGACCGCGAGGGGTGGTGGGGTCGGCCCGTTTCGGGTACCAACGATCCAGTAGCACTGTTCGGTAACGAACGGCCCCCATCATCCTCTTCGCGGCGAGGTGAGCCTCAATGTCCGCCCCCACCACCCAACGCACCAACGTCACCGAGCGCGAGGCCCGTCAGGTGGCGGAGGCCGCCCGGGAACAGGACTGGCGCAAGCCCAGCTTCGCCAAGGAGCTGTTCCTCGGACGCTTCCGGCTCGACCTCATCCACCCCCACCCGCTCCCGGACCCGGAGAGCGTGCGGCGCGGAGAGGAGTTCCTCGCCGGGCTGCGCGAGTTCTGCGAGACGACGATCGACTCCGCCCGCATCGAGCGCGAGGCGCGCATCCCCGACGAGGTCGTCGCGGGCCTGAAGGGACTCGGCGCCCTCGGCATGAAGATCGACCCCAAGTACGGCGGTCTCGGCCTCACCCAGCTGTACTACAACAAGGCCCTCGCCCTGGTCGGCTCCGTGAGCCCCGCGGTCGGCGCCCTGCTCTCCGCCCACCAGTCGATCGGCGTGCCGCAGCCGCTGAAGCTCTTCGGCACCCAGGAGCAGAAGGACGCCTTCCTGCCCCGCTGCGCCCGCACCGACATCTCCGCCTTCCTGCTCACCGAGCCGGACGTGGGCTCCGACCCGGCCCGCCTCGCGACGACCGCCGTCCCGGACGGCGACCACTACGTCCTCGACGGAGTGAAGCTGTGGACCACCAACGGGGTGGTCGCCGACCTGCTCGTCGTCATGGCGCGCGTACCGAAGTCCGAGGGACACAAGGGCGGCATCACCGCCTTCGTGGTGGAGGCCGGCTCCGAGGGCATCACCGTCGAGAACCGCAATGCCTTCATGGGCCTGCGCGGCATCGAGAACGGCGTCACCCGCTTCCACCAGGTGCGGGTCCCGGCAGCCCACCGCATCGGCCCGGAGGGCGCCGGTCTGAAGATCGCGCTCACCACCCTCAACACCGGCCGGCTGTCGCTGCCCGCGATGTGCGCCGGTGCCGGCAAGTGGTGTCTGAAGATCGCCCGCGAGTGGGCCGCCGAGCGGGAGCAGTGGGGCAAGCCGGTCGCGCTGCACGAGGCCGTCGGCTCCAAGATCAGCTTCATCGCGGCCACCACCTTCGCGCTGGAGGCCGTGCTCGACCTGTCCTCGCAGATGGCCGACGAGGACCGCAACGACATCCGCATCGAGGCCGCCCTCGCCAAGCTCTACGGCTCCGAGATGGCCTGGCTCATGGCCGACGAACTCGTGCAGATCCGCGGCGGCCGCGGCTATGAGACGGCCGAGTCGCTCAAGGCGCGCGGCGAACGGCCCGTCCCGGCCGAGCAGATCCTTCGCGACCTGCGCATCAACCGCATCTTCGAGGGCTCGACGGAGATCATGCACCTCCTCATCGCCCGCGAGGCCGTCGACGCCCACCTCTCGGTCGCCGGTGACCTCATCGACCCCGACAAGTCCCTGTCGGACAAGGCGAAGGCGGGCGCGAACGCGGGTGTCTTCTACGCCAAGTGGCTGCCGAAGCTGGTCGCGGGACCCGGTCAACTGCCGTCCTCGTACCACGAGTTCAAGCATGAGACGGACCTGTCCGGGCATCTGCGTTACGTGGAGCGGCACGCCCGCAAGCTGGCCCGCTCCACCTTCTACGCCATGTCCCGCTGGCAGGGCCGGATGGAGACCAAGCAGGGCTTCCTCGGGCGGATCGTGGACATCGGCGCCGAGCTGTTCGCGATGAGCGCGGCCTGTGTGCGGGCCGAACGGCTGCGCGGCGAGGGCGAGCACGGCCGTGAGGCCTACCGGCTCGCCGACGCCTTCTGCCGCCAGTCCCGCATCCGCGTCGAGGAGCTCTTCACCCGCCTGTGGTCCAACACCGACGACGTGGACCGCGCGGTGGTCAAGGGAGTCCTCGACGGGGCCTACACCTGGCTGGAGGAAGGGGTCATCGACCCCTCGGGCGAGGGTCCGTGGATCGCCGACGCGACCCCCGGACCGTCCGCGCACGAGAACGCGCGCCGCCCGTTCGGAGCCTAGGCGGCTCCCCGCGGACCGGGGCTGCCGGGGCTCACGCGCCCCAGGTGCCCTGGTCCGCGGCGCAGTTCCAGCCCGAACCCTTCAGGGTGAACTTCACCTTGTAGGAGCGGGTGTTGAGCAGGTGCGTGGGAACCCGCACGCCGAGGCCGGCCTTCTTCTTGAGCGTCGTCGTGTACACGGACACCGTCTTCGACGTGTTCTTGGTGACCTTGCCGCCCGTGGGCCTGGCCTTGCCGAAGCGGATGTTCTTGACGTCGGTGACGGTGAACGTGACCTTCTTGAAGCTCTGACCGGTGCTCTTGTTCTTGATCCCGAAGTAGAGTCCGCCGTTGGTCACCCAGCCGTGCGAGTCGACGTAGAAGCGGCTCGGATAGACGAGGTCGACCGGGCAGCCGCTGCGCTGCGGTGCCCGGGTCGCGGCCGACGCGGCCGTTCCGAGACCGAGTTGAGCTGCTGTGACGAGTCCTGCCGTGGCCAGGACGGCGGTGGTCGTGCGGATGCGGTTCATCGTGGTGGCTCCTCCCCCTTTGGGGCCCTGTTTGACGGGCCGAACAGGAAGGATGCCATCCCGGGCGGCCGAAGGCGCGCGATTTGCCGCAGTGTTGGGCCGTCGCTCCGCGCCTTGCGGCCGGACCCGGGTGGCTCGGCGCGCCGCCGCTCAGCAGTACTTGTCGCTGGGGTCCCGCGTCGTCCAGGAGCAGGTGTCGACCTTGCTGCCGCTCGCCTTCGTCAGCGTGGCCGTGTCCTTGTCGTTGTTCCAGACGTAGGCGCGGCGGTCCTGGAACTTGTCCGACGCGGTGTCCGAGCCGCTGCCGGTGTGGATCTTCATGTACTTCCCGGCGCCGATCTTGACGTTCGGGAAGACGTACTTGTGGTTCGAGGCGTCCTTGAGGACCCAGCCCTTGAGCGAGACGGCCGAGCGGCCGGAGTTCTTGATCTGCACCCACTCGCCGTTCAGGCTCTTGTTGGACCGGTTGTCCGAGCCCGGGCTGTCGAACCAGACGTGGTGGATGTACACACCGCCGGCCGCCTCGGCCGGGGAGCTGAGCAGGGTGCCGGTGAGCAGGGCAGCGCCCGCCAGGGCGGGCAGGGCGGCGCGCAGGCGCACAGTACGCATGAAGAAATCCCCCCAAGGATGTCGTCCGCGAAGTCGTCCCGGGCCGGTCGTCCACCGGCCCAGGACTGAAGTGTTATCACATGATCTTCACTGAGACTTCACAACGGGAGAATCACTCCATCCGGCGACGAAAGCTGTTAACGCACCCGCCCGAGGGATGCCCTGTCCTGGCGGCCGGCACTTGCGGCAACAATGGAGGGATGACCGACAGTCCCGCCAGTCCGGCACCCCTCGCCGACCCCCACCTCGTCTATGACCCCCTCACGGGCGACGGCCCGAAGGACGTGGTGATCCTCGGCTCCACGGGGTCCATCGGAACCCAGGCCATCGACCTCGTCCTGCGCAACCCCGACCGCTTCCGGGTCACCGCCCTCTCCGCGAACGGCAGCCGCGTGACCCTGCTCGCCGAGCAGGCGCACCGCCTGCGGGTGCGGACCGTGGCGGTCGCCCGCGAGGACGCCGTACCGGCTCTGCGCGAGGCGCTGGCCGGGCGGTACGGCGCCGGTGAGCCGCTGCCCGAGATCCTCGCCGGACCGGACGCGGCCACCCAGGTCGCCGCCGCGGATTCCTCGCAGTGTCACACCGTTCTCAACGGGATCACCGGTTCCATCGGGCTCGCGCCCACCCTGGCCGCCCTGGAGGCGGGCCACACCCTCGCGCTCGCCAACAAGGAGTCGCTGATCGTCGGCGGCCCGCTGGTCAAGGCGCTCGCCAAGCCCGGGCAGATCATTCCGGTCGACTCCGAGCACGCCGCGCTCTTCCAGGCGCTCGCCTGCGGCACCCGCGCCGACGTGCGCAAGCTGGTCGTCACCGCCTCCGGCGGCCCGTTCCGCGGGCGCAGCAGGGCCGAGCTGGCGGACGTCACCGTCGAGGACGCCCTCGCCCACCCCACCTGGGCGATGGGCCCGGTGATCACGATCAACTCGGCGACCCTCGTCAACAAGGGCCTGGAGGTCATCGAGGCACATCTCCTCTACGACATTCCCTTCGACCGCATTGAGGTCGTCGTGCATCCCCAGTCGTATGTTCACTCGATGGTCGAGTTCACCGACGGATCCACGATCGCCCAGGCGACGCCCCCCGACATGCGCGGGCCCATCGCCATCGGGCTGGGCTGGCCCGAACGCGTCCCGGACGCGGCGCCGGCCTTCGACTGGAGCAAGGCCTCCACCTGGGAGTTCTTCCCGCTGGACAATGAGGCCTTCCCTTCGGTGAACCTCGCCCGGCACGTGGGGCAGCTCGCGGGGACCGCCCCGGCGGTGTTCAATGCCGCCAACGAGGAGTGCGTCGAGGCCTTCCGGACCGGCGCACTGCCCTTCAACGGGATCATGGAGACCGTCACCCGGGTGGTCGAGGAACACGGCACCCCGGCCACGGGAACCTCACTCACCGTGTCGGACGTCCTCGATGCGGAGACCTGGGCGCGGGCCCGGGCGCGCGAACTGGCACACCGGACGGCAACCGCGGAGGCGCGTGCATGACGACCTTGATGTTCATCCTCGGCATAGTGGTCTTCGCGGTCGGCCTGCTCGTCTCGATCGCCTGGCACGAGCTGGGGCACCTGTCCACGGCCAAGCTCTTCGGCATCCGCGTCCCGCAGTACATGGTCGGCTTCGGCCCGACCGTCTGGTCGCGCACGAAGGGCGACACCGAGTACGGCATCAAGGCGGTCCCGCTCGGCGGCTACATCCGCATGATCGGCATGTTCCCGCCCGACGACGCCGGCCGGGTCTCCGCCCGCTCCACCTCGCCCTGGCGCGGCATGATCGAGGACGCCCGCTCCGCGGCCTTCGAGGAACTCAAGCCGGGTGACGAGACGCGCATGTTCTACACGCGCAAGCCGTGGAAGCGGGTCATCGTCATGTTCGCGGGCCCGTTCATGAACCTGATCCTCGCGATCGCCCTGTTCCTCACCGTGCTGATGGGCTTCGGCATCCAGCAGCAGACCACCACCGTCGCCTCCGTCTCGCCCTGCGTCATCGCCGCGAGCGAGAACCGCGACAGCTGCAAGAAGTCCGACCAGCCCTCCCCGGCCGCGGCGGCCGGCATGAAGAACGGCGACAAGATCGTCTCCTTCGACGGCCGGCCGACCAAGGACTGGAACGCGCTGTCCGACCTCATCCGCGAGAGCGCCGGGAAGACCGTGCCGATCGTCGTCGAGCGGGGCGGCCGGGACCTGACCCTGCACGCCAGGATCGCCACCAACCAGGTCGCCAAGAAGGACTCCAGCGGAACCTACGTCCAGGGCCAGTACGTCAAGGCCGGATTCCTCGGCTTCAGCGCCGCCACCGGTGTCGTCCAGCAGAACTTCGGCGACTCCGTGACCTGGATGACCGACCGGGTCGGCGACGCCGTCGACTCCCTCGCCGCCCTGCCCGGCAAGATCCCGGCCCTGTGGGACGCGGCCTTCGGCAACGGCCCGCGCGAGCCGGACTCCCCGATGGGCATCGTCGGCGCGGCCCGTATCACCGGCGACATCGCCACCCTGGACATCCCCGCCTCCCAGCAGGTCGCGATGTTCGTGATGCTGCTGGCCGGCTTCAACCTCTCCCTGTTCCTGTTCAACATGCTCCCGCTGCTCCCGCTCGACGGCGGGCACATCGCGGGCGCGCTGTGGGAGTCGCTGAGGCGGAACGTGGCCCGGGTGCTGCGCCGGCCGGACCCCGGTCCGTTCGACGTGGCCAAGCTGATGCCGGTGGCCTACGTGGTGGCCGGGATCTTCGTCTGCTTCACCGTCCTGGTACTCATCGCGGACGTGGTTAACCCGGTGAAAATCTCCTAGTCGTCCGACGTTCCGGACGGTCCGGAACCATGGGGTCCCCCGCTCGGGCGCAGCCGGGAGCGGGGGAGTTCCGGTCCGCCCTCCATCGAGTGGGTTTGCCGGGAGGGATGTGCTCGCGCCGGGGCCGGTGTCGTAATCTCGAAGCCTGGAGCCCGCCGTTCACGGGACCGGACCTTGATCCACGACTTGGGGTTGCACAGCAGATGACTGCGATTTCTCTCGGCATGCCGTCCGTTCCGACCAAGCTCGCCGAGCGCCGGAAGAGCCGGCAGATCCAGGTCGGATCCGTGGCGGTCGGCGGAGACGCACCCGTCTCGGTCCAGTCGATGACCACGACGCGCACGTCCGACATCGGCGCCACCCTCCAGCAGATCGCCGAGCTGACGGCCTCCGGCTGCCAGATCGTCCGCGTCGCCTGCCCCACCCAGGACGACGCCGACGCCCTCGCGACCATCGCCCGCAAGTCGCAGATCCCGGTGATCGCGGACATCCACTTCCAGCCCAAGTACGTCTTCGCGGCCATCGAGGCCGGCTGCGCCGCCGTCCGCGTCAACCCGGGCAACATCAAGCAGTTCGACGACAAGGTCAAGGAGATCGCCAGGGCCGCCAAGGACCACGGCACCCCGATCCGCATCGGTGTCAACGCCGGCTCCCTCGACCGCCGCCTGCTGCAGAAGTACGGCAAGGCGACCCCCGAGGCCCTGGTCGAGTCGGCCCTGTGGGAGGCGTCCCTCTTCGAGGAGCACGACTTCCGGGACATCAAGATCTCCGTCAAGCACAACGACCCGGTCGTCATGATCGAGGCCTACCGCCAGCTCGCCGCCGCCTGCGACTACCCCCTCCACCTCGGTGTCACCGAGGCCGGCCCGGCCTTCCAGGGCACCATCAAGTCGGCCGTCGCCTTCGGCGCCCTGCTCTCCCAGGGCATCGGCGACACCATCCGCGTCTCCCTGTCGGCGCCGCCCGCCGAGGAGGTCAAGGTCGGCCTCCAGATCCTGGAGTCGCTCAACCTCAAGCAGCGCGGCCTGGAGATCGTCTCCTGCCCGTCCTGCGGCCGCGCCCAGGTCGACGTCTACAAGCTCGCCGAAGAGGTCACCGCCGGTCTGACCGGCATGGATGTCCCGCTGCGCGTCGCCGTCATGGGCTGCGTCGTCAACGGCCCCGGCGAGGCCCGCGAGGCCGACCTCGGTGTCGCCTCCGGCAACGGCAAGGGCCAGATCTTCGTCAAGGGCGAGGTCATCAAGACCGTCCCCGAGTCCAAGATCGTGGAGACCCTCATCGAGGAGGCCATGAAGCTCGCCGAGCAGATGGAGGCGGACGGCGTCACGTCGGGCGAGCCGTCGGTCTCGGTGGCGGGCTGAACGGCGGCGCGCCCCGAGGGGGCTCGGGGAACCGCGCGACAGGCGACAGGACGACCGGTACCCGGCAGGAGAGCACCGGTACGCGCCAAGTGGCCACCGGTACTCGCCAAGAGACCGCAGTACCCCGAGCTCACAGGCGCGGCCAAAGCGGCGCAGCTATAGTGCGGAGATCAGCAGAACCCCAGGGTGAGGCCCCGCACGTGTTGACCCAGACCACCTCACGGGTGCTCGATCCGAGCGACCTTGACGCCGCGCTCGCCGTCCTCGACCGCGAGCCGGTCGCGAACGCCTTCGTGACCTCGCGGGTCCAGCTCGCGGGCCTCGACCCGTGGCGCCTCGGCGGCGAGATGTGGGGCTGGTACGAGGACGGCATGCTCACGTCCCTGTGCTACGCGGGCGCCAACCTCGTCCCCATCTGCGCCACCCCGCGCGCCGTGCGCGCCTTCGCCGACCGGGCCCGCCGGGCCGGCCGCCGCTGCTCCTCCATCGTCGGCCCCTCCGAACCCACCGCCGCCCTGTGGCGCCTGCTGGAGCCGCACTGGGGACAGGCCAGAGAGGTCCGCGCCCACCAGCCGCTGATGATCACCGACCGCATGCCCGCCGACATCGCCCCGGATCCCTACGTCCGCCGCATCCGCAAGGACGAGATCGAAACGATCATGCCCGCGTGCGTGGCGATGTTCACCGAGGAGGTCGGCGTCTCCCCGATGGCCGGGGACGGCGGCCTGCTCTACCAGGCCCGCGTCGCCGAGCTGGTGGGCTCCGGCCGCTCCTTCGCGCGCGTCGACGAACACGGCAAGGTCGTCTTCAAGGCGGAGATCGGCGCGGCGACGTCCCGGGCCTGCCAGATCCAGGGCGTGTGGGTCGCTCCCGAGTACCGGGGGAGGGGGCTGGCCGCGCCCGGCATGGCGGCGGTACTGCGCTACGCCCTGGCGGATGTCGCCCCGGTGGTCAGCCTCTATGTGAACGACTTCAACACGGCGGCGAGAAGTACGTACCGGCGGGTGGGGTTCCAGGAGGTCGGCGCGTTCACGAGCATCCTCTTCTAGACGTTCACGAGCATCCTCTTCTGGGCATGAGCAGTCTCTTGCGGACATGAGCAGCCTCTTGCGGAGAGGGAGAGGGAAGAGCCCGGGACGCCGGTGCGGCCGGCCGTCCCCGTGAGCCGCCGCTGAACACCGCCTGTTCCGGGATGCCTTCGTGAGCGGTCGGGCGGGGCCTCCGCCGATCGGCCCGGTGAGGTGGGTGACGACCGGCGGTTCCCCGGGCAGTTCGGCGTCGGGGCGTCGTCGAGGGGTCCCCCTGTACGCTCCCCCGCATGGACGTCGTGATCGGGCCCCTGGACCTCTCAGCCCACGTAGACGAGGCCTTGGCGGTCCAAGCCGTAGCCTTCGGACTCGGCGCCGACGAGGTGGCCGTACGCCGTCAGATCGTCCAGCGGCACATGCAGTACACGGGCGCGCGCGCCCTCGGCGCCCTCAGCGAAGGGCTCCTCGTGGGCTTCGTGTACGGCATGCCCAACTCCCGCACCCACTGGTGGTCCACCGTCGTGGAGCCCTACCTGCGGGCCCGGAACAACGACTCCTGGCTGGACGACTCCTTCGTCATCACCGAGCTGCACGTCCACCCCGGCCACCAGAACCGCGGCATCGGCCGCCGCCTGATCACCACCATCACCGACGGCGCCGCCGAACCCCGCTCGATCCTCTCCGCGATCGACACCGACAGCCCGGCCCGCGGCCTCTACCACTCCCTCGGCTATGTGGACCTCGCCCGCCAGGTCCACTTCCCGAGCGCCCCCAGGCCGTACGCCGTGATGGGTGCCCCGCTGCCGCTGCGTCGGAGATAACCGATTTCCACCGGCACAGCAGGCCCGGCTAACCTCCTTGCCATCACCGTTTTCCCGGCAGGAGTACGAGAACCATGGCGAACGCACCGGTCCAGCGCATGTCCCAGTTGATGGCGAAGACGCTGCGCGACGACCCGGCGGACGCCGAGGTCCTCAGCCACAAGCTCCTCGTCCGCGCGGGTTACGTCCGCCGCACCGCGGCCGGCATCTGGTCCTGGCTGCCGCTCGGCAAGAAGGTCCTGTCCAACGTGGAGCGGATCGTCCGCGAGGAGATGGACGCCATCGGCGGTCAGGAGGTCACGCTCCCCGCCCTGCTGCCCCGCGAGCCCTACGAGGCCACCGGCCGCTGGGACGAGTACGGCCAGGAGCTCTTCCGGCTCAAGGACCGCAAGGGCGGCGACTACCTCCTCGGCCCCACCCACGAGGAGATCTTCACCCTCCTGGTCAAGGACCAGTGCACGTCCTACAAGGACCTGCCCGTGATCCTCTACCAGATCCAGACCAAGTTCCGGGACGAGGCCCGCCCCCGGGCCGGCATCCTGCGCGGCCGCGAGTTCCTGATGAAGGACTCGTACTCCTTCGACCTGGAGGACGAGGGCCTGGCCAAGTCCTACGCCCTGCACCGCCAGGCGTACCAGCGCATCTTCGAGCGCCTCGGCCTCGACTACCGCATCTGCGCCGCCACCGCCGGCGCGATGGGCGGCTCCAAGTCCGAGGAGTTCCTGGCCCCGGCCGAGGCCGGCGAGGACATCTTCGCGGACTGCCCGAACTGCGACTTCGCCGCCAACACCGAGGCGATCGCCTACGAGCTGAAGCCGGTCGACGGTTCCGCCGTCCCCGCGCTCGAGGAGATTCCCACCCCCGACACCCCGACCATCGAGACCCTCGCCGCCCACCTCGGCGTCCCGGCCTCCGCCACGCTGAAGAACCTGCTGGTGAAGGTCGACGGCGAGATCATCGCCGTGGGCGTGCCCGGCGACCGCGAGGTCGACATGGGCAAGGTCGAGGCGCACTTCGCCCCGGCGGCCGTCGAGCTGGTCACCGCCGAGGACTTCGTCGGCCGCCCCGACCTGGTCCGCGGCTACGTCGGCCCCCAGGGCCTGGGCGAGAAGGTCACGTACATCGCCGACCCGCGCGTGGCCCCCGGCACCGCCTGGATCACCGGCGCCAACAAGGAGCACACGCACGCGCGGAACGTGGTCGCCGGCCGTGACTTCGAGGTCGACGCGTACGTGGACGCCGTGGTCGTCCAGGAGGGCGACCCCTGCCCGAAGTGCGGCACCGGCCTGAAGCTGGACCGCGCCATCGAGATCGGCCACATCTTCCAGCTGGGCCGCAAGTACGCCGACGCCCTCAAGCTCGATGTGCTGGGCCAGAACGGCAAGCCGGTCCGCGTCACCATGGGCTCCTACGGCGTCGGCGTCTCGCGTGCCGTCGCCGCGATCGCCGAGCAGACCGCCGACGAGCAGGGCCTGTGCTGGCCCAAGGAGATCGCCCCGGCCGACGTGCACGTCGTGGCGGCCGGCAAGGCACTGCAGACCGAGCTGGCGCTGGACGTCGCCGAGAAGCTGGCCGCCGCGGGCGTCCGCGTCCTCGTCGACGACCGGGCCGGTGTCTCCCCGGGCGTGAAGTTCACCGACGCGGAGCTGATCGGCGTGCCGCAGATCCTGGTCGCCGGGCGCCGCTCCGGCGAGGGTGTGCTGGAGCTGAAGGACCGCAAGACCGGTGAGCGCGAGGAGCTGACGGTCGAGGAGGCCATCACCCGCCTGACGGCCTGACGGCCTGACCACGCACGAACGCCGCGCCCCTTCCGGGCGCGGCGTCACCCCCGGCCACCGCCACCCCCTGCTCCGAGCCCGCCCCGACTCCGCCACGCCCGGCCTGCACCTTCATCGGCCGGCGTCGGCTGAAAAAGGGGCGCGGGGAACTGCGCGATCAACCGGATTCGACCCGCGGTGTCACGACGGCCGGTACCGCCCCGGACCGCCGTTCACGGGTCCGCCTTGAGTCCGCTGGGCGAAGTCCGGCAAAGGCTCCGCTGTCCGGCGTGGTCTTTCTTCGGCCGGCGTCGGCTGAAAAAGGGGCGCGGGGAACTGCGCGATCAACCGGACTCGACCCGCGGTGTCACGACGGCCGGTACCGCCCCGGACCGCCGCTCACCGGCCGGCCCTTCCTAAAGCCACCCGGCGAACTCCAGCAACAGCTCCGCATCCTTCGGCCGCCCCACCCTCCGTGCCCGCACCCCCGACTCCACCGCGCGGAACAGCGTCCACCCCCGCAGCCGCTCCAGGTCCACGTCCAAGGACTCGGCGAGCCGCTTGATCCGCCGCCGGGTGGTGGCCGCCCCCGACGGCATGGCGATCAGATCCTCCACCCGGTCCCGCACCAGCCGCGCCAGATCGAACGCGCACTCCCCGACCACCGGGTCCGGCCCCACCGCCAGCCACGGCATCCGCTCCCCGGAAAGCACCTTGCTCTGCCGGAACGTACCGTGGAGCAACCGGTGCTCGGGCGGTGCGGCCAGCAGCTCCTCGCGTGCCGCGAGCGCCGCGTCCACCAGCGTGGCCGCCTCGGGATCGGCCTCGGCGCTCGCCCGCATCGCCTCGGCCTGGCGCCCGGTCCGCTCCGCCACGGTCTCGAACGCATGGCCGCCCGGCGGTTCCACCCACAGCCGCCGCAGCGTCCCCGCGGCCTCCAGCAGTGCCTTCGCCTCCGGCAGCGACCGCACCGACACGTCCGGGTGCAGCCGCTCCAGCAGCAGGGCCCCTTCGGCGGCATCCTCGGCATGCACGGAATCCGCCGCGAGCAGCTGTACGGCGCCCAGGCCGGCCCAGTGCGCCAGCGCCGCCCGTTCGCTCTCCGGGCGGGCCCGGGGCGGGGCCAGCTTCAGCACGGCCGGGCTGCCGTCCGCCCGCCGGACCAGCACCACCAGGCTGCTGCGCCCGCCGGGCACCTGGACCCTTTCCACGCTCAACTCGCGCCGGGCGACCGCCCGTTCGGCCGCCTCCGGCAGCCGCACCAGCCAGTCGTCCCCGGCCGGCACCGTCTCACCGAGCGCCCGCACCAGCCGCTGGGGCGGTTCGAAAGCCATGCGCGAGTTGTTCCTTCCTCCTGGGCCGGCCGTAGGGCGGCTGCGCGGTCACGTCGTCGGGGACGCCGAGGTGCGGGGTCCGGCCGCACCTGCTTCGTCACCGGCCCGCTCGGCGAGCCCAGGGAAGGCTACGCTCTCCCCGCTCCACCCCACCGCCCGCACCGCGGCCTCGCGCAACGCCCCGGCGGCCGAGCCGCGCCGCGCACCGGTCGCCGCCCGCACCAGGTCCGAGTACACCCCGGCCACCCTGTCCTCCAGTTGGGCGGCCAGCCGCACCGCGGAGGCCGCGTCCGGCACCGGGAACGGCAGTGCGTAGGCGGCGCTCGCGGCGACCGGCTCGCCGCCCAGGTCCCGCACCTCGCGCACCAGCGCGTCCCGGCGGGCCCGGTGGGCGTCGTACGCCGCCCGTGCCGCGCCCCGGCGCTGCGCGTCGATCCGCCCGCCGACGACGCCGTACCCGTACACCGCCGCGTGCTCGGCCGCCAGCGCCGCCTGCAGCGCGGTCAGCTCGGCCTTCCCGTCCTCGTCGCTCACTTGACCCCCTCGGTCAGCAGATACGCGTGTGCCGCCCCGGCCGCCGCCACCGAGGCCATCAGCCGGGCCAGCTCTCCGTCCGCGTCCAGCAGGTCCTTCGCCCGGCGGTCGGCGAGGGAGCGCTCGGCGGCGGCGAGATCGGCGAGGGCGTCCTTCTCGGCGGCGGGGACGGCCGGCGGTGAGGACGGTGAGGACGGCGAGGACGGCGAGGACGGCGAGGACGGGGACGCCGTGGAGGCCCCGGGGGAGGGGGAGCCGGCGGCCGTGGCGCCGCCGAACGCCTGCGCGTGCGCCGCGACCTGGGCGCGCAGCGGCCGCAGCCGCTGGGCCAGTGCCGGATGGGCGGCGAGCACCGCGTCGTACCGCTGCAGCAGCCCCGCGCTGTCCCGGGCCGCACGCGCGCGTGTCCGCGCGGTCGCCGACGGGGCGGCGCCGCCGGAGTCCGGATCGGCCGAGCAGCCCACCAGCAGGGCGGCCCCGGCGGCCGAGACGAGCAGGGATCTTCTGCGCGGACCCGAGGGGGTGCGCGGCGGCGGGGGATACGGCACTGCAGACGTCCTCGGGGCACTCGTACGAAAGGAAGACCGGCAACGGGCGGCACGCCCGTGATCACCGTACCCGCGCGCCCCGCGCACACCACTCACCGGCACCGGCCGGACACAGGTGGACGGCAACACTCCCTGCGACCGGATACCCTTTGACCAGACACGCGACCCATCCCACAACAGCACACGCGGCCGAGGAGTCACCCGGATGAGCACCACCCAGAGCGAGAGGCTGCGAGAGCTGCTGGAACCGCTCGTCACCTCCCAGGGGCTGGATCTCGAAGAGATTGCCGTGGACTCCGTCGGACGCAAGCGGGTGCTGCGGGTGGTCGTCGACTCCGACACGGGCGCGGACCTGGACGCGATCGCCGATGTGAGCCGCGCGCTCTCGGCGAAGCTCGACGAGACCAACGCGATGGGCGACGACGCGTACGACCTGGAGGTCGGAACCCCCGGCGCGGAGCGCCCCCTCACCGAGCACCGGCACTTCGTGCGCGCCACCGACCGGCTCGTGAAGTTCCAGCTGGCCGAGGACGGCGAGCTGGTCGCCAGGATCCTGACGGTCGACGAGGAGGGCATCGACGTCGAGGTGCCCGGCGTCAAGGGCCGCAAGGCCACCGCCCGCAGACTCGGCTTCCCGGAGATCGCCAGGGCGCGCGTGCAGGTCGAGTTCAACCGCAAGGACAAAAAGGACATGAAGGAAGAGGAGGAGGCGTAGCCGTGGACATCGACATGAGCGCCCTGCGGGGCTTGGTTCGGGAGAAGGAGATCTCCTTCGACCTGCTGGTCGAGGCGATCGAGTCGGCCCTCCTCATCGCCTACCACCGCACCGAGGGAAGCCGCCGGCACGCGCGCGTGGAGCTCAACCGGGAGACCGGACATGTGACCGTGTGGGCGAAGGAGGACCCGGAGGACCTCGACGAGGGCCAGGAGCCCCGCGAGTTCGACGACACCCCCTCCGGCTTCGGCCGGATCGCCGCCACCACGGCCAAGCAGGTGATCCTGCAGCGGCTGCGCGACGCCGAGGACGACGCCACGCTCGGCGAGTACGCCGGCCGCGAGGGCGACATCGTCACCGGTGTGGTCCAGCAGGGCCGCGACCCGAAGAACGTGCTCGTGGACATCGGCAAGCTGGAGGCCATCCTGCCGGTGCAGGAGCAGGTCCCCGGCGAGACCTACCCGCACGGCATGCGACTTCGCTCGTACGTCGTCCGGGTGGCCAAGGGTGTGCGCGGTCCGTCCGTGACCCTCTCCCGTACGCACCCCAACCTGGTGAAGAAGCTCTTCGCCCTGGAAGTGCCGGAGATCGCCGACGGGTCGGTCGAGATCGCGGCGATCGCCCGTGAGGCCGGTCACCGCACCAAGATCGCCGTACGGTCCACCCGCTCGGGCCTGAACGCCAAGGGCGCCTGCATCGGCCCCATGGGCGGCCGGGTGCGCAACGTGATGGGCGAGCTGAACGGTGAGAAGATCGACATCGTCGACTGGTCGGACGAGCCGGCCGAGATGGTGGCGAACGCGCTCTCACCCGCTCGGGTGAGCAAGGTGGAGGTCGTGGACATGGCCTCCCGGTCCGCCCGGGTGACCGTGCCGGACTACCAGCTGTCGCTGGCGATCGGCAAGGAAGGGCAGAACGCCCGGCTCGCGGCCCGGCTCACCGGCTGGCGGATCGACATCCGGCCGGACACCGAGCAGGCCGAGGACGGGGAATAGATCTCGGCCGTGCGCGGCTGAGATCACGACAGCCTGCAGTTGGCAACTGTTCGACTTTTGCCCCGAAGGGGTGAGGTCGCTACGGGGAGGTAGACTAAGGAGTGTCTGGCCGGACGCGCGCCCGCGCATGCCCTGAACGCACCTGTGTGGGGTGCAGGCAGCGAGCGGCCAAGGACGATCTGCTGCGTACCGTGGCGGATCAGGAGCAGTGTGTTCCCGATCCTCGCGGTACGCTGCCCGGCCGGGGTGCCTATGTACACCCCGATCCGGTCTGTCTCGACCAGGCGGTACGCCGCCGGGCGTTCCCAAGGGCGCTACGCGTCCCGGGGCCGCTCGACATAAAGGCGTTGCGCCAGTACGTCGAGCAGACAGACAGTTGCTGAGCAGGCAACACGGCAAAAAAGCACGTCGCATGGAACCCCCCGTGCGGCCTGGTACCTCGCGAGTCGAAAGCAGGTCGAGATTGCGATGAGCACTCGATGAGTACGCGATGAGTACGCCCATGAACTAGCGACGGTCCGGCTTCCCCGGACCTCAAAGGAGCGAAGTGGCTAAGGTCCGGGTCTACGAACTCGCCAAGGAGTTCGGTGTTGAGAGCAAGGTCGTCATGGCCAAGCTCCAGGAACTCGGTGAATTCGTCCGTTCGGCGTCTTCGACTATCGAAGCGCCTGTCGTACGCAAGCTGACCGACGCCTTCCAGGGCGGTGGCACCGGCAAGGCCGGTAAGCCCGCCCCGCGCAAGGCCGCCCCCAAGCCCGCCGCGCCCTCTCCGGTGCAGGCGGCACGTCCGGCTGCCCCGAGGCCGCCGGCTCCCAAGCCTCCGACGGCTCAGCAGCCCGCTGCTCCGTCGGCCCCCGCGGCCCCGTCGGCCCCCGCGTCGGCTCCGGGCCCGCGTCCGGTTCCGGGTCCCAAGCCCGCGCCGCGCCCGGCTCCGGCAGCCCCGGAGTTCACCGCTCCGCCGGCTGCTCCGGCCGCGCAGGCTCCGCAGGCTCCGCAGGCCCCGCAGGCTCCGGCCGCCCAGGGTCCGCGTCCCGGCTCCCGTCCCGGTGCTCCCAAGCCGGGCGGCCGTCCGGCCGGTCCCGGTCAGGGGCAGGGTCAGGCCCGTCCGGGCCAGGGCGCCCCGCGCCCCGGTGGCCAGGGTGCGCGTCCCGGTGCCCGTCCGGCCGGTCCGCGTCCGGGCAACAACCCCTTCACGTCCGGTGGCTCCACCGGCATGGCCCGTCCGCAGGCGCCCCGTCCGCAGGGCGGTCCCCGTCCCGGTGGCGGCCACGGCGGCCCCGGCGCTCCCGGCGCCGGTCCCCGTCCGCAGGCGCCCGGCGCTCAGGGCGGCGGTCCTCGTCCGCAGTCTCCGGGCGGCTCGCGTCCGTCGCCGTCCGGCATGCCCCGCCCGCAGGGCGGTCCGCGTCCCGGCCCGGCCGGTCCGCGTCCCAACCCGGGCATGATGCCGCAGCGTCCCGCTGCCGGCCCGCGTCCCGGTCCCGGTGGTGGCGGCGGTCGTGGTCCCGGTGGCGGCGGTCGTCCCGGTGGCGGCGGCGGTCGTCCGGGTGGCGGCGGCTTCGCCGGTCGTCCGGGTGGCGGCGGTGGCGGCGGCGGCTTCGCCGGTCGTCCCGGCGGTCCCGGTGGCGGCGGTGCCGGCGGTGGCTTCGCCGGTCGTCCCGGTGGTCCCGGCGGTGGCGGCGGTGGCCGTCCCGGCTTCGGTGGCCGTCCCGGTGGTCCCGGTGGCCGCGGTGGCACGCAGGGCGCCTTCGGCCGTCCCGGTGGTCCCGCGCGTCGTGGCCGCAAGTCGAAGCGGCAGCGTCGCCAGGAGTACGAGGCCATGCAGGCCCCGAGCGTCGGCGGCGTGATGCTGCCGCGCGGCGGCGGCGAGACCATCCGTCTCTCCCGTGGCGCGTCGCTCACCGACTTCGCGGAGAAGATCAACGCCAACCCGGCGTCCCTCGTCGCGGTCATGATGAACCTCGGCGAGATGGTCACGGCCACGCAGTCCGTCTCCGACGAGACGCTGCAGCTCCTCGCGGGCGAGATGAACTACACGGTTCAGATCGTCAGCCCCGAGGAGGAGGACCGCGAGCTGCTCGAGTCCTTCGACATCGAGTTCGGCGAGGACGAGGGCGACGAGGAAGACCTGGTGGTCCGTCCGCCGGTCGTCACCGTCATGGGTCACGTCGACCACGGTAAGACCCGACTCCTCGACGCCATCCGCAAGACGAACGTCATCGCGGGCGAGGCCGGCGGCATCACCCAGCACATCGGTGCCTACCAGGTCGCGACCGAGGTCAACGACGAAGAGCGCAAGATCACCTTCATCGACACCCCGGGTCACGAGGCGTTCACCGCCATGCGTGCCCGTGGTGCGAAGTCGACCGACATCGCGATCCTGGTCGTCGCGGCCAACGACGGCGTCATGCCGCAGACGGTCGAGGCGCTCAACCACGCCAAGGCGGCCGACGTCCCGATCGTCGTCGCGGTCAACAAGATCGACGTCGAGGGCGCGGACCCGACCAAGGTGCGCGGTCAGCTGACCGAGTACGGCCTGGTGGCCGAGGAGTACGGCGGCGACACCATGTTCGTCGACATCTCCGCCAAGCAGGGTCTGCACATCGACAGCCTCCTCGAGGCCGTCGTCCTCACCGCGGACGCCTCGCTCGACCTGCGGGCCAACCCGAACCAGGACGCGCAGGGCATCTCGATCGAGTCCCGTCTCGACCGCGGCCGTGGTGCCGTGGCGACGGTCCTCGTCCAGCGAGGCACGCTGCGGGTCGGCGACACGATGGTCGTGGGCGACGCCTACGGCCGAGTGCGCGCCATGCTCGACGACAACGGCAACAACGTCGCCGAGGCCGGCCCGTCGACGCCGGTCCAGGTCCTGGGCCTGACCAACGTCCCGGGTGCGGGCGACAACTTCCTGGTGGTGGACGAGGACCGTACGGCCCGTCAGATCGCCGAGAAGCGTGCCGCCCGTGAGCGCAACGCCGCGTTCGCCAAGCGCACGCGCCGCGTCTCCCTCGAGGACCTGGACAAGGTGCTCAAGGCCGGCGAGGTCCAGCAGCTCAACCTCATCATCAAGGGTGACGCTTCTGGTTCCGTCGAGGCGCTCGAGTCCTCGCTGCTCCAGCTGGACGTCGGCGAAGAGGTCGACATCCGCGTCCTGCACCGCGGCGTCGGTGCGGTCACGGAGTCGGACATCGACCTGGCCATGGGCTCCGACGCCATCGTGATCGGCTTCAACGTCCGTGCGGCCGGCCGCGCGGCGCAGATGGCCGAGCGCGAGGGTGTGGACGTCCGGTACTACTCGGTCATCTACCAGGCGATCGAGGAGATCGAGGCGGCCCTCAAGGGCATGCTCAAGCCGGAGTACGAGGAGGTCGAGCTCGGTACGGCGGAGATCCGCGAGGTCTTCAAGTCGTCCAAGCTGGGCAACATCGCGGGTGTTCTCATCCGCTCCGGCGAGGTCAAGCGCAACACCAAGGCGCGCCTCGTCCGCGATGGCAAGGTCATCGCGGAGAACCTCAACATCGAGGGTCTGCGTCGCTTCAAGGACGACGTCACCGAGATCCGCGAAGGCTACGAGGGTGGTATCAACCTCGGAAACTTCAACGACATCAAGGTGGACGACGTCATCGCGACGTACGAGATGCGCGAGAAGCCGCGGGCCTGACGGCCGACGGTTTGCTGCTGGTCGGCGGGAGCGTGCTTCCGCCGGCCAGCGCGCCGTTCCCGGGGGCGGTGCCCCCGGGGACACCCGGGTTCACGCCCACCCACCACCCGACTCGGCAGGCCGAAGGAGCCCCCTTCGCAGCCGATCGAGTCGGGCGGGGGCTGCGGTACGGGGCCGGTAAAACCCCGTCGAGCCTCCGGCAGGAACGGGGTACCGTTCTTGATGTCCCCGGCCACACGGACCCGGGGCCATCGATCCCGTACCGGCGGGTGAACCGGCTACACACATGTACGTGGGGACTCTGTCCTTCGACCTCCTCCTCGGCGACGTCCACTCGCTGAAGGAGAAGCGCTCCGTCGTCCGCCCGATCGTCGCCGAACTCCAGCGGAAGTACGCCGTGAGCGCGGCGGAGGTGGACCACATGGACCTCCACCGGCGAGCGATCATCGGCCTGGCCGTGGTCTCCGGTGACGCAGCGCACCTCACCGACGTACTGGACCGGTGCGAACGGCTGGTCGCCGGCCGCCCCGAAGTGGAGCTGCTGTCCGTACGACGGCGCATCCACGGCGACGACGACTGACCACAGAACGCAAGAAGAAGAAAGAACGGGAGACGGACCAGTGGCCGACAACGCGCGGGCGAAAAGGCTGGCGGACCTCATCCGGGAGGTGGTGGCCCAGAAGCTGCAGCGTGGGATCAAGGACCCGCGGCTCGGCTCGCACGTCACCATCACGGACACCCGGGTCACGGGTGACCTGCGGGAGGCGACCGTCTTCTACACGGTCTACGGGGACGACGAGGAGCGGACGGCCGCGGCCGCCGGCCTGGAGAGCGCCAAGGGCATCCTGCGCTCCGAGGTCGGCCGTGCGGCCGGTGTGAAGTTCACGCCGACCCTCACCTTCGTCGCCGACGCCCTCCCGGACACCGCCCGGACCATCGAGGACCTCCTCGACAAGGCACGGCAGTCCGACGAGAAGGTCCGCGAGGCCTCCGCGGGCGCGAACTACGCGGGCGGCGCCGACCCGTACCGCAAGCCGGCCGAGGACGAGAGCGCCGAGACGGCCGAGACGGACGGCGACGCCGCGGAATGACCCAGAAGCACACCACGCCCGACGGCCTTGTCATCGTCGACAAGCCGTCGGGCTTCACTTCGCACGACGTGGTCGCCAAGATGCGCGGCATCGCGCGCACCCGCCGCGTCGGACACGCCGGCACCCTCGACCCGATGGCGACCGGCGTCCTCGTCCTCGGTGTGGAGCGCGCCACCAAGCTCCTCGGGCACCTCGCCCTGACCGAGAAGGAGTACCTGGGCACCGTCCGGCTCGGCCAGAACACCGTCACCGACGACGCCGAGGGGGAGATCACCTCCTCCACCGACGCGTCCAAGGTGACCCGGGACGCCATCGACGCCGGCATCGCCAAGCTCACCGGCGCCATCATGCAGGTGCCCTCCAAGGTCAGCGCCATCAAGATCGACGGCGTGCGGTCGTACAAGCGGGCCCGCGAGGGCGAGGACTTCGAGATCCCCGCCCGGCCGGTGACGGTCTCCTCCTTCACCGTGTACGACGTCCGGGACGCCGTGGCCGAGGACGGCACCGCCGTGCTCGACCTGGTGGTCTCGGTGGTCTGCTCCTCCGGCACCTACATCCGTGCCCTCGCCCGCGACCTGGGCGCCGACCTGGGCGTCGGCGGCCACCTCACCGCGCTGCGCCGCACCCGCGTCGGGCCGTACAAGATCGACTCCGCGAGGACGCTGGACCAGCTCCAGACGGAGCTGACCGTCATGCCGATCGCCGAGGCCGCCGCGGCCGCGTTCCCGCGCTGGGACGTGGACGCCAAGCGCTCCCGGCTGCTCCTCAACGGCGTCCGGCTGGAGATGCCCGACGAGTACGCGGGCGCGGGCACCGTCGCGGTGTTCGATCCCGAGGGACGCTTCCTCGCGCTGGTGGAGGAGCACAAGGGCAAGGCCAAGAGCCTGGCCGTCTTCGGCTGACCCGCGATCCGCTGACCCGCGATCCGCAGACCCGCATCCGCACGGGCCGACACCGGCCCGTGCGGGGCTGTGCCGGTCCGAGCCGGGCCAGGCACCTCCGTGCCGGGCCAAAAGCCGGACCGCGCGGCTCCGCACCGGTCTGTGCGGGGTCACGTCGGTCCGTAACGTCGGCTGCGGTCTGTGCGGGGCGACGTCGGTCCGCATGGGTCGGCTGCGGTCTGTGCGGGGTCACATTCGTCCGGCGCCCGTTCGGCATCCACTCGGCGCCCGTTCGGCATCCATTCGGCTCCCGGCCGGCACCGGTTACGTCCGGCCCACGTGGCCCCTTCGGTCCGCAGCGGGTCGTGCCAGGTCACATTGGGGGCCTGCCCGTGGAGCGGCGGCCACGGGGTCCTGCCACTGCCGCCGCTCCACGGTCCCCCCTCGGTTCCCCCACCTCTAGGGTGTATCCAGCCGTACCGTCCTATTCACCCGACCGGGCAGGCGCTCGGAGTGAAGCGGGGGAGCGGAAGGGGGCGCTTTCGCCCCGCGAGCTGTCCCGCTGATCACTACACGCCTACCGTCAAAGGTGAGGGCACGTGTGTACGGGCGGGGAGGTACGGCATGGCGGGTCGGGGCGGCGATACGAACCGTACCGGCGTCTTCGGCCGGACCCGGGAAGAACACCGGGGGCAGAACCGGGAAGCCGGCGGGGCCGAGTACCGGGAAGCGAGCCGGGCCGAGAACCGTGAAGCGAGCAGGGCCGAGAACCGCAGGGCGAGCCGGGCCGAGGACCGGGACCGGGGCCGTCCGGACGGCGGTGACCGCACCGGCGGCCCCGCCGGCACAGACGTCCTCGTCCGGATCCACGATCTGGCCGGCCGTCCCCGCGGGATCGGCTTCCTCGCCGACCACCGCGGCACCCTCCTCACCAGCCACGAGGCCGTGGACGGCCTGCCCCGGCTGGTGCTGCGGGCCGCCGGGGGCCGCAGCTGCGTGGTCGGCGCCGACGCCGTCACCGCGCTGCCCGCGCTCGACCTCGCCCTGGTGCGCACCGAGGGCCTGCGGGTGGACCCCCTTGCGCTGACCGTCCGGGACCGGATCGAGGCCGGCACCTATGTCCGGATCGCCGCGGGCTGCTGGCGCGAGGCGCGGGTGCTGGCCGCCACCCGGGTGACGTACGCCGCCACCGACCGCTTCCACCTCCTCGACGAGGCCCTCGAACTGGCCATCGGCACGGCCGGCCGGGACGCGCTGCGGCTCGGCGGCGGCGCGGCCGGGGGACCGGTGCTGGATGCGACCACCGGCGCGGTGCTCGGCATCCTCGGCACCGCCCTGCACTCCGACCAGCGCGACGCCGGCTTCGCGGCCCCGCTGCGGCCGGCCGACGGTCCGCTGGCCGAGCTGCTCGCCCGCAACGCCGCCACCGTGCCCGCGTACGGCGCCGACCTCAATCTGGCCGGCGTCCTGGAGCTGACCGCCACCTCCGTGGGCCAGGACGGCCCGCCGGGCGCCCTCGCCGGGTATGTCGGGGCGGCCGGTCCCGGTCCGGTGCGACCCGTGCAACGCGCCGACGTCCTCGGTGAGTTGGACGCCTTCATCGGCAGTGACCGCACCGTGCTCGGTCTGGTCGGCGACCCGGGCAGCGGTCGTACCACCGAACTCACGGCCCTTGCCGCCCGGTGCAACCGGAGCGAGCGGCCCGCCCCCACCCTGTGGCTGCGCGGCGCCGACCTGAAGGACGCCGACGGCTCCGTGGCCGACGCCGCCCGCCGCACCCTGGAGCGCGCGGCCCGGATCGTCGCCGCCTCCCGCTCCGTGTGCCCAGCCGACCTCGGCGACTTCACCCCCGAGCGCCTGGCCCGCCTCGCCGGACGGGCCGGCCGGCCGCTGCTGCTCCTCCTCGACAGCCCCGAGGAGATGCCGCCCGTCCTCGCCCACCGGCTGTCCGCCTGGACCAGGGGGACGGCCCAGTGGCTGCGGGCGACCGGGGCCCGGCTGGTGGTGGCCTGCCGGGAGGAGTACTGGGAGCGCGCCGGAGCGGAGTTCCCGGCGGACCTCCGCCATGCGCCGGCGGGCGGAGGGGCCCGCCTTCCGTCGTGCGTGCGGCTCGCGGACCTCACCGAGGAGCAGGCCCGGCGGGCCCGCTCCCGCTACGGCATCCCCGACGGCGCCCTCACCGGCCGTGACGCCCGGCACCCGCTCACGCTGCGCCTCCTGTCCGAGGTCCGCGCCGCGCTCCCGGACGCCCCGCCCGCCCGGCCCGTCGACCGGCACGAGGTCTTCGCCGCCCACCTCGACCTGATGTGCCTGCGCATCGCGGTCCGCCTCGCCGCCGAGAACGGGCTGCGGGGCACGGCCGTACGCCGGCTCGCCGCCCGGGTGGCCGGGCAGGTGCACGAGGCCGCCCGGCGCAGCCTCGGCCCGGGCCAGGGCGAGCTGGACCGGGCCAACTTCGAGGCGGTGTTCCCCTGGGGGCCCGCCCCGGCCCGGCTCGGCGGCGGCTCCGGCTGGGCCTCCGCCGTCCTCACCGAAGGCCTTCTGGTCCCGGCCGGCAGCGGCTATCGCTTCGCGTACGAGGAACTGGCCGACTGGATCCAGGGCATGCACCTCGATCTGGACGAGGCCCTGCACGCCCTCGTGCACCGTCCCCGTACCCCGCGCGGAGCCCACCCGCTCCCCGTCCCGCACCACCGCATCGGCCCGGTCGTCCAGGCCCTGCTGCTCCTCGGCCGCCAGTACGGCCACCGTGAACTCTCCCTCCGCCTGGGAGAGTTGACCGGAGCGTTGGACCTGGACCCCACCTCCTGGTGGGCCGCCCGGCTGCTCACCAGGACCCTGCTCCAGCTCCCCGACGCGACGCCGTACACCGAGGTGCTGCGTCTCCTCGCCGACCGCATCGTCCACCGGCGCCGCGCGCAGCGGCCCGTACCGGCCGAGTTCGGCCCCGCCTTCTGGCTTGCCCTGCCGGTCTCCGACACCGAGCGCTTCGCACTGCTGCGGGAGCTGGTCCTCGGAGACGGGGCGCCGTCGGAGGCGGGCGGCGCGGGAGAACGTGGCGGCGCGGGAGAACGTGGCGGCGTGGGTGAGCGTGGCGGGGCGGGTGAGCGTGAGGGAGCGGAGGAGCGTGAGAGCGGGGAGGAGCGTGAGAGCGGGGAGGAGCGTACGGGTGTGAGCAGGCACCGGGGTACCGAGGAGAGTACGGGTGCGAGCAGGCACCGGGGTGCCGAGGAGAGCGATGGCGCCACCGAAGACACGGCTGTGGAGGAGCGGTACCTGGACGCCGTGGCACGGTTGCTCGCCGCCGACCCCGCCGCCGTGCAGCCGCACCTCGTCCGCTGGTTCGACGACGAGCGGCCGCTGCCCGCGACCCCGCACGCCACCGTGGCGACCGCCGCACAGGCCCTGCTGCACACACACCGGCGCGGCGCCCTGGACAACCTCACCGAGGTACTCGTGACGAGCGCCCACCGCAGGGCCGACGAACTGCTCACCGTCCTCGCCGAGGACGAGACCCCGGCGGTCTGCCGGGCCGTCGACCGCTGGGCGCACGACGAGCGCCCCGACCGCCGGGTGGCGGCGGTGGCGTTCGCGCTGCGCGCCGCCCCCCACGTCCGCTCGGCGCCCGACCGGGAACTGCTGCGCTACGCCGCCCTCGCCCTGCTCTCCCGCCCCGCCGACTGCACCCTGCACGGCGGTGCCCTCGCCCTGCTGGTCCGCGACCCGCACACCCGCGACCGTCATCTCACCGAGGCCCTGCGGCACTTCGCCGACGGCGACCCGCAGATCCCGCCCGGCGCCCTGGTCCCGGCCCTGACCTCGCACACCGAACCCGTCCTGCAGGCCTTCCGCGCCCGTCTGCACCACGGTCCGGACCCGGGGGAGACCCTGCGCACGCTCGCCGACGTCACCACCCCGGCCCTCGCCCGCAGGGTCGCCGCCCTCGTCCGGGAGACGGTGGGAGCACGGCCGGAGACCGCCGGGCACGTGGCCGCTTACGTGGACGGTTGTCTCGACCAGGGGCCCGCCGTCCGCTCCGTCCTGCTGCCGCTGGTCACCGGCCTCCTCGACGGCGGTCCCGAACAGGTCCGGGTGGCCCTCGCCCCGGTGCTCGCCGCCCCCGGCGCGCCCGCCTCCCGGCTGCTGCGCCGCGAGCTGCTGGACTTCCTCCTCGCCCGCGAGCAGGACCCGGACGTCCTGGACGCCCTCCTGCGCGCGGCCGCCCCGCACGGCGACGGCCGGGACGCGGATCTGCGCGCGCTGGTCCACCGCACCGGTCTGCTCCTCGTCCGCACCCCCGACGGCGCGACCCGCTTCGACTGGAGCCTGGTCGTCCTGGCCCGGCAGGTGCCCGGATTCGCCGTGCGGATGGCCCGCTGGCTGGCCGAGACCCCTCAGGACTGGGCCGTGGTGGTGGGACCCAGCGCCCGCCGCATGATCGAGAACCTGGCGGGGGTGCGGGTACCGGCCTGAGCCGGGCCGCGAACGTGCGCCCGGTCACAGCCCCCATGCCGATGCGGGCCCGGGGCACCCGGCATGGCACCCTTAGACCTGCACAACAGGTCAACGGTAGACACGGACACGGGTTCGAGGAGCGGTCACAGTGCAGCGCTGGCGTGGCTTGGAGGACATCCCCCAGGACTGGGGGCGCAGCGTCGTCACCATCGGTTCCTACGACGGCGTCCACCGCGGCCACCAGCTGATCATCAAGCATGCCGTCGACCGCGCCCGCGAGCTGGGCGTCCCCGCCGTCGTGGTCACCTTCGACCCGCACCCCAGCGAGGTCGTCCGCCCCGGCAGCCACCCGCCCCTGCTCGCCGCGCACCACCGCCGTGCCGAGCTGATGACGGAGCTGGGCGTCGACGCGGTGCTCATCCTCCCCTTCACCACCGAGTTCTCGAAGCTGTCGCCGGCCGAGTTCGTCGTCAAGGTGCTGGTCGACAAGCTGCACGCCAAGGCGGTCGTCGAGGGCCCGAACTTCCGCTTCGGGCACAGGGCGGCCGGCAACGTGGAGTTCCTCACCGAGCAGGGCAAGATCTACGACTTCGAGGTGGAGGTCGTGGACCTGTACGTCACCGGCGAGGCGGGCGGCGGCGAGCCGTTCTCCTCCACCATGACGCGGCGCCTGGTCGCCGAGGGCGACGTGGCCGGCGCCCGCGAGATCCTGGGCCGCCCGCACCGGGTGGAGGGCGTGGTCGTCCGCGGCGCCCAGCGGGGCCGCGAGCTGGGCTTCCCCACGGCCAACGTCGAGACGCTGCCGCACACCGCGATCCCCGCCGACGGCGTGTACGCCGGCTATCTGCATGCGCAGGACGAGATCATGCCGGCCGCGATCTCCGTCGGCACCAACCCGCAGTTCGACGGCACCGAGCGCACGGTGGAGGCGTACGCCATCGACCGCGTCGGCCTCGACCTGTACGGGCTGCACGTCGCCGTCGACTTCCTGGTCTACGTACGCGGCCAGGCGAAGTTCGATTCGCTGGAGGCCCTGCTGGAGCAGATGGCCGAAGACGTGAAGCAGTGCCGGGAGATCGTGGCGGCGGAGCAGTAGGCCTTCTTCGGCCTTCTGCGCGCAACGACAGGGCGGCCGGTGCGGAACACGCACCGGCCGCCCTCTTTCATGCCGTCCTACTGCTGGGGCGGCTGCTGCCCCTGCTGAGGCTGGGGGTACCCCTGCGGCGGCTGCGGGTGGCCCTGCTGCGGGGGGTAGGGCTGGCCGGGAGCCTGCGGCGGATAGGGCTGCTGGCCCGGGGCCTGCGGGTGCTGCTGCTGCGGCTGTGCCTGCTGTGGCCCGGTGTACAGCTCCTGACCGGGGGCCTGCGGGTACGGCTGGCCCTGCTGCGGCGGATACGGCTGCTGCCCCTGCGGGTAGGGCTGTCCCCCCTGCGGGTAGGGCTGTCCACCTTGCGGGTAGGGCTGCCCCGGCATCGGCTGTCCGGGCATCGGCTGGCCCGGCATCGGCGGGGCGGCCACCGGCGGCGGGTTGCCGTCGCTGGTCCACAGCCCGTGCGACTGCTGGTGCCGTACGAGGTCCTCGGCGACCATGGCGGCGAGGTTGAAGTACGCCTCCCGCACCTTCGGCCGCATCATGTCGAGGTCGACCTCGGCACCGGCGGCAAGATGCTCGTCGAAGGGCACCACGATGACGCCGCGGCAGCGCGTCTCGAAGTGCGACACGATGTCCTCGACCTTGATCATCTTTCCGGTCTCGCGGACCCCGGAGATCACGGTGATCGACCGTGACACAAGGTCGGCGTACCCGTGCGCGGACAGCCAGTCCAGCGTCGTACTGGCGCTGCTCGCCCCGTCGACGGACGGCGTCGAGATGATGATGAGCTGGTCGGCGAGGTCGAGCACCCCGCGCATGGCGCTGTACAGCAGCCCCGTGCCGGAGTCGGTGAGGATCACCGGGTACTGCTTGCCCAGTACGTCGATGGCGCGCCGGTAGTCCTCGTCGTTGAACGTGGTCGACACGGCCGGGTCGACATCGTTGGCGATGATCTCCAGACCGGAGGGCGCCTGGGACGTGAACCGCCGGATGTCCATGTAGGAGTTGAGGTACGGGATCGCCTGGACCAGGTCACGGATGGTCGCCCCGGTCTCACGGCGCACCCGGCGGCCGAGCGTGCCGGCGTCCGGGTTGGCGTCGATGGCGAGGATCTTGTCCTGCCGCTCGGAGGCGAGCGTCGAGCCGAGGGCGGTGGTCGTGGTGGTCTTGCCGACACCGCCCTTGAGGCTGATGACCGCTATGCGGTAGCAGGACAGCACCGGCGTGCGGATCAGCTCCAGCTTCCGCTGGCGCTCGGCCTCCTCCTTCTTCCCGCCCAGCTTGAAACGGGACGCGGCGGCAGCGGGCCGGCCGCTCTTCGCCTTCTGCTTGCGGTTGTTGAGAAGCCGGTCCGAGGAGAGCTCCACGGCCGCGGTGTAACCCAGCGGGGCCGCACCCGGGTTGGTCGGCTGCCGCTGGTCGTGCTGGATGGGCTGTGGCCAGGCGGCACCGGCACGCGGGTCGGCGGGCGGCTGCGGGACCTGGGCGGCCGGGTCGGACTCGGGGTTCTGCGGGGGCAGCGGCTGCTGTCCCGGCTGCGGGAAGCCGTAGCCGGAGGGCGGGGTGGGTCCGCTCGGGGCCGGCTGCTGTCCCGGCTGAGGGAAGCCGTAACCGCCGGGCTGGGCCGGGGGGTTGGGCATGCCGGGCTGCGGGAAGCCGTAGCCGGACTGGGGGGCGGGTCCGTTGGGGGCCGGCTGCTGTCCCGGGTGGGGGAAGCCGTAACCGCCGGGCTGGGCCGGGGGGTTGGGCATGCCGGGCTGCGGGAAGCCGTAGCCGGAGGGCGGGGTGGGTCCGCTCGGGGCCGGCTGCGGTGCCGGTGCGGCGGCCCCGGGCTGGGCGGCCGCGGGGCCCTGGACGCCGGGGGCTCCCGGGGCGTAGGGCTGGCCGGGCTGCGGCGCGGGCTGCGCGGGAGCGGGCGGAGTCGGGGCGCCCGGCTGGTTCCAGGCGGCGGGGGCGGGCTGCGGTGCCTGCGGCTGGAACGGCGGCTGCTGCCCGGGCACGCCCGCGGGCCCCTGCGCGGCGGCCGGCTGCGGCTGACCGGGCATCGGGCCCGGCTGTGACTGCGGCGGCGCGGCCTGTGCGGGCCACTGGGCCGCCGGAGCCGGGGCGGCGGGCTGGTACGACGGCGGCAGCGGGGGCATCCCGCTCTGCGGCGCCGGCGGGGGAGCCCAGGCGGGCGGTGCGTCCTGGGGGGCGGCGGGGGCGGCCGGGGCAGCGTCCTGCACGGCGCCACTCTCGGGCGCGCCCTCCGGCGGCACCGCCGGTACCGCCGGCACCGCGTCCGTGGACTTCGGTGCGTCGGAATCGGCGCCGGACGCGGCATCGGCTGCGGCGCTGTCCCGCGACGGACCGGCGGCATCCTCGGCGACAGCGCCACCCTCGGCCTTGCCCTCGCCCTCGGCCCTTCGCTCATCCTCGGCGTTGCCGTCGCCCGCGGCCTTGCGCTCGACCTCGCTCCCGGCGGACTCGGAGGTCACCGCGGCACCGGCATCCGTCCCTCCGTCACCCGCCCCTGCACCATCCGTCCTTCCAGCATCCGTAGCCGCGGCGCCCTCGGAGCCGTCGCCCCCGGCGCTCTGCCCGGAGCCGTCCGCAACGGGGCTGTCTGCAAGGGAGCTGTCCGCACCGGAGGTGTCCGTACCCGAGCCGTCCGCCGAGGCGGCGGTCTCCGCTTCGCCCCCGTCGCTCCGGGCACCCTCGGCGCCGGTGGCGTCCGTGTCGTCCCCGCCGGCCGGTCCGGCACTCTCGGCGGAGTCGGCCGAGGAACCCGCGTTCCCGGCCGCGGTGGCCGCCTGCTCGGCAGCCGCGCGTTCCGCGATCTCGGCCATCTCACGCTTCAGGGCCACGGCGGAGAACCTCATGGTCGCCCCGCTCTCGAGGTCCCCGTTGTCCGGCTCGGGCATGGCCGCAGCGGCCGGAGCCGGGGCCTCGTGCTGGGACGGCCCGGTCTGCTGCGGCTGCTGCGGCTCGAACCCCTGGGGAAGCTGCGGCACCGGAAGCGGGTTGCCGGCCGGCGGCGCGGGAGGAGCGAAGGGCGTCCCGGGACCCGCGGCCGGAGCCGGCATGGTGTACGGCGTCCCTGCGGCGGGAGTGGTCTGACCGTACGGCGTCCCTGCGGCGGGAGTGGGCGGACCGTAAGGGGCCCCCGGGGCGGGAGCGGGCGGAGTGGGCGTGCCCGTGGCCGGAGTGGACGGAGCGAAAGGCGCGCCGGACGCGGACGCGGGAGGCGCGGGAGGGGCGGGCGGAGCCGCCGGGGTGAACGGGGCCCCGGGCGCCGCCGTACCGGCCGCCGGAGTGGCGTGCGGCGGCGGAGTCGGCCCCGGAACGGGCGCTTGCGGAGGGAACGGCGGAAGCGGCGCGGCACCGGACCCGGCCGGGCCGCCCGGCATGCCCGAACCGCCGGAACCGCTCGTGTCGCCGGTGCCACTCGCACCACCGGGACCGGGGGCGGCCGGTGCCGCACCGTCCGTGGTGCCGGAGCCCCCCGACGCCCCGGTCGTCCCGGACGCGTTCTGCGTGTACCAGGCGGGCGGGGCGTAGTCGATGGTGAACTCGCCGGTGGTCTCGAAGGCCGAATCCGCGTCGGGCTGGTCATCGCCGGGTGTGGCCCAGCCCCCGCGGATCCCGTCCCGATCGCTGCTCACAGTTCCTCCTGATGTGGTCGAGCACCCTCATGCCGTGCCGGGGCGACCATGTCGTGTCGTTCACGTCGTCCGTTGTCGTTCGAGGCAGTCCGATCCACCGGCCTTCCCCCTGGGCCGACGACGCCTGGTCCACGGGTTCTGGCATCGCGCCCGCTCCCAGCCTAATCACCACGGGGCACACCTCGGCAGGCCCGCCCGCCTCTCAACCCACGCGCATCGGTGCAAGCTGCGAACAAACCACGAAGAAACCACGCACGAGTGACGAGCACGCGGCGAACAAATGGGACAAGAAAGGCCAGTTCAGTCCATCCGGCGCGGTGTGCCCAACAATCCGGTCTCGGCATCGGTGGGTTGCGTCATCACATACTGCCGGTCGCGGTCGGTGCACCAGAGCGTCACACCGTCGGGCAGCGCGGGCAGCGACTCCACCTCGGTCCGGGACAGCCCCATGGTGCGTCCCAGTTCCGCCGCCTCGTCCGGCGAGACCCGCTGGATACCGGCGAGCCGCGCCTGCCGCAGCAGTCTGGGCGCGACCGGGCTGAGATACGGCAGCAGGGTCAGCACGGACTGCCAGGGCCCCGAGACCACGCGCCCGCGCGGCGGGCGCATACCGCAGTCCCGCACCACCAGCACCGGCGTCCCGGCCGACGCACCCTGCGGCGGTACCCGCCCCACTTCGTACACGGCGAGCCCGTTCTGGCCGCCGCCCATGGCGTGCACCATCTGCATCCAGGCCTGCGGCCGACCGGTCTCGACGGCGACCCGCGCCCCCGTGGCCGCCGTACGCAGCGCCAGCACCTGTGCCGTCCACAGCCCGCCGATCAGCACGACGTCGTACGGCGTGGGCCGGTTGATCCCCAGCACGGCCGGCTGCCCTTCGGCATCGACCCCGGCCACCACGCCGTCGTCCCCGATGGGCAGGGCGAGCATCTCCAGGTGCTGCACGGGCACCGAGTGCCGTCCATGCCGGGGTCCGATCAGCCCGAGTCCGTGCCGCAGTTGGTCTCCCACCCGTCGCAGCCCGGAGGCCGTCGAGGTCTCCGTCGTGCCCGGAGCCCCGGAAGGAGCCGTCGTCATCGTCGGGATCGTGGTCATCGCACACCTCCGAGCGGCAGCGTGGCCAGCATGCCGGGCAGTTGCTCACGGTCGAGCCGGGCCAGCCCGGCCCCGGCCTGCCGCGCCGCGCTCTCCAACGCGCGCCGCGCGGCCACGAGTTCGTCGTCACTGCGGCCGGTCACCCGCAGATGTCCGCACAGCGACACCTCCTGCCGCTCACCCTGCGCGAGGGTGAGGCTGAAGGTGGTGGCCAGCGCCGGTATGGCCGTCACGAGTGCGACGAACTGCGGCAGCGACTCGCCGCGGCCGCCGCCCAGTTGGGGCCACCGCCTGACCCAGTACGTCGTATGCCGCCGGTTGTCGCACCGCCAGCTGCGTCCGGACTCCTCGGTCCGCCGCTCCCGCACCTCGCTGCGTCCCGCCTCGGCGGTGACCAGCGGGTTGGCGCAGGCCGACGTGGCGAGTGCGGCGATCAGCTCCTCCTCGTCGAGGACCCGGGCCCGGAACCCGGCCCCGGTCAGCCGGCTGGCAAGATGGTCGGCCGCCCGTACGAGACACTTCTGCGCCCCGAGCAGTCCGCCCCCGCGCGCGGCCACGGCTTCGGCGCTCAGCTCGGGATCGAACTTCAGCGCTATCCACGTGATGCGCACCGCCGGGGCGCCCGTCTGCTCCTGGAGCGGCAGATAGTTGGACACGGCCACCGACTGCTGCGGCAGGTGCAGCGCGGGTGCCGGCTGTGTGTGCAGCACGATCTGCGCCGACTCCAGCCGGATCCCGTCCACGTCGAGAGCGTCCTGCACCAGCCTCAGCGGCAGCGGCTGCCGGGTCCGCTCGGCCCGCAGCGCGGTCGCGTCGGCCTCCACCTGGAGCAGCGCGGTGACAAAGGTCCCGTCCCCGGCGATCCCGACCGGCCGCCGGTCGCGCGCCCTGTAGGAGTACGTCCGCAGCGCGGGCTCGCATTCGAGCGCGGGCACCAGGGCCGGTTCCGTACCCGGCGGTATCGGGGTGTTCGCGGCCCGACGCCGACGCGCCTTCAACTCCCGTGCCGTGCCCAGCCATTCCGGGAGCGAACGGCCCCGGCGCCGGGCGAAGGCCAGGAGCACCAGGGCCACGGCGACGACCGCGGCAGGCGCCATCGCGACCATCCCCACGGCCCAGCCGACGAGCAGCACGGCGGCTGCGATCTCCACCAGAACGATCCGTTGCAAACGGAATGAACCGGCCTGGCCCGGTCGGGGCCGGAGGCCGAGCGTGACCGGCTGCTGCGCCGCGCCGCGCCGAGCCGACGCCTCACGTGGCGCCGACGCGGACGCATCCGTACGACCGCGTGCCGCCGACCGGCCGCGCGATCGCGTCCGCGTTCCGGAAGCCATCACTCCATCCCCCCCGTTTTGCTCACAACTCGCTGGAACCAGGCGCCTGCACACGACCCTTGAAGGCCCAGGTACCCTACCCGCTCCACAGGACTCGCCCCGTACCAGGCATAGTAGGGGCCGGGTCCGACAACGGAGGGCGGGGGAGCTGTTCCCCGAGCGCACTTCGCGTGAGACACGGGGAGAAACGGGCACAGATGGCATCTCGGCGGGACCAACTCAACGCCTACACCTTCGCGAAGCGGCGCATGCTCGCGTCGTTCGTGCAGTCGTCACCGGATGCCTCGGACGAAGGCGCGCCGCGGCCGCTGCGCGCCGTCCTGCCCGGCACGATCGTCGGCGTGGTCGTCCTGGCGGCCTTCGGGGCCTGGGGCATGTTCAAGCCGACCGCCCCGCAGGGCTGGGACGATCCCGGCCAGAAGGTGATCATCGCCAGCAAGTCGACCACCCGGTACGTGGTGCTGCGGACCAAGGGCAAGGTCCAGCTGCATCCGGTGCTCAACATGGCGTCGGCCAAACTCGTGCTGAGCAGCCAGAGCGACGTCGACGTCGTCACCGTCGACGAGTCGATCCTGGACAGCGGCAAGATCCCGCACGGCGTCACCATCGGCATCCCCTACGCCCCCGACCGGCTGCCCTCCAGCCAGGAGGCCGGCGCGGCCAAGCGATGGGCCGTCTGCGAACGCCCGAGCGGCAGCGGCGACTCGATCCAGAAGGCCGCGTTCGTCCTGGCCAAGCGCGACATGCAGAAGACCGAGGGCGCCAAGCAGAAGCTGCACGGCGGCGAACTCCTCTACGTCGTCACGCCCGAGAAGACCCGCTACGTCGTGGACGCGCGGGGCTGGGCGTACAAGGTGGACAGCACCGACCCCCTGCTGCTGCAAACCCTCGTGGGCGCCAACCGCGATCCCCAGCACGTGACCCGGGAGTGGATCGACACCCTGCACCCCGGCGACCAGATCACGTTCCCGCCGATCGACGGCACACCGACCGCCCCGGCCCACGCCCCCGGCCAGCTGGACAGCCAGGCCAACCGCGTCGGCATGGTGCTCAGGGCCCCGGTCAACGGCGAGGAGAAGTACTACGTCGTCCTGCCGGGCCGCGTCGCCCCGATCTCCGACTTCGTCGCCCGACTGCTCCTGGCCAGCAAGCCCCTGGTGAAGCTCAATCAGGCCGGGCACGAACTGGAGGTCAGCCCGGGTGCCATCAACCCGGGGCAGCCGTTCGGCGCCGAGCACAAGTGGCCCACCGAGATGCCCAGCGCGGTCAACGAGGCCTCCACGGCCGGCGGCAGCCGCAACACCATCTGCAACGTCCTGCGCGACGTCGACGCCAAGACCGGCGAAACGACTCTGAGCACCTGGGCGGGCACCGAGTTCCCGGCCGTCCTGCCCACCGGCTCCTCCAGCGCGTACGTCACCGCCGGCTCCGGCCAGCTCTACCGCCAGTTCCAGAACAAGGAGACCAAGGCGGGCCCGGTCTTCCTGGCCACCGACACCGGCCTGCGCTACGCCCTGCAGTCCAACGACGACAGCGCGACGAACGACGCCGGCATCGGCACCACGGCCAAGGAGCGCCAGGAGCTCCAGCAGGAGGCCAAGCTGGCGCAGACCCACCTCGGGTACGGCGATGTGGATCCCACGCCGATCCCCGCGGCCTGGTCGGAATTCCTGCCGACGGGCCCGCGCCTGTCCACGTCGGCGGCGCGCCAGCCGCAGGGCCAGTAAGGGGGCATCCGATGTCGTCCACGCGCAGCACCACGCGGCCCGGCCTCCGCACCCGTACCGCCCTGGCCGCGGCCCTGGCCACCGCCGCCTCCGTCCTCCTCCCGGCGTCGCAGGCAGCGGCGGACGAGGGTTCGGACCAGTGCACGTTCTCGAAGACGAACCACAAGTACGCCAGCACTCCCTGGGCCCTGCAGCGCGTCAACCTGGACGAACTGTGGACCCAGTCGAAGGGCGAGAACGTCAGGGTCGCCGTGATCGACACCGGCGTCGACACGAGCAACCCACAGCTCACCCACGCGGTGGACGGATCCCTGGGCGCCAACTACCTGCCCACGAAGGACGGCAAGGGCAAGCCGGTCGAGGGCGCGAAGTCCAAGCCGACCACGGACACGGTGGGCCACGGCACCCGGGTGGCCGGCATCATCGCCGCCCGCCCCATGCAGGGCACGGGCTTCGTCGGCCTGGCTCCCAAGGCCACGATCATCCCGATCAAGCAGAACGACGCGGAGGGCCACGGGACGTCCGGCACCCTCGCCAAGGCGATCCGGCACGCGATCCAGGTCAAGGCCCAGGTCATCAATGTCTCGCAGGACACCACGAACGCGATCAAGCCGGACGACGACCTGCACCGCGCGGTCGACGAGGCACTCGCCGCCAAGATCGTCGTCATCGCCTCCGCGGGCAACGACGGCGTGGGCGGCAATGTGAAGAAGACGTATCCCGCGTCGTTCGACGGAGTCCTCGCCGTCGCGGCCTCGGACCGCAACAACGAGCGTGCGGCGTTCTCCCAGTCCGGCGACTTCGTCGGCGTCGCCGCCCCCGGCGTCGACATGATCTCCACGGTGCCCAAGGGCGGACACTGCTCGGACAACGGTACGAGCTTCTCCGCGCCGTACGTGGCCGGCGTGGCCGCGCTGATCAAGGCCAAACACCCCCAGTGGACCCCTGCGGAGGTCGTCGCCCAGATCGAACAGACGGCGGAACGCTCCATCCCCGGCCACGACATCCGGGTCGGCTGGGGCGTGGTGGACCCGGTCCGCGCCCTCACCGAGGACGATCACCCGATCGAGTCACCGCATCCGGACTCGGGCCTCAGCCACGCGGAGGCTCCCACGGCCGCGAAGCTCACTCTGGGCGAAACCCCGCAGGAACGCACCGCCCGCATCGCGACCTACGTGGCCATCGGCGTCGCGGTGCTGGTGGCGGCCCTGGGCGGGGGAGCGGTGGCACTGCGGGACACGCGGAGGAGGCGGCGCTCCCTGGAGGGCCGGGCATGACGTCCATGAGCGTCCTGCTGTTCCTCCTGCCCGCGGGCCCGACGGCCCTGGCGTGCGGAAGGCCCACCCAGGACGCGCCGGCCGGACGTACCCGCGACACACGTGCGTGCTCACGATGACGAGCCGGGCGGGGGAGTGCTGAGGGCAGCCGCCCTGTGAACACTCGGCCGTGCCCAGCCGCCTCCGACAGCGGTACGGACCGGACGTCTTACGAGCATGCGTCGGAGCGCCCGACGGCCTCGGTGTACGTGGTCGCCAGCTTCTTCATGGCCGGCGCATCGCCGAGGTCCGGGACGCGGACCCGCACCGAGGTGTAGAGCAGATGGCCGCTGCGGCCGGATTCCCTGCATCCGTCGACAAGCTTCACGGCGCCCGTCCCGCTGTAGAGGAAGCGGTCGTCGGCGGACTGCTCGGCTTTCCCCAGCTGAGGATTGGCGTACGCGACCGTGTCGAGGGACACGTCGTCCGCCCACCACTGGAGGTTCGCCATCACCGCCCACTTGCCGTCGACGTCCACCCGGCACAGCCTCCTGGAGGGCACGAGGTGCGTCTCGACAACCGTGACCTTCTTGCCGGCGGGGAGAAAGGGGGAGACCAGGTCCGGATCGACCGAGACGCCGCACAGCGCCGTGGGGACGTCGTACTCCTTCTTCGCAGAGGGGCCCGAGCATCCGGCGAGCACACCGAACGCCGCGAGCACCGCTGTGACCGCCGCGGCCCGACGAGCCACCATGTGTCCTGCCTCCTTCGGCCGGCTCGTCACGGACATCAGATGTCCGTGACGAGCTCGGCTCCGACTCGCTCCATGTAGCTGCCGCCTTCAAGGAATCCCTGCGAGGAGGAATCCTCCGCCCAAGTGGACACATCACCGGTGTTCGACAGGTGATAGGCCCTGGCTGCGTCGAAGGCGGCCTTCCTTGTGTACTTCATGTTGTTCTCGTTGCCGTCCTGCCAGTTCTTGCCCATCTCGCCACCGGCATCGTCCTTTGCGCTGCCCTCGGCGTCCTTGAAGAGCTCCTCCAGCATCATGCTGGTCGCCGTTCCCGCGGCGCCGCCGACTCCGGCGCCGACCGCGGGAGACGCGATGAAGGACGTGCCGACGCCGACGCCGGTGCCGACTCCTCCGGACAAGAGGTTCTTCCACTGGGCCACCGAGTGGTCGAAGTCCTTGTCCTTGGCATCGGCCGGACCCGCGACCGCTTCGTTCCGGCCCATGGCCAAGGTCCCCGAAACCTGCCCGGAGTGGCGCGCGACGTCCCGGATCGTGAGCTCCACGTCCTGATTCGGGCGCTGGCTCTCCGGCAGGTCCGGATTGAGGTGGTACTCCATCAGCTTGCCCATGTAGTTCTTCTGGCCCACTTCGACGGCCGCATATCCCTTGGGGTCCTGGCCGACGGCGAACAGGAACCGCGTCGCTTCGCGGCGGTCGAGTTCGGCACCCGCGCCTTGGACGGGGTAGAGCTTCTGAACGCGGTCCCAGGCCGTCCGGCCGTCGTCGTCGCCCTTGCTCGGGTGCTGGTCCACATCGGTTGTCGCGCGGTCGATGTCCGGAAGGTACTCGGAGGCGATCTGACCGATGCTGTCGGACATGTAACTGTGGTCCGTGAGCCGTCCGTCGTCGTCCGAGACCGACGAGACGATGCTCTCGAACAGCTTGGCCTGGCCCGGATTGTGCGCGGGTGTGTCATCGGTCGGCAGCTCACCCGCGGGATGCCCGGTGGCGGCCGCCTCCAGCGCCGAGGCCAGGTTGTCGCGGCCGTCGGTGCTCTCCCCCCGGCTGAGGTCGCTGTTGCTCTCGTGCGGCCAGTGCCGCTCCTCGAAGAGGTACTTGAAGTTGGAGACGGCGCTCTTGTGGTCGCCGTCCTTCGGGATGAAGTCGTCGTTGAAGAAGTCGGTCGCGGCGTCGGGGCTGTTGGAGAGGCCCTTGAGGTAACCGGACATCGGATCCCAGCCGGAGTCGCCCGGCATGTGATTCAGATACGGGTCGAAGCCCAGCCGCTGCCAAGCCACGTGTTTGCCGTCGCCGGTGAACTTCCGTTCCGTCTCCATGAGGCTCTTGCCGTACTGCTTCATGAAGTCGTCGTCGTAGTCCCCGGCCCGCATGAGGTTGCTCATGACCTGGAAACCGAGAATGTTGCCGCGTCTGCCCTGCACCGGCTGGTCGCCGATGTCGACCATGTGCCGCTTCCAGTCGGTCATGCCGGCCGAGTCGCTCTGGCTGGCGGTGGCGAGGGTGAGTCCGAGATTCCTCTGCAACTCGCCCAGCTGCTCCCGCCGTTCCCGGGTGAGGTCCGGCGCGACGGCCGGGTCGCTGACGCCGGCCCAGAAGGCCAGGGTCTTCTCGGGGCCGAGGTCCCTGGCGAAGCGCTCCGAGAACAGCGGATCGTCGTGGTACTTCTTCAGCCCCGCATTGAGCCGGTCGAAGTCCTTGACCGAGAGGTCGTCCGGGTCCTTCTTCGCCAGCTTCGCCAGTTCGTCGGCCTCCTTGACGGCGTCCGCCGCGGCATCCCGGTCTTTGTAGGCGGCGTCGGAGAAGCCCGTCGCGCTCTGGTCCGCGATTGCCGTCAGGACCGTCCTGGCCGAGTTGTCGCTCTCAGTGGCCTTGCTGAGGATGCCCTGGATCTCGTCGCGGAGGGCGTCCACGTCCTTCTGACTGGTCGCGCTCGTGTTGCCGCTGGGGTCCGACTGCCAGTCGGGGCGGGTGCTGCCGGTGACCGTGAATCCGCCGTGGCCGGTGTCGATCACGGTGAGGTTCTTGCCCTGCCCCCGCGAGACCGCCTCGGTCAGCTGCCGGTGGTAGTCCTTCAGTTCGTCCCGGGTGTCTTTCAGGATGTTGCTGATGGTGGTGGCCTGCGTGTGGGCGTCGGTGAACTCACCGGCGGTCCTGCCGATGAACTCCTTGGACACCTGGGCGTTCACACCGACCCAGTCGGCCTTGTTCGCGGCCTTGTGCAGGCCGCCCTCGGCGTCCTTCTTCAGTTCTTCCAGGTGCCCGACGAGCGTCGACCAGTCGGTGACGGCATCGTCGAGGAGCTTGAAGTTGGCCTGGAACAGGGCGCTGAAGTCCATTGGCTGTCTCGTTCCCTGGGGGTAGCGGTCTCGGTCGGGGTGACGGGTGGTGTCGTGGTCTCCTCCCGGCGCCGCTACTCCTTCTTCTTGCTCTTGTCCTGTTCTCCGTAGGAGTTCTTGTCACCCGGAGCCCCCACCCGCTCGTCGAAGCCGGCGTCCAGCGTGTCGATGCTGCTCATCTGCCGCTGGATGTAGTGCTCGTCGTTCGCGTGGATGCTCTTGGTGACCTGCATGTGATTGGAGATCTGCGCGCACGCGTCCATCAGGGACTTCAGCTGGTCCTCCCAGCGGTTCGACACATGCTGGAGCCCTGACCCGACGGCGAAGCCCTGCTTCGACAGGTCGCCCGCCGCGGAATCACTGCTGGGGACAGCGACGCGGGCCTTGTCCCAGAGCTGGTTGTAGAGATGGTGCGCGGCGCCGCCGATCTTCACCAGATCGTCGTGCCCGACCTTGAGGTCACCGGTCCGGCTGGGCTGTGCGGTGTACCCGCCCCCGCCGTCGACCTGGTTCAGCTGCATGCGCGCCGACTTGCCCTCGGTCGCCCGTGCCTTGAGCTGCTCCCACTCGTCCCAGGCCATGGAAGGACCCCCCGTTCCGAAATTTCGGCATCAGGTCAAGCTAGCAACCCGTGCCGACAAAAATCTTCCCCAAGTCTCGGATGTCTGACTTGCCGTGCGTGAAAGTTCGGTGGAGTCGCACCCGCCCGGCTCTTGTGCGGAGATGTGCTGGTTGCCGAGGCCCGGCGGTGGTCGAACCGTCCGCCCGGGCGACAGCCCTTCCTTCAGGGTGAGGTTTTGTGATTGCAAAGTTCACGTCTCGACGGCGCCGGAGATCCCGGCCGCCGGACGGGTGTGAAACTTCTGCGCAGATGTCCGGACGCTTCTGCCTGCATTGACCGCCTTGTCGGCCTTGGGTGACTCCGGAGCCGGTTACTTCGGGACACCATTGCAACTGAACCGTCGCAGAGTTCAGTTGGCCGCGATTTACTCAGTGACTACAGTGGTCAGGGATGGATCCGGGGGGTGCGTGACCGCTGCCCGGTCTGTTGACGGTTGTACGAACGGGGAGACGGGGAAGTGGTCGCGGTGAGTGACGGTGGCGGCTCGAATCTGAAGCGCGGCGTCGATGCGCTGTCCAAGTTCAAGGACGACGTGGACAAAGCCCTGAACAGGTTCGAGGAGTCTCCGGGCAGTTCGTCCAAGATCGCCCATCATGCGCTCGACCGTGCCTCGTTCAGTGGCCCTCAGATCCCGTTCGGTGAGGCGAACAACCTGTTCGATCGGTACGGGCATGTCCACGAGCGCCTCAAGAGCCTCTCCAGGACCCTGGGGCTGCACATCGAGGCTCTGACGCTCGCCTCGCACGCGGCCGACGCCACGTACGACCTCTCCGAGGACGAAGTGAGGCGTCGCTTCTGGAAGATCAAGTCGCAGCTCGACGACGAGTTCGAGAAGGCGAAGCGCGAGGACGACCACAAGGGCAAGCACAAGGACGAGCAGCCGCGGAAGGACACGAGGCAGCACACTGACCAGAAGTCTGCGGGGGTGGATTCCAAGTGAGCGACAACTGGCAGCAGAAGCCCGAGTACCAGTCCGGCATGAAGCAGGTGGACGCACAGTCCGCCGCCGCCACGGCGTTCGGGCAGGTGAAGAATTTCCTCAGGGGTACGCTGCTCGGCTCGACCCAGTTCGATGACAGCGATCTCAACGACATGATCGATCTGGTCGAGCATGCCAACCCCGAACATCTGGAGCTGGCCGGAAAAGCCCTGTGGGACGCCCGCGATGCCATCGGCATCGCCGCGACGGATCTGCGCGAGAACATCCGCAAGGTCTTGGAGGACTGGGAGGGCGAGGGCGCCAAAACCTTCCACACCTGGACCAAGTCCCTCCTCGATTTCACCACGGAGCTCGAGCAGTACGCGCACATGGCGGGTACGGAGATCTCCACCGCTGCCACGGGCCTGGCCTCCGTGCGCAAGTCCATGCCGCCGCGGGACACCCGGCCCGCCGACGAGCAGAAGCGGCCCTGGACGCTGCCCAAGGCCAAGCAGGTCGAGAGCAACTCGGACTACACACTCGCCAAAAAGGTCGAGAAGGATCGTCAGGACGCCATCAATCAGATGGTCCGGCTGGGTTCGTTCTATTCGGTGGCGGCGGGAGGGCTGACGGTGAACGATCCGCCGAAGCCGATCGCGGCGATTCCGGATGTCGGGGTGCCCCGGCCGAACATTCGTGACGAAGCCCGGCGCCCGATCGACTCAGGGGCGTCGACGCCGCAGGCAATGGTTCGACGAAGCGTGCCGGGCGATCACGGCACGGCGACCGCTCCCCATGCGACGGTGAGTGCCCCCCACGGAACGGCGACAGGCGGGGTGGTGCCGCCCCTCAAGGAGGTTCACGAGCCCGTCGGGTATCCGGGGCACGATGTAGGCACGGAAATCAACACCGTGAACACACTGCCTCCCCCGGCACCCACCGCTCCGCCCGCGTCCCCAGTGCCTACTGTGCCGACCGCCGGTGGAGGCGGGCCGACGCCTCCGCCGATTCCGGGCCCTGTGGTCCCTCCGATCGCGCCGACCGTCGGACGTGCCCCCGGCTATGGCCCGACCGGCCGCCTGCCCGTGTCCGCGCAGGGCCGAACCGGTCCCTCAGGTACCGGAGGCGGTCGAGTCCCGCAGGGGCCTGTGGGGCGTGGCGGCGCCGGTGGACGCGTACCGCAGGAGCCCCTGGGGCAGGCTGCACGGGCCACGGGGCGTGCGACTCCGATGGGGCAGTCGCCCATGAAGGGGGGCACGCAGCAAACCGGGCGAGCGCCCATGGGCCGTGGTGTCACGGGTGGAACACCGAGGATGACCGGTACGTCTGGAGGACGTGCGGGCACCTCCGGTCCCGTCGGCGCTGGGCGCAGCGGGGTCGTGGGTGGCAAGCCGGTTCCCGGGCGGACGTCCGGAGCGACGTCCAATCCCCGAGTGCCGCGCGGTATGGTCGTCGGCGCCGAGGAGCCGACTTCCTCCACGCCGCCGAAGGGTGTTGTCGGCCAGCGAGGGGTCGTCGGAGCGCCTACGGCGAAGCCGGAGCCCGGTGCGAGTCAGGCGGTGCTGCGCTCGGCGGGCAGCCCCGAAGGTGCGATCGGTGCATCCCGGAAAAACGCCGGCTCGGGACTCAAGGGGTCCGAGACCAATGGCGGCGACACGGGACGCGGTCGCGGCGTGGTGGGCAATCGACAGGGCCCTGGCGGCGAGACCGGTCGCGTTGCGGGGGGCGCCGAGAAGGAACAGCATCGCGCGGCGCAGAAGCAGCGGCGTGATGTGCCACCGAAGAGTGACTGAACGAGCGAGGACGTACGCAGGCATGAAGCCAGGGACCGGCCGACGCGGCATGAGGACTGCCCTCCTGACGAGGCGTAACGCAAGACGTCTGTCAGCCGTCTGTTCGGCGCTGGGCACGTTGGTCATTGCATCCGCGGGGCTGGCTCCAGGGGCTGCGGCATCGGACATCCAGTCGAGGCAGTGGTATCTGAACTCGATGGGGGCCGATGAGATATGGAAGTACAGCACCGGTAAAGGGGTGAAGGTCGCGGTCATCGACACCGGGGTGAATCCGGCGACTTCAACGCTCAAGGGGCAGGTGCTGGCCGATGAAGTGCCAAAGTCCGTTTCGTACCGTGCCACCAAGGATTCCGACGGCCATGGCACCGGAATGGCCGAGCTCATTGCCGGCACGGGAGCGGGCGGCGGCATCAAGGGATTGGCACCGGGAGCGAAGATCGTTCCCTATCACATCGGCACACTGAAGGGCGGGGAGGAGGACGTGAAGGCCCCCACCTCCGCCGAAGCCATCAAGGCTGCCGCTGACAGTGACGCCAAGATCATCAATATGTCCATCGGTAGCCCGTACCCCAGCTCCGATGAAGAGGACGCCATCAAGTACGCCGCCTCCAAGGGAAAGCTGATGTTCGCCAGCATCGGCAACAGCGGGGCAAAGGGGAAGCCGGAATATCCGGCCGTTGACCCGTACGTCGTCGGTGTGTCCGCCACCGACAAGTCCGGAACGGTGGCCAAGTTCTCCACGCGCAGCGACTACGTGGACTTCGCGGCCCCTGGCATCGGCATCCCCGCCTGGTGCGACGGCACGTTCACCAAGTACTGCGACACCGACGGAACCAGCCCCGCCTCCGCCATCGCCTCCGCCTCCGCCGCGCTGGTCTGGTCGGTTCACCCCGACTGGACGGCGAACCAGGTCCTCCGGACGCTGCTCGACACCGCCGGTCGTTCCTGGCCGAAGGACAAGCCCAGTACGTACCTCGGCTACGGCCTCATCCGGCCGCGCCGGGTGCTGATCGACAAGGACATCAACCCGGGCCCGGCCAACAGGGATCCCCTGTACGCCGAGAACGGAACGGACGCGGACGAAGACGTCACGGCCACCCCGAGCCTGTCGGTCGCGCCGTCCGACGGCCGGCCTGCGAAGGACACCGGTTCCACCAGTGGCCCCACCTCCGCCGCGAAGGACTCCGGCTCCGGGAGCGACACGACGACGTGGGTGATCATCGGCGCCGTTGCGGCCGTACTCGTCGTCGGAGGCGCCGGTTTCGGCGTGCTGCGGGCACGTCGTAACGCCTGAGTGGTCTCCCGCAGACCTGCTCACTCGCCGAGTGGGCAGAGGCCCGCTTGTCATGGGTGCTGGGCCTGACCCAGCGCCCGGCAAGGTCAGTTCACAAAGAAAGGCATGGAAATGGCGACAGGCACTCAGAAGATCACTAAAGATCAGATTGTCGGCCTGGAGAAGGAGCTGCTGACCCAGTTCGACGACATCAAGGGTCAGCTCGGGCGCCTCCAGCACATGATCGACACGCTTGAGGGTCACTGGAAGGGTATCGGCGCCGGCGCCTTCAACTCCAAGCAGACCGAGATCAACGAGCGCATGGTCCGGATCGGCAACATCCTGGTCAAGTTCATCGAGGGCATGAACTCCACCATGAAGATCAACGACCACACCGAGGATGAGGTCCGCGCCAAGGTCCAGAGCATCGACGTGGACCTCGGCGGCTCGCACTCGGCGCTGACGAACTACTGATCCCGGCCAGACCACCACTTCTCAGCAACGGAGGAATCATGGGCGTCCACAACAGCGGCGTGACCGAAGTCCATTACGACCGTCTCGACGAGATGGCGACTCAGATCGGTCAGCAGGCCGAGAAGCTCGAGCAGGGCCTCGAAGCCATCAAGGCCAAGGTCCAGCACGTCTCCAGCATGTGGGAGGGCGAGGCCCACACCACGTACGTCCAGGAGCAGGCCGCGTGGGACCGCGAGGCGCGGGGCATCCACGAGGCGCTCGTCGCCATCGGCCGGGCCGTGCACGCCGCCGGCGGCGACTACATGGGCGGCGACAAGAAGGCCGCCAGCTACTTCCAGTAAGCGGCCGGGAGCATCGGCGCGTCGCGACTGCGGGGTGGGCACGCACGGAGGGTGCCCGCCCCCAGTCGTGTCCGGGACGGACTCGGCTCAGCGGAACAAACAGGACAGGGAATGCACTCCACAGGTGGCGCCACGGATGTGGCCGCCGGGGAAGAAGCGGGCAGAGCCGCGAGGACGCGGCAGCGAGTGGGCCCGTACACCCTCATCACCGCGCTGGACGATCCGCGTACCAAGCTCCCCGTCCCCGAGCGGCGCTACATCGCCCGCAGTGCCGACGGTCAGCACACCGTCCTGCTCTCCCTGCCGCAACCGGGAACCGACACCCAGCGCTTCCTGGCCGAGGCGGACGGCTCCCGCTACCTGCTCGGGCCCTGTGCCGCTCCGGCCACGGCCCTGGCCGGTCCGGGCGAGCCCGCCTGGTACTCCCGGCCGTACCGGCCCGTGCTGCCGTTGCCGACCGCCCTCGCCGTACACGGCGGTCCGCTGCCCGAGCGGACCGTACGCGGCCTGGGCGTGGCCCTCGCCGGGACGCTGGCCGTCCTGCACGGGCAGGGGCTGACCTTCGCCGGTGTGTCACCGGCGGCCGTTCTCCTCGCCGCCGACGGGCCCCGTCTCTCCTGCTACGGCGCGGTGCGCGCGGCTGCGCCGGACGGTTCGCCCCGCTCCGGGCTCCCGGGGCTGGAAGCGGGCAGTCTGCCGCCGGAACAGGCGTCCGGAGGACGTCCGCGTCCCCTCGGGGACGTCCACGCCCTCGGGGCGACGCTCGCCTACGCGGCCACCGGCCATACGACGCCCGAACGGGACGAACTTCCCGCCGCCTTCCGCACGCTCATCGCCCGCTGCCTGTCGCGCGACCCCAGCGGCCGTCCGCAACTGGCCGAGCTGATCGATGCGTTGTGCGTGGGCACGGACGCGGGGACCGGGACCGGCGCCGCAGACCGCTCCGCCGCTCTCCTCACCCCCGGCTGGCTCCCCGGTCGCGTCATCGCCGCCCTCGCCCACCAGTCGGCCGCCGTCCTCACCGCGGAGATTTCCGTCGAGGCGACGCCCGCACCGCCCACCAGCCCCCTCCCTCAACCGAACTGACGACGGCCATGCCCTCCCCCCTCACGCACGACGACCCCCTAGCGCTCGGCCCGTACCGTCCGATCGCCCGCCTCGGCAGCGGCGGCATGGGCACCGTCTATCTCGCGCGTACGGCAGGCGGCCGTACCGTCGCACTGAAGACGATGCACGCCCGCATCGCCTCCGACCCGGCCTTCCGCACCCGGTTCCGGCTGGAGACCGACGCGGCGCGGGTCGTGGGGGAACGGTTCGGCGCCGGGGTGGTGGACGCGGATCCGCGGGCCGAGACGCCGTGGTTCGCGACCGAGTACGTGCTCGGGCCGCCCCTCGACGACGCCGTGGAGCTGTGCGGTCCGCTGCCCGAGGCCTCCGTACGGGCGCTGGGGGCGGCGCTGTGCGGGGCGCTGGGGCAGTTGCACGCATCGGACGTCGTCCACCGCGACCTCAAGCCGTCCAACATCCTGATCGCCGCGTACGGGCCGAAGGTCATCGACTTCGGTATCGCCCGCGCGGCCGGGGACGACCACCTCACCCGGATCGGGGCCGCCGTCGGCACCCCCGCCTTCATGTCGCCGGAACAGGCGAGCGGGCAGGAGCACTCGGCCGCGGGCGATGTCTTCGCGCTCGCCGGTCTGCTCGTCTTCGCCGCCACCGGGCGCCCGCCGTTCGGGCATGGTCAGGCGGCGGACCTGCTGTACCGGGTGCAGTACACCGAGGCCGACCTGAGCGGTGTGCCGGACAGCCTCGTGCCGGTGCTCGCGCAGTGCCTGGACAAGAATCCCTTCCGGCGGCCGACGACCGGCCGGCTCGCCTCCCAACTGCACGACGGGAACGGTGAGTTCGCCGATCATCTGCCGGACGCGCTCCTCGCCGACATCGCTCGGCGGGCGACCGAGGTCTGGCAGGTCGCACCGCAGCGCCTGCCGGCTCCTGCCGAGGATCCGGACCCGGCCGCGCCGACGGTCCCCGTACGGTGGTCCCGTCGGAGGATGCTGCTCACCGGCGCAGGCGCGGCGCTGGCCGTCGCGGCCGGGACGGCGGGAGCGTTGACCTGGAGCGAGTGGACCGGCGGCCCGAAGACACAGCCTGTGCCCGGGCCCAGCAACAAGCTGCTGCCGAAGAAGCAACTGGACTCCCTGTGGCAGATCCAGGTGGCGGACCCGGACCACGGCTACTTCCCGGACGAACCCCTGTCCACCTTCCCGGCGCAGTTGCACGCCGTTGCCGACCTCGTGGTGCTGATGGTCGACAGGGGCCTGAACGGTGTCATGGCGCGGACCGGAAAGGCCGACTGGACGTCGGACGACTCGGATGAGGTCTGGCAGGCCGCCTCCGACGGCGAGCGCATCATCGTGACGACGAATGTGGACGACGGCTACATCGGCCCCGGTGGCAAATTCGACGCTTCCCACGCGAAACCGCTGGCCCTGGCCTCGATCGACGCCCTCACCGGCAAGGTGAAAGAGCCTTTTGCGCAGTTCTCCGATCTCAATGGCCTCCCGGTGAACCAGGCGCTGTGCATCGCGGACGGGGTGGCCTATGTGGTTGCGGGGCGGGGCAAGTTCTCCCTCAGTTTTCTCGCGGCCCAGTCCTGGTACGTGCTCGCGGTCGACATCGGCACGGGCAGGCGGTTGTGGATGGCACCGCTGCCCAGGCGGCACAACGGTTCCTCGCAGTTGTACTTCCTGGCTGCCGGAGTCGTGGGGAACCGTTTCGTGGCGCTCCAGGTGGCCAACGACGGCAGTGTGCATGCCGTCGTACGCGACGCCCGTACGGGTACGGTCCGCTGGGACCGCAAGCTCGACGGGATCGGCCCCGACCAGCTGCGGAGGCCTCTGGCCATCGATGCGCAGCACCTGTACGTGGGCGTCGGCCGGCTCAGGGCCCTGCGGCTCGGCGACGGCGGTGTGGCCTGGGACTCCACGTCCGTGCGCCCGGGCCGCACGTACGGCCTTCCGGCGCTCAAGGACGGCACCCTGTACGCCGTCGAGAAGGGTCTCGGGCTCGTTGCCTTCGACCCGGTGAGCGGCCGCGTCAAGTGGCAGGAGAAGGGCGGCCAGGGGACGAAGGCGGACCTGCAGGCCGCGCCCTTGATCGGGTCCGACTTCGTGTACAGCAGGCGAGGTGCGCGGCTGTGGGCGATCGATCTGTCCTCCCGTGCCCCGGCGCATTCCTACAGGACCACCGGCGACCGCTTCATGATCCATGAGAAGGCGGGGGAGATCATCGCGCTGGGCGGTCACTTCCTCGCGGCCTTCCCGCTGCGGTGAGCCGACCGGTGCAGAGAAGAGAAGGCGACAAGCGATGAGACCCCTGGGGACCGGCGACCCGATCCGGCTCGGCCCGTACCGGCTGCTCGGTGTGCTGGGCGAGGGCGGCATGGGCAAGGTGTACGTGGGTCAGGACCACGCGGGCACCGTCGCCGCTGTGAAGGTGCTCCGGCCCGAACTCGCCCACGACACCGGGCTCGCCCAACGGTTCGTGCGCGAGGCGCTGGCGGCCCAGGCCGTGCGCAGCCCGGGTGTGGCGGCCGTGCTGGGTGCACAGACCGAAGGCGGCCGGCCGTGGATCGCCACCGAGTTCCTCGCCGGACCGACCCTGGACCAGGTGGTGGATCGGCAGGGCCCGCTGGACGAGGCGACACTGCGCGCTCTGGCCGTGTCCGTCGCCGGCACCCTGCGCGACATCCATGCCGCCGGTTTCGTCCACCGCGACCTCAAGCCGCCGAACATCGTGCTCACCTCCGTCGGTCCTCGTGTCATCGACTTCGGCATCGCACGCCCGGAGCACGGTCTCACGCTCACGACAACCGGGCAGATCCCGGTCACTCCGGGGTACGGCGCCCCCGAGCAGGCGCTCGGCCGGCGCGTCACCTCGGCCGCCGACGTCTTCTCGCTCGGCGCCGTCCTCGTGTACGCGGCCACCGGTCACCGGGCGTTCGAGGGCACGCACGTGGCCGCCGTCCAGTACGAGGTCGTCCACGGTGAACCGCGCTGGCACGGCCTCTCACCCGAGCAGCACGCCCTGATCGCCCCGTGTCTCGCGAAGGACGCGGCGGGGCGGCCCACGCCCGAGCAGATCGCCGGGGCCTTCGCGCCGCCCAAGAAGTCCGGCACGGTGTGGAAACGCGGGCCGGTGGCGGAGGTGATCAGGGAGCGGGAGCGTGAGGTGCGGGAACTGACCGCGCCGCTGCTGACGACGCAGACCGGGACGGGGCCCAGCCGGAGAGGACTGCTGACCGGGTTCGCGGCCGGTGGCGCGCTGCTCGCGGCGACCGGCGGCACGGGGTGGTGGCTGCTGCGCGACGGCGGCCACAGCCGGAAGGACCTGTTCACCCTCCCGCCCGCGGCGAAGACACCGGCGGCACGCGTCCTTTCCGCCGACGACGGCGACTTCATCGTCGGTGAGCCGGTGAAGCCGCTCTGGGTCCACGACGCGGTGGTGGGAGCCCAGTCACCGGCTCCGCTGCCGATCCGGGACGTCGTCATCGCCGACACCGTGTCCGACGGCATCGCGGCGTACAACGTCGTCGACGGCAAACGCCGCTGGCAGGCCTCGGACGTGTCGGCGAGGAGCCGCTGTCTCTCGCTCTCCGACCGTCTGCTCGTGGCCGCCGACACCGAAGGCACGCTGCACACCTTCGTGCCGTCCACGGGTGAGCGCAAGTGGACGGCGAAGGCGGACGCCAAGGCACTGCTGGCCGCCGACGAGCAGGCCGTGTACGTGGTGACCAAGGACCACCGGCTGCGCGCCGTGGGCCGCTCCGACGCGAGGATCCGCTGGACCGTGCCGATACCGGACCGGTTCCGGACCAGCGTCTATCCCCAGGGCGCGGCCGACAGCCGGACGCTGGTCGTCTCGACCACGGGTGGACATGCCTGGGCGGTCAGCACGAAGACCGGCCGCCCGCTGTGGACGATGTACAACCAGGCGCGGAAGACCCAACTCGTTCCGGTGGCGCGGAACGGGGTCGTGTACCTCAACGGCAAATCGCTCTCGGCACGGAGAATGTCGGACGGAAAGGAACTCTGGCAGGTGACGGACACATACGCGGATTCCTCGGAATGGAGCCCTGCCGAGGTGCTGGGCGACTCCGTGTATGTGACCATCGGCGATGCGGTCAGGCGGCTGCACATCGGCAAAGGTGAAGAGCAGTGGTCGTCGTCGGAGAACGGCCATGGACCGGTTCTTGTTCAGGGGAACGGCGCATGGGTGACCGACGACCCGTACAACGGCACCACGCTACGCGCCCTGAGCGTCAAGGACGGCTCGGGGATCTGGACCTACGACATTGCCCCGTTCTTCGGTGTGAAAGTCTCTGTCGGCCTCGCGGGTGCGGGCAATCGAGCCTTCGCCACTGCCAAGGGTTCCCTGATCGCCTTTCCGGTCTTCTGACCACATCCCCGGCCGCGACGTCACGGGCGGACACGGTCACCCCCTGATGGCCGCGACGATCCGCCGTCCTTCATCAGTGGTCCTTGTACCGCGGCAGTTCCTCGGGAAAGTCGCGGGGAGCCTTGCACTCGGCCAGTTCGTAGGCATGTTGGGTGAGCTCATAGGCGAAGTCGGTCAGTGTCTGCCGCAGCGGGACGCCCTTGGCCTCGGCAGGTCCGTTGACGCGGGCCTCACCGACCACTGCGTAGGGCTGGGACGCGTTGTGGTCGGGGACACCCGGCGGCGTACAGGGCACGTACACCGCTGAAGTGTTCGCATCAGAATTTATCTGAGCCAGAGCTTCCATTCCGTCCACGGAGACCCGGACGATCTGATTCTTCGCCCTGGAATCCCGATAGTATTCGAGCCAGTCCTTGCGGGAGACGGGCCGCACCCGCGCTTCTCCGGAGAGCAATGAATCATTGCTGGTGTCGACGTGGCACCAGAAGGAGAGCCGATCCCCGGCACCCTGGGTGCCGGAGCCGCTGTCGGCCGATCGGGCCTGCGGCAACACCTGCTTGACCGTGCCCTTTTCAAGGGTGCCTTCGCGCATTTTGTCCGGGAGTAGATAGAGGCCTTTGTTCAGGAAAATCCATCCGGCGCCGCAGAGGAGTCCAAGGGCTGTCAGAAATAGAATGATGACTTTCCCATTCTCCCAGGATGCGAGTTGCGGCCGGTTTCTCTGCGGCGTCTCCACCGGGGGCGCTCCTTCGTGTTGCTCAGGTACCCACTACTGGCGTCCCATCCCGCAATGGTGGCGTTGCCGACGAGATCGTCGGTGCCGTCCTTGGCGCCGTGCAGCTGCCGGCCCTCGATCAGGGAGGAGATCCGAAGGCCCCGCCCGGAGGCGGGGCCTTCGTCAGTGCGGCTGTCGGCGCAGTGCGCTCAGTACTCCACGTCCACCAGGCCGGTCTGGACCAACGGCTTGCCCCGCTTCCGCGACACGAAGACGCCCCGTCCCGCCGGCATCGGCCGCGGCCGGACGCCGTTGAGGATGTCGCCCTCCGCCGGGTCGCCGGCCAGGACGATTCCCTGGGCCCCCAGTTCCTTCATGCGCTGCATGAACGGCTCGTACGAGGCCCGGCCCGCGCCCGCGGAGGAGCGGGCGACGATGAAGCGGACGCCGACGTCACGGGCGAAGGGCAGCATCTCCGTCAGGCCGCCGAGGGGGTTGCCGCTGGACGTGGAGACCAGGTCGTAGTCGTCGACGACCACGAACACCTGCGGGCCGCGCCACCAACTCCGCTCCCGCAGCTGCTGCGCGGTGACGTCGGCCGTCGGCGTGCGGCGCTGCATCAGGTCCGCAAGGGCCGTCATGTGATGGTCCATCTGGCTCGACATCGGGATGTACTCGGCCAGGTGCGAGGCCGGGGTGATGTCCAGCAGCGAGCGCCGGTTGTCGACGACGAAGAACTTCGCCTCGTCGCCGCCGTAGCGGAGCGTCAGCTGCTGGATCAGCAGCCGCAGCAGGTTGGACTTGCCGGACTCGCTCTCGCCGAAGATCAGGAAGAACGGGTCCTGCTCGAAGTCCAGGAACACCGGCTCCAGGTTCTCCTCGTCGAGCGCGAAGGCGACGCCCCGCTTCACGAAGCGGTCACCGGGCGGCAGTTCGACGGCCTCCAGCTGGCGCGGCAGCAGCCGCACCTTCGGTGCCCCGGGCGCCTGCCAGTGCCGGCCGACCTCGGTGGTCAGCGCCGCCGTGGCCTCGGCGAGGTCCGTGTCGGAGGTCAGCCCGTCGATCCGCGGCACGGCCGCCATGAAGTGCAGCTTCTGCGGGGACAGGCCGCGGCCGGGGACACCCGCGGGCACGTTCGCCGCCACCTTGCGGTCGATCTCGGAGTCCATCACGTCACCGAGCCGCAGTTCCAGGCGGTTCATCAGGTGGTCCTTGAGATTCGCCCGGACCTCCATCGAGCGCGACGCGGTGATGACCACATGGATGCCGTAGCCGAGACCCCGGGCGGCGATGTCCAGGACGGCAGGCTCCAGGGCCTCGTAGTCCGTACGGAAGTTGCCCCAGCCGTCGATGAGGAGGAACACGTCACCCCACGGCTGGTCGGTGACGGAGATGTCACCGCGCGCGCGGCGGGCCCGGAAGTCGGCGATGGACGCGATCCCGGCCGAGCGGAAGTACTCCTCACGGCGGGTCAGCACGCCGTACACCTCGGAGACCGTACGGCGTACCCGCTCCGGGTCCAGGCGGGACGCGATGCCGCCCACGTGCGGCAGGTCCTGCAGCGCGGCCATACCGCCGCCACCGAAGTCCAGACCGTAGAACTGCACCTCGTACGGCGTGTGCGTGAGTGCGAAGGAGCAGATCAGCGAGCGCAGCAGGGTGGACTTGCCGGACTGCGGGCCGCCGATGATCTGCATATGGCCCGCCGCGCCCGAGAAGTCGAGCAGCAGTCGGTCGCGGCGCTGCTCGTAGGGCTTGTCGACCAGGCCGACCGGCACGACCAGGTGCCCCGCGCCCTCATAGCCGGGCTGGGTCAGACCGCGGCCCTGCACCGCGGCGAGGCCGGGCAGCAGCGCGTCCAGCGAAGGCGGGCTCTCCAGCGGCGGCAGCCAGACCTGGTGCGCCGCCGGGCCCTGGGCCTCCAGCCGGCGCACGATCACGTCGAGGACCGTGTCGGCCAGCGCGTCGGCCACGTCCGGCGCGGACTGGGTGCGCTGCTGCGGCACGACGGTGTACTGCACGGGCACCTCCGCCGCCGTGAACAGCACGGGCCGCCGGTCCACCGGCAGTGGTCCGCCCGCGAGGGCCGAACGCTGCGGCCCCGTGCGGTAGACGCCGGAGACGTAGGCCGCCTTGAAGCGGACCATTTCGTCCGTGCCGAACTTGAGGAAGCCGGAGCCGGGGACGTTGGGGAGTTCGTAGGCGTCGGGGACGCCGAGGGCGGCACGCGACTCGGCCGCGGAGAAGGTGCGCAGACCGATCCGGTAGGAGAGGTACGTCTCCAGGCCGCGGAGCCGGCCCTCCTCCAGGCGCTGCGAGGCCAGCAGCAGGTGCACGCCCAGCGATCGGCCGATACGGCCGATCTGCACGAACATCTCGATGAAGTCCGGCTTCGCGGTGAGCAGCTCGCTGAACTCGTCGATCACCAGGACCAGGGACGGGATCGGCTGCAGCGGAGCGCCGGCCGCGCGGGCCTTCTCGTAGTCGTGGATGTTGGCGTAGTTGCCCGCGTCGCGCAGCATCTCCTGGCGCCGGTTCAGCTCACCGCGGATCGAGTCGCCCATGCGGTCGACCAGCGTCAGGTCGTCGGCCAGGTTGGTGATCACGGCCGCGACGTGCGGCATCTGCGCCATGCCGGCGAAGGTGGCACCGCCCTTGAAGTCCGCGAGGACGAAGTTCAGGGTCTCCGAGGAGTGCGTGACGGCGAGGCCCAGCACCAGGGTGCGCAACAGCTCCGACTTGCCGGAACCGGTCGCGCCGACGCACAGGCCGTGCGGGCCCATGCCCTCCTGCGCGGCCTCCTTGAGGTCCAGCATCACCGGACGGCCGTCCTCGCCGAGACCGATCGGCACCCGCAGCCGCTCCGCCAGCGCGCGCGGTCGCCAGGTCCGCTTGGTGTCGACGGAGGCCGCGTCGCCGAGGCCCAGCAGGTCCGTGAACTCCAGATTGGCGAGCAGCGGCTCGTCGTCGTCACCGCCGGAGGCCATGCGCAGCGGGGCCAGCTGCCGGGCCAGCGCCTCGGCCGACTCGTAGGAGAGGGCGTCGGGGGTGCCCTCGTAGACCATCCCGTGCCCGGACTCCAGGCTGAGGGACCCCGGCTGTACGACCACGGACAGATCGCCGCCGCCCACGGTCAGCTCGCCCGCCACCACCTCGACCACGGTGACGCCCTGCAGGCCCTCCGGGTTGGCGAGCACGGAGTCGGGGAGCAGGGACAGGTCGTCCAGGACCAGCACGATGTGCGGTTCGTCCAGCACCGGTGCGGCGCCGGGGTGGAAGCGCGGGCGACCGTTCAGCCGGGCGGACAGCAGGTCCTCCAGCTCGCGGACGTCGGCGCTGATCAGCCTGCGGGTGCCCGCGCCGTCCAGGGCACCGGACGTCTGCACGTGCGGCAGCCACTTCGCCCAGTCCCAGTGCGGCAGCGCCTCCCGTCCGGCGGCGACCGCGACGACCAGGTCCTCGGGGGAGTGCAGCGAGGCGAGCGAGCCGACCAGCGCCCGGGCCGTGGCGCGTACCGACTGCGGCTCACCGCTCACGGTGACGTGGTAGAAGGCGCGCAGCGAGACCGCCATCGGCAGATCGCCGAGGGTGCTGTGGGTGGCGAGGAAACGCTGCATGGCGCCCGCGGTCAGCGGCTCCAGCTGCTCCACGGGTCCCATCTCCGGCGGGACCAGCGGCGTCGCCAGCGGCTGCGGGCCCAGACCGATGCGCACATGCGCGAAGTCCTCGTCACCGGGCCGCCGTTCCCACACCCGGCTGCCCTCGGCGACGAGCGCCCACAGCTGTTCGGGGGCGGGGTGCAGGTAGTACTGGGCGTCGCGCTGCGCCTTCGCCGTCTGCACGGCGGACTTGCGTGCCTGTGAGAGATAGCTGAGGTAGTCGCGCCGCATGTCGGCCAACTGGCCCTGGGAGCCACGGCGGAAGCGGACCACCATCGCGATGGACATCGCCACCGTCGAGGCGATCATGATCATGCCCATGATCTTCATGAACGGCTGACCGTTCGTGAAGAAGAACACCACCGAACCGCCCATGCCCAGCGTGGGCAGGAGCTGCATCAGCACGCTCTCCTGATGCCCCCGCGGCAATTCGGGCGGTGGCTGGACAACGACCTCTTCCGTGGGCACTTCGGACGGCAGCGCCCTAGCGGGGCGCTTGACGACAATCTGGCTCACTGCTCACCAATTCCCTTGCCCGACCCAGGCTTTCCGCCCGCCGCCCCGTGTCCGGCGAGCGCAGGCCGCCGCGTGATCCTACTGAGTTCACGCCACACGGGTGAGCGGTAGGGTGCCGGATGTTCGCGTGAGCACACGCCGAGCAGGCAGGAAAGACCGGGACAAACCCCTTGATTCTCAGGCGGGAAGGCCCCGAAATCCTGCCGTGCGGCACCCGTGCCGACATGCACAGGGCCAACCGCCACGAGACCTTCACGAAGCAGACGCACCACCACCACTGAGGGGGAGCAGCAGGTGAGCATGACGGCCGCCGCCACCGGCGGACCCGGGACGGGAGCCCCCGCCGGGTCCGGCACGGGACTCGGATTCTGCCGGGTCACCATCGTCGCGCCCGACAGCCGTATCGACGTGGCACTGCCCGACGACGTCCCGGTCGCCGACCTCTGTCCGGAGATCCTCCGGCTGTCCCAGCAGAGCCCCGACGCGGGCGCTCCGGTCGGTTACCACCTCGTCCGCACCGACGGCACCGTGCTGGACAGTGCCCGATCCTTCGCCGCCCAGCGCATTCTCGACGGCGAGCTCCTCACGCTGCGCCCGTTCGCGGACTCCCTGCCGCCGGCCGTCTTCGACGACGTCGCCGAGGCCGTCGCCTCCGCCGTCACCAAGCAGCACAAGCTGTGGAGCGGTGACCTCACCCGGGCCGCGGGCCTCGTCGGCGGCGGGGTGCTGCCGACGCTGCTCGCGTTCGTCGCCTGGACCGCCGACCCGCGCCATGACATGCACGGGCTGGCCGGCATCCTCGCCGCCGTCACCGGCATCCTCCTGGTCGTGCTCTCCGCGGTCCGCGCCCGCGTCTACGACGACCGCGGCTCGGCCGTCGCCCTGGGCCTCGGCGCGCTGCCCAACATCGGCGTCGCGGGCAGCGGACTGCTGCCGCTCACCCACGGGGAGGGCATCGGCAGACTCCAGTTCCTGCTGGCGTGCGCCGCCGTTCTCGTCGCGGCCCTGATCCTCGCCCTGTGCTCCCCGCACGGCGACGGGCCGTTCGTGGCCTTCGTGTTCGCCTCGGCGATCGCCCTGGTCGCCGTCTTCGCCGCGACCCTGGCCAACTGGTCGCCGACCGAGACGGCCGGCGTGTGCGCGCCCATCGCCGTGGGCGCGCTCGCCTTCCTGCCCGGTATGTCCATGCGCTTCGCCCGGCTGCCGATCGGCTTCGAGAACCCCAGCAGCGGCCCCGCCCGCCCCGGTTACGGCACCGAGGCCGCCGCTGCGGAGCCCGTGGACACCGAGCGCATCGAGGCACAGGCCCGGCGCGGCCACGAGCTCCTCGTCGGCCTCGTCGGCGGCTGCGCCGTCCTCGCCGTCGGCGCCTCGGCGGTCCTGGGCTTCTCCGACGACGTCTGGGCCCAACTGCTGGCGCTCGCCACCGGCGTCGCGATGCTGATGCGCGCCGGCCTCTTCCGGTACACCGCCCAGGTCGCGCCCGTCCTCGCCGCCGGCCTCGGCTCCCTGGTCCTGCTCGGCCTCGGACTCGCCCTCAACCCGCCGCGCCATGTGATGATCGAGGCGCTGAGCGGCAACCGCACCGACCTGGAAGTCCGCACGATCTGGCTGCTCGCGGCCATCGGTGCCGCCGCGGCGCTGGTGACGGCGCTGGGCCTGATCCTGCCGCGCGGCGGGCTGACCCCGTTCTGGGGCCGCTTCCTGGAGATCTGCGAGGGCTTCGTCCTCCTGACGCTGATCCCGCTCACCCTGGCCGTCTTCGACGTCTACGCGACCGCGCGGGCGATGACCAGCAAATGAGCACCGGGCCGCCGGGAACGCCAGGCCCCGGCGGCCTGTCCGAAGGCGGACCGCTCTCTGCGCGCCGGGTCCGCCGCTGCGCGCCCACGGCTGCGGGCCGGACACCCTGCGTGGCCGGGCACCGATGTGACACCGCGTCCGCACCCGGCCTCGCGTCCGCGTCCGCCCTCGCGTCCGCGTCCGCACCCGCGGTGACCGCCGACACTGCGGTGACCGCCGGCACTGCCGGCATCGCCGACACCCGTAGCCACCCGCGATCCGTGTCGCCGCCACCGAAAGGAACCTGTCAGCGTGAGCTTCGGCCCCCCTCCGCCCATGGTCACCCAGCCACCCCCGGCAGCGGACCGGTCGCGGGCCGGACGCCGCAGACGCGTCATCGGTGTGGTCGCCGCGGTGGTGGCCGGCGTTCTGCTCGTCGGCGCGGGCCTGCTCTGGTACCACTCGGACGGCCGCACCAAGGGGCGGACCGGCACCACGGCCGTCGAGCAGGCCCCGGACGCCATACGCGCGACCGTGGAGAAGGCCCCCGCCTCACCGGAGGGGCAGGTCGTCGTCCAGCACAACGAGGGCGACCTCACCGACAAGCCGCTGTACGCCCCCGGCACCTGGGCCACGGGCAAGATCCTCGCGCGGGCCGTCGGCCACCGGATCGAGGGCTACAGGATCGAGCCCGGCTACGACGAGACCGCCTGGAAGCTCCGGCTCGACGGTCACGTCTGCGCGGTCAGCCGCGACGTCACCGCCGACGGCAGGACCGCGGTGGTCGTCCAGCCCCCGGACCCCGCCGACAAGGGCATCTGCGACGAGGTGCTCCTCGTCGACCTCGACACCGGCAAGAAGCTCTGGCAGAAGAAGATGCCGGCGGCCGAATCCGCCTACGTCACCAACACGAACATCGCGCTGACCCAGGGCGTCGTGGCCATCGCCTGGAACCACGGATCGGCGGCGTACGACATGGACAGCGGCAAGCGGCTGTGGAACACCACCCTCGCCACCTCGCAGTGCCATGACTCGGGCTACGCGGGCGGCCGGGCTCTGCTCGCCCTCGTCACCTGCGGCGGGTACGGCAACACCACGTACCGGGTGGAGAAGCTCGCCCCCCGGACCGGCAAGGTCGTGTGGAAGTACGCGGTCAGCCGCGGCGTCCAGGGCGTCTACCTGCCCTCCGCCGACCCGCCGGTGCTCGCCGTCGAGGCGGGGGACACCATGGTCACGGACCTGCTCACCCTCGATCCGGACAACGGCCGGCGGCTGTCCACCATCTCGATGGCCGGCTACGACCCCAAGTGCGACGAGGAGGTGTACCCCGGGCCCTTCTTCGGCGTCATCGACAAGTGCGACGGAATGGTGGTCGGCCGCGACCGGGTCTTCGTCATGAGCAAGGAGAACAACAGCGACCTCGACAAGCCCGCCGACCGGATCACGGCCTTCGACGCCGGAAAGGGCACGAAGGCCGGCGAATTCGAGGGCCGCCCCTTCCAGCTCGTCGTCCCCGTCCGCACGAACGGCGACGACCTGATCGTCTACCGCCGCAGCATGGACGACGTCCAGCCCGCGGCCATGGTCGACTGGAACCCGCGGACCGACGAGGAGACCCCGTACCTCCTGTTCCAGCTCCCGGAGGACGACGAGGGCGAACTCAGCGACCCCGAGCAGTCGGACATCCGCTACGAACAGGGCTGTGCCTTCTTCGCCCGCCGCCAGCTGGAACGCGACGACAGCCATCCCAAGAGCCCGGTCCTGTCAGTGATCGGTGTGGGCAGCGCCGGGCTCAAGCACTGACACGCCAAGGGGCGGCACGCACGCGTGCCGCCCCTTCACGACGGTGTCCTTCACGGCGGGGCGCTCACTCCGCCGCGAGCCCCCCGTTGTGCGGCATCGGCGTCAGATCGAACTCCCCGTCCCGCGCACCCAGGACGAACGCGTGCCACTCCGCCTCCGTGTACCGCAGCACGGTGTCCGGATCGAGGGAGGACCGCATGGCGACCGCCCCCTCGGGCAGGTACGCGATCTCGACCCGCTCCTCGTGCTCCTCCGTGCCCGGCGCGCAGTGCCACTCGACGTCCGAGATGTCGAGCGCGTACAGCTCGTCGCGCTCCCGCTCCTTGCGCGCCTTGATCTCCGCTTCCGTCTCCGCCATCCCGAAGCGACCCCTTCCCGACGTACGTACGATCAGCACGTTCACCCTAGTGGCCGCTCCCGCCGGACCCGGGCCGTTCCGGAAGGCGGGAGAGGGTGCCCGCCACCGCCTGGTACCCTGGTCGACGGCCGTTTGTGTACGCACCCCCGGAGCCCTTTCGAAGGCCCTGGAGGCCGCGCTCAGCGGATCCCCGCCTCCCGAGTTACGGAAGCTCCCCCGAGAAGTGGACCGGGGGCACTCGGTGGCACTCACAGACTATTGAGGAGTACGCGTGTCGCTCGACGCCGCTACGAAGAAGCAGATCATCACCGAGTTCGGTACCAAGGAGGGCGACACCGGCTCCCCCGAGGTCCAGGTCGCCATGCTCTCGCGCCGCATCTCGGACCTGACCGAGCACCTCAAGACGCACAAGCACGACCACCACTCCCGCCGTGGTCTGCTGATCCTGGTCGGTCAGCGCCGTCGCCTGCTGCAGTACCTGGCCAAGAAGGACATCCAGCGCTTCCGTGCGCTGGTCGACCGCCTGGGCATCCGCCGCGGTGCGGCGGGCGCCAAGTAGGACGCCGTGGAGGGAGCGGTTCCCGAAAGGATTCGGGGGCCGCTCCCTTTGCCGTATGCGCGGCTGCCGTATGCGCGGCGTCGCCCCGCGTACGGAAACTTCCGTCGTACGTGCGGAAACATGCGGAGTGTCACTCACGCTTTGTAGTGTGGTAGCACAACGCAATACGGACGACACAGCACGACAACGAACAAGGAGAAGCGCACCTAGCCGCCGCCGGTCCTCGGTAGTGGCCCCCGGGGGGAAGCGAGCCCCGGGAGCTTCGATCGAAGACCGGCCCGCACAGCACGGCGCGCTTCTCCGTAACCGTCCCCCTGCCACACGGGCAGCGACGGACGAAGACGAGGAGAAAACGCTAGTGGAGAACGAGACCCACTACGCCGAGGCCGTCATCGACAACGGTCCCTTCGGCACCCGCACGATCCGCTTCGAGACGGGCCGCCTGGCCAAGCAGGCCGGCGGTTCCGCCGTGGCGTACCTGGACGACGACACCATGGTGATGTCGGCCACCACCGCCTCCAAGAACCCCAAGGACCAGCTCGACTTCTTCCCGCTGACGGTGGATGTCGAGGAGCGGATGTACGCCGCCGGCAAGATCCCCGGCAGCTTCTTCCGCCGTGAGGGCCGGCCGTCCGAGGACGCGATCCTCACCTGCCGCCTGATCGACCGCCCGCTGCGCCCGTCCTTCAAGAAGGGCCTGCGCAACGAGATCCAGGTCGTCGCCACGGTCATGGCGCTCAACCCCGACCACCTGTACGACGTCGTCGCGATCAACGCCGCGTCCGCGTCCACGCAGCTGGCCGGTCTGCCCTTCTCCGGCCCGATCGGCGGCGTCCGCGTCGCGCTGATCCGCGGCCAGTGGGTGGCGTTCCCGACGCACACCGAGCTCGAGGACGCCGTCTTCGACATGGTGGTCGCCGGCCGCGTCCTGGAGGACGGCGACGTCGCGATCATGATGGTCGAGGCCGAGGCCACCGACAAGACCATCACGCTGGTCGAGGGCGGCGCCGAGGCGCCCACCGAGGAGGTCGTCGCCTCCGGTCTGGACGCCGCGAAGCCCTTCATCAAGGTGCTCTGCAAGGCCCAGGCCGACCTCGCCGCGAAGGCCGCCAAGCCGACCGGTGAGTTCCCGATCTTCCTGGACTACCAGGACGACGTCTTCCAGGCCCTGACGGCCGCCGTCCGCCCCGAGCTGGCCCAGGCGCTCACCATCGCCGGCAAGCAGGAGCGCGAGGCCGAGCTGGACCGCGTCAAGGGTCTGGCCGCCGAGAAGCTCCTGCCGGAGTTCGAGGGCCGCGAGAAGGAGATCTCCGCCGCGTACCGCTCGCTGACCAAGCAGCTGGTCCGCGAGCGCGTGATCAAGGAGAAGACGCGCATCGACGGCCGCGGTGTCACCGACATCCGCACGCTGGCCGCCGAGGTCGAGGCCATCCCGCGGGTGCACGGTTCCGCGCTGTTCGAGCGTGGCGAGACCCAGATCCTGGGCATCACCACCCTCAACATGCTCCGTATGGAGCAGCAGCTGGACACCCTCTCCCCGGTGACCCGCAAGCGCTACATGCACAACTACATCTTCCCGCCGTACTCCGTCGGTGAGACCGGCCGCGTGGGCGCCCCCAAGCGCCGCGAGATCGGCCACGGCGCCCTCGCCGAGCGCGCCCTCGTGCCGGTGCTGCCGACGCGCGAGGAGTTCCCCTACGCGATCCGCCAGGTGTCCGAGGCCCTCGGCTCCAACGGCTCGACGTCCATGGGCTCGGTCTGCGCCTCCACCATGTCGCTGCTGAACGCCGGTGTGCCGCTGAAGGCCCCCGTCGCCGGTATCGCCATGGGCCTGATCTCCCAGGAGATCGAGGGCGAGACGCACTACGTCTCCCTCACCGACATCCTCGGTGCGGAGGACGCCTTCGGTGACATGGACTTCAAGGTCGCCGGCACGAAGGACTTCGTGACCGCCCTCCAGCTCGACACCAAGCTGGACGGCATCCCGGCCTCCGTCCTGGCCGCGGCCCTCAAGCAGGCCCGTGACGCCCGTCTCCACATCCTCGACGTGATGATGGAGGCCATCGACCGGCCCGACGAGATGTCCCCGAACGCCCCGCGGATCATCACCGTCAAGATCCCGGTGGACAAGATCGGTGAGGTCATCGGCCCCAAGGGCAAGATGATCAACCAGATCCAGGAGGACACCGGCGCCGAGATCACGATCGAGGACGACGGCACGATCTACATCGGCGCCTCCGGCGGCCCGGCCGCCGAGGCCGCCCGCGCCACGATCAACGCCATCGCCAACCCGACGATGCCCGAGGTCGGCGAGCGCTACCTGGGTACGGTCGTGAAGACGACCACCTTCGGTGCGTTCGTCTCCCTGCTGCCCGGCAAGGACGGACTGCTGCACATCTCGCAGATCCGCAAGCTCGCCGGCGGCAAGCGCGTGGAGAACGTCGAGGACGTCGTCGGCGTGGGCCAGAAGGTCCAGGTCGAGATCGCCGAGATCGACTCCCGCGGCAAGCTCTCCCTCATCCCCGTGATCGAGGGCGAGGAAAGCGACGAGACGAAGAAGGACGACGCCGACCAGTGACGTCCCGTAGCTCCAAGGCGACGGCCCGCACCTCTTCGGAGGCGCGGGCCGTCGCCCGTACCCAAACCCTCATCAAGGGCGTGAACGGCATCGGCACGGTCCGCAAGACCACCCTCCCGGGCGGACTGCGCATCGTCACCGAGACCCTGCCCTCCGTGCGCTCGGCGACCTTCGGCATCTGGGCGCACGTGGGCTCGCGCGACGAGACCCCGGCCCTGAACGGTGCGACGCACTACCTGGAGCACCTGCTCTTCAAGGGCACCGACCGCAGGTCCGCCCTGGACATCTCCTCCGCCATCGACGCCGTCGGCGGCGAGATGAACGCGTTCACGGCCAAGGAGTACACGTGCTACTACGCGCGCGTGCTCGACACCGACCTGCCGCTCGCCATCGACGTCGTCTGCGACATGCTGACCGGCTCGCTCATCCTCGAAGAGGACGTCAACGTCGAGCGCGGCGCGATCCTCGAAGAGATCGCGATGACCGAGGACGACCCGGGCGACTGTGTGCACGACCTGTTCGCGCACACCATGTTCGGCGACAACGCCCTCGGCCGCCCCGTCCTCGGCACCGTCGACACGGTCAACTCCCTCACCGCCGACCGCATCCGCCGCTTCTACAAGAAGCACTACGACCCGACCCATCTGGTCGTCGCCTGCGCCGGCAACATCGACCACAACAAGGTCGTACGACAGGTCCGCGCGGCCTTCGAGAAGGCGGGCGCCTTCAAGAACATCGACGCGCAGCCCATCGCCCCGCGCGACGGCCGCCGTACGATCCGCACGACCGGCAAGGTGGAGCTGCTCGGCCGCAAGACCGAGCAGGCGCACGTCGTCCTCGGGATGCCGGGCCTGGCCCGCACGGACGACCGGCGCTGGGCCATGGGCGTGCTGAACACCGCCCTCGGCGGCGGTATGTCGTCCCGTCTCTTCCAGGAGGTCCGGGAGAAGCGCGGCCTCGCCTACAGCGTGTACTCGTACACCTCCGGCTTCGCCGACTGTGGCCTCTTCGGCGTGTACGCCGGCTGCCGTCCGAGCCAGGTGCACGACGTGCTGAAGATCTGCCGCGACGAACTCGACCACGTCGCACAGAACGGCCTGTCCGACGACGAGATCAGCCGCGCCGTCGGTCAGCTCCAGGGCTCCACCGTCCTGGGCCTGGAGGACACCGGCGCGCTGATGAACCGTATCGGCAAGAGCGAGCTGTGCTGGGGCGAGCAGATGTCCGTCGACGACATGCTGGCCCGGATAGCAGCGGTCACCCCGGACGAGGTCCGCTCGGTCGCCCGCGACATCCTGGGACAGCGCCCGTCGCTGTCGGTCATCGGTCCGCTGAAGGACAAGCAGGCCGCACGGCTGCACGACGCCGTCGCCTGACCGCCCTTCGGTCCGTCCCCCATCGGTCCATCACCTTCGGTCCATCACCTTCGGTAAGGAAGCAACAGATGAGCAAGCTGCGCGTGGCGGTCCTCGGCGCCAGGGGCCGGATCGGGTCAGAGGCGGTGCGGGCGGTCGAGGCCGCCGAGGACATGGAGCTGGTGGCCGCCCTCGGCCGCGGCGACAAGCTGGAGACACTGGCGGAGACCGGCGCCCAGGTCGCCGTCGAGCTGACGACCCCCGCCTCCGTCATGGGCAACCTCGACTTCTGCGTGCGCCACGGCATCCACGCGGTCGTCGGCACGACGGGCTGGACCGACGAGCGCCTCGCGCAGCTGAAGGGCTGGCTCGCCCAGTCCCCGGAGACCGGTGTGCTCATCGCGCCGAACTTCTCCATCGGGGCCGTGCTGACCATGAAGTTCGCGCAGATCGCCGCGCCGTACTTCGAGTCGGTCGAGGTCGTCGAGCTGCACCACCCGAACAAGGTGGACGCCCCCTCGGGCACCGCCACCCGCACGGCCCAGCTCATCGCCGAGGCCCGCCGCCTGGCCGGTACGGCCCCGGCGCCGGACGCCACGGTCACCGCCCTGGACGGTGCCCGCGGGGCGGACGTGGACGGCGTCCCCGTCCACGCCGTGCGTCTGCGCGGCCTCCTGGCCCACCAGGAGGTGCTGCTCGGCGCCGAGGGCGAGACCCTCACCGTCCGCCACGACTCCCTGCACCACAGCAGCTTCATGCCGGGCATCCTGCTCGGCGCCCGCCGCGTGGTGTCGACTCCGGGCCTGACCTTCGGCCTGGAGCACTTCCTGGACCTGAGCTGAGACCTGAGCCGAGCATCGGGCCCAGAACCGAGCCCAGAACCGCCTTCAGAACCGAGCCGAGAACCGAGCCGAGCCCGAAGACCTCATGCGCGCGAAGATCACTTACCTCGTCACGGCCGCCGTCCTGCTGTTCTACTTCGTCCTGGTCGGCAGCCGCGGCATCATGCTCATCCAGTCCGGCACGCTCCTGACCGTCACCTTCGGGGTGGCGGTGCTGATCCTGCCGGTCATCGGGCTGTGGTTCCTGTGGAAGAACACCCAGTTCGTCCGCAAGGCCAACCAGCTCGCCGCCGAACTCGACGCCGAGGGCGGCCTGCCCGTCGACGAGCTGAAGCGCACCGCGGGCGGCCGTATCGACCGCGACTCGGCCGACGAGGTGTTCGCCAGGCGCAAGGCCGAGACGGAGGCGGCCCCGGACGACTGGCGCAGCTGGTTCCGGCTCGCCGTCGCCTACCACGACGCCCGGGACACCCCGCGCGCCCGCAAGGCGATGCAGCGGGCCATCGCGCTGCACGACGGCAGACCGGTCCAGGCCTGAGGTCTGCCTTCCAGGCCTGGGCCCTGCGTTCCCTGCCTGAGGTCTGCCGTCCGGACCTCAGCCCTGCCGTCCAAGCCCGATCCCTGCGTTCCCTGCCTGAGGTCTGCCATCCCGGCCCAACCCGCGCCCCAGGCCTGCGCAGGCCCTGCGGCCGGGACGCAGAAGGGGCCCGTCCGCGATGCTGCGGACCGGCCCCTTCTGCATGTCTGCGAGGGTCAGCCGTGCCGGTACTCCGCGGCCCACGCCTCCACCGTGTCCGCCGCGCGGTCGAAGGCGGCGGGACGGTTCAGGAAGTCCAGGCTGTGCGTGGTGAGCAGCGGCGGAGTGTCCTCGGCGGCCCGGTCCTTGCGGACGAGCGTCAGGGCCTGCCCCTGGACCGTGCGCGGCAGGGCCAGCCAGCGCACCGGCTGCTGCGCCGTCCGCACCGAGACCACCCGCTGCCAGGCCACCGTGCGGGTCAGCAGGAAGCCCACCTGGCGCAGCCCGCGCGAGCTCACCCACACGCCCATGCGCAGCATCCGCAGCGCGCTCGCGATGACCGTGAGTGCCACGACGAGGACCACGCCGGCGGAGGTCGCCGAACCGGTCAGTGCGATGAGGACCGCCGCGAACAGCACGAACGAGGAGAGCAGCAGACTCAGGGCGGACCCGGCCACCCGCCAGGGACCGGGCCGGTAGGGGCGCCGCCAGCGCTCCCGGTCGTCGTGGGGCAGCGGGCTCTCGGATGCCGCGTCGAAGGTGCGGTCGGCCGTCAGGAAGGGCAGGGGCACGGCTGGTCCTCACTCAATCCTTGCTTGGGCTGTGCCCGGTGAGGCTATCCGGCCGGATTCCGGCCCACCACCCTAGGGCGGCCGGAAGAGTCAGTGCCCCTGCGAGGCCTGTGACTGCTGGGCCGGCGTCTCGGACGGCGTGGACAGCGCGGGCATGCCGAGGATCACCGAGCCGACCAGACCGGCGACGATGGTGAGGCCCAGCAGCCAGCGCCCGGCTATCTGTCCGAAGGAGGCCCGCTGACGGGGCGGGGGAGCGACATTGCTGCGGAACCTGTCCGCCTCGGCCAGGAAGGCGAAGGGCACGGGCTCACGCCGACGGAACATGGGGGAGCACCTCTCCTCTCGGGGGTGGACTTGTGGATCGAACGTATGGTCCTCACCGATACAGACGCTCTGGTGACACAAAAGGTGCCCATGTCCGAAAAAATCCTCGGCAAGGTCACGGTTCGGGTCTGTCAGAGGTCCCCCGTACAGTGGGCGCGAACCTGAAGAAGTGATGGGAAGGACCCCCGTGACCACCCCCGAGTCGCTCACCCTGCGCAGTGACGTCACCGTCGAGCTCGTGAAGTCCAGCGCGTCGGATGCCGACGTCCTCTTCGCCGCCCGAGTCTCGACGCTCGGCGAGCAGTCCCTGGACGAGCTGAAGAAGGACCCCGAGCGCTCCAAGGGCCTGATCAACTACCTGATGCGCGACCGGCACGGCAGCCCGTTCGAGCACAACTCGATGACCTTCTTCATCAGCGCCCCGATCTTCGTCTTCCGCGAGTTCATGCGGCACCGGGTCGGCTGGTCCTACAACGAGGAGTCGGGGCGCTACCGGGAGCTTGAGCCCGTCTTCTACGTCCCCGGCGAGTCCCGCAAGCTCGTGCAGGAGGGCCGCCCGGGCAAGTACGTCTTCGTCGAGGGCACTGCGGCCCAGCACGAGACCGTGCGCAGCACCCTCACCGAGTCCTACGAGCAGGCGTACGCCGCGTACCAGAAGCTGCTGGCCGAGGGCGTCGCCCGCGAGGTGGCCCGCGCCGCCCTCCCCGTCGGCCTGTACTCCTCGATGTACGCCACCTGCAACGCCCGCTCGCTGATGCACTTCCTCGGCCTGCGCACCCAGCACGAGCTGGCCAAGGTGCCGTCCTTCCCGCAGCGGGAGATCGAGATGGTCGGCGAGAAGATGGAGGCGGCATGGGCCGGGCTCATGCCGCTCACCTACGCCGCCTTCAATACGAACGGCCGTGTGGCCCCGTAACGAAGCCTGCCTCCCCGCGCGGAACGGATGTACGCACCGGCGTCGCGAAGTGTCCGTATTGCGGCATTTAGAGAAGTTCATCTAGCCTGATCAAACGGACCCGGCACTGCTTGAACCCCCGAGCAGGCAGTGCCGGGCTCCATATTTGTCCGGACTTTCCCGACACCCCGAGGGCAGACCACGCATTGAGCACCGAGTAGCGTGTTACCCATGGCTCCGACCTCGACTCCGCAGACCCCCTTCGGGCGGGTCCTCACCGCCATGGTCACGCCCTTCACGGCGGACGGCGCACTCGACCTCGACGGCGCGCAGCGGCTCGCCGCCCACCTGGTGGACGCAGGCAACGACGGCCTGATCATCAACGGCACCACCGGCGAGTCCCCCACCACGACCGACGCGGAGAAATCGGACCTGGTACGAGCCGTACTGGAGGCGGTCGGCGACCGCGCCCACATCGTGGCCGGCGTCGGCACCAACGACACCCACCACAGCCTCGAGCTGGCCCGCGAGGCCGAGCGCATCGGCGCCCACGGCCTCCTGGTCGTCACGCCGTACTACAACAAGCCCCCGCAGGAGGGCCTGTACCGCCACTTCACGGCCGTCGCGGACGCCACCGGGCTGCCGGTCATGCTCTACGACATCCCCGGCCGCAGCGGCGTCCCGATCAGCACCGAGACGCTCGTCCGCCTCGCCGAGCACCCCCGGATCGTCGCCAACAAGGACGCCAAGGGCGACCTCGGCCGAGCCAGCTGGGCCATCGCCCGGTCCGGTCTCGCCTGGTACTCCGGCGACGACATGCTCAACCTCCCCCTGCTCTCCGTGGGTGCGGTCGGCTTCGTCTCGGTCGTCGGCCACCTCGTCACCCCCGATCTGCGCGCCCTCGTCGACGCGTACACCTCGGGCGACGTCGTCAAGGCCACCGAGATCCACCAGAAGCTGCTCCCGGTCTACACCGGCATGTTCCGCACCCAGGGCGTCATGACCACCAAGGCCGCGCTCGCCCTCCAGGGCCTGCCCGCCGGGCCCCTGCGCGCCCCCATGGTCGAGTGTTCGCCCGAGGAGATCGCTCAGCTCAAGATCGATCTTGGCGCCGGCGGGGTACAGCTCTGACAACAGACTTGGCACCACCCGAGCTTCACAACTGAAGAGACAACCGAATCGACAACCGCATACGCAGGCCACCGGTGCCTGCACTCCACAACGACAACTGCTTCTGCACGAACGTCATGCGCGCCACGTGCCCGACCGGTACGTGGCGCGCGTGGTGAGGAGAGTCTTTTGAGTCATCCGCATCCTGAACTCGGCCCGCCCCCGCCGCTCCCGGCCGGAGGCCTCCGGGTCACCCCGCTCGGCGGTCTCGGCGAGATCGGCCGGAACATGACGGTCTTCGAGTACGGCGGCCGTCTGCTGATCGTCGACTGCGGAGTGCTCTTCCCCGAGGAGGAGCAGCCCGGAATCGACCTGATCCTGCCCGACTTCTCGTCCATCCGTGACCGTCTCGACGACGTCGAGGGCATCGTCCTCACGCACGGCCACGAGGACCACATCGGCGGGGTCCCCTTCCTGCTCCGCGAGAAGCCCGACATCCCGCTGATCGGCTCCAAGCTGACCCTCGCGCTGATCGAGGCCAAGCTCCAGGAGCACCGGATCCGCCCGTACACCCTCGAGGTGGCGGAGGGGAACCGCGAGCGCATCGGCCCCTTCGACTGCGAGTTCGTCGCGGTCAACCACTCCATCCCGGACGCCCTCGCGGTCGCCATCCGTACCCCCGCCGGCATGGCGGTGCACACCGGCGACTTCAAGATGGACCAGCTCCCGCTGGACAACCGCCTCACCGACCTGCACGCGTTCGCGCGGCTGAGCGAGGAGGGCATCGACCTCCTCCTCGCCGACTCGACGAACGCCGAGGTACCGGGCTTCGTCCCGCCCGAGCGCGACATCTCCAACGTCCTGCGCCAGGTCTTCGCCGGCGCGCGCAAGCGGATCATCGTGGCCAGCTTCGCCAGCCACGTCCACCGCATCCAGCAGATCCTGGACGCGGCACACGAGTACGGCCGCCGGGTCGCCTTCGTCGGCCGCTCCATGGTCCGCAACATGGGCATCGCGAGGGACCTGGGGTACCTCAAGGTCCCGCCGGGCCTGGTCGTGGACGTCAAGACCCTCGACGACCTGCCGGACCACGAGGTGGTCCTGGTCTGCACGGGTTCCCAGGGCGAGCCGATGGCGGCGCTGTCGCGGATGGCGAACAGGGATCACCAGATCCGCATCGTCGACGGCGACACGGTCATCCTGGCCTCGTCCCTCATCCCCGGGAACGAGAACGCGGTCTACCGCGTGATCAACGGGCTGACCCGCTGGGGCGCCAACGTCGTCCACAAGGGCAACGCCAAGGTGCATGTTTCCGGCCATGCGTCGGCGGGCGAGCTGCTGTACTTCTACAACATCTGCCGCCCGAAGAACCTGATGCCGGTCCATGGCGAGTGGCGCCACCTGCGCGCCAACGCCGAGCTGGGCGCACTGACGGGCGTCCCGCACGACCGGATCGTCATCGCCGAGGACGGCGTGGTGGTCGACCTGATCGAGGGCAAGGCGAAGATCTCCGGCAAGGTCCAGGCCGGTTACGTCTACGTCGACGGGCTCTCCGTCGGCGGCGTCGGAGAGCCGGCGCTGAAGGACCGCAAGATCCTCGGCGACGAGGGCATCATCTCGGTCTTCGTGGTCGTGGACTCCTCCACCGGCAAGATCACCGGGGGCCCGCACATCCAGGCGCGCGGTTCCGGCATCGACGACGCGGCCTTCACCGACGTCCTTCCGAAGATCACGGAGTCCCTGGAGCGGTCCGCGCAGGACGGCGTCGTGGAGCCCCACCAGCTCCAGCAGCTCGTGCGTCGCACCCTCGGCAAGTGGGTCTCGGACACGTATCGCCGCAGGCCGATGATCCTGCCGGTCGTGGTGGAGGTCTGACACCTCGTCCGGGTGAACCAGGAGCGGGGCGTCTCGATTTGCATCGGGGCGCCCCGCTCCAGTACGTTTACGTCCCTGCCCAGTTGGGAACCCCAGTCCTTCATCTGATGGACACACGGGGTGCCTGGACCGGGTGGGAAATCCGGCTCAGAACTTCTGATAAAGTCGGAACCGCCGGAAAGGGAAACGCGAGAGCGAGAACCTGGAAAGCACCGAGGAAATCGGATCGAGAAAAGATCTGATAGAGTCGGAAACACC
>NZ_JBVKBH010000014.1:0-278576 GCF_055657175.1 Streptomyces sp. NPDC107581
ACTCTTCCGGATAGGGCTTGGGCACAGCGACATCCTTCCCACCCGCCCCTCAGGGCAAGCCAGTTCAGATGTCACCCGATCGTGCAGCAGACCCGCCTGAAGAAGAAGCACGCCGCGGCGCGACAGAGCCGTCCCATAAGCCGTAGGGGGCCGATAGATCACGGAACCCACGTAGACGACGGCTGAGAGGAATGCGCAGAGGCAGGGCGATCACCGGTGCACGCGGTCGCCCGGCCATCAACTGGTCCGTCTACTCAACCAGGTCACCTGGCAGGTTGCAGCTTCCTACGCCCTGTCATCCCTGCCCCGCAGGGATGACAGGACCAGGCGCCCGTACCGTGTGGTGAGGGCCCCGGCTGCGGCGGCGACCGACAGTGTCAGTGCGATGAGCAGGTCTGCCACAGAGTTGTCGCCGAGGACTTGCAGGATGCTGAGGGCCGTGCCGAGTGGCAGGCCGAGAATGGTGAGGACGCCGAGGGCCCCACTGATCTGCTGGCTTTCCTGAGTTTGTACGAGTCTGCTGTGGTCGGCGGCTTCAGCGAGGATTTCATGGAAACGGGCTGGGAGCCGGTGCTGGTTCTGGAAGGCGAGCAGCAGGTCGTTTGCTGCTCCGTGTGCCGTGAGGTGCTGTCGCCAGTAGGTGCTGCGGAAGACAGCGATGTTCCTCTCCAGTGCGGCAACCCGGTGTGCCAGCTGTGAGGAGTTGAACACCTCGGAGAGTTCGTCGGTGAGCTCGTCGATGTGATCGCGCTGGAGCGCGCCGAGCAGCAGGGCGTCGAGATAGACGGTACGGGAGTGCAGTGCGGCGAATTCGAAGAAGTCGCCGGCGCCAGTGTCGGCCCGGTGGCCGAGGAAGGCGGCCCCTTGACGTAGTACGAGGGCACTCCAGTCTGCGGAGATCCTGACAACGTCCTTGAGCTGGTCGCCGGCAGTCTCTGGGGGCAGGGGAAAGTCGTCCGGGGTGGAGCGTGACGCCAGTTGCCACAGCCAGCGATCCGCGCTCGCAGGCAGCGCCCCTTCCAGGCCGGAGCGGAGGGCGGGGGTCTGCTGCGACGCAGGGGTCATGAAGGCGATGGTGTAGGGCCTGGCTATGGCGAAGGGTGCGTCTGGATTGCGGACGTCGGCAATGCCGGCGAGAAGCCCGGCTGGGTCAAGGGGACCTGCGAGCGGATCGTCGATGGGGCTCGGCCGTCGGCCAGCCAGAGAGCGCAGTACGGGCAGCAGCGGTCTTTCGACGCTCAAGTGCAAGAAGGCCAGGGCATGTTCTGGATTGCGAGCTGTGGCCGCGCGGAGAAGTTCCATGCCCAGCAGGTGGAGTCCGTCCTGCTTGACGTCCAGCGGCAGGTGCCAGCGGCGTGGTCGCCCGGGCGCCCCGTAGATCGCGCGGGCGGAGGCAGGGGCGAAGTAGGTGAACCGGGTGCGGGCGTCGGTGCGGCGACTGCCCAGCTCGAAGGGGAACGGACCCTCGGGCCAGTTGGGAACGTGTAACAGCCGCACGGGCAGGATGACGGTCAACTCCTGGCGTGCGCCGTGACATCCTCAAGCAGTGGAACCTCATGGAGGTTCACCGGTAGTACTCGGCTGGGTCGGGCTGGTCGAGGCGAATGACGAATTCGGCCCGGTCGGGGCTTTCGTTGCTGGCGTGAAAGCGGACGCGTTCGCCGGTGCGGATGGTTCGGAATCCTTCGGTCACGATCTGCCGGTAGTCGAAGCTGTAGTACCGCTCGTCCTCGTCGTCCCGGACGATGTAGGAGCCAAGCGCACCGCTTATCCCTCCGCCGCTTGGACGCCTGTCCACAATGGTTCCGTGACGCGGCCCGCCTCCGCTCATGCCGTCATCTCCTCTGCCTGGGATGCGTCGAGGTCTTGCACGCACCGGAAGCCCACTGCGTTGCTCGCACCACGCTTGCGGTAGATGCCCTTGCTGCTGCTCTGCACCGCCCGCATCGGGTTGTCGTAGCTGCCACCGCAGATGACCGCCTCGCCGGGGTCGTCCAAGCTGGTGGATGTCCATTCCCAGCAGTTACCCACCATGTCGACGACGCCGAACGGGGAGCGGTTGCCTGGTCGCTCGTCGACGGGGGTCGCCCCGGCTCGGCGTACAGCGTCACCGGCGAAGTCCCGGTACCACGCCTGGTACGTCACCACAGGTCGACCGACCCACGTGTCGGCGCAGTTGACACGGGTACCGTCGGGGGCGTCGCCCCAGGGGAACAGGCGCCCATCGGTGCCGCGCGCAGCGGCCTCCCACTCCAGGGAGGTCGGCAGACGTTTACCTTCGAACGCGGCGAAGGCGTATGCGCTCCACCAGCTGACGCAGATGGCCGGGTGGGCGTCGTAGCGCGGGTTTTCGTAGTAGTCGGGCTGCCGCAGTCGGTCGGTCCAAGGGCGGTGTGTGACACCCGCCGGCTGGTCGGGGTGGTCCCACTGCGAGGTGCCGTCCACGTCGAGGGCATTGAGGAAGCGGCGGTAGCGCGCGACGGTCACGGCGTAGCGGTCGAAGCGAACGGGATGCTCGACTCGGCGAATCAGCAGCCGTTCGGGCGGCCCGACCAAGTAAGTCCCCGCAGGCAGCATGCAGTCGTCAGTCCCTGGGCTGCTGGGCATGCCGGCGAGGAACGCGCGCACCTGTTCGGTGAGGAAGGCGCCGCCCGGAAGGCCGGCTGCAAGGTCCCGGTTCGCCGGCTCGGTCAGAAACCTGGCGGCCAGGAGTTCCTGGTAGGCCGTGTGCACGAACGCGACGTGATCCGGGCCGGCGGGCCGTAGCAGCGGAGCGAGGACACATGCGTCGAGATCGAGGCGTCCGTCCTTGAAGGCATTGGCCCCCAGCTTCCGGTGTATGTCGAGGACGGAGAACACGGCGCGGTCGGTGAGGAAGGCATGTCCGAACGCGGTGGGTAACCGCTCTTCCAGGTCGGGTTGACCACGCCCGGCCAACGTCCGCGTGATGTGAGCGCCAAGGATGTCCGCGAGCGGCTTCCCCGCCGGCAGGTTCAGCAACGTGGTGAGGCGCTTCTCAAGAGGGGTTGCGTCAGGTTCCGCCAGGCGCACGACATGGAAGTGGGGCACGCGGGAAGGGTCGAGGCCGTTCGCGTACATCTGCTCGACCAGTTGCTCGGAGCGTCCCGCGCCGCTGTCCAGCAGCTGACGTACCTGTGGCGAGTCCGCGAGGAAGGATACCCGGGAACTCATGACCACCGCCGATTCGGCGGACAGGACGGCCGCGAGATCGGTGAACAGGCGTAGAAAGCCGGCAGAGCTCGGTTCGTCGACGCCTTCGTCGACGGCGTCCAGCACGCACAGCGCGGTCCCGGAACGGATGAGGTAGAGGAAGAGGTCGTAAGCGCGCGAGCGGTCCGACATCATGGCCGGTGCGAGGAGGCGGGCCGCGTACTCGGAGAACGGCTCGTCCTTCGGTTTGAGACCGAGGTCGAAGTAGAAGCGGAAGCGACGGACCTCCGGGTTGGCAGCCAGCGAGCGCAGAAGCGTGCTCTTGCCGCTCCCCGGACGACCGGTGACCAGCACGTTCGCACTGCCGCACGCCAGGCGGGTCAGGAGCTTCGCCGCATCACCGGACTGCTCCATGCTCGACTCGCCGGTGCGCGGATCGATGGTCAGCGCTGCCGCGGCAACAGCAGACCGCGGCTCCCCCTGGTTGTCAGCGGAGGTGAGATGGGCGAGGTGCGTATCGAGATTCACGAGCGTGTCGACGAAGCCGTCGTAACGCACGATCCGGAAGTCCAGACCCAGCATCCGGTGGAGGGCGCCGGGCTCCGCACCGCCGTCGTCGTCCAGGACGACGAACCGCGTGAGCTTGGGCAATCGGGTACGCAGCAGTTCCCCGTCGCTGGAGGAAAGGACGGTACTCAGGTCGTCGGCGTCCCGGGAGAGCATGAGCTCCACGTACTCCAGGCGCATCCCCGACTCACGGCAGAACAGCTGGTACACGGTGTCGGGGCTGAGGACGGACCGCTTGGCCTGCCGGTAGCCGAGGGTGACGTACAGCCCGGCGAGGAACTCGCAGCGGCGGGCCACCTCGGGCGCCATGTCGGGCTCGCCGCCGAGGAGCGCCGCGCTCCCGGTGTCGGTGAACCAGAACAGCACGTCCACGAGCCTGCGAACCGCCAGCAGCCCGTCCTCGTCGCTGATGTCGTACCCGTCGTGCGTAGACCGGTTGCGGAGCCGTCGAATGTCGTCGAGCGCATCCAGAACGGTGCTGCTGCGAATGTACGGACGGCAGCGCTTGACCAGGTCGTTCAGCGCCTTCGTCGAAGGATCGCCCTCGACGTCGTGGTGGCGCCACAGCTCCTTGAGCAGCTTTTCGGTCAGTTTCCCGACCAGGGCGACCGCGTTCTCGGGATAGCCGTCGTTGAGGGACCGTAACGGCCGCTCCAGATCGAGCCCCAGTCGATCGGCGATCCGGGAGTGGTCGTCGAGTTCACTCCGCAGGCGTCGCAGCCGTTCGTCGACCATGGTGCTCACATGAACTCCCCAGGTCGCCGGCCGAGGACGAACGCGAACCGGTCGGGAAACGCCAGCACGGGCTCTGGGTGGGCGACGCGCATCTCTTCGATGCCCTTCTCGATCTCGCTGTCGCTGAAGCTGGAGAGCAGGGACATGTAGCGGGAGCGCACCATGCCGAGGTACTTGTCCCGGTCGATGCGCAGCTCATGCTCGACGTGGCTGAGACTGGCTTCCAGCCCAGCAGTGCGCAGATGTCCCTCGATGATGGCCGGGTCCGGCTGCAACTCCTCGAAGCGCACAAGTGCCGCCTTGAACAGCGGATACTGGATGGTGGCCGGGAGCATCACCACCAGCAGCCGGCCTCCGGGCGCCAGCCGGTCGGCCAACCGCGGAGCGTGTGTTCCGGATCGGCCACGTGGTGGACCGACTCTTTCAGCCACATTGCGTCGAGTTGGTCGTACGGCAGACGAGTACGTCGTTCGGCAATGTCCTCGGCGGAAGCAACGATCGGCGTCAGGCCAGTCGGAGGCGGCGTGCCGAGCTGACTGAGCATCGCCGCGGAAGGATCGACGCACAGAATGGAGTGGTGAGGCTGGACATGGTTGGCCACCTCTCTGGCGAACAGGCCCGTCCCGGAGCCGACGTCGGCGATCCGGTCCGTCGGGGCGAGCCGCAGCGCCTTGGTGATCTGGCCGGACATCCAGGGGATGTAGTGCGGACCGTAGACCCAGTGCTCGTCGTACTCGGCTGCCAGCTCCTCGTAGTGCCCTCGCACATCGCGCCGCTCCACGATCCCCCTCGGTGCCCCACGTGTGTCGCCGGTTGTACCGCACAAGGCACAGGGCAGGCTATCGCGAGTGCTGACGCCGCTACAGTCCGTAACTGGCCGAGCGGTGCAGTGCCGATCACGTCATCTGTGACGTTCGCGACCAACTGCGGTGAGGAGCCGTGGCCCATCTACTTTTTCACGGCTTCGCTGGCGTGCCGCAGCCGTGGCGCTGGGCTGATTGTGCCGCGAAGGCGACGAAAGCCTGGCGCTCGGAGACGCGGGCTCTGGAGTGGGAGGCGAGCGGCTCGAGTGTGTACAGCGCCGTGCCGGTGGGGCATGGGGCGGTCGTGCAGGACTTGCCATCGTTGGTGCCGTTGGCTCTGACGTAGTCGTACGGATCGCGCTGGGGTTGTGGCGCGGAGCGTTGGTGTAGGGGCCGTAATAGGCAGCGAGACGGAAGCTCGGTTTGCCCCGGCGGGGCCACCGACACGCGCTGGTATTGACCCTGATTCCGAGCCACACTGACCGATTTCGATCGCCTTTGATACGGGACGAGCCGGGAGTGTCACTGATCGTAGCTAGAGTTGTTGGTGAGGCCTTGGCCTTTTGACCACAGGGGGAGGACGTTGTGCTGCCGAGTGACGCGGGGGCGGGTGGGCAACCGGCATCGTGGGTGTCCCGCATGTTCGACGGGATGCAGGACGCTGTCGCCGACCTGGCCACTGAACTGTCGTCGTTCACGAAGTTCCAGAAGCGGGTCGATGACCTGATCCGCGATCTGAAGGGCTCGGCGGCGGGACAGGGCAAGGTCGGGCAGGAACAACTCGTACGCCACCAACTCGGTGGCGGGGGCACGGGGTGGGCGGAGGCGGCCGGCCTGTTCACCAAGTACGAGGCCGTGATCAGCGATCTGGAGACCCTGTCGAAGCTGCTCTCCGATTCGATGGAGGGTATGGGCATCGCGGTGCTGGCCTCGCACAAGGGCTACCAGAACATCGACCTGGACATCCGCGACCGCATGGCCGCGATCAGCACGGAGACGACGAAACATTACGGCGGGAGCTACGACCCCTCGGTCCCGCCGAAGACACACACGAGCGGCCAAGGCGGTGGCAGCGAGACCAAGGGAAGTCGGCCGCCGACGCAGACAAGCGGCGGCAGTGACGCGGGAGGCACCATCTGATGCGGCGCGGTGAGGGCACACCCTTCGAGGACATGAGCCACGAGCAGATGCTCGCCTGGCTGGACCAGGCGAACGCCGGCACGGTGCAGTCCGCGGCCGACCGGCTGACCGCGGCAGCCGAAGAGATCCACAAGATCGCCGAAGAGCTCAAAATCCGCCCGCAGTGGGTGGAGTGGAAGGGCGCGGGCGCTGACGCTTTCCGTACTTGGGCGGGCGACCTGGCCAACTCCACTCTCCGGCTCGGCGACTTCAGCAACGGCGCGGCGAAGTGGCTGCGGGAGGCATCCGCGGCTATCGGAACCGTACAGGCATCGATCCCCCGCGACACCCACAGCGCGCAGGCGAACCTGGACGCGGCAACGGCCGCGCACAACGACCCGGACGCCGCCACCGTCAGCGCCAAGTCCAAGGCCGAGTTGGAGGCACTGGCCGCGAGCAAGGAGAGGGTGCGTCTGGAAGCTGCGGCGCAGATGCGGAAGCTGGGCCAGTCGTACTCGCATTCGGCCACGCAGATGGATGCGCTGGAGAGGCCCAAGTTTCCGCCGCCGCCGAAGGTGCTTCAGCCGAATGAGGGGAAGTTCGTCGACGGAAACGAACGTGTGCGAAGCGGCAGCAGCAGCGCCGGGACGTCCGCATCTCAGGGACCGGCCGGGCTGACGGCCACGACGGGAACACACCGGCCGGTGCGCGAAGCGGCGCAAGATGGCGGAGCCGCCACAGCCAGCGTTTCCGAGGTGCGAAACCAGACCGGCCGAGGGGCGGTACACCAATCGTTACCTGAGGTCCCAGCCCACATAGGCACGAAGATCGACGAAACGGTGGTCTCGCCACCGGCACCGACTACGGCTCCGGCTCCGGCTCCGGCTCCAGGTCCAGTTGACGTGCCGACAGGGGGACGGGCTGGAGGCGGCACGCCGCCGCCTGTGGGCCCTCTTCCGCTGCCCTCAAGCCACGGTTCCGGCCTGCCAGTGAGCCCTGGAGGCACGGGGCGTGCGGTGACGAGTGGCCGTCCGATGCCCATGCCGCGACAGGAGATCGCGGAACCCACACCGACACGTGGACCAGCCACTGGCGGCGCGACCACGCCCAGAGGCCCCGTGGGTCCGGCGCAGCCGGTGACGGGAGGCCGTACCACTGCGATGCCCGGGCGAGCGGTCGCCGGTGAGGCACCCGGGCGTGCGCCGGCCAGCAAGGGCATCATCGGGGGTCGCCCAACCACACCCACTACGGGCCAGCCGGCCGACAGATTGCCGCGGGGTACCGTCGTGGGCGGCGAGACACCCGTGTCCGGCACGACCGGGCGTGGGCCTGCCGGACGGACCATGGGCGCTGGCCCCCGAGGGGCGAACCGCGTCCAGGGGTCAGCCCCGGCCGAACGGCGAGGCGGGTTCCCGCCTGCCGACAAGGGCATCGTAGGGGGTCGCCCACAACAGCAGACGCGTTCGGCCGACCGGCCGTTCAAGCGAACCGCGACCCAGTCGGGAGGTACTGAAGCGTCAGCGAACGGCTCCAGGCCGTCAGCCTCGCGCCGGAACAGCGAGCAGAGTCAATCGACCCGCAAGCGCGCCGAGCCACGGAAGAACGGGTGCCCGGAAGACCCCCGACCAGAGCCTCCCGCCACCGACTGACACTCTCCGATACAGCAGCCCAGAACCACGAGAATCACGAGATCCAAGAGGAAGCGGATGCCTGCCGACACGTTGAGGAACGGCTGTCTTGGGAGCGTTGTCTCCGGAGCCGTGGGCTTGCTGCTGGTGGCCGTGACCGCCGCACCAGCCCACGCAGAGACCATTCGCGAACAGCAGTGGTACCTCACGGACATGAAGGCCGACCAGATGTGGCGGACGAGCACGGGCAAAGGCATCACAGTCGCGGTCATCGACTCGGGCGTCGACGGCAGCATTCCTGACCTGAAGGGACAGGTGCTTCCCGGCCTGGACGAGGCACCGGGGTCCCCCGTGGACAAACAGGCGAGTCACTTCGGCCACGGGACTACGATGGGCCTCCTCATCGCGGGCACAGGCGAGGCGAACGGCGGTGACGGAACCTTCGGTCTCGCACCGGGCGCCAAGATCCTGCCTGTCCGCATACCGGACAACACCGTTGAGTTCAGCAAAGAAGTGAGCCGAGGAATCCGGTACGCCGTCGACTCCGGCGCCAAGGTCATCAACATTTCCATGGCCGCGCCCATGGGCTCTGACGAACTCACGACTGCCGTGAAGTACGCCCTGAACAAGGGAGCACTCATCTTCGCCGGATCCGGTAATGACGGCACCTCGGAAATCGAATACCCCGCCGGGACTCCAGGCGTGGTGGCGGTGGGCGCCGTGGGCCGTGATCTCCGCAAGACGAAGGAATCCCAGTACGGCGCACAGATCGACATGGCCGCCCCCGGCGACGAGATGTACCACGCCTGTCCGAACGGCAAGGACCTCTGCCGCTCCCACGGAACCAGCGACGCCACCGCCCTCGCCTCCGCCAGCGCCGCCCTCATCTGGTCCAAGCACCCGACCTGGACCAACAACCAGGTCCTCCGCGTCATGCTCAACACCGCCGGCGCCCCCACGAACGGCGCCAAGCGCAACGACTCCATCGGCTACGGCATCGTGCGGCCGCGCATCGCCCTGCAGAACCCCGGTGATCCCGGGCCGGCCAGCATCTACCCGCTTCCGGACTTCTCGGCCGTAGCTTCTTCCGCGTCACCCTCTGCGGCCACTGCCGATTCCAAGGACTCCGCCTCGCAGGGGACGGACGGCAAAGCGGCAGCCGAAGCTTCCTCCGACAAGGGCGGTAGCGACACCCTGCGGGTCGCACTGGGGGTCGGGGCTGTTGTACTCATTGGTGGAGTCGTCGCGGCTGTCGTCACGAGAAAGCGTCGGCGTGCAGCCGCATAGTGGGCTCATCGGTGTCACCACTGACCGGCGTCAGCCCACACCACGACACTCTGCCGCAGCGATTATCGTACGATGCGTCACTGTGGCGATACAGAATCCGTACCCGTGGAGACCACCGTACGGCGGCCCGCCGCCTCCGCCGCCGAACATCCCGGCGAAGGACCTGCGGCCCCGGCGCATCTGGTACCTCGTGGCCGCGGTGCTGGGTCTCGTACTGGTCGGTGTCGGTACCGCTTTCCTCGTAACGACGGTGAACAGCACTGTGCACTCTGTCGACACGGCCCGGAGCTTCTCCAGCGGTGACTCACGGACGTTCAGCTTCGTCGAGGGGAAGACCAAGGCGATCTACGTCTCGCAGTCCGGGCGGGGCAGGGTCAACTGCCGGATCCCGTCGATGCGGTCCGGGTCGATGACCCAGCCGAACAGCAGCTTCAGCATCACCGTCGGGTCCCGCAGCTGGGAGCGTGTCTTGGAGGTGAAGCCCGGCAGCAGCGGCGACTACACGCTCACCTGCACTTCAGAGTTGCCGGCCGAGTTCGCACTGGGAGACCAGCCCCGGGTGGGAGCCACGATCGGCAGCATCGCCGCGGGGATCGGCTGTTTCCTTGCCGCGTTTGCCGCGGCGGCGACCATCGTCGTCGTCACCGCTGTCCGACGCAGCCGTCACCGCCGTCGGCTTGCCGCTGCATGGGTCTCTCCGCAGCAGTGGGGCCCACTGCCCTCCGGTCCCGTCCCAGGGCCCCCGCCTGGCCCATTGTCTTAGTTGGTTAATGCGATGGGCTCGTCACAGATCAGTACCCGTCGCCCTGGAGGCAATGGGCGGATCGCTATCCTGGCAGGAGCACGCCAAGAACATGTGGACGGGGGCAAAGACTTCGTGGCTGGCACAGCAGGAGATCGGCACATAACCGGAAACGCGGCTGCCCAGCCGGTCGGCATGCGGCTGAACCAACTGGCCGATCCAGGAGGAGGGGGCGGTTCCTTCGGCGGTCAGTCAGGTCTGACGTCGTCGCCTGCTGAGAAGCAGGCCGCGGCGAATGCGATCGAGCAGCACATCGAGCCGGACACCCGCACGGCGGGGGCCTGGGCGGACCACGAAACGGGCGCCGTGGTCAAGGCGTTCGGGGCGAAGGACGGGCACGGTTGGCTGACGTCCGGAGCCGTTCAGGAGGCGCACAAGACGTGGGGCGAGCAGGTCCAGGACCTCATGAACCTGTTGTCGGCGGACAAGGGGTCACTGCGGGCCGCCAACACCACATTGCAGGGCACGGATATCGATGTCGCCGCAGGAGTGCGCAGGCCGTCGGCGCTCGACCAGTACTCACAGCCGCCGCAGAACTGACCTCTTCCTGATTCGACTCGTACGCCATCGCACTCAACGGGGACCCATGCCGACGTACCACGAGATCATGACGACCGACCTGTCCACGCTCACAACGGCCGCCGACCGCTGGGACGGGATGGCGAAGGAGTTCCACAAGCAGGAGACGGCGTACGGGAAGGATGTGCATGGCATCACCCTCGGTCCGTCGTGGACGGGGTTCAGCGGGGATGCCGCCCAGAAGCGCCTCGGCATCACTCTCAATGAGTTCAAGAAAGCCCAGGTCGAGGCCAAGGCGATCGCCTCACTCCTCCGCGATGCGCACACCCAGTTCGTGGATCTCCGCAAGAAGCTGGAGTCGGCCCGGGACGACGCCGTCGCCAAGGGGATGAGGGTGTCAGACCAGGGCCTGGTCTCGTACGACACCGGGAAGCTCAGCCGGGGGGACCGGCAGGCGCTCGCCCACGACCCCGACTATCAGGACAGCATCCGCAAGGACGTCGCCTCCTGGCAGGCCCGCATCGACCATTGCGTGAAGGACGTGGATGATGCCGACAAGGACGTCGAGGTCGCCTTCCAGGCCGTCGTGATCGACTCTGACCTCTTCGACGGCACGATGAACGGCTTCAACGGCAAGGCGCAGGGCGACATCGAGAAGTACGAGGCGGACGAGGCCAGCGATATCGCGCAGCGTATCGACTCAGGCAAGGCCTCCGCGGCCGACTACAAGGAACTGCAGCGGCTTCTCCAAGACCACTCCGGCGACAAGGCCTTCAGCCAGACCCTCCTGGACGATCTGGGCGCCAAGGGCACGCTGCAGCTCTCCAGCAGCCTCGACGGTCTCGCCTACCACGACGACAAGCAGCACAGCGGGCAGTACCTGGACATCCAGAAGGGGCTCGCCGCGACGCTGGCGACCGCGACCCAGGACCCGAACTCGGCGTTCTACAAGAACTTCCGCGCGGACATGCAGAAGGCCGGAACCGAACAGTTCAAGGTCGACGGCCTCAGTCCCATCCCGGACGAGAAGGTCCGCGGCTACCAGAGCCTCGTGACTCTGATGCAGCAGGGCAACGGCTACAACGGGAAGTTCCTGGAGGACACCGCCGACGACATCCGGCATGCGGAGGAGTCGTACATACCCAAGGGGGACAACCCGAGCGAGTCCATCTGGGCCCTGCGGGACAAGTTCAGCGGCAAGGACCGGGGCTGGTTCGCCAACGACCCACTCGACGGCGTACTCGGCATCATGTCCCACGATCCGAAGACCAGCACCGACTATCTGGACCCGGCCCACAACGACAACCTGCAGTACCTGCTCCACGGGCGGAACTGGAACACCGTCGTGGATCACTTCGCGACCCCGCCCGGCGGCACGACGGTCGGCATTCCCGTCATGGCGGAGGACGGTGACGTCCGCAAGGGCTTCGGTGCGGCTCTGGAGGCCGCGGCGACCGGCCAGGCGCCCGGTGGATACCACCCGATCGGCCAGCACAGCGAGCCGCAGGCTCGCATCCTGCAGCAGACGATCAACACGCTGTACACCGACAAGCACGCCCAGGACCTGCCGACGAACCTCGTCAAGCCGCTGGCTCACATCATGACGTCGTACACGGCCGACACCCACGAAACCTACGCGGAGTCGTCGTCGAAGTACGACATCGATTGGAAGAGCCCGGGGTCCGTCTGGAGCGACAAGGACGGCGCGCACATGGCCGTCGGGCACCAGCGACTCGCCGCCGTCATGCGCGGCATCGCCAACGACCCGGAGGCGTTCGGCCACCTCTACGGAGCCGAGCAGCAGTACTCGCACCATACCCTGGACACGATCCCCCAAGACGCCGGCGACAAGACGATCCGGGACCGCATCGTGGAGTCGTCCCGCGCCCTGGGTTCGTACGACGGCATCCGGTCGGACATCATCTACGACGAGCGATTCAAGAAGACGCAGTGGGCCGCCGACTTCAACCACGGCCTCGGCACATCCCTCAGCACGGCGCTGATGTTCAACCCCGACAAGGACCTCAGCCCCGTGGGAGACCTCAGCCAGAGGACCCTCGACGTGTGGGCGTACGAGTCGAACAAGGAGCACGTGGCCGAGGCGAACCTCGCCGCGACCGAGGACAACGCCAAGACCTACGACGCCGGCCAGCATGACGTCGAGAAACTGGTCAGGTCGTGGGCGGACAGCCGTGGTCACGCCGTCGACAGCGACTGGACGAAGTACTACGTCCACGCGGGCCAGGACGACTACGCCCACGGGCGTGACCGCACCCTGAGCACACTCCGCGCCGACCGCTGACCTGCGTACAACGGCGGCCTTCGACAGAATGAGCACGATGCAGACGAAATCCGAGTTCCGACGTATACACGCCGGGTGGTACGCAGGGGCGTTCCTGCTGGTCCTGGCGCTGGTGGGAGCCGTGCTCTACGGCGCCGGGACCTTCAGCTCCGCGGGTGACGACAGCTCACTGGACCGGGCCTGCGACGGCGTCCTGGCCCAGGGCGGGCTCAGCGCGGCACTGGACTCGTCGCACCTGAGTGCCGACGGCGAGGGCGATAGTGACTACCTGGCCGCCTGCCGCATCCACGACTCATCCGGTCCGCAGGGCAATTCCCTGGAGCTGAAGCTGCGCTGGAGCACTTCGAAAGTTCCTTCCTCCACCCTCACCTGGTACAACGCGGACTACAACGGAATGAAGGAACAGGCGTCCCCGCTCGGCCACGGCTGGTCCGGTCTTCTCAGGTACGAGGGCGGCACCTACCAGGTCATGGTCGCGCTCGACTGCGTGAACGAGAAGAGCAAAGCCCTGGTCGCCTACGGTGATCTGCTCGGCACGTCGAACAACACGACCCTGACCGGTCTGGGCCGGGTGACCACCGAGACCGCCGAGAAGGCGGCCGAGAAGCACGGCTGCCAGGTGAAGGCCGGCAAGCCGCTCACCGGCCTGTCCACAGCACGTCTCGGCACGCCTGACACGGCGAAGCCGCTGCAGCAGGCACAGGGCTCGTGCGTGGCACTGCGCGGCACGGCATCGGCGCAGAGCGACACCCCGCAGATCATGGAGTACCCGGCGGACCCAGATGCACCGCAGACCAACTGCTACCTGGTCACGAAGGCGAACAAGCCGGGCTACGGTCTCTACGCCTACTACGGTGCCGCCGCCAGGGACTTCCTGACCAGCGAGGGCGATCAACTCAAGGAAGGCTACGGCCCTACCCACAGCGACCGCGACTACGCGTGGGCCACCGCGACATGCCCGCAGTCCACGCAGCAGGCGGTGTTCGTGCTGTACCACCTGTACGACAGGGACACCGACACCTACCCGGTCCCGCACTACTCCGCCTCGTTCGCCCGCTCCGCCCTGCAGGCCTTCGCCGACCACGAAGCCAAGCAGCACGGCTGCAGCGACGTACGGATGGTGACCCAGTCGTGAAGCAACGGCGGCCGCGGTGGCTACATGCTCACCTGCACCTCGGCGTTGCCGTCCGCCGAGTTCGCGCCGGGGGACAAGCCTCGGGTGCGGCAAGAAGCTGCAGCCGTTCATCGACGAGCTCGCAGCAGGACCAGTTCACGCAGGAGCGACGATGGGTCCAGCTGTGCGAGTGAGACCGTGCGACCGTCCAGGAAGACGACCTGGCCGTTGTTTTGCGCGCACAGCGGGTTGCCCGTGACCTCGCGCCCACCGCTCTCGCTCCGCACCCGGATCGCCCTCGGATGTCGGGCCCCAGCTCACCGACCGCCTTGATCACGTCGCCCCCATCCGTCCCGGCTACCGCTCGAACTCCAGGAAACAGCGGCCGCCGATCCGAGTCCACCAGCCGGGGGCCTCGTGGGAGGGGTGCCAGGGCAGGGGCACGGATAGGGCGCCGTTGATCCCGCAGCGCACGACGACGGCGCGTCCGCGCGCGCCGAGGCGGCAGGCCGGGTTCTCGCCCCGGTGAGCCAACTCCCGGTCAGGGCGGCATGCGCGCCGACTACCCGATCCACGCGACTACGGAGGGGCACTTCAACCGCCGGGCACCTCATCGCACATGGCCGTGCCGGAGAAGGCTCTGGTACAGGTCCACGTCGAAGAGGGAACTTCATCCCGCCCTACGGCCAGGGCTGATTCAAAGTCCGGGTGATCATGCTGCGGTGCAGGTCAGGCGAGGCCGAGCAGCTCCAACGGGCGGGTGAAAGCCGCGTAGCCCGGCGGCGATGCTGTGGTGCCCGGCGTTCCGCAGCGTGTTGATGGCCAGGTTCCGCAGCGTCGCCATGTTCTCCGGTCCGGGCCCGGTATGGATCTTCGACGCGTCCTCGGCGAACGTCACATCCCGCACGTGGTGCAAGGTCTTGAACAACTGCACACGGGGTCAAAACTCACCGACCCCGAAGGGGACCAGGTTCAGAGACCGCCGACGAGGGCAGAGCCATAAAGCAGACGAGCCGGGCCATACGCCGGGTTCTGTTCTGCATGCGACACGGGACGTCAGGGCGAAGTCGTGTGCCGGTGGATGCACACAGGTTTGAAGAAGGCTCTGGCTCCCCAGCGGACGCACTAACTAACCGGTGTTCAAGCAGTCCACGACGTTGCAGCCGAGCCCGGTTACGGCTGCAGCCACCGTCGTATAGGCCCCTCTCATCGCGAAGCCAAGGGCCCAGCTTCGGCTGGGTCATCGGGTCGGCGGCGCTCGACACCTCCCAGTCCTCGGCGCAGCCGATGATGTGGCCTCCGACAGACGCGGTGGCGGTCAGCACGTCGTCCTCGCTTTGCCGCTCCGGAGAGCACGTGGCGAGCTTCATCTCGACAGCCGTCGTACGCCGAGCATGCCTTTCCCGCAGCCGTCGTGGACATACGCCGCCGAGACCGGTTCGCCGGAGTGATCCACCCGTATCAGTACGCCCGCCTGATCTAGTCGGATGAAATATTCGGCAGCTGCAGCCCGAGAGCTACCTCCCCGGCCTCCACCTCCGCGCCTCAATGATCTGGATCAACGACCTCTTTCAGGCAACTGGTTGATCGCAACATCACGCCGGCCACAGCTGGCGTTTGACGGAAGCGCCGCGGCTATCAGCCCCCCGTTGTTTCACCCGTCGCTAACGCTCACGGCAGTTCGCCTACGGCAGACGGCCATGACTTGAGACCTGCGCGAACACCATGTCAACGTACGGGTGCTGGCAAAACCGCAGCTCAGCGAGAGGAGGATCCAGCGCCATGGACTGCTAAGCCCGAAATCGACAGTCGCACCTCAGCACCCCTGATGCAGCCCAAAACACGCACTACCACAATTTCCCGGTTTCACCAATGCCGGACTTCTCCGGATCGTGAGTGCATCAACTCTTCTCACACTGGAGACCAGACATGCACAACCAGATCGCATCCACGCATGAAGCCGCGTTCTTGAACCTGAACAAGGCGGCAGAATACCTTGGCGTTTCACCGAACACCCTGTATGTCTGGCGTCACCGGCGGCAGGGTCCGCCCAGCTTCCGCATGGGCCACCGCGTCATGTACAGGATCTCAGCGCTGAATGAGTGGGTCATAGCGCAGGAGCAGGCGGATTCACGTTCCAACGCTGCTCTCAATCCTCTCACCCAGAAGCCGATGAAGCGCACGGTACGCACTCCTTGAAGGCTGTGCACGAGCCCTAAGACGGTGCGTCGAATTTCGGAGTCCCGGCGCCCAGCTTTCCACCATGCCATACGACCATACCCAACTGAGTTCATAGGAGAACGTTCCCTTGGCGGGGTACATAGAAGACCGCTGGCTCAAGAAGAAGCCCAACAAGGACACCGGTAAGCGGGAGCGCACTGCCCTGTGGGGCCAGGGCAAGCGCTATCGGGTGAAGGGCATCCCGGGCGTCCGGGACCGCTCGTTCGACACGAGCGAAGACGCGAAGCAGTGGCTCGCCAAGGCGCAGACCGACACCACACGTGGCGAATTCGTCGACCCCCGCGACGGGGCGATTCCTCTCGCCCAGTACATCGAGAAGCACTGGTGGCCAGGCCGATCGGACGAACCGTCGACCGCCGCCCCCATGCGCAGCAAGATCTGGAACCACATCATCCCGTTCCTGGGTACAACCGCGCTCCGGGACATCGACGCTGCCGTGCTGCGCGCCTGGAAGGCCCAACTGCTGGCACGGGTAGAGGCGTCCACGGCCCATGTGATCTGGATCCACCTTTCCACGATCCTCGAAGCCGCCGTCGACGACGGCCGCCTGGTCAAGAACCCCTGCAAGGCCCGCCGGACTGTCAAGGCGCCCAAACCCGCGAAGAGGAAGGCCAAGGCATGGGCCAGGCCCACCGTGGAGGCCGTCCGGGCGGGCCTCCAGGAGCGATACCGCATCGCGGTGGACCTCGGTGTCGGCCTCGGCCTGCGCCAAGGCGAGGCATTCGGCCTCGGCGAGGAGGATGTGGACTTCGATGCCGGTGTCGTACACGTCCGCCGCCAGCTGCGGTGGGACTCCAAGGGAAGGCCGTACTTCTGCCTGCCCAAGGGCGGCAAAACGCGAGACGTTCCCCTCTCCCCCAACCTCGCCAAGCGTGTCCGGGACCACCTGCGCCGCTTTCCTTCGGTCGCCTGCACGCTCCCGTGGCGCAACCCTGAGCCGCCGACGACCGAGTTGGAAGCGCGACAGCGCAAACCGATCACTGTCCGGCTGGTCCTGATCACCTCGCAGGGCAATCGAATCAACTACTCGATGTGGAACAGGCTGAGCTGGCGGCCCGCACTCGCAACGGCCGGTGTCCTGAAGAAGGTCGGCCAGAAGGTCAGGACGCACGGAGGCCGCAGCCGTCGGTACCCCATCTACGAACTCTCCAGGGAGGACATGTTCCACGTCCTCCGGCACACGTACGCCAGTACCCAGCTTGAGGCCGGCGAGTCGATCGTGAGCGTGTCGGTGTGGCTCGGGCATGCTTCGCCGCAGACCACACTGACGCACTACGTTCACTTCATGCCCGGGGCGGGCAAGCGGGGCCTCGCCGCCATGGACGAGTGGTTCGGTCAAGATCCACAACCGAATGTCCCTGAAAAGTCCCTGGGCGCCCCGCAGGCCCGCAACAGGCCATGAAACCGCAGGTGAGGGCAGTATTCGCACGCACTGACAACGTGTACGCCGAGTACAAGGAGCCGCTGTACGCCGCTCCCCCGCTGCTCCAGCGCATGGTCGAGGCGGGCCGGCTCGGCCGGAAGTCCGGCTCGGGCTTCTACACCTACGGCTGAACCCACGGCTGGATCCATGACTGGATCCACGGATAACTACGGAGAGCGACACTCCGCGGGCCCGGCACCGAACTCGGTGCCGGGCCCATCTGTTTCACACACCGTGTGCGCGCCGGGCACGCATATGCCCTTCGCGCACTCTCCCCACGCGCCCACCAGGCGAGTTCACTCTTGATGCGCATGCAAGGGATGCGGAACCACCACGTTCGACTACGGAAAGGAGTGGACCCGTGACCGCCGACCCGGAGCATCCCGTGGTCCATGGAGAACTCGCAGAGTTACGGCGCCGCCTCGACGTGGCGTACGCCCGAGTCGAGGGAGGACTCAACCTGCTCAGCCACCGCACCAAGGAGACCGCCAAGGAAGTGGACGAGCTGCACAGCCGCATGAGCTCGCTGGAACACGCACGCTGGCCACTGCCCTCGGTCGCCGCGCTCACGGCTCTGGGTGCGCTCGTCGTGACCGTCTGGCAGGCGCTGGCCCACTAGCCGTCGGTGAGCCTCAGATGGTGCAGCAGGAGTAACGCGGCCGCCATGTTGGCGGCCGGGACCTCCCCTCGGGCGATCAGGTCGGGGACGACTTTGAGCGGGACCCATTCGCGGCGGTCCGACTCGAAGTCGTCCACGGGATGTCCGACGTACTCACCCCGGTCGGACCAGTAGATGTGGTGCCGGGCGTCGGTGAGGCCGTTGGACGGCTCCACGCTCATCAGGTGGTGCAGGGGTCCCGGCCGCCAGCCGGTCTCCTCCTCCAGTTCCCTGGCGGCCGCACGCGCGATGTCCTCGCCGTCCTCCACCACACCCGCGGCCAGTTCCCAGCCCCAGCTGTCGGTGATGAACCGGTGGCGCCACAGGAGCAGGACTTCGTTGGCCTCGTTGACCACCGTGGCGACGGCGACCGGCCGCAGCCGGATCAGGAAGTGGTCGAGGTGCCGGCCGTCCGGCAGCTCGACATCTGCGAGGTTGACGCTGAACCAGCGGTTCTCATACACAGTTTGTTCGTTCTGTTTCGTCCACTGCACGGTTCTGCCACCTTCCGACGAGTAAGTGGCAATATCGCAGCAGGGACTGTGTACCTACAGTGCGCCTACAGCGGTACGCGCAGTGCGCCGTCGATGAGTTCGGCGGCTTCGGCGGTTCCGGCCGAGCCGCAGCGCACCAGATGCTCGCGCACCGCACGCAGCCTGTCGCGCAACCGCTGGGACTCCATCCCGCGGGCCTGCTCGGCCATCTGCACGGCGGTGGCCACCGCGTTGTCGGCGTTGCCCTGACGCAGCTCGATCGTGCTGAGCATGGCGAGCCGGTGCACCCGGCCCCGGTCGTGGGCGGGGTTGTCGACCGCGGCCGCCGCGTGCTCCCGGGCGGCGACGAGTTCACCGAGGCTGAGCAGCGCCTCGGCCACCTGGACGTTGACGAGGCCGGGCTGGACGTAGCCGGTCTCGTCGGGCTCGTACCCGCGCCGGATGCGGTCGGCGGCCGTCTCGGCCCGGCGGATGCAGGAGAGCGCGCTGCTGCCGTCGCCGAGGTGGGCGTACGCCTTGGCCTGCATCGCGTACAGGTCGGAGGCGAGAGCCGGGGTGATGTGCTTGCCGGCCGCCCGCAGCGCGGCCTCGGCGAAGGCGACGGCCTGGCGGTACTCCTTCATGAACAGCGCCTGGTTGACGAGGAGCGCGATGACGTAGGCGCCGAGTCCCCGGTCGCCGCTGGCCTTTGCCAGCCTGAGCGCCTGGTGGAAGTAGCGCTGGGCGAGGCCGTGCGCGTCGGAGTCGTACGCGCAGATGCCCGCGATCGCCACCAACCCGCCGGTCGCCCGGTGCAGTTGGCGGCCGGTCGCGTCGGTGTAGCTGCCGCGCAGCAACGGTGCCGCCTCGGCGTTCAGGAAGCCGACGATCCGGGCGCGGGTCGCGACGCCGCCGGCCTTGCGGTACATCTGCTCGTAGTGGGTGCGGGCGGCGCGCAGCGTCTCGATGTCGGCCGTGGTGACCCGGTGCCGGCCGCCCCGGGAGACGTCCACGTCCTCGGGCGGGTTCTCCCACTCCCACACCGGCATGACGGCAGGGGTGCCGGTGACGGCGGGAGCGCCGAGCACATGCGGCCGCTGCTGTTCGTCGGAGCGCCACAGGGCGGTGGCCCGCTCCACGAAGCCGGAGAGCGAACCGGTGTGCGGGGTGCTGGGCTCGCCCGGCACCCCGAGGCCGATGTCGTCCAGGGTGACGGGCCGGTGCAGCCGTCCCGCGAGCACCTCGCAGATCAGATCGGGCACTTGACCGCGTGGCCGCTGGCCCTTCAACCACCGCGCCACGGCGGTGTGTTCGTAGCGCAGCGCCAGGCCCCGTCTGCGGCCCGCCTGGTTGACGTGGGCGGCGAGACCGGCGTGCGAGATCCCCGCCTCGTCCAGGATCGCATCGAGCAGAGTGTTGGGCTGCATGGGATCGCCCCCCGAGTTGCCTGGTGCCGTCAGCGTAGTGGGTCCGCTTTCACACGGGGTGTGAACGGAGTGCTCGCATCCGCAGCGTGTGCACACTGTCGCGGAGAGTGTTCTGCCGGTTGACTGAAAGTCCTCGAAAGAGGCCGGCCGGGCCGCCGGCTCCCCCTCAGAAAGCGGCGGCCCGGCCGGACACGGCCACGGGGATGTCGCTAGCGGTGCGTCGTCGGCTGCGGGTCGGTGGGGGCCCCTCGCGCCCGCGCGACGGAGTCGCACGGGCCACCGTCCCGTGCCCCGGAGAGTCCGGCGCTTCTCCGGTTGTTCCGCAGGACCAGTACCGCCACGTCGTCCGACGGCCTGCCCGCCGTGTGCCGCAGCAGGGACCCGAAGACCGCCCGGAGGACCGTCTGGGCCGTCACCGGCTGATCGTGCACGGCCTCGCGCAGCGCCGCGGAGAGGGAGAAGAACCGGCCGCGGGCGTCTCTGGCGTCCTCCGCCCCGTCCGTGAAGAGGACCAGGGACTCGCCGGGCAGGAGACAGCCGTACAGCTGGGCCTCCAGCTCCGCCGGCAGCGGGAAGGGCCCCAGGGGCGGGAGCGGATCGGCCCGGGTGAGCGGCTCCACCCGGGTGCCGCTGAGCAGGTACGGCCAGGGATGACCGCAGTTGAGGGCGCGCAGTTCGCCCTGCCCGCTGATTTCCAGGAGCAGAAGGGTGACGAACTCCTCGGCCACCGGGTTGTCCGGGTCCTGGGCGCCGGTCGAGGGGTGTTCGGCACGGGACCGCTCGCGCAGGTGCCGGGCCAGGGCACGCTCCAGCCTCCGCAGGACGGAGCCCAGTTCGGGCTCGTCGTGGGCCGCCTCACGGAAGCTGCCGAGCACCGCGGCGACGGTGGAGAGGGCGCCGATGCCGTGGCCGCGTACGTCGCCCATCACCACCCGGACCCCGTGTTCGGTGGCGACGGCCTCGTACAGGTCACCCCCGATCACCGCGCCGCGGTCGGCGGACAGCTGGGCCGCGGCGATGTTCAGGCCGTCCAGGCGCGCCGGCAGGGGCCGCAGCACCACACTCTGGGCGGCGCCGGCGACCCGGCGGGCCTGCCGCAGTTCGCGCAGCAGGGCGCGGCGGACGTGGAATATCAGTCCGGTGCCGACGGCGAAGAAGACGGCGCTGGTGACGATGCGTGCACCGAGCCCGTCCTGCTGGGCGAGCGGGCAGCCGAACTTGTAGGTGACCGCCACGGCTCCCCAGACCGTGGGGAGTACGGCTCCCCGCGCGGTGGGTGCCCGTGCCTTGATGCGGATCATGCCTCTGGTCCCCCATGTGGGCCCTGACAGAGCAGACGGACCGACCCCGAAAGGCCGGTCCGATTCTGTCGACAGGCATGGTCCAGAAGGGCCAGATCCCCTCCGGTTCCCACCCGAATGAGTGACTCCCCGTCAGGTCGGCCCGCATTTATGCAGCCAGGAGCGCCGCAACCGGCTCGGGCGCGCGGGACCGTGTCCCCGCGCGGCTCCGCCGCACGGACGCGGCCGGCCACGGACAACCCGTGGCCGGCCGGCCCTCAGGACCCTCTGCGGCGGTCAGCCCCGGAGCACGGCCCCGGTGCGCTCGCCCGCCAGGGCGACGGCGGCATCCCGCGCGGCGGACGCCTCGTCCACGGTCAGCGTGCGGTCACCCGCACGGAACCGCAGCGCGTACGCCAGCGACTTCCTGCCCTCGCCCAGCTGCTCGGCGTTCTCGTACACGTCGAACAGCCGGATGGACTCGAGCAGCTCGCCCGCACCCTCGCGCAGGGCCGCCTCGACCTCGGCCGCGGGAACGGGCCTGTCGACCACGAGGGCGACGTCCTGCGTGGCGACCGGGAAGGAGGAGATGCCCGGCGCCTGCGGGACGCCGTCGCCCACCGCCTCCAGGGCGTCCAGGTCCAGCTCCATCGCGCAGGTGCGCTCGGGCAGACCCAGTGCCTTCAGGACACGCGGGTGCAGTTCTCCCGCATGGCCCACGACCTTCTCCGTGCCGTCGGCGACGATCACCAGCTCGGCGCAGCGGCCGGGGTGCCAGGGACCGTACTGCCCCTTGCGCACCACCAGCTCGGCACCGGCCTCGCGCGCGACGGCACGCGCCGCCTCGACCGCGTCGGCCCATCCGGCCGGACGGCCGCCGCCCCACCAGCCGGCCTGCTCGCGGGCGCCCGCGAGAACGACGGCCACGTGCCGCGGCTGCTGCGGCAGCACCGCGTCCAGCCCGGCCAGTTCCTCGTCGGTGGGGCGCCGGTCGACGGACAGGTGGACGCCGACGCGCCGCTCCTCGGCCGGCTGGAAGACCAGACCCGTCTCGAACAGGGCCAGGTCGTGCGAGCCCCGCCCGTCGTTGCGCCGCAGTGCACCCAGCAGGCCCGGCAGCAGCGTCGTACGGAGCGCGGGCTCCTCGTCGTTGAGCGGGTTGACCAGCTTCACCACACGGCGGGCCGGGTCGCCCGCGTCCAGACCGAGCTGGTCGAAGACCTGCTCGCTGACGAACGGGTAGTTCGGCGCCTCGACGTAGCCCGCGCCGGCCAGTGCCCGGCCGGCCCGGCGGTGCAGCCGCTGGCGGTGGGTCAGGCCGCGGCCCGAGGGGAGCTTGGGCAGCGTGGAGGGCAGGTTCTCGTAACCCTCCAGGCGGATGACCTCTTCGGCCAGGTCGTTGGCGTCGGTCAGGTCGGGCCGCCAGGACGGGACGGTGACGATCAGCTCGTCCTGCCCGTAGACGTCGCAGCCGACCTCCTGGAGGCGGCGTACGACGGTCTCGCGGCCGTAGTCGACGCCCGCGACCTTGTCCGGGTGGTTCGCCGGGACGGTGATCGTGTGCGGCGCGGAGGGGGCGATGATCTCGGTGACGCCGGCCTCGGCGGTACCGCCCGCGAGCAGCACGAGCAGGTCCACGGTCCGCTGCGCCGCGGCCGCGGCGGCCTGCGGGTCGACGCCCCGCTCGAAGCGGCGCGACGCCTCCGAGGACAGCTTGTGGCGCCGGGCCGTACGGGCGATCGAGACGGCGTCGAAGTGGGCCGCCTCGATGACCACGTCGGACGTGGCGTTCGCCCCGTTCTCGCCGGCGTCGTCGTCGGCGATCTCCGTGTTGGCGCCGCCCATGACACCCGCGAGGCCGATCGGGCCGCGCTCGTCGGTGATGACGAGGTCCTCGGCGTGCAGCTTGCGCTCGACACCGTCGAGGGTGACGAGCTTCTCGCCCTCCGCGGCGCGGCGCACGCCGATCGTGCCCTGGACCAGGCTGCGGTCGTAGGCGTGCAGCGGCTGGCCCAGCTCCATCATCACGTAGTTCGTGACGTCGACGGCGAGCGAGATCGGACGCATGCCGACCTTCTGCAGCCGGCGCTGGAGCCAGATCGGGGAGCGTGCCTCGGGGCTCAGACCGGTGACGGTGCGGGCCGTGAAGCGGTCGCAGCCCATCGGCTCGGTCACCTGGACCGGGTAGCCGAAGGCGTTCGGGGCCGGTACGTCGATCAGGGCCGGGTCGCGCAGCGGCAGGCCGTGGGCGATGGCGGTCTCGCGGGCGACACCGCGGATGGACAGGCAGTCGCCGCGGTTGGCGGTGACGGCGATGTCCAGGACCTCGTCGACCAGCTCCAGCAGCTCGATGGCGTCCTTGCCGACCTCGGTCTCCGGCGGCAGCACGATGATGCCGTGGTTGCCGTCGTCCCCCATGCCCAGCTCGTCGCTGGAGCAGATCATGCCGTGGGAGGTCCTGCCGTAGGTCTTGCGCGCGGCGATCGAGAAGCCGCCGGGCAGCTCGGCGCCGGGCAGGACCACGACGACCTTGTCGCCGACGGAGAAGTTGCGGGCGCCGCAGACGATCTCCTGGGGCTCGCCCGTGCCGTTGGCGGTGCCGACGTCGACGGTGCAGAAGCGGATGGGCTTCTTGAAGCCCTCCAGCTCCTCGATGGTCAGGACCTGGCCGACGACCAGCGGGCCCTTGAGGTCGGCGCCGAGCTGCTCGACGGTCTCGACCTCCAGGCCCGCCGAAATGAGCTTGGCCTGGACGTCACGGCCGGTTTCGGTCGCCGGCAGGTCGACGTACTCCCGCAGCCAAGAAAGCGGGACCCGCATCAGATCTCCATCCCGAACGGCCGGGTGAACCGGACGTCACCCTCGACCATGTCTCGCATGTCTTCGACGTTGTGGCGGAACATCAGCATCCGCTCGATGCCGAACCCGAAGGCGAATCCGCTGTACTTCTCCGGGTCCACGCCGCAGGCGGCCAGCACCTTGGGGTTGACCATGCCGCAGCCGCCCAGCTCGATCCAGCCCTCGCTGGAGCAGGTGCGGCAGGGGCGGTCGGGATTGCCGACGGACTCGCCCTTGCAGACGTAGCAGAGCATGTCCATCTCGGCGGACGGCTCGGTGAAGGGGAAGAAGTTCGGGCGCAGCCGGGTCTTCATGCCCTCGCCGAACAGCGACTGGACCATGTGGTCCAGCGTGCCCTTGAGGTCGGACATGGTCAGGCCCTCGTCCACGGCCAGCAGCTCGACCTGGTGGAAGACCGGTGTGTGCGTCGCGTCCAGCTCGTCGGTGCGGTACACACGGCCCGGGCAGATCACGTAGACCGGCAGGTCGCGGTTGAGCAGCGAGCGGATCTGGACGGGCGAGGTGTGGGTGCGCAGCACGACGCCGGAGTCGGCGGTGCCGGCCGGGCCTTCGATGAAGAAGGTGTCGGCCTCGCCGCGGGCGGGGTGGTCCGGGCCGATGTTGAGGGCGTCGAAGTTGAACCACTCGGCCTCGACCTCGGGGCCCTCGGCGACCTCGTAGCCCATGGCCACGAAGACGTCCTCGATGCGCTCCGAGAGCGTGGTCAGCGGGTGCCGGGCGCCGGCCGGGACGCGGTCGTGAGGCAGCGTGACGTCGACGTCCTCCTCGACCAGGACGCGGGCGTCACGCTCGGCCTCCAGCTCGCCCTGGCGGGCGGCGAGGGCCTTGTTCACGGCGCCTCGGGCCATGCCGACGCGCTTGCCGGCCTCGGCCTTGGCGTGCGGGGGCAGGGCGCCGATCTCGCGGTTGGCGAGGGCCAGCGGGGAGGCCGGGCCGGTGTGGGCGACCTTGGCCTCGTGGAGCGCGTCGAGGGAGCCCGCGGCGGCGAAGGCGGCGAGCGCCTCGTCCCGCATGCGCTCGATCTCTTCCGGTTTCAACGCCTCGACCTCGACAGGGTCGTACGACTTATTGGGTGCCGACATCTCTTCCCGTGCTTCCGATTGTCCCCCAGCTGACGCTGGGAGGTGCCCCCAGGCGGATGGTCCCCGTCACCGACTCGCACCGACGCGAGAGGGCCGCGTGCAGGACACAAAGGTGCCAAAGGCCGAGTCTAACGGGGTGAAGGAACGCGCATGCGCCCGCGGGCGCCTCAGGCCAGATAGGCCGGGGCCCCCACGGGCAACGTAAATCGGAACTCGGCGCCGCCGACGGGGGCGCGTCCGACCGTGATGGTGCCGCCGTGGGCCTCGACGATGCCCTTGACGATGTACAGCCCAAGGCCCGTGCCGCCGCGCTTGCTGCCCCGCCAGAAGCGGGTGAAGACGCGGTTCATGGATTCCTCCGGGATGCCGGGCCCTTCGTCGCTCACCGTGACCGACGTGCCGGTTTCCTCGCCTTCGCGCGGGGACGCCGAGGGCGTGATGTCAATGGTGACGGTTCCTTCGCCGTGGCGCACGGCATTTTCGATCAGGTTGCTCAGCACCTGGTCGACCTTGTCGGGGTCGGCCCACAGGTCGGGCAGCGGCTGCTCGGTGCGCAGCAGGAAGCGGTCGGCCGGCTGTCCCGCGGCGACGTAGGCCTGGATGTGCCGGCCGACGGCCGCGCCGATGTCCACGGGCTGGCGGCGCACCTCGAGGCGCCCGGAGTCGATGCGCGAGATGTCGAGCAGCTCGGCGATGAGCCGGGTGACGCGGTCGGCGTCGGCGTCGACGGTCTCCAGCATCAGCCGTTTCTGGTCGTCCGTGAAGCGCTCCCACTTGGCGAGGAGCGTGGCGGTGAAGCCCTTGACGGAGGTGAGCGGCGAACGCAGCTCGTGGGCGACGGTGGCGATCAGTTCGGCGTGGCTGCGCTCGGTGCGGCGGCGGGCCTCAGTGTCGCGCAGGGAGACGATGACGCGGTGGACGGGCCCGAGGGGCTCGGTGCGCACGTACCGCGCGGAGACCATCACCTCCCGCCCACCGGGGAGCAGCAGATTGCGCTCGGGCTGCCGGACCCGGATGGCGAGGCCGCCGTAGGGGTCGGTGAGCTGCCACCAGCGCCTGCCCTCCAGGTCCTCCAGCGGCAGCGCCTTCTCCAGGTACTGCCCGAGGGCGTCGGCGCGGCTCCGGGCGGTGATGCGTGCGGCGGCGGCGTTGAAGCAGATGACCCGGCCGTGCTCGTCGGCGACGACGAGACCGTCGGGCAGCTGGTCGGGGTCCATGCCGGGGGCGGTCCCGGTGCAGTCTCCGTGCCGGGGCGCGGGCGTGCGGTACGCGTCCCGCCCGTCCGGCGCAGTGCCCGTGCCGAACACACTCATCCCTGTACCCCACCTCTCAGCCGGCGCAGGGCCCCGAGCCGGCCACCCTACTAGCTCCCGGTGACGGAGCGGCACCCTTCGTGGGCGCGCTGTGCACGAGCCGATGCATACAGACATACGGCGGCGGCCGTGGCGAGGTTCAGGCTCTCGGCCTTCCCGTGGATGGGGACGCGCACGACGGCGTCCGCAAGGGCGCGGGTCTCCTCCGGGAGCCCCCAGGCCTCGTTCCCGAACACCCAGGCGGTCGGTCCGCCCATCGTCCCCTTGTCGAGTTCCTCGTCGAGGTCGTGGTCACCGGCCCCGTCCGCGGCGAGGATGCGCACACCCGCGTCCTGCAGCCCCTGCACGGCCCGTTCGACGGGCACGCCGACGGCGACGGGCAGATGGAACAGGGAGCCCACGGAGGCGCGTACGGCCTTGGGGTTGTACAGGTCGACGGAGGCGTCGGTGAGGACGACGGCCTCGGCGCCGGCGGCGTCGGCGCAGCGCAGCACGGTGCCGGCGTTGCCCGGGTCGCGGACGTGGGCGAGCACCGCGACGAGCTTCGGGCGGGCGGCGAGAACGTCCTCGAACGGGGTGTCGAGGAACCGGCAGACCCCGACCAGCCCCTGCGGGGTGACCGTGGTCGAGATGTCGGCGATGACCTCTTCGGAGGCGAGGTGGACGCGGGCGTCCGCGGCCCGTGCCGCCCCGATGATGTCGGCGTACCGCTCCGCGGCCTCCACGGTGGCGAACAGCTCGACGAGGGTCGCCTGCCCGCCGGTCCGATGCCCGGCGGCCTCCCGCACGGCCTGCGGCCCCTCGGCGAGGAACAGCCGGTCCTTGCCCCGGAAGTTCCGCTTGGCGAGCCGCCGCGCGGCGCTCACTCGGGCGGACCGGGGGGAGATCAGCTCGGGGCTGACGGGGGACATCCTCTTCACCTTCGCGAGAATCTCGACATGCAGCGTCTCTTGGGCTGCGGCAACAGTGTCACGCACGGGCCGACGGGGCGCCCGCCGCACCCTGACCGGGCCCGGGGATCCGCGCTCCGACGGCGCCCGGGGATCCGCGCCGTGACGGAGCCCGGGGATCCGCGCCCGTACGGGCCTGCCCGGGGAACCGCGCGCCGAAGGGGCGCGGGGAACTGCGCGACCGGCCCCCACCGGCCCGCGGCCGAACGACCGGCGGAGGGTGTGGGGGGTCAACAGCAGGACCCGCAAGCCATACAGCCTGCGGGTCCTTCAGTCACGTCGGCTCACTGCCGGCGCGGGCGTCACGCAGCCTTGGGCGCGTTGACGTCCGACGGCAGCGCCTTCTGCGCGACCTCGACGAGCGCCGCGAAGGCGTTCGCGTCGTTCACGGCCAGCTCGGCCAGGATCTTCCGGTCGACCTCGACGTTCGCGGCCTTCAGACCCTGGATGAAGCGGTTGTAGGTGATGCCGTTCGCGCGGGCAGCGGCGTTGATGCGCTGGATCCACAGCTGACGGAAGTCGCCCTTGCGCTTCTTGCGGTCGTTGTAGTTGTAGACCAGCGAGTGGGTGACCTGCTCCTTGGCCTTGCGGTACAGGCGCGAACGCTGACCGCGGTAGCCGGAGGCCGCCTCGAGGATCGCCCGGCGCTTCTTGTGGGCGTTGACTGCCCGCTTGACGCGTGCCACTTGTTAACTCCTTGTAGCGGGGTCGTGGGGGGTACTCACACGACCCGGAAACGACTGGGTCCCGGTCCTGGCGTACGGCGCTCGGATGTCGAGCGCCGGAACGTCACTTGCCGAGAAGCTTCTTGATCTTCGCGGCGTCGCCCGGGGCCATCTCGGCGTTGCCGGTGAGGCGACGCGTCACACGGGACGACTTGTGCTCAAGCAGGTGGCGCTTGCCGGCGCGCTCACGGAGCACCTTGCCGGAGCCGGTGATCTTGAAGCGCTTGCTGGCACCGCTGTGCGACTTGTTCTTCGGCATAGCGCCGTATCTCCTCGTCGGGTGGCGCTCCGGTGCCCGGTCACGAAAACCGGGCACGGTGGAGCGTCGCTCTTGTATCAGTTACATCCGTGGGGACTGACGTCCCTCGGATCACGCCTCGGCGGGCTCCTCGGCGGACGCCTCGGCCTCGGCGGACACCTCGGCCTCGGCAGCGTTCTGCGACCGACCGGGGTTCGCCTTCGCGTCCGCCTTACGGGCTTCCTGCGCCTGGCGGGCCTCGGCCATGGCCTCAGTCTTCTTCTTGTGCGGACCGAGAACCATGATCATGTTCCGGCCGTCCTGCTTCGGGTTCGACTCGATGAAACCGAGGTCCTGGACGTCCTCCGCGAGACGCTGCAGCAGTCGGTAGCCCAGCTCGGGCCGGGACTGCTCGCGACCACGGAACATGATCGTGATCTTGACCTTGTCGCCCTGCTTGAGGAACCGAACGACGTGACCCTTCTTGGTGTCATAGTCGTGCGGGTCGATCTTCGGCCGGAGCTTCATCTCCTTGATGACCGTGTGCGCCTGGTTCTTGCGCGCCTCACGGGCCTTCATGGCCGACTCGTACTTGAACTTCCCGTAGTCCATGAGCTTGCACACGGGCGGACGGGCGTTCGCCGCGACCTCGACCAGGTCCAGGTCGTACTCCTGCGCAAGCTCCAGTGCCTTGGCCAGGGGGACAATGCCCACCTGCTCGCCACTGGGACCGACAAGTCGCACCTCGGGAACGCGAATCCGGTCGTTGATGCGGGGCTCGGCGCTGATGGATCCTCCTCGGTAGCACCACACGGCGGTCTGGCGGACAGCCGCGTACGTCTCTTTTCGTGAGACCTAACCGCGCCGAAGCACAAAAAATGCCCCGGACGATCACAGGCGGGGCTCCCAATGCAACCGGAGCACCGCCGCGATGATCGCGGGGCGCGATTCGGGCGGCTCCATCGTCCGTACGGAACGATGGTGGCCGCCTGACCGGGTGACCCGCCGTCCCGGAGGACGGTCAGGTGGGAGATCGGAGCCTCCACTTGTGGGCCGATCACACTGGGTGTCCGGCCGGTCGTGAACAAGGTTAGCAGGATCGCTTGACAACGGCTAATCGAGGCCGGACGGGGCTGATGAAGGAGCCGGTCCGCCCTCGCCTATCGTGTGGGGCATGAGTGAGACCCCTCCTGAGAACACCGACTTCGACGCGATGACCCGGGACATCGCCGAGGTTCCCGCCGTCGAGGTGATCGTGACGGTCGCCGTCAACCTGATGAGCGCCGCCGCCGTGAAGCTCGGGCTGAGCGAGGAGGGCGACAAGTACAAGGACCTGGACGAGGCCCGCAAGCTGGTGACGGCGCTCGCCGGACTGCTGGACGCGAGCGCGACCGAGGTCAGCTCGTTCCACGCGGCGCCGCTGCGCGACGGCCTGAAGTCGCTCCAGCTGGCGTTCCGCGAGGCGTCGATCGTGCCGGACGAGCCGGGCCAGGGCCCGGGCGAGAAGTACACCGGGCCGGTCTACGGCTAGGTCCGGATCCACGGCGGTGGTCCGGCTCCGGCCGGAGCCGTACTCAACCCCGCACGAACAAGGGCTCGCCGGGAGGCGTGGTCCCGGCCGGCAGCAGTGCCAGGTCGAGGCCCCGCACCAGGCGGGCCCTCAGCGTGTCGTCGGCGGCCAGCCGCCCGGCGACCGCGCGGGCGGCCTCGGCGGGCGCGGCGGCCGGGTCGAGGACGAGGGCGAGGGTCCCGTCGGCCTGTCCGGGTCCGAGGTGGGCGCGCAGCACGGCGGGCTCGGCGGCCACCGCGGCGCGTACGGCCCCGATCACGGCCGGGTCGGTGAGCGGGTCGGTGCTCGTACGGCCCTCGGCGAGGGCGAGCAGCGCCGGGCCGCTCAGTTCGAAGGGCACCGGTCCGGCCAGGTCCAGCACGACGGTGTCCGCCTTCTCGTGCGCGGCGGCCTGCAGGGCCTGGTGCAGGGGTACGGCGACCGGGCGGGCCGCCGGGTCCCAGCGGGCCAGGGAGTCGGTGGAGGTGAAGGCGGGCAGCGCGGTGCGGCCGCCGGCCTTCAGGGTGGGTACGGCCATGTCGCTGGTCTTCTCGCGGCGCAGCCCGTTCTCGTCCTCCTCCACCTCGCCGAGGACGGCCACCACGGGCACCAGGAGCCGGGCGCCCTTCAGCGCCTCCAGGACCGGACCCACGGCCGTGCGGTCCCCGGCCCAGGCGGCGAGCGCGGCGCTCAGCCGGGGGTCGGCGGAGCCGTCGTCGTCGGAGAAGCCGGGGTCGGGAATGTTCTTGTTCGCCACGGTCACCGACCCTATAGGCACGGTCACCGTCCCGGTCGGGGGGATGCGAGCGGCTCCGTGCGCGGGCGGGGAGGCCGGAGAGGGGGAGACACGGCCTTCACGGGAATCTCAGCATTCCCTGACGCGGATCTCAGGTCCGTCCCACGGGATGCACAGTCCCCGCCCCGAGCATCCCGGGCATGGAGTCCTCCGGAGCCGGCCGTCGCCGTGCCCGCCGCTCGCGGCGCCGCCCCCTTCTGCACACCGTGCTCGCCGTGGCCGCCGTGGGCGGGGTCACGGCGGGCGGGACGGTGTACGTGAAGGCGCGGGCGCACTCCGGCGCCGTATCGTCGGCGGCACAGCCGTCGGCCGCCTCCTCGGCCGCGGCGGGTGAGGAGGCATCGGTGGAACCCGCGACGTCGCCCTCGGCCGGCGACCGCCAGGCGCTGTTCCCGAAGGCGATGGCATCGGTGACGGTGCCCCCGGGAGCGCAGGTGTCGGCGGCGTGCTGGACCTGGGCTCCGGGGAGAGTGCCGGGTACGGCGAGGCCGCCTTCGACACGGCCAGCATCGTCAAGGTCGACATCCTGGCCGTGCTGCTGCTCCAGGCGCAGGACGCGGGGCGGCGGCTGACGGCGGCGGAGCGGGCGTACGCCACGAAGATGATCGAGAACAGCGACAACACTTCGGCGTCGGCGCTGTGGCAGGCGATCGGCCGGGCCGCGGGTCTGGACGCGGCGAACGCACGCTTCGGCCTGACGGCGACCTCGGGCGGCGACGGTGAGCTGTGGGGGCTGACGCAGACCACGGCCGCGGATCAACTGGTACTGCTCCAGCAGGTGTTCGGGGAACGGTCGCTGCTGAGTCCGGCGTCCCGGACGTACGTCCAGGAGCTGATGAAGGGGGTCGAGGCCGATCAGCGGTGGGGGGTGTCGGCGGCGGCCGCCGGTTCCTCGCCGGCGTTGAAGAACGGCTGGCTGGCGCGTAGTACGACGGGGCTGTGGGACGTGAACAGCATCGGCCGGGTGACGGTCGAGGGCACGGACTACCTGGTCGCGGTGGTGTCGAACGGCAGCGTGAGCCAGGCCGCGGGCATCTCGCTGGTCGAGGCCGCGGCGAGGGCGGCGGTGTCGGCCTTCACCCGGGATCCCACCGCCTCCGCCGGGGGTTAGGGCGGGTCAGCCGTGGGCCAGGCTCAGCGCCAGGTAGCAGGCGAAGGTGGACAGGACGTAGTACGCGGGGGACGCGGCCGGCCAGCGTGGGCTTCGGCGGCGGAAGAACCGCCAGCCGGCCCGGGCCGGGAGCAGCAGCGGCAGCAGGGCGAGCGGCACCAGCAGCGCCTCCGGGCGGGCCCGGGTGAGCAGCAGGAGTACGGCGAGTACCGGAGCGGCCAGCGCCACGGTCACCGTGCCGCCGAGGCCGAGGGCGGTGACGTAGCTGCGTTCGCCGGGCCGGAGCCGTCGGGTGATCTTCTTGGCGAACTCCAGGTGGGCGGTGACCAGCACGGTGATCAGGACCGCCAGCGCTCCCCCGCCGCCCGCGTGCGCGGAGGTGTCGCCCAGGTAGCGGGTGTAGAGGTAGAGGTGCAGGAGGAGTTGGGCGGGGAAGCTGATCAGCAGGCTGAGCAGCAGCCGGTCGCCCGGTGGCCAGCCGAGGGCGCGGTCGACGGCCAGCACGAGTGCGCAGTAGGCCAGTTGTGCCCCGAGGACCGCGAGGGCGGCCGGTCTGCCCGCGTTGAGGGCGAGGACGAGGGCTGCGCCGGCGGCACAGAGGACGAGCAGGTCGCGCTCGCGCACGGCGCCGGCGGCCAGGGGGCGCTTGGGGTTGAAGGCGCGGTCGTAGGCCAGGTCGCGGATGTCGTCCACGGCCCGCATCAGCAGCAGGGTGACGGTGAGCGTGACGGCCGCGGTGAGGGTGCCGAGGCCGGGGCGCCAGGCCGGGTGCGCGGGCTGCAGGACCGCGTACAGGCCGGTGACGCCGTACGCCCACAGGAACGCGAGCGCCACGGACGGCAGCGGCGGATAGCTGCCCGCCACGAAGCGGGCCCAGCGGCTCAGCACGGCTCCGCCTCGGCCACGGAGCCCGTGCGGACCGGCAGTTCCCACACGCCCCGCATGAACATCCGGTCCCGCCAGCGCAGTTCGGCCGTGTCGACGGCCGGCCGCAGATCGTCCAGGCGGTGGAGTACGGCGCTGAGCCCCTCCTGGAGTTCCACGCGCGCGTGGGCGGCGCCGAGGCACAGGTGGCGGCCGTGGCCGAAGCCGATGTGCGGATTGGGCGAGCGGTCGGGGCGGAAGACGTCGGCGTCGGGGAAGACGGCCGGGTCGCGGTTGGCCGCGTCGGTGAGCGGGATGACGACCTGGCCGGCGTGGAGCACCCGGCCCGCGAGTTCGACGTCCGAGAGGACCACGTGCGGCTGGCCGCCGGTGCCGGCGAACCACACCCAGCGCACCAGTTCCTCGACGACGACGGGGACGGCGGAGGGATCGCCGCGCAGCCGGTCGGCCAGGCCGGGCGTGCTCAGCACCTGCAGGACGCACAGGGCGAGGTGGGAGGCGGTGGTCTCGCCGCCCGCCATCATCAGCCCGAAGCCGAAGACGGCGATCTCCTCGTCGCCGAGCCGGGTCTCCGGCGGCGCGGTGAGCAGCTGGGTGAGCAGGTCGTCGCCGGGCCGTCCGGCCTCGATCGCCTCGCGGCGCAGCGCCAGCTGCCCGAAGAAGTAGTCGTACATGAAGGAGTGCGCGCGGGCCGTCTCCTCGGGCGGGAAGCGTCCGGCGGACATCATCACCGTGACCTCGGGCAGCAGCCGGTCCAGGTCGGCGACCGGCACACCGAGCATCTCGCAGATCACCCGGTACGGGAACGGCGTGGTGAACTCGGCGATCAGGTCGACGGGGCCCTCGGCGGTACGCAGGCCGTCCAGGAGTTCGGCCGCGATCGCGGCGATGCGGGGCCGGTCCTGCTCGGCCCTGCGGTGGGTGAAGCGGGCCTGGACGCGGCTGCGGCGCCGGGTGTGGGTGGGGTGGTCGCTGGTGACCAGGGCGAGGGCGCTGGACCTGCGGGCGAACAGGGTGCCGCCGGCCCAGGCCTCGCGGCTGAAGCGGTCGTCGGACAGGACGGTCCGCACGTCCTCGTGGCGGGTCACGAGCAGCGCGTCCCGCCCGTTCGCGAGCCGCACCGGCACCAGCGGCTCGTTGCGGAAGCGGGCGAGGTGACCGGGGTCGAGGGAGATGCCCGGCAGGTCCGGGAAGGGGTAGGAGAGCGGTTCCGCGGGCGTCGCGGTCACCGCGCCGCTGTAGGGGCAGCGGGTGGTCGTCGTGGAGCCGCTCATCACAGCCACCCCTCGGCGGGCTCGAGCCGCTGGTCCGGGGCGCCGTGCCAGTACTCGTGGAGGGAGGTGCAGCGGCCGTCCTCGGCGAAGCGGAGGACCAGGCAGCCGGCCGCGTTGCGCGGGGCGCCGGTGGCGGGGTCGTGGAGGACGCACCACCACTCGACGGCGGCCCGCAGGCCGTGGACGAGGGGCTCCCCGAACCACATGCGGGCGTCCTTCTGCCGGGACAGGGTCCGGCGCCAGTGCTCGGCGACGGCCTCGCGGCCGGTGTGCGGGGCGCCGTAGGGGCCCTGGTGGTAGGTGGCGTCGTCGGTGAAGAGGGCGGCTACGGCCTCGGGGTCGCGGGCGCGCCAGCCGGCCTCCAGTGCGGCGATCCACCGGTGCACGGTCGCGGGTGTTTCCCGGGTCTGAGAGAGCGTCATTTCCGTTCCTTGTACGGGGAGGGGGTCCCGGTGGCCCAGGACGGGGTGTCGGTGATCTCGACGACCGCGGCGAACAGCGAGACGCCGAAGCTGTTGTTGAGCATCAGGACCCGGTCGCCGGGGACGACCTGGCGGGTCTCGACGAGGTGGTGCAGGGCGGCGAAGTGGTCGCTGGTGGTCATGTGGCCGAGGCCGCGGCCGAAGTCGAGGACGCCCCGCGCGGGGTCTATGCCGAGGGGTTCCAGGACCGCGCGGACGTACTCGGGGCCGCCGGAGAGGACATGGGTGACCCGGGTGATGTCGCGCGGGTGCAGTCCGGCGTCCTCGATGGCCGCGAGGCCGGTCTCGGTGCGGGCCGCGTCCAGCGCCTTGCGGGCCCCGGTGGCGGCACCGGGCTCGTTGCGGGCGTAGTCGAGCATGCGGGCGACGAGGTCGATGCGCCCGGTGCGGGTGCGGTTCGGGGGGAAGAGGGGGCCGGGCGGCCGGTTCATCTCCTCCAGCTCGGGCAGCGAGGAGGAGACCAGCGACCGTACCCGGGCGAAGCCGGCGCGGGTGGACAGCACGACGGCCGTGGCCGCGTCGCCGAGGATGGAGGGACGTTTCATGCGGGCGCCGGACTGGTAGCGCCAGCGGTCGATGCGTTCGGTGCCGAAGTTCTCGGCGGCGGTCACCAGGACAGCCCTGCGGCCGGGGTCGGCGCTCAGGTAGCCGTGGGCCAGCTCCATGGCGCCCAGGGCGGCGTTGCAGCCCTGCCGGACCTCCATCGCCGGGACCCGGGTGCCGACGGCGTGCCGGAGCACGTACTGGTGGGGGGTCCACAGTTCGGGGCCCTGCTCGTGCAGCGAGGCGTGCAGCACGAGGGCGATGTCGGTCACCGGATGGCCGGAGCGTTCCAGAGCGGTGCGGGCGGCCTCCACCGCCATCTCGGGCGGGGACACGTTCCCGGCGACGGCGGCTCCGGTCCAGCCGCCGCCCTGCCACTCGTCGGCCGGGTAGCGGCCTTCGGCGACGGCGCGTTCGGCCGGGCTGGGCTGTGGCACGTAGCAGCCGAGCCCGTCGATGTGGAGGTTGTGCACGCGCATGGCTAGGCCTCCTTCCGCACGGCGCCGTCGTCACCGTGGCCGTCGCCGTCGCCGTACTTGGCCGCGGGCCCGGCCCCGTCGCCGTACTTGGCCGCGGGCCCGGCCCCGTTGTCGCCCTCGACCCCGCATACGGCCCCGCCGCCGTCGTGGTCACCGTCGATGTCGTGGCTGTCGTCGTCGCCGGTGTCGTCGTCGGGCAGCAGGCGTACCGTCCCCGCGGTGCCGTCCAGCTCGATCCGGGCGCCGTCCGGGATGGCCGTCATGGCGTCGCGGACCGCGACCACGGTGGGAACTCCGAGGAGGCGGCCGCTGATCGCGGTGTGCGAGACGAGGCTGCCGCGTTCGACGACGATCCCCTTGGCGGCCATCATCAGTGCCAGCCAGCCGGGGTCGGTCTCCTTGGCGACCAGGATCCGGCCGACGCACTCCTCGGGCGGAACGCCCGTGTCCCGGACGACCAGGGCCCGGCCGCGCACGGTGCCGCTGCTGGAGGCGATGCCGCGCAGCACGCCGTCCAGGTCGGGTCCGGTGCCGGGCCCGGCGGCGCTGCGGGAGGCGAGCGCGACCGGCACGGGCAGGCCCCCGGGCACCGTGAAGTAGGCGGGCGGGTCGGGCAGTTGAGCACAAGCGGCGGACCGGGCCGCGCGGCGGCGGACCAGGGCGCGCAGGTCGGTCTCGGGCAGGGTGCCGTCGAAGGCGCCCAGCACCTCCTCGGCCTGGAGGTGGACGACGTCGGCGGCGCTGTCCAGCAGGCCGGCCTCGACCAGCCGGCGGGCGAGCCGCCACAGCACCTCGCGGGAGACGCCGTAGAGCTGGCTGCGGCAGAATCGGGTGTCCTCGCGGGCCTTGACGCTGAACCGCAGCGAGGCCAGCACGGCTCCGAGCACGGCCCGCCGGAGCGGGTTGGGGCAGGCCTCGCGCAGGGCGCGCCCGGCGGCGGCGCGGGCCGCGGCCTCGTCGGCCTCGTTGGCGGCGACGGTCAGCCCCTGGGTGACGTAGGGCCGCAGCGCGGTGACGATCTGCCAGGGCTCCTGGCGCGGGGTCGGCACCTCCAGTTTGAGGTCGTGCAGGGCCCGGTCGCCGTAGGTGCGCAGGTGCCGTAGGAAGGCCTCGGCGGTCTGTGTGCCGAAGGCGCCCGAGGTGATCTCCCGCCAGACCTCGCGTTCGGGTCGTTCCAGTACGGCGGTGCGCAGCGCCGGGCGGGCGGCGACGCGTTCGGCCAGCGCGAGGGCCGAACGCGCCGACGCCAGCGTGCGGTTGGGCCGGCCGCCGCCCAGCAGCCGGGGCAGCAGCTTCGCGCCGTCCGGCACCCAACGGTCGAGCAGGGCGTCGGCGCAGGTCAGGGAGACGAGCGCGAAGTAGCTGGCGACCATGGTGACGCCCCAGCGGTGTTCGGCCTCGGTCCACATGGTGCGGTAGCGGGCGATCAGTTCGTCGGCGGTGCAGTCCTCGAAGGAGGGCCACTGCGCCATCAGGCCGTCCCACCAGCGCAGGAACTGCTTCAGGCGGCGCGGCTGGGTGACGTAGGCGCGGGCGAGGCGGGGCGCGGCCCGCAGGAGCTGCCGCCGGGCGCGGCGGCGGGCGGCGGCGTCGGGTCCGGCGTCCTCGGTGAGCTCGGTGAGGCCGAGGGAGCGCTGCCACATGGGGCGGATCAGATCGAACCCGGGGATCTGGCCGTGCAGCGCGAACCAGGCGTCGAGCCGGTAGTAGACGCGCCCGTCGAGGTGTCCGATCATCCGGCTGAGGTGGTGCTGGTTGCGGCGCAGGGAGTGCTCGGGCACGCCGAGCCGCCGGTAGAAGTCGGCGAAGCCGGTGCGGTAGAAGACCCGGGCCTGGGAGTAGGTCAGCGTGGAGGTGACGCCCGGGAAGGACTCGGTGAGGTTGTGGTTGGTCCAGGGCACCGGCGGCGCGCCCGCCGCCTGCCCGGGGGCGGCCCGTACGACCGGCCGGGCCTGGACGAGGTGGACGGCGCCGTCGGCGGTGAGGGTGCCCTCGATGTCCTGGGGGCCGCCGAAGAGGTCTTCGGCGCGGGCGGCGAGCGCGCCGATGGCGCGCACCTCGTCGTCGTCCAGCACCGGCTGCCGGGCGAGCGCGGCGGGGACCGGCAGAAGCACCGGGCCGGCGTCCGGGCGGGCCGGATCGAGGCCCGCCAGCACGGACTTGACGGCGAGTTCGGCGCGTACGGCGCCGGTGGCGCGGTCCATGAAGAAGTGATCGATGTCGGCCTTCTCCTGCACGATGCCCTCGCCGATGCCGTGGGCGGCGGCCACCACCGCCTGGTCGGTGCCGCCGCGCGGATCGCTGGTGAACATCACGAAGGACCGCACGCCCGGCACCATGCGCTGCACGCCGACGGCGACGCGCACGCCGGTGGCGTCGGCGCCGCGCCGCGCCCGGTAGAGCACCGCCTCGGGGTTGTAGGCGGAGGCCCAGCAGGCTGCGACGCGGTCGAGGAGGGCGTCCCGGCGGACGTAGAGGAAGCTGTCGGACAGTCCGGCGAAGGGGTCGTCGGCGCCGTCCTCCCCGCTGCCGTCCGGCTGGGCGGCGACGCAGCCTCGTACGGCCACCAGCCCGTCGGGACCGGCGAGTTCGTCGAAGGCGGCGAGCAGCTGCCGGGCCAGGCCGGCGGGCAGGGCGGTGGCACGGACCCGGTCCCGGGCGGCGCGGGCCCAGGCGGACAGGTCCCCGGTGCTCGCGTGGGCGCCGGGGAAGCCGGCCGGGGCCGGGACGGAGGCGGTGAACGCCTCGGCGGTGAGCGCGAAGAAGGCAGGTACGGGCAGGCCGGCCCGGCGCATGGCGTGCTGTCGGGAGAACTTGTGGCCGACCAGGGCGGGGTCCGCCAGGCCGGCCTCGGTGCCGGCCAGCAGCAGGGCGGTCGCCGTACGGGAGTCCGGCAGGCGTGTGGTCGGGGCCATCGGCTACCACACCCCCGGCAGCAGCCGCGCCCGGCCGCCCGCGTACCCGGCGTATCCCGGGACCGTCCACAGCACGCGTTCCTCGACCCGGATCCGCCAGACGATCACCGCGCCCAGGGCGAGCAGGAACAGCACGCTCAGCGGGTTGGGGAAGAACGCGACGAACGCGGCGTTGGCGAGCAGCATCCCGGTGTAGGCGGGGTGCCGCACCTGCCGGTAGGGGCCGTGGGTGACGATGGAGTGGTCGGAGTAGCGGACCACGTGGTGGGAGTAGAAGCGGCCCAGGGTGCGGATCGCGACCAGGCGCAGCGCGACGGCGGCGGCGAACACCACGACCGGCACGGTCAGCCAGGCCGACCAGTCGTGCCAGGGCAGCGGCCAGAGCACGGCGCAGACCCCGGTGCCGGCCCGGGCGAGCGCGTACGGCAGCAGGGTGCGGTTCTCGGCGGCCGACTGGGAGGGGTGCCGTACGGTGATGCCGGTCTCGGCGAGGATCCACGCCAGGTACAGGCCGGCGAACAGGGCGCCCGCCAGGTGCGGTCCGTCGGTGTCCGCGGTCAGCAGCAGCCCGATGCCAAGGGCGAACAGAGTGCAGGTCAGGGGCAGCAGGGCGCGCAGCGCCAGGACGACGAGGCGCTGGTTCATGCCGCCGCCCCGGCACCGGCCCGGAAGGCACGGTAGGCCTCGGGGGTCAGGCCCTTGCTGACGTAGATCAGGGAGCCGACCCGGGTGTCCTCGCCCGCGATCAGCTCGAACGTGAGCCGGGCCTTGTCGTCGGGCACACGGGTCTGCCGCCAGCGCAGCGCCAGGGGCAGGGTGCGGGGCAGGTCGACGGGCACATCGGCGGTGAGCCGCAGCCAGAGCATCTGCACCTCGGGCGGCCAGCCGCCGACGCGGTGCGAGAGCAGGGTGGCGAACTGCCGGCCGGCTTCGACGACGGACTTCAGGGAACGCCGGCCGGACCGGCGGCCGGACAGCGTGTGCCCGGGGGCGGGCAACAGGACCGGCGCGGTGAACACGCCGTCGGCGAAGCGGGGTTCACCGAGCATGACGTTCTCCGGGCGGGTGCGGTGCACGAGCGAGGCAGGGGCGGGGGCGGTGCCCGGCGCGAGGGGGCCGGTGTCCCGGCCCGGGAGCGGCTCCTGGTCCCGGGACAGGGTGAACCAGCTGTCCGCCACGGCGGCCGGCCCCTGGGTGACGCGCAGGGTGTGGCGGCCGTTCTCGGGCGGGGCGGCGTACAGCACCAGGCCCGGCGAGAGCTCGGGCATCACACGGAAGTTCACCACCCACTTCACCCGGGAGCCCGCCGGGGCGGCGAGGCGGTCGCCGACGGCGTCCGCCATGGCGCACACCAGGAGCATGCCGGGCACGTGGTCCAGCGGGTGGTCGTAGAAGAACGGGTCGCTCTGGTCGACGGTCACATCCGTCACCCAGGAGTCGGCGTCGGTGCCGGAGGCGGTGAGGTGCCCGGCACCGGTGTGCAGCGGGGTCGTCTCCTCCGTCCGGTTCTGCGGGCGGGTCGTCGGCGTCGTCATCGGTCGTCCTCGATTCCTGCCTGTGCTGCTCGGTCTGTGGGGTCCGGCGCACGGCTGGGCCCTGACACGCGGCGGGCGGTCCCCGGTCGGGGGCGGGAACGCGCCGCTTCGACGCCGGTAACACCGCGCGGGGGCGGCACCGGTGGCGGTCGGGCTCGGCAGCCGGCTCCGTTCGAGCGGGAGTCCTCGGCTCGGCGTTCGGGGCAGTCTTGACGAGACGGCTGACATCCGGCTGACCCGTGCCTCCGGCATATGGGCGGCGGGTGACAGCGTTGTCGTCCCGTCAGTTCGGCGTCAGCGGGCCGCGTCACGCTCGGGCTTCTGTACGTATCCGAGGGGCCGGCGCCGGCCGTGTGCGGTCCGGTCCCCGTGGCTGGGGAGGCCTGCGCATGATTCTGGTGACGGGCGCGACCGGGACGGTGGGCGGTGCGGTGGCGCGTGCGCTGGCGGCGGCCGGTGCGGTCCGCGTGCTGTGCCGCGACCCCGCCCGGCTCCCCGCCCTGGGCCCCGGCGCGGAGGTCGCCGTCGGCGCCTACGAGGACCGGGCGTCGCTGCTGCGGGCGCTGGCCGGGGTGGAGGCGGCGTTCCTGGTCACCACCGACCCGGGTGGCCTCAGTGACGCGCGCTTCCTGACGGCGGCCGCGACGGCCGGAGTACGGCACGTGGTGAAGCTGTCCGCGTACGCGGCCGGCGAGACGGACGCCGACGACCTGATCACCCGGTGGCAGCGTGACTGCGAGGACCTGCTGCGGTCCTCCGGGCTCGGCTGGACCCTGCTGCGCCCGCGCGCGTTCATGTCCAACACGCTGGCCTGGGCGGACTCGGTGCGCAGCGAGGACGTGGTGCACGCGCTGCATCCCCGGGCGGCGAACGCGTGCGTCGATCCCCGGGACGTCGCCGAGGTCGCGGTGGCCGCGCTGACCTCACCCGGGCACGAGGGGCGCGTCCACACCCTGACGGGCCCCGAGGCGCTCTCCGCCGAGCAGCAGACGCGGGATCTCGCGGCGGCCCTCGGCCGTCCGCTCCAGTGCCGCGAACTGACCCCGGAGCAGGCCGCGGCCCGCTGGTCGCGCCGCTATCCGCCGCAGGTGGTGCACGCCCTCCTGCGCAGCGCGGAGCGCCAGGCGCGGGGGCGCAAGACGACCGTCGACCCGACGTTCACACGGCTCACCGGCCGCGGCCCGCGCTCCTACGGGCAGTGGGCGCTGGACCACCGGTCCGCGTTCGGCCCGGGTCGCGGGGCGGCACCGTCCCGCGACGAGGCGCTCGCCGGCAGGCGCGGGTGACGCACCTGGAGGGCACGGGAGCCGGTCCGGCTAGAACCCGTCGTACCGCTTCGGCCGCCGGCTCCTGCCGCGCCACAGGACCACCGCCGCGACCAGCAGGACTCCCCCGGCGCTGCCGGCCAGGGGGCCCGCCCAGTCGGAGGCGGAGCCGGTGGCCTCCGGAGCGTCCGGGCCGGAGCCGAAGTACTTGCCGGCGTAGGCCGCCGGGCGCAGCCCCTTGGGCTTGAGCCCCGCCGCCGCCTTCAGGGCCGCCGCCGGGTCGATCATGCCGAAGCCGCGGGAGTCGTCGCGGCCGCCCACCGGGGCGTCACGGGCCGTGTCCTCCAGGAGCTTCTTGATCTGGGCCGGGGTCAGGTCGGGGTGGGCCGCCTTGACCAGGGCGGCCGCGCCCGAGACGAACGCGGAGGCGGCCGAGGTGCCCCAGCCCTCGTAGTACTTGTGGTCGGGGTCGGCGATGACCACGTCCACCCCGGGCGCGCTGACCGCGGCGTACCAGCGGCGGGTGGAGAAGGAGGCGCGGGTGCCGTACTTGTCCACGGCGGTGGCGGCGATGACGCCCGGGTAGGCCGCGGGATAGGAGACGTGGTCACCCTTGTCGCCGCCGTTGCCCGCGGAGGCCACGACGACCACGCCCTTCTTCAGGGCGTACTGCACGGCCTCGTCCTCACTGGGCTCCGGGTGCGCGGAGTCGGAGTCGTCGCCGAGGGAGAGGTTGATGACGTCGGCGCCGTGGTCGGCGGCCCAGCGGATGCCGTCGGCGAGGGCGTTGCCGCGGGTGGTGCGGGCCTTGGCGCGGGCGGCGTCGCCGTCCTCGAGGATGACCCGCACGGGCAGGATCTTCGCCTCGGGGGCGACGCCCATGACGCCGTCGGTGTCGCCGGGTCCGTGGCCGTGTCCGGCGATGATGCCGGCCATGGCGGTGCCGTGCCGGGCCCAGTTGCGGTCGCCGGGCTGGGCGCCGAAGCCGATCATGTCCTGGGCGGGCAGGACGTTTCCGGCCAGGTCCGGGTGGTCGGCCTCGACTCCGGTGTCCAGGACGGCGACGGTGACGCCCCGGCCCTTGGTGGTGCGCCAGGCCTCGTCGAGGTGGAGGGCGGACAGGCCCCACTGCTGGGCGCGGATGCTGTCGGCGTGGGCGGCGGTGGCCGGGAGCAGGACGAGGGAACCGGCGAGCAGCACGCTCGCCGCCGCGCCGGCCGGGCCCACGCGGCGGCTGCCGCCCTTCGTTCGCCTCATGACGGTCTCTCCGAGGCCGAGCTGACGGTCTGGCGCAGTCGCCGTTCGATGCGGTCGGCCAGGCCCTGCGCCTCGTTGCCGAGGCCGGCCTGGGCGGGTGCCGTGGTGGCGGCGGAGCCGGTGGTGTCCGCGGCGGGCTGCGGCGAGTCGACTCTCCGGCCGTCGGCCCAGCCGGAGACGGCGTAGGCGACGACGGGGGCGTCGGTGAGGACGGACAGGGTCCACGTGGCGCGCTGTCCGCTGCCGAAGCCGGCCGCGGCGGTGCCCTTGGCGGCGTACGGCAGGGGCATCAGATCGCTGCGGCGGTCCAGGTGCTCGTTGCGGAAGCGGGCGGCGAGCGCGGACATGCTCGCGGAGTCGCCCTTGGTGAACAGCAGGCCGACGGTGGTGACGTAGGTCTGGGTGGCGTCGGTGTAGGTGGCGCGCAGCAGGCGCCGGCAGCCGACGGGGGCGAGGACCTTGTGCAGCAGCGGGTCGAAGGCGTCGGCGCAGCCGCTGTCGGGGGCGACGGCGATCCGCGTCCAGGAGCGGTCGGCGCCGCCGGGTCCGGCTCCGGTGCCCTGGAGGGTGGGCGGGAAGAGCTGGTCGACGGGGACGCTGTGCCACAGCGTCGCAGCCGCGCTGAACCCGCTCCCGGCCGTGCCGTCCCCGCCGTCTCCGGTGAGCCAGCTCCCGGTCACGGCACCGCCGATGAGGCCGAGCCCGAGGACCAGACAGGCGGCGGCAGCGGCGGTCCGGGGCCGTACCCGCACCCCCAGTGGCCGCAGGCGCACCCGCTCGTCGTATCCCTCGGGCTCCCCGAAGGACATGACGGGCCGGCCACCCGCCCCGGCACCCCAGGAGAAGGCCGGGTCCGGTGCAGCCGGCGCAGGGCCGGCGGGGTGGGCGGGGCCGCTCGGACTCCAGGCGCCGCGGACGTCCCGCGCACCGGGCAGGCTCGACGGCACGGCGGAACCCGGGGCCGGGCGCCCGGAGGCGGGCGTGGCCGCGGAACCCGCGCGCGCCGGCCCGGGCGCCGACGGGATCGGCCGGAGCCGGGTCGTCGTCTCGGACGGCGACTCCGCGGGTGCTTCGGGGCGGTGGGGCCGGGACCCAGTGCGCAGCGCCGCCGAGGGATCCTCGCGGCCGGAAGCGGGGACGGACGCGGAGCCCGGGTACCCGGCGGCAGGCCGCTGCGGAGAGCCCGGGCGCCCGGAGGCGGACGGCGTCACCGGACCGGTACCGCGGCGCTGCGGTCCGGACGCCGACGCGATCGGCCGCAGCGGGGCCGTGGTCTCCGACAAGGATTCCGCCGGGACCTCGGGACGCGGGGACGCCCCCGGGGCGTGCCCCGGACGCGGCGGCACGGGCGCGGCGGCGCCGTCACCCGACAGGGCTGACCTGGCGGCCGCGTGGCCCGACGGGGCCGACCCGGCGGACATCTGACCCTGACCCGGCAGGGCCGACCCGGCTGACGCGTGGCCCGACGGGGCCGACCCGGCGGACATCTGACCCTGGCCCGGCAGGGATGACCCGGCGGACGCGTGGCCCGGCAGGGATGACCCGGCAGCCGTGTGACTCCCGGACATCTGACCCTGACCCGACAGGGCCGACCCGGCTGACGCGTGGCCCGGCAGGGATGACCCGGCAGCCGTGTGACTCGGCAGGGATGACCCGGCGGTGTCGTCGCCCGCCGAGGCTTCGGGGCGGTGGGGCCGGGGCCCGGAGAGGCGGGACGGGTGTGGCGGCACGGGCGTCGCCGTGCCGGCGTCGTGCGGTTCGCGGCCCGTGCTGGGCGGGGTGTCGGGGAAGCGGGCCGAGGCGGGGGGTGGCGGTGGGTTCACCGGGTCCGTGACCTCGGGTACGGCGGAGCGGCGGGAGCCGGGGATGCGGTGGCTGTCCGCCCCGGCCGCCCCTCCCTCGAACTCGGTCTGCGGCTGCGCCTGCCCCGTCGCCGGACCAAAGGCGCCGCGCGCTGCGCGCGGCGCGAACACGGAGGGCTCGTCGTCGAGGTCGCCCATGAAGTCGCCGCCGGCCGACGCCGCGGCCGTGGGCACGGTGTGCTGCGTCCCCGGGTTCCGGCGCACGGCCGGATCCGCAAGGGACCCGTACACGATCGGGATCTCGGCCGCCCCTGTGGACCCGATGGACCCGATGGACCCGGCGGAGCCGGCGGATCGGATGGACCCGGCGGACCCGATGGACCCAGTGGTCCCGGTGCTCCCGGTGCTCCCGGTGGCGGCTCCGTACACGGCCTGTTCCCCTGCCGTGTCCCCGGCGGCCCGTGCGGGCGTGCCCGGTGGCGGGGTCGCGGGGGTGGTGTCCTGGGCGGTGCCGGGAGGCGGTGTCGACGGGCGCGGAGGGACCGGGGCGCGGCGCGCTTCCGTGCTCATGCACCCCCCGTTTCCTCGTGCCCGGGCCGTTTCTCGTACACGGGCCGTCGTGCTTCCCGGCCGCGCCCGGTGGGAGAACTCCGTCCGGGCACGCATACCCGTACGGCTGGACCGGCATCCCGGTTCAGGTGACGCGGCCGGAAGCGTTCCGCCGTACGTGCGCGTCACTCTACGGGTTGTCCGGGAAGGAGAGAGAACCAGTCCGCCAGGCCGGGGCATCTGCCCGGAACGTCCCCCTACCCTGCGGTAATCCTGTCTGGCAGGCTTCCGTCATGACTGCGCGTGCCGCTGATCGGGCCCGTTACGACCGGGCCACCGCCCACCTCGACGCCCCTGTTGCGATCGTGGACCTGGACGCGTTCGACGCCAACGCGGAGGACCTGGTCCGCCGCGCCGCCGGCAAGCCCGTCCGGGTCGCCAGCAAGTCGGTCCGCTGCCGGGCCCTGCTGGAGCGCGTCCTGGCCAAGGACGGCTTCCAGGGCATCATGTCGTTCACCCTGGCCGAGTCGCTGTGGCTCGCACGCTCCGGGTTCGACGACATCCTGCTCGCCTATCCGTCCACCGACCGTGCCGGCTTCGCCGAGCTGGCCGCCGATCCCAAGCTCGCCGGCGCCGTCACCGTGATGATCGACGACGTCGCCCACCTCGACCACATCGACGCGGCCCGCGACGGCGGCCGTGAAGTGGTGCGTGTCTGCCTGGAGTTGGACACCTCGCTGAAGCTGCTGGGCGGCCGGGTCCGGGTGGGGGCGCTGCGTTCACCGCTGTACACACCGGCCCAACTCGCCGAACTGGCCCGGGCCGTGGCCCGGCGGCCGGGGTTCCGGCTGGTGGGGATCATGGCCTACGAGGGGCACGTCGCCGGGGTCGGGGACGCCGTGGCCGGGCGGCCGCTGCGCTCGCGGGCCATCCGGCTGATGCAGGCCGCCGCCCGGCGCGAACTGGCCGAGCGGCGCGGCGCCGTGGTGCGGGCGGTGCGGGCCGTGGCGCCCGGGCTGGAGTTCGTCAACGGCGGTGGCACGGGCAGTGTGCAGCACACCGCCGCCGAGGACGCGGTCACCGAGATCGCGGCCGGTTCGGGGCTGTACGTGCCGCGGCTCTTCGACAACTACACGTCCTTCACCGGCCGGCCGGCCGCCCTGTTCGCCCAGCCCGTCGTACGGCGGCCCGAGGTGGGTGTCGTGACCGTGCTCGGCGGCGGCTATCCGGCCTCCGGCGCGGCCGGTCCCGACCGGCTGCCGGTGCCGTACCTGCCGGAGGGCCTCGGCTACGACCCGCAGGAGGGGCCGGGCGAGGTGCAGACCCCGCTGCTCGGCGCGCCCGCCGACGACCTGCTCATCGGCGACAAGGTGTGGTTCCGGCACGCCAAGGCGGGCGAGCTGTGCGAGCGGTTCGACACGCTGCACCTGATCGAGGGGGATGCGGTGACGGCGACCGTGCCGACGTACCGCGGTGAGGGACAGACTTTCCTCTGAGACCTCCGAGACCTCTGAGGCCCCTATGAGGCCTAGAGGCCTATGAGCACCTTGGAGCACCTGAGGCAGCACCTGAGACCCCTGAGGCACCTGAGACCTCAGGGGCAGCTGCCGGCGCGGGCGGCGGCCGTCATGGTGGCGGCCGCCGCCCGGGTGCGCACCCCTACAGGGGCGTGACGTACGCGCCCGAGATTCCGCCGTCGACCAGGAAGTCGGTGGCGTTGACGAAGGAGGAGTCGTCGCTGGCCAGGAAGGCGACGGCGGCGGCGATCTCCTCGGCCTCGGCGAACCGGCCGACCGGGATGTGCACGAGCCGACGGGCGGCCCGCTCCGGGTCCTTGGCGAACAGCTCCTGCAGCAGCGGGGTGTTGACCGGGCCCGGGCACAGGGCGTTGACGCGGATGCCCTCGCGGGCGAACTGCACGCCCAGTTCGCGGGACATGGCGAGGACGCCGCCCTTGGACGCGGTGTAGGAGATCTGGGACGTGGCCGCGCCCATGCGGGCGACGAAGGACGCGGTGTTGATGATGGAGCCCCTGCCCTGGCGGCGCATGTACGGGATGGCGGCCTTGCAGCACAGGTAGACGGAGGTGAGGTTGACCTCCTGGACCCGCTTCCAGGCCTCCAGGCCGGTCTCCAGGATGGAGTCGTCGTCGGGCGGCGAGATGCCGGCGTTGTTGAAGGCGATGTCGACGCTGCCGTAGGTGTCGTACGCCGTCTCGAACAGCGCCTCGACCTGCTCGGGGTCGGTGACGTCGACCTTGACGAAGAGGCCGCCGACCTCGTCGGCGGCGGCCTTGCCGCGGGCTTCGTCGACGTCGGCGCAGACGACGTGCGCGCCCTCGGAGGCGAGGCGGCGGGCGGCGGCGAGGCCGATGCCGCTGCCTGCTCCGGTGACGACGGCGGTACGGCCGACCAGGCGGCGGCAAACGGTGGTGTCGGTCACTGTGCGGGGCCCTCCGTGCTGATGAAGACGTTCTTGGTTTCGGTGAAGGCGGTCAGGGCGTCCGGGCCGAGTTCACGGCCGAGTCCGGACTGTTTGAAGCCGCCGAACGGGGTCCAGTAGCGGACACTGGAGTGGGAGTTGACGGACAGGTTGCCCGCGCGGACGGCCTGGGAGACGCGCAGGGCGCGCCCGATGTCGCGGGTCCAGATGGAGCCGGACAGACCGTAGGGGGTGTCGTTGGCGAGGCGGATCGCGTCCTGCTCGTCGGTGAAGGGGAGGAGGACGGCGACGGGGCCGAAGATCTCCTCGCGGGCCGCCTCGCTGTCGTGCCGCTCCCCCGTGAGGACGGTGGGCGGGAACCAGAAGCCGGGCCCGCCGGGAGCGCTTCCGCGCAGGGCCGGTGCGCCCTCGGGGACGTACGACCGTACGCGGTCCAGCTGCTGGGCGGAGATCAGCGGGCCCATCTGGGTCTTCTCGTCGGCCGGGTCGCCCACCACGACGGCGGCCAGCGCGTCGGCGAGGAAGTCCCGGGCCTCTTCGAACACCGACTCCTGGACCAGGATGCGGGTGCGGGCGCAGCAGTCCTGGCCGGCGTTGTCCAGGAAGGAGAAGGGGTCGAGCGCGGTCTTGAGGTCGGCGTCGGCGAAGACGACGTTGGGGCTCTTGCCGCCGAGTTCGAGGGTGACCGGCTTGACCAGCCGGGCGCAGCGCTCCATGACCTCGCGGCCGGTGCGGGTGGACCCGGTGAAGACGATCTTGGCGACGTCGGGGTGGTCGACCAGGGCGCGGCCCGCGGTGTGGCCGTAGCCGGGGAGCACCTGGAAGAGGTGCTCGGGCAGGCCCGCCTCCAGGGCGAGTCCGGCCAGGCGCAGGGCCGTGAGAGGGGTGGTCTCGGCGGGCTTGAGGACGACCGCGTTGCCCGCGGCGAGCGCCGGGAAGGAGCCCCAGGCGGCGATCGGCATGGGGAAGTTCCAGGGCGCGATCACGCCGATGACGCCCAGGGGTTCGTGGAAGGTGACGTCCCAGCCGCCGGGGGCGGGGATCTGCCGTCCGAGGAGGCGTTCGGCGCCGCCGGCCGCGTACAGCAGCAGGTCGCGGGCGTTGCCGGCCTCCCAGCGGGCGTTGCCGAGGGTGTGTCCGGCCTCCCGGACCTCCAGGCGGGCCAGTTCCTCGACATGGGCGTCGACGACGTCGGCGAAGCGGCGCAGCAGGCGGGCGCGGTCGGCGGGCGGGAGCGCGGCCCACTTCTCCTGGGCGCGCGAGGCGCGTACGACGGCGGCGTCCACCTCGGCCGCGTCGGCGGCGGGGACGGTGGCGACGACCTCCTCGGTGGCGGGGTTGAGGACCTTCAGCTCGTGCGGGTCGGACACGTGATGACCTTTCACAGGCGTGCTCACAGGCGTTCGAAGGAGCGGCGAAGCTCCCAGTCGGTGACCGCGGCGTCGAAGGCCTCCAGTTCGACGCGTGCCATGTTGCGGTAGTGCGCGACGACCTCGTCGCCGAAGGCGGCCTTGGCGATCGGGCTGTTCTCCCAGAGCTCGGCGGCCTCGCGCAGGGTGGTCGGGACGTGCTCGAAGCCGGCGGTGTAGGCGTTGCCGGGGCAGGGCTCGGGCAGTTCCAGCTTCTGCTCGATGCCGTGGAGGCCGGCCGCGACCAGTCCGGCGACGGCGAGGTAGGGGTTGACGTCGCCGCCGGGGAGGCGGTTCTCGAAGCGCAGGGAGCGGCCGTGGCCGACCACGCGGAGGGCGCAGGTGCGGTTGTCGTGGCCCCAGGCGACGGCGGTGGGGGCGAAGGAGCCCGGCTGGAACCGCTTGTAGGAGTTGATGTTGGGGGCGTAGAGGAGGGAGAAGTCGCGCAGGGCCGCGAGCTGTCCGGCGAGGAAGTGGCGCATGACGTCGGACATCCCGCCGTCGCCGTCGCCCGCCATCGCGTTGCCGCCGTCGGCGTCGGCGAGCGAGAGGTGGATGTGGCAGGAGTTGCCCTCGCGCTCGTTGTACTTGGCCATGAAGGTGATCGAGACGCCCTCCTGGGCGGCGATCTCCTTGGCTCCGGTCTTGTACAGGGCGTGCTGGTCGCAGGTGGTGAGTGCCTCGTCGTAGCGGAAGGCGATCTCGTGCTGGCCGGGGTTGCACTCGCCCTTGGCGGACTCGACGGTGAGGCCGGCGGCCGCCATGTCGTTGCGCAGGCGGCGCAGCAGGGGCTCGATGCGGCCGGTGCCGAGGATGGAGTAGTCGATGTTGTACTGGTTGGCCGGGGTCAGGCCGCGGTAGTTCGCGTCCCAGGCCTGTTCGTAGCTGTCCTTGAAGACGATGAACTCCAGCTCGGTGCCGACCTGGGCGGTGTAGCCGAGCTCGGCGAGCCGCTCCAGCTGGCGGCGCAGGATCTGGCGCGGGGCGGCGACGACCGGGGCACCGTCGTTCCAGGCGAGGTCGGCGACGAGCAGGGCGGTGCCGGGGTGCCAGGGGATGCGGCGCAGGGTGGCGAGGTCGGGCTGCATGGCGAAGTCGCCGTAGCCGCGGTCCCAGGAGGACATCGCGTAGCCGTCGACGGTGTTCATCTCGGTGTCGACGGCGAGCAGGTAGTTGCACCCCTCGGTGCCGTGCTGCAGGACCTCGTCGAGGAAGAATCGGGCGGCGAACCGCTTGCCCTGGAGCCGCCCTTGCATATCGGGGAAGGCCAGGACGACAGTGTCGATCTCACCGCCGGCGACGAGGGCGTGCAGTTCCTCGACGTTCAGCGGGGGTGTGCGGTCTGCCACGGGAGAGCCTCCTTGGGCTGCTTCGCGTTTTACGGCGGGGCCGGGAGCCATAAGGTATTGCCGAGAACCATTGCTTGGGAAGGGGGTACGGCCGGATGTCCCACGAGACGGATGCGCACGAGGTGCCCGCACACGGAATCGACGACCGGCTCGCTCCGGTGCTGCGCCCGGTGCGGGCGGGCAACGGCTTCGAGGAGGCACTGGAGCAGATCCTCCAGGTCGTGCGGCTCGGCCTGGTGCCGGGCGGCGGGCGGCTGCCGGCCGAGCGGGAGCTGGCGGAGCGGCTCGGGATCAGCCGGGTGACCCTGCGCGAGGTGCTGAAGGTGCTCCAGGACCAGGGCCTGGTGGAGGCCCGGCGCGGGCGGTACGGCGGAACGTTCGTGCTGCCGCGCGCGGACGCGGGCGGCGAGGACGAGCTGCGGCGGCGGATCACCGAGGTCGACATCGAGGACGTGCTGCGCTTCCGCGAAGTGCTGGAGGTGGGGGCGGCGGGGCTGTGCGCGGCGCACGGGCTGACCGCCGACCAGGCCGACCGGCTGCGGGAGGCCCTGGACCGCACCCACGAGGCGCCGCTCGCCGACTACCGGCGGCTGGACACGCTGCTGCACCTGACCCTGGCGGAGCTGTGCGGTTCGCCGTCGCTGACCGCGCAGTACGCGGCGGTACGGGCGACCGTCAACGACCTGCTGGACTGCATCCCGCTGCTGGTGCGCAACCTGGAGCACTCGCAGCGGCAGCACATCGCACTGGTGGAGGCGGTGCTGGACGGGGACGCGGACGGCGCCCGGGAGATGATGCGCGAGCACTGTGCGGGCACGGCGGCACTGCTGCGGGGGTTCCTGGCGTGAGCCGGCTCTGCAAAGGTATGCACGATGACCTTTTGAATCCCTGGAGGGCAGCGTGACCGTACGACCGCTGATCGGTGTGAGTACGTACCTGGAGGCCGGTACGCGCTGGGGAGTGTGGGAGCTGGACGCCGTGCTGCTGCCGGCCGGCTATCCGCGGCTGGTGCAGCGGGCCGGAGGGCTCGCCTGTCTGCTGCCGCCGGACGCGCCCGAGCGGGCCGCCGAGGCGGTGGAGCGCCTGGACGGGCTGGTGATCGCGGGCGGGCCGGACGTGGACCCCTCCCGCTACGGCGCCGAGCGCTCACCGCGCACCGGGCCGCCCGCGCCGGAGCGGGACGCGTGGGAACTCGCGCTGATCAAGGCGGCGTTGGCGGCGGACGTGCCGCTGCTGGGGATCTGCCGGGGCATGCAGCTGCTGAACGTGGCCCTCGGCGGCACGCTGATACAGCATCTGGACGGGCACGTGGAGACGGTCGGCGTGTTCGGGAGGCATCGGGTGAAGCCGGAGCCGGGGACGCTGTACGCGGGGATCTCCCCGGAGGAGACGTCCGTACCCACCTATCACCATCAGGCGGTGGAGCGGCTCGGCGCGGGGCTCAGGGCGTCGGCGCATGCGGAGGACGGGACCGTGGAGGCGGTTGAGCTGCCCCGGGGTGAGGGGCGGGCGGGGTGGGTGCTCGGGGTGCAGTGGCATCCGGAGATGGGGTCCGATCTGCGGGTGATGCGGGCCTTGGTCGACGCCGCGTCCTGAGCCGCCGGCCCCACCGGGGGCTCCGCCCCATGGCCCCCCTGTTTCCCACTCCCCCGTCTCACTCGGCCGAGAGGCCCGCCGACACCCCCGTCCGCCGCCCCCTCGCGGACGACCTCGGGCCCGCCGCCCCTCATGAACGACAGAGCCCGCTCCCCCGCCGGTGCCCCCGGCCCGCCACCCCTCGTGACCGACAACGGCCCCCGTGCCGACGTCCCGGCCGGCTGCCCCGCGTGAACCCCCCGCCGACGCCCCGCCCGCTACCCCCTCGTGAGGGACAGCAGTTCGCGGGCCGGGCCCGTGGGGCGGTGTCCTGTCGGCCAGACCGCTCTCAGGTCGCGGCGCAGGGACACGCCCTCCACCGGGATGCTCACCAGGCGCCGCATCGCCAGCTCCTCCCCCACGGCCAGTTCGCTCAGGACCGAGGGGCCCGCGCCGCTGACCGCCGACGCCTTCACCGCCGTCGTGGAGGAGAGTTCGATGAGGGGGCGGGCGAGGCCGCCCAGGGCCGTGTCCAGGACCTGGCGGGTACCGGACCCCCGCTCGCGCAGGATCAGGGGCGTGGCCGCCAGCTCCTGCGCGGTCACGGGGCGCCGGCGGCGGGCCCAGGGGTGGCCGGGGGCCGTGACGACGATCAGGCGGTCGTGGGCGATGACCGTGGAGTCCAGGCCCGCCGGAACCGTGAGCCCCTCCACGAAGCCCAGGTCCGCCTCGTCGGCCAGCAACAGCTCCGCGACCTTCGCCGAGTTGCCCGCCAGCAGCGACACCGCCGTGTCGGGCCGCTCGGCGTGCAGGGCGAGGAGCCAGCCCGGAAGCAGGTACTCGGCGATGGTCATGCTCGCCGCCACCCGCAGCCGCGAGTCCCGCCGGTCGCGCAGGGCCCGCGCGCCCGCGTCGAAGGCGGCCGCCGCCTCCACGACCCGCCGGGCCCAGTCGGTCACCAGGGCGCCCGCGTCCGTGAGCCGGGAGCCGCGCGGCGAGCGGTCGACCAGGGCCACGCCCAGCTGCCGTTCCATGGAGCGGATGCGGCTGCTGGCGGCCGGCTGGGTGATGCCGACCTCCCGCGCGGCCGCCCCCAGGCTGCCCAGCCGTGCGACGGCCAGCAGCAGCTCCAGCGCGCCGAGGTCCGGCACGCGGTGCGCCAGCGAGCCGCCGGGGCGTCCGTCGTCCGTCGCGTACTCCTCACTCATAAGACCAGCTTATGCCCTGATAGATATGAACCCCCTGGTCAGGGGCGATCGACGGCGCGAAGGTGGGGTCATGGTCACCGCAGTACATTCCCTTCCCGCCGCCCGCGCCGTGCGTGTGCGGCACCTCGGTCCCAACTGGTACGCCGCCGTCATGGGGACCTCCGTCGTCGGCACGGCCGGCGCCGCACTTCCCGTACACCTCACCGGGCTGCGCGGGGTCTGCGCGGCCGTCTGGGCGCTGGCCTCGCTGCTGCTGGCGACGCTGCTGACCGCCCGCGCCCGGCATTGGACCCACCACCGCGACCAGGCCCGTGCCCATCTCCTCGACCCCGCCATGGCCCCCTTCTACGGCTGTCTGTCCATGGCCCTGCTCGCGGTCGGCGGCGGCGCCGTGACCGTCGGCCGGGACTGGATCGGCACCGGTCCCGCCGTCGCGCTCGACACGGTGCTGTTCACCGCCGGTACGGGGATCGGGCTCACCGCCGCCGTCGCGGTGCCGTATCTGATGGCGGTGCGGCACCGCGTCGAGCCGTCCCAGGCCACCCCGGTCTGGCTGCTGCCGCTCGTCGCGCCGATGGTGTCGGCCGCGCTCGGCCCGCTGCTCGTGCCGCATCTGCCGCCCGGGCAGCCCCGGGAGACCCTGCTGCTGGCGTGCTTCGCGCTGTTCGGACTGAGCCTGCTGGCCACGCTGCTGATGCTGCCGCTGGTCTTCGCCCGGCTGATCACCGGCGGCCCGCTGCCGCTCGCGCTCACCCCGACCCTGTTCCTGGTCCTGGGCCCGCTCGGGCAGTCGACCACCGCGGTCGGCCTGATCGCCGACGACGCCCCCGGGGTCGTACCGGCGCCGTACGACCGCGGCCTCGACGTGTTCGCCGTGCTCTACGGAGTGCCGGTCATGGGGTTCGCGCTGCTGTGGCTGGCGCTCGCGACCGTGCACGTGGTGCGGGCCCGGCGGCAGGGCATGGGCTTCGCGATGACCTGGTGGGCGTTCACCTTCCCGGTGGGCACCTGTGTCACCGGTGCCGCCGCCCTGGCCCGCCACACCGGGCTCGCCGGGTACGAAGTCCTGGCGGTCGCCCTGTACGCGCTGCTGGTCACCGCCTGGCTCGCGGCCTCGGCGGGGACGGTACGGGGTCTGCTCAGCGGTGAGCTGCTCGCAGGGCCTCGGCCAGCACCCGCGGCGCCTCGGCCAGTGACGGGCCGTACCAGGTGAGGTGCCGTCCGCCGACCAGGGCGCAGGGCAGTCCGGGGAAGGCCTCGGGGCCGTCGTCGGCGGTGAAGCGGTAGGGCTCGTCCGGGAGGACGACGAGGTCCGGACGGGCCGCCCGCAGCTCCTCCAGGGGCATCCGGGGGTAGCGGTCGGGATGGGCGGCGTAGAGGTGGTGCACGCCGAGGCGGGCCAGGACGTCACCCGCGAAGGTGTCGCGGCCCAGGACCATCCAGGGCCTGCGCCAGATCGGTACGACGGCCGTGGTGCGGACCGCCGGTTCCGGCAGCGCGGCCCAGACGGCCTCCGCCTCCTCCAGCCAGCGGGGCCGGGTCCGCGCGCCGCAGGCGGTCAGCACGCGGTCCAGCTCCCGGAAGGCCTGGGGCACCGTCCGCACCTCGGTGACCAGCACCTCCGTGCCCGCCGCGCGCAGGGCGTCCAGATCGGGGGCGCGGTTCTCCTCCTCGTTGGCGATCACCAGGTCGGGGGCGAGGGCGCGGATCCGGTCCGTGTCCGGGTTCTTGGTGCCGCCGATCCGGGTGAGGTCGAGGCCCGCCGGATGGCTGCACCAGTCCGTCGCGCCGACGAGCACACCGGGCAGCGTCGCGGCCACCGCCTCGGTCAGCGACGGGACGAGGGAGACGACCCTCATCACGCGACCTCCCTCGAACCCGCTCAGCGGGACCGGTCCTGGACGGCCTCGATGTGTTCGGCGACCGCCACCACGATCACCCGGGTGTCCGGGACCGTCGCCCGCCAGCGGTGGCGGACCCCGCCGGTCAGATACAGGGTGTCGCCGCGGCCGAGGCGGTAGGCACGGCCCTCGGCCTCGATCTCGACGGCGCCGTCGGCGACGTACATCAGCTCGTCGTTGCGGTGCTGGAACTCGCGGCCGGCGTCGTGGTCGCCGGTGAACTCGGAGGCGTGCAGCTGATGGTGGCCGCGCACCAGGGAGCGGGTGCGCGGGGTGAAGTCGCCCTCGCCCTCGGCGGTGAGGTCCGCGCGTACGACGTCCACGCTGCACGCCGGGTCGGCGGCGGCGAGCAGCTCCACGGCCGTGGTGCGCAGGGCGTCGGCCAGCTTCTCCAGGGAGGTGCGGCTCGGGCGGGCGCGGTCGTTCTCGACCTGGCTGAGGAAGGGCACCGAGAGGCCGCTGCGCTCGGCCACGACGGCGAGGGTGAGCTCCAGCGCACGGCGACGCCGCCGGACGGCCGCGCCCACGCGCACGGGCTGCTGCTCTTTGTGGTCGCCCATCGCTCCGGCTCCCTCCTTCACTCGTCGTTCCGCCGACAGGGTGCCCGCCGCCGGGTACACCTCTGATGAGTTGTCTGCACCCTACGCATGTTCGGCAAACCGTTTCACGCGGCTGTCACATCCCCGACACGCCCGGGGGCCCGTACCCCACGGTTCACGCCAGTCCGGTGGCCGGCCGTGCGGCACGGGTCTCTCCTGGTTCAAGGCCGCAGCGACCGTCCGTGTTCCCGCGGCGGCGGGGTCCATGGCGCTGCGTAGTTGGCCGGATCCTGACCGTAGGCGGAGCGGCCGCCCGGGCAGGCCCCGGACGGCGCGAGGGGCGGGCGGCGCCCCACGCCCGTCGACGGACGTACGGCGGCACCCGCCCCTCCGGCGGCGGTCCGGGCCGGTCAGGTCACCCGGCCGCCTGCTTCTCGGCACCCGCCCGGGCGACCGGCGCCCAGGTGTCGGCCAGCCCCGGGTGCTGCGCGAGCCAGGTGCGGACCGCGTCCTGCTCCTTGCCCTTGCCGGCCTTCTGGATCTGCGCCTCGAGGCCGGTGAGCTGCTTCTCGGTCATCGAGAAGTTCTTCAGCCACTTGCCGACCTCGGGATTGTCGGCGGCGAAGCCCTTGCGGGAGAGGGTGTGCACGCCGTCGCCCTTGCCCCAGGCGCCCCGGGGGTCCTTGAGCTTCTTCAGGTCGTAGTCGCTGTACGCCCAGTGCGGCGACCAGAGGGTGACGACGACCGGCTGCTTCCTGGCGTAGGCGCGCTTCAGCTCGGCGAGCATCGCGGGCGTGGAGCCGTCGACGACGTCGTACGTGCCCTGCAGGCCGTACTCCCCAAGGACCTTGTCCTTGAGCAGGCCCATCATGCCCGCGCTGGGCTCGATGCCGACGATCTTCCCGTCGAACTCGGAGGCATGGGACTTGAGGTCCGCCAGGGAGTTCACGTCCTTGACATAGGAGGGGACGGTCAGCTCCAGGGAGGTGGGGCCGAACCACTTGCCGAGGTCGTCGAGCTGCTTGCCGTACTTCTTCCAGTACTCGGCGTGCGTGGTGGGCAGCCAGGAGTCGGTCTCGAAGTCGAGCTGGCCGGTGGCGAGGCCGGTGTAGAGGGGGCCGGCGGCGTACTGGGTGGTGGTGACCTTGAAGCCGCGCCGCTCCAGCAGCTCCTTCCAGAGGAAGGTGGAGGCGATGCCCTCGTCCCAGGGGATGTAGCCGATCTTGATCTCCTTGCCCTTGCCGACGTTCGTGCCGGAGGCCTCGGAGGTGGAGGACGAGGAGCCGAAGATCCCCAGGCCGCCCGCGACGAGCGCGAGGACGACCACGCCGACGACGGCGACCGCCGGGCGGGGCCGGTACGACCAGGCGGTCGTCCGGGCCTTCGCCGCGGCCCTGCGGCCCAGCGGGGAGAGGTGGGTGCCGAGGGCTCCGGTCATCCGGTCCAGGTAGATGGCGAGGACGACGATGCCGACGCCGGCCTCGAAACCGAAGCCGATGTCGAGCTGGCCGATGGCCTCGTTGACGGCGCCGCCGAGGCCGCCGGTGCCGACCATGCCGGCGATGACGACCATGGACAGGCCCAGCATGATCACCTGGTTGACGCCGGCCATGATGGTCGGCAGGGCGAGCGGCAGCTGGAGGCGCAGCAGGATGTCGCGCGGGCTGGTGCCGAACGCCTCGGCGGCCTCGACCAGTTCGGGGTCGACCTGGCGGATGCCCAGCTCGGTCATGCGGACGCCGGGGGCGAGCGCGAAGATCAGGGTGGCGATGACACCGGCCGCGGTGCCCAGGCCGAAGAAGAGGATCGCCGGGATCAGCAGGACCATCGAGGGCATCGTCTGGAGCAGGTCCAGGACCGGCCGCACCGTGGCGCTGACCGCCCTGGAGCGGGCGGCCCAGATGCCCAGCGGGATCGAGATCACCAGGGCGATGACGGTGGCGACGAGGACCAGGGCCAGCGTGGACATGGCCCGGTCCCACAGGGCGAGCGAGTCGACGAGCGCGAACCCGGCGAAGGCGAGGACGCCCGCGCCCAGCCCGCGCAGCCACCAGGCGGCGACCGCGAGGATGCCGGCCAGCAGCAGCGGCGCGGGCGCGGTGAGGACCGCGTCGATGCCGTCGTACATGCCCTCCACGACCGCGCGGATCGCGTCGAACAGCCAGGACAGGTGGGCGACCAGCCAGTCGACACCGGAGTCGACCCAGTCGCCGAGGTGCAGCCTAGGCACGGTTGACCACCTTCTTCCCGCCGTTGTCGCACGCGGTGGGTTCGCCCTGTTCGTCGCCGAGGAGGCCGACGAGGCGCTGCCGGGGTACGACGCCGACGAGCGCGCGGTCGGCGTCCAGGACGGCGACCGGGTGGGTGAGGCGGGCGCTGATCGCGCACAGCTCGGCGAACGGCGTGCCGGGCGCGGCCGTCTCGCAGCCGCAGTCGGCCTCGTCGCCGCGGACCTCGGTGTCCATCACGGCGGCGGCGGTCAGCACGCGGGAGCGGTCGACGTCCTGGATGAAGGAGGCGACGTAGTCACCCGCCGGGCGCAGCAGGATGTCCTCGGCGGTGCCGGTCTGCACGATGCGCCCGTCGCGCATGACGGCGATGCGGTCGCCCAGGCGCATGGCCTCGTTGAGGTCGTGGGTGATGAAGACGATGGTCTTCTTCAGCGTCTTCTGCAGTTCCAGGAGCTGGTCCTGCATGTCGCGGCGGATCAGCGGGTCCAGGGCGCTGAAGGACTCGTCCATCAGGAGCAGGTCGGCGTCGGTGGCGAGGGCGCGGGCCAGGCCCACGCGCTGCTGCATGCCGCCGGACAGCTCGTCGGGCCAGGAGTCCTCCCAGCCGGCCAGACCGCACAGGGCGAGCGCCTCGTCGGCGCGGCGTTCGCGCTCGGCGCGGGGCACGCCCTGCACGGCCAGGCCGTAGGCCGCGTTGTCGCGGACACTGCGGTGCGGGAAGAGCGCGAAGTGCTGGAAGACCATGCTGATCTTCTTCGAGCGCAGCTCACGCAGCGCACGGTCGGTGAGCGCGGTCAGGTCCTGGCCGTCGAAGCGGACCTGGCCCGCGGTCGGCTCCAGCAGACCGTTGAGCATGCGCAGCAAGGTGGACTTGCCGGAGCCCGACAGGCCCATGACCACGAAGATCTCGCCGGCCTCGACGGCGAAGGACGCGTCGATCACGGCGGCCGTGGTGCCGTCGGCGCGCAGCTCCTCACGGTCGGCGCCCTGCCGCAGCCGTTCCACTGCCTGGTGCGGTCGTCTGCCGAACACCTTGAACAGATGCTCGGCCTCAAGCCTGGATGACACGCGTACCTCTCGTCGGACGGGACAGGACAGAGGCCGCGCCTTTCCAGAACCTTCTTGGTCAAACTTTTAAGTGGCCCACCTCACAGCGTCCGGACTCCCGCGACCGGTGACTGTCAGTGCCGTGCGGCATGATGCGAGCGTGACCGGACGACTGATGCTTCTCGACACCGCCTCGCTGTACTTCCGCGCCTACTTCGGCGTGCCGGACTCCGTGAAGGCGCCGGACGGCACGCCGGTGAACGCCGTGCGGGGTCTGCTGGACTTCATCGACCGGCTGGTCAGGGACCACCGGCCGGGGCAGCTGGTGGCCTGCATGGACGCCGACTGGCGGCCGCAGTGGCGGGTGGACCTCATCCCCACCTACAAGGCGCACCGGGTCGCGGTGGAGCACGAGGGCGGCCCGGACGAGGAGCAGGTGCCGGACACGCTCTCCCCGCAGGTGCCGGTCATCGAGTCCGTGCTGGACGCGGTCGGCATCGCCCGGGTCGGGGTCGAGGGGTACGAGGCCGACGATGTGATCGGTACGTTCACCGCGCGCTCGGACGCTCCCGTGGACATCGTCACCGGCGACCGCGACCTCTATCAGCTCGTCGACGACGAGCGCGGGATCCGGGTGCTGTACCCGCTCAAGGGGGTCGGCACGCTGCAGCTGACCGACGAGGCGGTGCTGCGCGAGAAGTATGGGGTCGACGGCCGGGGGTACGCGGACCTGGCACTGCTGCGCGGCGATCCGAGCGACGGCCTGCCGGGCGTGGCCGGCATCGGCGAGAAGACGGCCGCCAAGCTGCTCGCCGAGTTCGGCGATCTGGCCGGGATCATGGCGGCGGTCGACGATCCGCGGGCGAAGCTCACGCCGTCGCAGCGCAAGCGGCTGACCGAGGCACGGCCGTATGTGGCCCTCGCGCCGAAGGTGGTGCGGGTGGCGGACGACGTGCCGCTGCCGGCCGTCGACACCACCCTGCCACGCGCCCCGCGCGACCCGGCGGGTCTGGAGTCACTGGCGGCGCGCTGGGGGCTGGGCGGCTCCCTGCAGCGCCTGCTGGCGACGCTCGGGGAGTGATGCACAACGGAATCTTCCGGTAAAACGCGTTCATCCTGCCCCCGTGAAACCCCTGTCCACCGAAGAGAGATGCTAACTTAGGTAAACCTAACCAATGCAGCAGGAGGCCGTGATGGCAGAGCGTCCGGGACGACAGCCGCGCAAGCCCCGTACCGCCCGGGTGGTGCGCACCGAGCGGCTGACCCCGCACATGCAGCGTGTGGTGCTCGGTGGCGGGGAACTCGCCGGTCTCGCGGCGGACACCTGCACCGACCACTATGTGAAACTGCTGTTCGGCCCACCCGGCGTGAGCTATCCGGAGCCCTTCGACCTGGAGCGGATCCGCGCGGAGTTCCCCAGGGAGCAGTGGCCGGTCACACGGACGTACACGGTGCGCGCCTGGGACCCGGAAACCCTGGAGCTGACCCTGGACTTCGTGATCCACGGCGACGAGGGCCTGGCGGGGCCGTGGGCCACCCGGGTGCAGCCGGGAGAGGTCGTGCGCTTCATCGGTCCCGGAGGCGCGTACGCGCCCGACCCGAGCGCGGACTGGCATCTGCTCGCCGGTGACGAGAGCGCGCTGCCCGCGATCGCCCGCGCCCTGGAGTCGCTGCCCGCCGGTGCCCTCGCGCACGCCTTCGTGGAGGTGTCGGGTCCCGAGGAGGAGCAGAAGATCGACTCCGATGTGGAGGTCGTCTGGCTGCACCGTGGGGAGCGGCCGGTGGGCGAGGCCCTGCTGGAGGCCGTGCGCGCGCTGGAGTTCCCGGCGGGCCGGCCGCACGCGTTCGTGCACGGTGAGGCGGCGTTCGTGAAGGAACTGCGCCGGATGCTCCGGATCGAACTGCAGATCCCGCGCGAGGACCTGTCGATCTCCGGCTACTGGCGCCTGGGCCACAACGAGGACGGCTGGCAGGCCTCCAAGCGGGAGTGGAACGCCCGCATCGAGGCCGAGCAGGAGAGCAGCGGCGCGGCGGCCGCCTAGGTCTGCGTTCCTCAAGCGTGTTCCGCGGGACCGCGTCTCCGAAGGACCGCGTCTCCGAAGGACCGCGTCTTCGAAGGACCGCGTTGCCGAAGGACCGCATCCCTGAGGGCCGCATCCCTGAGGACCGCGTCGCCGAAGGCGAAGGCCGTCGCTCTCGGGCGGCCTCGCTCAGGACGCCGCTTCGTTGATCTTGCCGAAGGGGACGTGCACGCTGGGCGTCGTCCGGGACGTGCGCTCCAGGTGGGTCACCTGGTCGTCGAAGAAGATGTGCGGGTTCAGCACCTTCATGACGGCGCCCTTCTCTATGCCGCCGAGGAAGAACGCGTCGTTGACGGTGACGCCCCACTTCTTGAGGCTCGTCACGGCACGCTCGTGCGTCGGCGCGCTGCGCGCGGTCACGAGGGAGACGTGCACCCGGATCCTGTAGTCCGGGTCGTCCCGCCGCCGCTGCTCCTCGCGGCGCTGTATCCGGTTCACGCCGGCCAGGAAGTCGCGCAGCGGTCCGGGATCGTGCGGAGTCGCGGCGTTGCGGGCCTCATGGGCGCGGAACTCCTCCAGACCGCCCGCCTGGTACACCTGCTCCGAGGCGTCGCCGGCCAGCACGCCGTCGAAGTCGAAGGCGATGCGCAGATCCGGGTCGGCGGGATCGTCGGCGTAGGGGGAGCCGAGGACATGCCCCGCGGGCAGGCCCGCGGCGACGGCTTCCCGCACGTCGTCCCCGTTCGCCGACAGGAACAGCGACATGTTGAACGCGGTCATGAACGGGTAGGGCGAACGCCCCTGCATGAAGACGGCCCGGGTGATCGGCAGCTCATGGGTCTGGATGGACCGCATGACCCGCAGACCGGTGTCGGGGTCGTTGCGCGAGAGGATGATGACCTCGACGAGCGGATCCCCCAGATCGCCGAGGTCGTTGAGCGAGAGCAGCCGCTGGATGAACGCGAACGCGGCTCCGGGACGCAGCGTGGTGCCGAGATTCTCTTCCTGGTGGGCCCGGTAGGCCTCCTCCCCCTGATCCCGGAACACCGCGTCCGACTCTTCCAGATCGAACAGGGCGCTGGAGGCGACGCCGATGACGAGTCGGTCCGCAAGCTCATAGGGGGGCATGGGCTTCACCTCGGGGCAGGAGAGTTCGACCCCCCATCATCTCATCGGTCACACGGCAGCCCCGGGCCGGGAGTTGGCCGCCCCGGCCGGTGCGCGTGGGGGTCAGTCTCCGTGCACGCGCGCGTGGAGGTGCAGGTCGTGCCAGCCGTCCGGGTGCAGGAAGGCGCTGCGCTTGACGCCCTCCAGGGCGTAGCCGCACTTGGCGGCGACCCGGCAGGACGCCTCGTTGGCGGTGGCGTGCAGGAGTTCGAGGCGGTGCAGGCCGATCGCCTCGAAGGCCCAGCGGGTCAGGGTGGTCGTGGAACGGGCGGCGACGCCCCTGCCGCGGGCCCGCGCCACCGTCCAGTACGCGACCTCGGCCACACCCTCGCCGAGCAGGATCTGCCGGAGGGCGACCCTGCCCAGCAGCTCGTCCGTGTCCGCGTCCACGACGGCCCACTGGGCGTTGTCCTCGCCCTCCCAGGACGCCTGCCACTGCGCGATCCAGCCGGCCGCCTCCTCCTCGGAGTCGCTGGACCGGATGTGCCACTGGTGCAGGACCGGGTCCTGGAAGGCGGCGTGCACGGCGGGCGCGTCCCCGGCCCGCCAGGGGCGCAGGACCAGGCCGTCACCGGTCGGGAGGGTGGGCTGCGGGGTGCGGGCGAGGGCTCCGGCGGTCAGTACCGGGCGGGTGAGGAAGGGCACGGTCGACATCCTGCCGAGGGCCGGGCCGTCGGCTCAACCGTATTCTGGGTGGCGATGAGACGCCGTACGCCGCCCCCGCCCGCCCCGCTCCCCCAGCGCGACGGTGTCGACCCGGTCCGGGTGCGGCTGCCGTCCGGCGGGGAGTGGGCCACCGTGCGCGACCATCTCGTACAGCGGCTGTCGGGCGCCGGGCCCGGCGTGATCGAGGGGATGTTCGAGCAGGGGCTGGTGGTGGCGGCCGACGGGCGGCCGGTGGCGCCGGACGCTCCGTACGAGCCGGGGATGTTCGTGTGGTTCCACCGGGAGCTGCCCGCCGAGGTGCCGGTGCCGTTCCCGCTGGAGGTGGTCCACCGGGACGCGCACATCGTCGTGGCCGACAAACCGCACTTTCTCGCCACGACCCCGCGTGGCAGCCATGTCGCCGAGACCGCGCTGGCCCGGCTGCGCCGCGAGCTGGATCTGCCGGCGCTGACCGCCGCACACCGGCTGGACCGGCTCACGGCCGGTCTGGTGCTGTTCACGGTGCGGCCCGAGGAACGCGGGGCGTACCAGACGCTGTTCCGGGACCGGCAGGTGCGCAAGGAGTACGAGGCCGTCGCGCCGTACGACCCCGCGCTCGCCCTGCCCCGGACCGTGCGCAGCAGGATCGTCAAGGAGCGCGGGGTGCCGGCCGCCCGGGAGGTCGAGGGCGAGCCGAACGCGGTGACGCGGGTGGAGCTGGCCGAGCACCGGGCCGGGCTGGGCCGCTACCGGCTCGTCCCCGAGACCGGGCAGACCCATCAGCTGCGCGTGCATCTGAACGCGCTGGGCGTGCCCATCCTCGGCGATCCGCTGTACCCGGAGGCGAGCGCCCCCGTGCCGCCCGGTGACTTCCGGCGTCCATTGCAACTGCTCGCGCGGAGGCTGGAGTTCACCGATCCGGTCACGGGGGCGGAGCACAGGTTCAGCAGCGGGCGGGCGCTGTCGGCGTGGTCGGCCCCGGCACAGTGGGCCGACCGGCAGCCGTGACGGCGCCGCCCCTGTGCTCAGTCGCCGCGCCACCAGCGCAGCATGCGCCGCCACAGGTTCTCCCGGCGGGCCGGCTGCGGTGCCACGGGTTCGGGGGCGGCCGGCGCCGCCGGCCTGGGTTCGACGACAGGTGCCGGGTCCGTGGCCGGGGTGCCGATCTGCCAGGTGGCGCGCTGCGACGGGACGGGTGAGGGGCTGGGCGGACGCTGCACGTCCTGCTGGGGCTTCGGTTCGAAGCGCACCGGCAGGGCCACCAGGTGCCGGGAGGCGATGGACGACCTCCAGCGCAGCTCCTCCTCGGCACAGTCCAGCTGGATGTCCGACAGCCGCATCAGCAGGGCGTCCACGCCGACGTCGGCGATGGCACGGCCGATGTCCTGGCCCGGGCACTCGTGCGGGCCGCCGCCGAAGGCGAGGTGGGAGCGGTTGCCCTGCATGTTGGCGGACAGGTCGGGCCGCACCCGCGGGTCGACGTTGCCCGGTGCGGGCGCGAAGAGCAGCCCGTCGCCCTTGCGGATGCGCTGTCCGCCCAGCTCCGTGTCCTGCTTGGCGAAGTAGCCGAGAACGGTGCTGAACGGCGGCTCGTCCCACAGGGACTGCTCGATCGCCTCGGGCACGGTCATCTGGCCGCCGTTGAGCTGGGCGCGGAACCCGGGCTCGGTGAGGACCATGCGCAGTGCGTTGCCGAGCAGGTTGGTGGTGGCCTCGTAGGCCGCGAACAGGACGAGGCGCAGGTGTTCGCGTACCTCGTCGTCGGTCAGTCCCGCGGGGTGGGTGATGAGGTGACTGGTGAAGTCGTCCTCGGGCCGGGTGCGGCGGCGGGTGGTGAGCCGGCTCAGCGCGTCCATGACGTAGGCATGGCTCTGGATGGCGGTCTCGGTGCCCTTGAGCGCGTCACGGGCCGCCTGCACCATCCGGTCGTTGTACTCCTCGGGCATGCCGAGGATCTCGCACATGACGGCCATCGGCAGGTGCTCGGCGAACTGGGAGACCAGATCGGCCCGGCCCCGCTCGCAGAAGCCGTTGACCAGTTCCTGGGTGTAGCGGCCGATGTGGCGGCGCATGCTGCGGTGGTCGATGGTCGACATGGCGCCGGTGACCGCCGCGCGCAGCCGCTGGTGCTCGTCGCCCTCGGCGTGCGAGCAGATGGGCTGCCAGGCGATGTGCGGCATCAGCGGGTGGTCGGGTTTGACCATGTCCTCCTGGAGCGGGGTCCAGAGCCTGCTGTCGCGGGTGTACTGGGAGGGGCTGCGCACCAGGTGCAGGTTCTCGGCGTGCCCGAGGACCACCCACATCGGTACGTCGTCGTGCAGCAGCACGGGCGCCACGGGGCCGTGCTCCTCCCGCAGGCGCTCATAGAGGTCGCCCAGCTCGGCCGCGTCGGGGCCGTAGAGCCGGTGCAGTCCCCCGGGGCCCCGGCCGTGCGCCGGGCAGCCCGGCGGCGGGCCGGAGGTGGGGTCTGTGCCGGTCAGGTATTGGGGTTCAGACGTCACGGTGTCGCTCCGGAACGGAAGGGTGTGGGGGCAGAACGGATGGGGGTCAGGTGAGGGCGCCGGACAGGGCGAGCGAGTGCAGGAAGCGCATCAGGGTCATCAGCACGTCCTTGCTGGACGCCCGGCGGCGCACATCGCAGTCCATGATCGGGATGTCCGGGGTCAGGTCCAGCGCGGTGCGCAGTTCCTCGGCCGGGTAACGGGGCGCGTCGGGGAAGGAGTTGATGGCCACGACGAAGGGCACCCCGCGCTCCTCCAGGCGTCCCATGACGTCGAAGCTGACTTCCAGGCGCCGGGTGTCGACCAGGACGACCGCGCCGAGCGCCCCTTCGAACAGGCCGTTCCACAGGAACCAGAAGCGCTCCTGGCCGGGGGTCCCGAAGAGGTAGAGCACCAGCCTGTCGGTGATGCTGATGCGGCCGAAGTCCATGGCCACGGTGGTGGCCGTCTTGGAGTCGGAGCCGTAGTTGTCGTCGACCCCGATGCCGGCCTGGGTCATGGTCTCCTCGGTGGTCAGCGGCCTGATGTCGCTGACCGAACCGACCATGGTGGTCTTGCCGACGCCGAAGCCGCCCACGATCACGATCTTCGCCGCGGACTGTGCCGTGTGCGGCAGATGGTCCTCGGCGCGTGGTCCGGGGAGGGTGTCAGAGCCGTTGAAGTCCATGCATCACCGCTTCGAGGAGTGAACGGTCGGCGACCGCCTGCCGGACGATCGGGGCGCGGGCCTGTACCAGTTCGTTCGTGATCAGCTCGGTGATCAGGACGGTCATCGCGCTGAACGGCAGATTGAGGTAGGCCGAGAGCTCGGCCACGGACAGGGGGGCGGAGCAGAGCCGGAGCACGGCCGCCTCCTCCGGTGAGGAGGACGGCGGCGGCGCGGAGCGCGCCACGATCAGGGTGACCAGGTCGAGTTCGGCCCGGCCGCCGTCGGCGGTGCCGGCGATGGTGTACAGCCGTTCGGGGTACCTGCGCGGCTGCTCGCCTTCCGCCGGTCGAGGGGGCGGCGGTGGCGGTGGCGGCAGTTGCTGCGGCTGGCGCCGTTTGCGTCGCGGAGGAGTCATACGGTCTGCCCGTTCCGCCGGGGCGGACTGGTGAGATGGGCGCCCACCCGGACGACGAGGTCACGCATCATGCCGCTCATCCGGCCCGGCTCGCAGGTCACGTCGGCGAGCACGGCGAGGTAGGCGTTGGCACCGGCGTTCATGAGGTAGAAGTAGCCGCCGTCGATCTCGATGACGACGAGCTTCATCTCGCCGGCGCCGGGGATCTCCTGGATGATGGCACCGGCGAGGCTCTGTACGCCCGCGCAGGCGGCGGCGACCCGGTCGGCGGCGTCGGGGTCGCCTCCGTGACGGGCGATGCGCAGTCCGTCGGCGGAGAGGACCACGATCATCTCGATGCCCGGTACGCCGTCGTTCAGCTGCTTGAGCATCCAGTCGAAGTTGCCTCGCTGCTGGATCACTTGAGGTCCCCCTCGTCGTCGGCCTCGGTGACGGCCTCGGTAACGGTGTCCGAATCGTTGAGCAGGTGCTGGTACGCGGCGGGGTTCAGCGTGAAGTCGGTGAGCTCGGCCGCGGTGGCGTCCTCGGGCATGCCCTTCCTCAGGCCGTTCCAGAAGTCGTCCACCCACATGCCCGGCGGCCGCTCGCGCAGCTTCTTCAGCTCGGGGTCCATCTCGGGCTCGGGTGCGGGCTTGTGCTGGGACCAGATGGTCGGCCTGCCCTCGCGCTCGGCGCGCTCGATGGCGGCCTGCTCGGCGATCCGCTGACTGAGCGGGGTCTTCACGCGGCTGCGGCGCTGCGGCAACCCGCCCGCCGTCCACTCGGTGACCTCGGGGACGTCGTCCTCCATGGAGATCCCGGCGGGGATGCGGGGGCTGGTGGGGCGGCGCTTCTTGGGCGGGCGCTTCGGGCCCTCCACCGCGCCGAGTTCGGCCTTCGGCACGGCGGTGGCACCGATGCCGTGGGCGGCGCCGACGCCGGGCTCGGTGGTGGTCATGACGCCCGGTACGACGAGGATCGCGCGGACGCCGCCGTAGGCGGAGGCGCGCAGCGAGACCTGCATGTCGAAGGCCTTGCAGAGCCGGCCGACGACGGCGAGGCCGAGGCGGGGGCTCGAGCCCAGGTTCTCCGCGTCGTCGCCCGCCATGGCGTCCGTGATCGCCTTCTCGATGCGGGCGCGGGACTCCTCGCTGAGGCTGACGCCGGCGTCCTCGATCTCGATGACGACGCCGGTCTGCACCTCGGCGGCGGTGACGTGCACCTTGGTCGACGGAGGCGAGTAGCGGGTCGCGTTGTCGAGGAGCTCGGCGGCCGCGTGGATGATCGGCTCGACCGAGGTGCCCTTGATGTTGATGTTGACGATGGAGTTCAGCTCGATGCGCCGGTACTCCAGGATCCGGGACATGGCACCGCGCAGCACGCTGTAGAGCGACACGGGCAGGGGCCACTGGCGGCCGGGGCGGCCGCCGCCGAGCACGGAGATGGTGTCCGCGAGACGGCCGATCAGCGCGCTGCCGTGGTCCAGGCGCAGCAGGTCGTCGAAGACCTCGGGGTTGCGGCCGTGGTCCTCCTCCATCTCGCGCAGTTCGTTGGCCTGCTGGTGGACGATGGCCTGGATGCGGCGGGCGATGCTGACGAAGGAGCGCTCGGTCGCGTCGCGCATCGAGATCTCGTGGTCGGCGCCGCGCAGCGCGCAGTGCAGCAGGGTGCGCTGCGACTCGGGCATGTGACGCAGTTCGGGGTCGAGGTCGACGACCTTGCGCATCACCTCCCGGAGCGGCTCTCCGTAGCGCAGCCGGTGCAGCGCGTTCGGCATGACCTCGGTGCTGAGGCGGACGATCTCCTCGTCGTGCGCGGCGAGGCGGCGTTCCAGATACGCGGTGTGACGGGCGTGCTCGGCCTGCGCCTCGCGGAGCTTGCGTCCGCGGCGGAGGGCTTCGGCGCCCGTGGCGAGGACCAGCAGCACGGCAACGGCGCCGCATCCGCCGACGGCGATCCGGGCCGTGGCCGGTACCAGGGCGGCGGCGGCCCCGGTCGCCGCGGCCATCACTATGGCCGGGAGCAACAGCACGCGGGCATAAGGACGTTCACGGCCGCCGGGAGGCTTTCGAACACTCACCATGGATGCCTTCTGAGACGAATCGGCTGGGTGTCAGAGGAGCTTTTGGGGGGAAGGTTCATGGAACCGAAGGGATCTTCCGGGTGTTTGGGAACAGGCGCACGAATTCACCTCAACTCGGTGCGCCGCGGGCGAGCTTAGTCCGACCGGATCATCGCCGTGTCATATTCGGCAAGCACCTGAAATCGCCCGCGCAACAGGAGTACGCTCGGCCACATTTGCACGCTCGGAGATCATTCGAACACGGTGCGTGACGGTGTACGCGCGTGCGAGAGTCACTCACCGTGATGAGTGAAATGGGGGCTCCTCGGCAGCCCGGACAGCTCGGGGCCGGGCGCCTGGTGTGCACCCAAAAAAAGAGGGCGCGGGGAACTGCGCGATCAGCGACAGTTCACCCGCGCCCGCAGGCTCAGGGTCAGCCCACCGAGGAGTAGGCGACCACACCCCGCAGCAACTGTTCGACGGCCTTGCGGGCGGCCTTCGCCACCGTCGAGCCCTCCACAGGAGAAGCCGCCGAGATCTGCCCGAGCACGTCGATGACCTGCTTGCACCAGCGCACGAAGTCACCGGCCGGCATCTCCGCCTCGCGCAGCACCTCGTCCAGGCCCTTGCCGGAGGCCCACATGTAGGCGGCCCAGGCGAAGCCGAGGTCCGGCTCGCGCTGGCCTACTCCCTCGGTCTGGTTGATCCGGAAGTCCTCCTCCAGAGCATCGAGTCGGCCCCAGATCCGGACCATCTCCCCCAGCGCGGCCTTCGCCTTGCCGGAGGGCAGCTTGGGCGCCATCGCGTCGTCACCGACCCGCGCCTCGTACACCAACGCCGAGACGCAGGCCGCGAGTTCGGCCGGGCCGAGGCCCTCCCAGACGCCTTCGCGCAGGCATTCGCTGGCCAGCAGGTCGAGTTCGCCGTAGAGCCGGGCGAGCCGCTTGCCGTGCTCGGTGACCTCGTCGCCGCGCAGGTAGTCGAGTTCGGTCAGCAGCGCCACGATCCGGTCGAAGGTACGCGCGATCGTGTTGGTACGGCCCTCGATCCGGCGCTCCAGCTGCGAGGTGTCACGCAGCAGCCGGTGGTGGCGCTCGGCCCAGCGGGCATGGTCCTCACGGTCGTCGCAGCCGTGGCAGGGGTGGGCCCGGATCGCCGTGCGCAGCCGTGCGATCTCCCGGTCGTCGGCGGCCTGCGACCGCTTCTTGCGGGCCCGCTCCGGCGGGATGTGCCCGGCCTTGCTCCGCAGCGCGGAGGCGAGGTCCCGGCGGGACTGCGGCGAGCGCGGGTTGAAGTTCTTCGGGATCCGCATCCGGTCCAGCGGCTCGACCGGCACCGGGAAGTCCATCGACGCCAGCCGCTTGACCTGCCGTTCGGCGGTCAGCACCAGCGGGCGCGGACCGTCGTGGTGGTCGAAGCCCCGGTGCCCGTTGGACCGGCCGGCGGGCAGGCCCGGGTCCAGGACCAGGGCCAGGCCCGCGTACTTGCCGGTGGGCACGTGGATGACGTCGCCCGGCTTGAGCCGCTCCAGGGCGACGGCGGCCTCGGCGCGCCGCTCGTGCACGCCCTGCCGGGCCAGCTCGGTCTCCCGGTCCTTCAGCTCGCGGCGCAGCCGCGCGTACTCCTCGAAGTCGCCGAGGTGGCAGGTCATGGAGGCCTTGTAGCCCTCCAGGCCCTCCTCGTTGCGCTGCACCTGCCGGGAGATCCCGACGACCGACTTGTCGGCCTGGAACTGCGCGAAGGAGGTCTCCAGCAGCTCGCGCGAGCGGTGCCGGCCGAACTGCTCGACCAGGTTGACCGCCATGTTGTACGACGGCTTGAAGCTGGAGCGCAGCGGGTAGGTGCGCGTGCCCGCGAGACCGGCGAGGTGCTCGGGGCTCATGCCGCGCTGCCAGAGCACGACCGCGTGCCCCTCGACGTCGATGCCGCGCCTGCCGGCCCGGCCGGTCAGCTGGGTGTACTCGCCCGGCGTGATGTCGGCGTGCTGCTCGCCGTTCCACTTGACGAGCTTCTCCAGCACCACCGAACGGGCGGGCATGTTGATGCCGAGCGCCAGGGTCTCGGTCGCGAACACGGCCTTGACCAGTCCGCGCACGAACAGCTCCTCGACGACCTCCTTGAAGGTCGGCAGCATGCCCGCGTGGTGGGCGGCGATGCCGCGTTCCAGGCCCTCCAGCCACTCGTAGTAGCCGAGGACGTGCAGGTCCTCGGTCGGGATGGCGGCGGTGCGCTCCTCGACCAGCGCGCGGACCTGCTCCCGCGCCTCCTCGTCGTTGAGCCTGAGGCCCGCGTACAGGCACTGCTGGACGGCGGCCTCGCAGGCGGCACGGCTGAAGATGAAGGTGATCGCGGGCAGCAGCCCCTCGGAGTCGAGGCGCTCGATGACCTCGGGCCGGCCCGGCGTCCACACGCGCGAGCGCTGTCTGCGCTCCCGCTCGCGGTCGGCCTCGCGCATCGCCCGGCCGCGTCTGCGGTCCTGGTACGAGGGCCGGGTCGCCTCCATGCGGGCGAGGCGGGCGAGGTCGGGATTGACGGCCTTCTTGTGGCCCTCGCCCTCCTCGAACAGGTCGTACATCCGGCGCCCGGCGAGCACATGCTGGAACAGCGGCACCGGCCGGTGCTCGGAGACGATCACCTCGGTGTCGCCGCGGACGGTGTCCAGCCAGTCACCGAACTCCTCGGCGTTGGACACGGTCGCCGACAGTGACACCAGGGTCACCGACTCGGGCAGGTGGATGATCACCTCCTCCCATACGGCGCCGCGGAAGCGGTCGGAGAGGTAGTGCACCTCGTCCATGACCACATGGCCGAGGCCGAGAAGGGTCTGGGAGCCCGCGTACAGCATGTTCCGCAGCACCTCGGTGGTCATCACGACCACCGGGGCATCGGAGTTGACGCTGTTGTCGCCGGTGAGCAGGCCGACCTTCTCCGTGCCGTAACGGCGGCACAGGTCGGTGTACTTCTGGTTCGACAGCGCCTTGATGGGTGTCGTGTAGAAGCACTTCTTGCCCTGCTGCAGGGCGAGGTGGACGGCGAACTCGCCCACGATCGTCTTGCCCGAACCGGTGGGGGCGGCCACCAGCACACCCTTCCCCGCTTCGAGCGCCTGGCAGGCCTCGATCTGGAAGGGGTCGAGGCCGAAGTCGTACATCTCGCGGAAGGACGCGAGCGCGGTGGCCTGCTCGACTGCCCGCCTCCGGGCTGCCGCGTACCGCTCGGCCGGTGAGAGGTCCTCTGTCATCGTGCTTTCGAGCGTACCGGGCGCCACTGACAACAGGACGATCATTATCCGGATCTTGGGCTGATCCACAACGCCGCGATGCCCCCGTCCTCGGGGGACGGGGGCATCGCGGCGTCGGTGAGCGGCCGGTCCGGCTCACGGCGGGGGACGTCAGGTGATGTCGTCGTAGCCGTTGACCCGGTCGGTGCTCGTCTGCTCGGGCAGGGCGCGGGTGGCGGAGACGGGCTCGATGCCGCCGATGTCCTCGGGCGTCAGGTCCAGTTCGGAGGCCTCGTCGTCGGCCGGGCCCGCCTCTTCGCGGCGCCGCCTGCGCCGGTCGTTGAGCAGCGAGAAGACGACCGCGCCGAAGTACAGCACCCAGATCGGCCCGGCGAGCATCAGCATCGTCAGCGGATCCGTGCTCGGTGTGGCGACGGCCGCGAAGACCGTGATGCCGAGGATCATGCCCCGCCACCAGCCGAGCATGCGCCTGCCGGTGATGGCACCGGTCAGGTTCAGCATGATCAGCAGCAGCGGCAGCTCGAAGGAGAGGCCGAAGACGACCACCATGCGGGTGACCAGGTCCAGCAGGTCGTCCAGCGGCAGCAGGTTGTTCACGCCGTGCGGTGTGAAGCCGATCAGGACCTTCGCCGTGGTGGGGAGCACCTTGTAGGCGAAGTAGGCGCCGGCGAGGAAGAGCGGCACGCCCGTGCCGACGAAGCCGTAGGCGTACTTCTTCTCGTGCCGGTGCAGGCCGGGGGCGATGAAGCCCCACAGCTGGTACAGCCACACCGGCGAGGCCAGCACCACACCGGCCATCAGGGAGATCTTCAGCGCCAGGGTGAACGGCGTCAGCAGACCGTTGATGGTGATCTGCGCGCACTGGTGCGTCTTCTCGTGCGACTTCGCCAGCTGCTCGAAGGTCTGGGCGCAACCGACCGAGTCCAGCACCGGCTTGGTGATGAAGTTGACGATGTCGTTGTAGAAGAAGGCGGCCACACACGTCACGACGACGATGGCCAGCATCGCCTTCGCGAGCCGGTTGCGCAGCTCACGAAGGTGATCCGCGAGGGGCATCCGCCCCTCGGGATCTCTCTCCTTCTTGCGGGCAGGCTTGAGCAACCCACGTCCTCATCTCGTGCGGCGGGCCGGGATACTCCGGCCCTGCGTCAGCGCTGGGTGGTGTCCGTCGGCTCGTTGACCGGCCGCGAGCTGGTCACATCGCCGGGGGCCGCCTGGATGGTGCGCTGGGCCGCGGGCTGCTCGTTGGATGCGGGCGCCTGGGCGGAGGTGCTGCCCTCCTCCTTCATCGCCTTGGCCTCGCTCTTGAGGATGCGCGCGGACTTGCCGAGGGAGCGGGCCATGTCCGGAAGCTTCTTCGCGCCGAACAGCAGCACGATGACGACGAGGATGAGAATGATCTCGGGGGCTCCGAGCCTTCCGAACATAAGTCTTTACCTTCTCACCGAGGCGGCTGGGTGGGGTGCTGTCCGACGAGTCGGACATGTGTCTGAGTGGTCGTGCTGCCAGCGATCGTAACGCTCGGGGGTAAACGTGAGGCAATCCCCGTGCGTACTCCCGGTCCGCGGCACGCGCCTCGTTCTTCGCACCGCGATCAGCAGCGTACCTGCCCCGGCGGGCAGCATGACAGGGCGAAGTGACGCAAACCGCTTCAGTCGGGGCCCATCGGCCTCGCCCGGCGTCGCTACAGCGTGTCCACGGCACGGGCCGCACTGACCGACGCCCGCTCCAGATCCTCGGCCGCCCTGTTGATACGGCGCGCGGAGTCCGTGACCTGCTGTCCGAGGCGCCGCGCCTCCAGGAAGACCCGGACGGCGAGCACACCCAGAACGGCGAGACCCAGGAAACCCACGGCAACCGCGAACATCGGCCAGAACATGTCCCCGAGCCTAGACCGTCCTACACCGTGGAGTGCAGCCGCAGGGTCCTGACCCCGCCGCCGGTGAGCAGTTCGACGATGCGCTCGCCGGCCGGCTTGCGCACGGCGGCGCCGCACTCGGGGCAGGTGAAGGAGTAGAAGGTCGTCCGGCTGGTGGCACCGATGGCCAGGCGCAGGGCGCTCGCGGCGAGCTCGAAGCGGCCCCGGCAGTCCGGGCAGCCCGCCTTGAACACCACGGGGACCACTCTCTTCATCCCGGCGAAGGCGGCCGCCACCGTCATTTCCCTCGCACCGGACACCGGAGACTCGCTCACAGCCCTCGCTCCTCGTTTCTGGTCGTTCGCCGTCGGGGCGCCGCGGCCGATGCCGAGGGGCCGGTCGGCCCTGCCCGGCCCCGGGGCCGGTCGGCCCCGGATCTGCACGCCCCGGCCCTGCCCAGCCCTGACCTGCGCACCGGCCCGCTCTCGACGTCGCTCGAACGGCTGCCGCCCGTGACCCTGCGGCACCGGCGCGCCGCGGCGGCTCACTGCTGACTGTCGTCCTGCCCGTCGTGCACCCCGTGCACCGCGCCCGGCGGTATGTCGTACGCCGCCAGTGCCTCGCGGGCCGCCCGGCGGGCGCTGTCGGCCAGCTCGGGCGGTGAGACGATCCGGCCGTCGCGGCCCAGCCGCAGCACCAGCCGCCTCAGGGAGGCCGGATCCGGGGTGCGCAGAGTGATACGCAGCCCGCCGTCGGAAAGCTCATCGGCGCTGTCGTGCGGGTAGTACTCGGCCACCCAGCGGCCGCCCGGGCCGACCTCGATCACGACCTCCGGGTCCTCGGCGGCCGGCTGCACCAGGGCCTCCGAGAGGTCCCGCAGCTCGATCTCCGGCGGCGCCGACGGCTCGTCCAGGATTCTGATCTCGGCGACCCGGTCGAGCCGGAAGGTGCGGCGCGCCTCGGAGCGGCGGCACCAGGCCTCGACATAGGTGTGCCCGACACTGACCAGACGGATGGGGTCGATCTCGCGCTCGGTGACCTCGTCACGGGCCGGCGAGTAGTAGCGGATCCACAGCCGGCGTCGCTCGGCGATCGCCCGGTCGACATCGGCGAAGACACCGCCCTCGGACTCGAAGGTCACCGACAGGCGGGAGCTGGCGCCCGCCGCCTCGCCGGCCGCCGTCTCCACCTTGGCGGTCGCCCGCAGCAGGGCCTGGCGGTCGCCCTCCCTGAGGCCCGGCAGCGTGGAGACCGCACGGGCGGCCACCAGCAGGGCGGTGGCCTCGTCGGCGGCGAGCCGCAGCGGCTCGGCCGCCTCCTCGCCGAGCGCGGCCGGGTTGTGCCACCAGATGCGCTCGCCGTCGGTGTCGATGTCCAGCAGATCGCCACCGCGGAAGCTGGTGCCGCACATGGGCAGCAGATCGAGGTCGGAGACCAGCTCGTCCTCGGTGATGCCGAAGGCGCGTGCGACATCGGCGATCCGCGCGCCGGGCCGCTCCCTGAGGTAGGTCACCAGGGAGAGCATCCGCCGGGTCTGGTCGATGGCGTTCACGGGCCTGACCGGTTTGCCTGCCACAGTCCTGCTCCCTCCCCCTCAGCCCTTGGCCACGGCACGCAGCCGGTCCACCACGTCGGCCCGCAGCTCGGCCGGCTCCAGGACCACCACGTCCGGTCCGAACTCCACCAGCCACGCGTCCAGGCCGTGCCCGTACGGAATTTCCAACTCGTCCCAGCCGTCGCCGAGTTCCCGGACCCTGGTGGCCTTCGCCCGAAGGGGGTACCCCGCACCGGCCCGCAGCCGGATCAGCGCCGACCCGTCGGCGATCTCGCCCGCCCAGCCGGCCACGGTCTCGCGCACGGTGACGACATCGGGCACGGGAGCGGTGAAGCCCGTACCGCGCGAGCGGACCCTTCCCGTGATCCGGGAGAGCCGGAAGACGCGCTCGGCGCCCCGGTCACGGTCCCAGCCGGCCAGGTACCAGTGGCCGCGCCAGCACTCCAGCGCCCACGGCTCGACGTGCCGCGGTTCGGGGCGGGCGGCGGTGGCCTTGCGGTAGTCGAAGACGACGGGCCGGCGGTCGCGGCACGCCAGCATCAGCGGCTCGAAGGCGGCCTCGTGCACGGGGATGCGCGGTTCCAGGGCACCGTGCGCCTCGTACGGATCGACGTCCTCGGGCAGTCCGGCCGCCCGCAGCTTCTGCAGGGCGCCGCTGGCGGCGCCGGCCAGCCGGGCCTGCTGCCAGACCTTGGCGGCCAGACCCAGGGCGGCCGCCTCCTCGGCGTCCAGCGTGATGGGAGGCAGTCGGTTGCTGTCACGGCGGGCGAGATAGCCGACCTCGCCGTCGAGGTTCTCCACCGTCGCGATGACCAGGCCCAGCTCGCGCAGGTCGTCCTTGTCCCGCTCGAACATCCGGTTGAAGGAGTCGTCGCTGCCCGCCGCACCCCTGTCCGGCCTGGAGGCCGCACCCCTGTCCGGCCTGGAGGCCGCACCCCTGTCCGGCCTGGAGGCCTCGACATACGCCTCAATGGAATCGCGCAGCTCGCGCTTGCTGAGCGGCCGCCGCGTCCCGAGCAGACACAGCGCGAGGTTCATCAGCCGCTCGGCCTTGGCAATGGCCATCGACGCCCTTCGCCTTCCTCATGGTGCTTCCGACCGTTGACCGTACCGCTCCGGAGTGTCGGGGCAAAAGCCGATGCAGAGAAGGAGGGGCCATACGAACACCATCGGCCCAGGAAGAAGGGCCCGTGCGGACAGCACGGGCCCTTGTCCGACCAGAATCGGTCAGCGCTTGCCGACGCCCACCAGGTCGCAGACGAAGATGAGCGCCTCACCCGGGGCGATCCGGCCGCCACCGGCGCCGCGGTCGCCGTAGGCGAGGTGCGCGGGGATGGTCAGCTTGCGGCGGCCGCCGACCTTCATGCCCTGCACGCCCTTGTCCCAGCCCTGGATGACCTGGCCGACGCCGAGCTGGAACTCCAGCGGCGTGCCGCGGTTCCAGGAGGCGTCGAACTCCTCGCCGGTGGAGAACGCGACGCCCACGTAGTGGACCTTGACGAGGTCGCCGGCCTGCGCCTCCTGACCGTCGCCCTCCCAGATCTCCACGATCTCGAGGTCGGCCGGGACCGGACCTTCCGGGAAGTCGATCTCGGGCTTGTCGATGTTCACGTCAAAAGCTCCTGCTGTGTACGACACAAGACACGGACAGTCTGTCATCCTCGCAGGTCTGTCACCCGCCAGGTCACCGCGGCACGGACCCGCTACATCGCCGCCAGGATGTCCACCGAGAACACCAGCGTGGAGTCCTTCTTGATGGGGCTGCCGCTCGGCGGGTTGTTGCCGTAGCCCAGGTCCGGCGGTACGACGACGAGCACCCTGCTGCCCACCTTCTTGCCGGTCAAACCCTGGGAGAGGCCCTTGACGACCTGCTGCATCTGCTCCAGCGAGAACTGGCTGAGCCGCCCGGAACCGTACGTCTGCTGAAACGTCTTGCCGCCGTCCCAGACCACGCCCTTGAACTGGCACAGGATCGTCTGGTCCGCCTTGAGCTCCGCGCCGTCGCCCTCCAGGACGTAGCTCGACACCAGCTTCTTGGGCGGGGCGGACGCCGGCACGGTGATCTTGGGTTCGGCACCGTCGGTGTTGGTACCGACCTTCGGCAGCGAGGCGTCGCTCTGCGGGACCGGCGTGCCCTTGGCCGAGCTCTTGGAGTTGAAGGAGTCGATCAGGTCGATGACGAAGACCAGGGTGTCGGTGCCCTTGATTCCCGCCTGGGCGTTGCCCTCCTTGCCGTACCCCCACGTGGGCGGGACGGCGATCTCCACCCGGCTGCCGGTCTTCTTGCCCGCGAGCGCATACCGCCAGCCGTCGATGATGCTGCCCTGGGCGAGCTGCATGACCAGCGGACGGTGGCGGTCGTAGGAGTTGTCGAAGACCTTGGCGGTGCTCCAGATCTGGCCCAGGTAGTTCGCCTGGATGAAGTCGTTCTCCGCGATGGTGCGGCCGCCGCCCGCGATGGCCGTCTTCACCGCCAGGTCCTTCGACGGCTCCCCCGATCCCTTGGCCACGGTCGGCTTCTCACCGAACTTCGTGCCCGCCGTGATCGCCGGCAGCGGACCGTCCACGATCTTGGGCGGGGGCGCGGCCGACGCCGAGGCCGACGGCGACGCGCCGGGCTTGCTCTTGCTGGAGTCGGACTTGTCGTCGCCGCATCCGGCGAGCGTGACCAGTCCTGCGGGAACGGCGGCAAGGAGGAGTGAACGTCGGCGCACGGAGATGCCTCGTAATCGGTCGATCTTGTGGTTGGCGTGCGCGCAACTCTACGACGCGAGAAGGGCGCCGTACGGGAAACGTACGGCGCCCGTGTGGCGTTCCGGCATTTCGGTGCCGAAACACTTGACTCGCGCAGTTTCGTCACATTCCGGCGATGAGCTTCTCCACCCGATCGTCCACCGAACGGAACGGGTCCTTGCACAACACGGTGCGCTGCGCCTGGTCATTGAGCTTGAGGTGCACCCAGTCCACCGTGAAGTCCCGGCGCTGTTCCTGTGCCCGGCGGATGAAGTCGCCGCGCAACCGGGCCCGAGTGGTCTGCGGAGGAACCGACTTGCCCTCGAAGATCTTCAAGTCGTTGCAGATCCGAGCGGCCTGACCCTTCCTCTCCAGCAGGTAGTACAGCCCACGACGGCGGTGGATGTCGTGATAGGCGAGGTCTATCTGGGCGACCCGCGGATGCGACATCGTCATGTTGTTCTTGGCCCGGTACCGCTCGATGAGCTTGTACTTCATCACCCAGTCGATCTCGGTGCCGATGCGGTCGAGCTCCTCCGTCTCGATCGCCTCCAGCGTGCGGCCCCACAGCTCCAGGACCTGCGCGACCGTGCCGGTGCGGATACCGCGGCGGTCGCAGAAGTCGACGGCCTTGTCGAAGTACTCGCGCTGCACCTCCAGCGCCGAGGCCTCACGGCCGCTGGCCAGCCGCACCTTGCGCCGGCCGGTGATGTCATGGCTGACCTCGCGGATCGCCCGGATCGGGTTCTCCAGGGTGAGGTCCCGCATCACCGTGCCCGCCTCGATCATGCGCAGCACCAGGTCGGTGGCGCCGACCTTGAGCAGCATGGTCGTCTCGGACATGTTCGAGTCACCCACGATCACGTGCAGCCGGCGGTAGCGCTCGGCGTCCGCGTGGGGTTCGTCGCGGGTGTTGATGATGGGCCGGGAACGCGTCGTCGCCGAGGAGACGCCCTCCCAGATGTGCTCCGCGCGCTGGCTGACGCAGTAGACGGCACCGCGCGGCGTCTGCAGGACCTTGCCCGCACCGCACAGCAGCTGCCTGGTCACCAGGAAGGGGATGAGAATGTCCGCGAGACGGGAGAACTCCCCGTGCCGGGCCACCAGGTAGTTCTCGTGGCAGCCGTAGGAGTTGCCCGCCGAGTCGGTGTTGTTCTTGAAGAGGTAGACGTCGCCCGCGATTCCCTCCTCGTGCAGGCGTCGTTCCGCGTCCACCAGGAGTCCCTCGAGAATGCGCTCGCCGGCCTTGTCGTGGGTGACCAGTTCGGTCACGTTGTCACATTCGGGTGTTGCGTATTCCGGATGTGACCCCACGTCGAGATAGAGCCGGGCGCCGTTTCGCAGAAAGACATTGCTGCTGCGGCCCCATGACACGACACGGCGGAAGAGGTACCGCGCCACCTCGTCAGGCGACAGGCGGCGCTGTCCCCTGAACGTGCACGTGACGCCGTACTCGTTCTCCAGCCCGAAAATGCGGCGGTCCATGACTGAACATTACGCCCGATCCCCTGAGCTGAAACGGGGTTCGACAGCACGATTTGGATCAGTTTCCGATGAAGCCGCAACAACCCCGCCCGGCACGGGAGCTGCGAGGACCCGTCCGGTGGCGAGCAGGACCAGCAGGGACACGGCCCCCGCCGCACCCGGCAGCGCGAAACCCCACAGGGCACCACCGCCCTGGACGACCGGCCCCGCCAGGCCCGTTCCGACCGAGGCACCCACGGTGAACGTCGTCACAAGCCAGGAGAACGCCTCGGTGACGGTGCCGCGCGGCGCGTGCCGGTCGACGATGATGAACGCACAGGCGATGCAGGGGGCGAGGAACACCCCGGAGACCACCGTGAGCAGCACCATGGCCACCGCGCCCGGCATCAGCATCAGCGGCAGGTAACACACCGCCAGAAGTGCCACCAGGACCCGCAGTCGCCGCTCCGGCGTACCGCTCCACTGCCGCGCCCCGTACACCGTGCCGCCCGCCAGGGCACCGAGACCGAGCGCGGCCATCAGCCAGCCGTAGACCGCGTCACCGCCGTGCGCGTCGGCGTACGACATCGAGGCCACCGTGATGGAGCCGAGCGCGATCCCGACGAACAGGAAGGAGCCGAGCAGCGCCAGCAGGCCGGGCGAGCGCAGGGCACCCAGCCAGTGGGCCTCGCGCGGCGCCGACCGCCACGCGCGCGAGGGAGCGGAGACGACCACCGAGAGGGCACCGAGAACACCGACGGCGTTCAGCACCAGCAGGGCCGCCCGCTCCGACCACAGCGACACGCACAGGGTGACCAGCAGCGGCCCGACGGTGAACATGACCTCCTGCGCCACCGCGTCCATGGCGTACGCCGTGTGCACCTGCTCCTCGCGGCGCAGCACGGACGGCCACAGGGCACGCAGACCGCCCTCCAGGGGCGGGGTGAACAGGCCCGCGGCCGCGACGGCGGCGTACGCGAACGGCAGCGGGTCGGTACCCGAGAGGGCGAAGGCCGTCATGGCGAGCGCGGAGAGCACGGCCGCGGGCAGCTGCACCCGCGGCTGCCCGTACAGGTCCACCAGCCGGCCGAGGACGGGCTGGCCCACGGCGTTGGCGACGCCGTACACGGCCGCGAGGACACCCGCCAGGCTGTAGCTGCCGCCCTCCGCGCGGACGAACAGCACGAGCGCGATCGCGGCGGTCGCGTTGGGGAGCCGGCCCACCAGGGTGCCGGTCAGCAGGCGCGCCGCGTGTCTCGCCCTGAGGATCTCCAGGTATCCCGCGGCCATGTCCTGCCTCCTAGTGTTACGTATAACGTCCCTTCCCATACGTACCATGTGCGCTGTTCACACGTCCAGACGACCAGGGCGAGCCACAGGGCGCACCGGCGTCGGGGCGTGACCGCGCTCAGCCCTCCGGGCCTGTGCCCGCTCGCGCCCCTGCACCGGCCGCGGCGCCCGCAGGCGAACGGCCCGACACAGAGGAGCAGGCCCACGGTGGCACCCAGCAGCACGCGCCCGACCAGCCGTGACGTCGCCCAGGCGGCCGGAGTCTCCCAGGCCGCCGTCTCCCTCGTCCTGGGCGACAAGTGGCGCGGCCGAGTCTCCGAGGCCACCGCCGAGCGGGTCCGCGAAGCCGCACGGGAGCTGGGCTACCGGCCCAACCTCGCCGCCCGCAATCTGCGCCTGGGCCGCACCCGCACGGTCCTGCTCGTGGTGCCGGCGCTCACGACCGAGTTCTTCGCCGGCGTCTACACCGGCGCCGCACGCGTGGCCGCCCGGCACGGCTTCGGCGTGGTGCTCTACCCCTCCCCCGAGGGCATCGGCCCCGCCCGCGACCCCTTCGCCTCCGCCCAGGCCGCCCTGGACGGCGTCATCGCCTCCTCCATGGCCGCCGACGCACTCACCGCGATCCGCGGCGACCAGCTCCCCCTGGTCATGCTCGACAGCGACCCCGAGGGCAGCCTCGGCGCGGCGACCGTGAACCTGGACATCGCCGACGGCGTCCGGCAAGTCACCGAACACCTGCTCGACCTCGGCCACCGCCGCATCCTGCACCTCGCCGCCGACGTACCCTCCTGGACCTTCGAGATGCGCGCCCGGGAGCTCGCCGCACGCCTGTCCGCCGCACCGGGCACGGAGATCCGTACGGCCCGCGCGCCGATCTCCATCGAGGACGCCCTGGCCGCCACCGAAGCGGCGCTCACCCGGCCCGGCCCACGGCCCACGGCGGTCGTCTGCGACGACGACAAACTGGCCGCCGGCGCCTACAAGGCCCTGCGTCGCCTCGGCCTCAGGGTCCCCGACGACGTCTCCGTCACCGGCCTCGACGACCTCGCCCTGGCCACGGCCCTCGACCCCGAGCTGACGACCGTACGACTGGACGCCGAACTCTTCGGGGAACGCGGCATGGAGGCCCTGCTGGCCGTTCTGGAGGGCCGGGAGCCCGAAGCCGGGGACATCCCCGTGGAACTGGTCGTCCGGGGCTCCACCGCACCGCCTCGCACGCCTTGAAAGCGCCGGCTCGGACCCCCTGGACACGCCCTTGAACACGCCTGTGCCCCGGCCGGAGAACCGGCCGGGGCACAGCGAGCGGGGAAGAGCGAGCGAGGCAGGGCGGCGCAGGGCGGGGCCTACTCCTCCTCCTCGGAGCTCTCCGCCTCCGTGGCCGCGCCGTCCGCCTCCAGAAGACGGGAGAGCTGACGGCCGACGATGCGCTTGAACTTGCGCTTCTGCGGGCGCGTACGGTCCAGCACCGCGACCTCCAGGCGCTCGGCGGGGATCTCCCGCTCGCTGCCGTTGGTGTCACGGGACAGGGCCTGCACGGCCAGCTTCAGCGCCTCGGCGAGGCTCATGCCGTCCTGGTGACGCTGGTCCAGGAAGCTGCTGATCTGCTCGGCGTTTCCGCCCACCGCGACCGAACCGTGCTCGTCCACGATGGAACCGTCGTGCGGCAGCCGGTAGATCTGGTCGCCCTCCGGGGTCTCCCCGACCTCGGCCACGACCAGCTCCACCTCGTAAGGCTTCTCGGCGGCACTGGAGAAGATCGTGCCCAAGGTCTGGGCGTAGACGTTCGCGAGACCGCGGGCGGTCACATCGTCCCGGTCGTAGGTGTAGCCCCGCAGGTCGGCATAGCGGACGCCGCCGATACGGAGGTTCTCGTACTCGTTGTACTTGCCGGCGGCCGCGAAACCGATCCGGTCGTAGATCTCGCTGAACTTGTGCAGCGCACGGGACGGGTTCTCGCCGACGAACACGATGCCGTCGGCGTACTGCAGCACGACCAGGCTGCGGCCCCGGGCGATGCCCTTGCGGGCGTACTCGGCCCGGTCGGCCATGGCCTGCTGAGGTGAGACATAGAACGGCGTCGACACCGGTTATCCGTCCCTTTCTGTCATGGTCACTGGGATCACCTTCACAAGGAGCGGGCCCGCGCTCAGAGCAGGGCGGCCTTGGGGCCGTCGGGCTCCTCCAGACGCCGCTGCAGCACCGAACGGGAGAGCTCGGAGGTCTCCTGCTCGGTCAGCCTGCGGAAACCGTCCTCGGTGATCACGGTGATGATCGGGTAGATCCGGCGGGCGACATCGGGACCACCGGTCGCCGAGTCGTCGTCTGCCGCGTCGTACAGGGCCTGGACCACCAGGGTCGTGGCCTGTTCCTCGGTCAGGTCGTCACGGAACAGCTTCTTCATGGCACCGCGCGCGAAGATCGAGCCCGAACCCGTCGACGCGAAGTTGTGCTCCTCGGAACGGCCGCCCGTGACGTCGTAGGAGAAAATGCGGCCCCTCTCCCGGTCCACGTCGTACCCGGCGAACAGGGGCACCACGGCCAGGCCCTGCATGGCCATGCCGAGGTTGGAGCGGATCATGGTCGACAGCCGGTTCGCCTTGCCCTCCAGCGACAGCTGGGCGCCCTCGACCTTCTCGAAGTGCTCCAGCTCCAGCTGGAAGAGCTTGACCATCTCGACGGCCAGGCCGGCGGTGCCTGCGATGCCCACGGCCGAGTACTCGTCCGCCGGGAACACCTTCTCGATGTCCCGCTGGGCGATGACATTGCCCATGGTCGCCCGGCGGTCACCGGAGAGCACCACGCCACCGGGGAAGGTCACCGCCACGATCGTCGTGCCGTGCGGCGCCTCGATCACCCCCTGCGTGGGAGGCAACTGCCGGTTGCCGGGCAGCAGCTCCGGCTGGTGCTCCGACAGGAAGTCCATGAACGAAGAGGACCCAGGCGTCAGGAAGGCAGCTGGTAGACGCCCGGTGCTACGAGTGTTGGCTTCCACGCGTTTCCTTCCACGTATGCAGCAGCCCGCCTTATGGCCTCGGGCTGATCCTTGAACTGCCCCAGTGCAGCGTTGCAGCTGAAGCACAGTACGCCACGGACCCTACCCGTCTCATGGCAGTGATCCACATGTGCCGGCGGAGCCACCAAACATATGCAGCAGACGCCTCCTTGAGAGGCGATCAACTCGTCTCGTTCGGCTTCGGTGAGGCCGTACGTGCGCTTCAGGTGGTCCTTCCGCCCGCGGGTGGCCCGGCACGCCCTGCACCGGGTCGACAGCCCATCGGAAGCGGATGCGTTGCGATGCCATTCGCTGTGCGGCTTGACCTCGCCGCACGTCCGACAGAGCTTGTGTGCGTCCGGGACATCCTCCTTCTCCCGGACGGACTTGCCCAGGGCCTCCCGGCGGCGCCGGTAGTGCGCGGCGCTGTACTCCGCCACGCACTCCCGGCAATGCACCTGGAGGCCATCGCGCCGGTTCCTGTCCCGCGCGAAGGCCGCAAGAGGCAGGTCACGCCCGCATTTCCTGCGTTCCTTCGCGTTCGGCTCCTCAGCCACTCGACTCCCCCGCAGCCTTCACTTTCACTTCGAAGGTGAAGTAGCCAACCTGCCTCTACTCTCCACCTTTTTGCACGAAGGACCTCACGAAATCCTCGGCGTTCTCCTCGAGTACGTCGTCGATCTCGTCCAGCACGGAGTCCACGTCGTCACTCAGCTTCTCGTGCCGCTCCTTGAGGTCCTCGGAGGCCTGCGCGTCCTGCGCCTGCTCCTCGACCTCCTCGGTGGAACGCGTGGCCTTCTGCTGGCCGCCGCCGGTGTCCTTGGTTGCCATATACCTCACCCCGCTCAGTTCGCCCGACATGGTCGACGGGTCGGCATTCCTGCCGATCGGTGATGATCAGACCCTACAAGCCGGGTCCGACATCGGCCCCGCAGTTTCGACAACGTGCGGGGGCCATCTCGATGATTCCCGGACGGTGGGTTTTCCACCCTGTCCGCCCGGGACGGTACGCGTGCCCGCTGATCGCGCTCAGCCGCCCGAAAGGACCCTGACCAGGTCTTCTGCGGTGCGGCAGCGGTCCAGCAGTTCCTTGACGTGATTTCGCGTTCCGCGTAGTGGTTCGAGGGTTGGAACGCGCTGGAGGGAGTCGCGGCCCGGGAGGTCGAAGATGACCGAGTCCCAGGAGGCCGCGGCCACGTCGTCCGCGTACTGCTCCAGGCAGCGGCCGCGGAAGTAGGCCCGGGTGTCCTCCGGTGGCTTCGTACGGGCCTGGTCGACCTCGGACTCGTCCAGGAGCCGCTTCATGCGCCCGCGGGCCGCCAGACGGTTGTAGAGGCCCTTCTCGGCGCGTACGTCGGCGTACTGGAGGTCGACCAGGTGGAGCCGGGCGGCGTCCCAGTCGAGGCCGTCGCGGCGGCGGTAGCCCTCCATCAGTTCTCGCTTGGCGACCCAGTCGAGTTCGCCGGCGAGGCTCATGGGGTCGTTCTCGAGCCGGTTGAGGGTGTCCTCCCAGCGGGAGAGGACGTCCTTGGTCTGGTCGTCGGCGTCGGCCCCGAAGCGTTCCTCGACGTACTTGCGGGAGAGTTCGAAGTACTCCATCTGGAGCTGGACCGCGGTGAGTGTGCGACCGCTGCGGAGCGTGATCAGCCGCTTCAGCGAGGGGTCGTGGGATACCTGGTGGAGAGTGCGGACGGGCTGGTCGACGGCGAGGTCCACGGCGATGAAGCCGTCCTCGATCATGGACAGGACCAGGGCGGTCGTGCCCAGCTTGAGGTAGGTCGAGATCTCGGAGAGGTTGGCGTCGCCGATGATCACGTGCAGACGGCGGTACTTCTCGGCGTCGGCGTGGGGCTCGTCGCGGGTGTTGATGATCGGGCGCTTGAGGGTGGTCTCCAGGCCGACCTCGACCTCGAAGTAGTCGGCGCGCTGGCTCAGCTGGAAGCCGTGTTCGTGTCCGTCCTGGCCGATGCCGACGCGGCCCGCTCCGGCGAAGACCTGACGGGAGACGAAGAAGGGCGTGAGGTGGCGCACGATGTCCGAGAAGGGGGTCTCCCGCTTCATCAGGTAGTTCTCGTGCGTGCCGTAGGAGGCGCCCTTGTTGTCGGTGTTGTTCTTGTAGAGGTGGATCTGCTGGGCGCCGGGGAGCTGGGCGGCCCGTTCGGCGGCCTCCGCCATGATGCGCTCGCCGGCCTTGTCCCACAGGACGGCGTCGCGGGGGTTGGTGACCTCGGGGGCGCTGTATTCGGGGTGGGCGTGGTCCACATAGAGGCGAGCGCCGTTGGTGAGGATGACGTTGGCGAGGCCGATGTCCTCGTCGGTGAGCTGGCTGGCGTCGGCGGCCTCCCGGGCGAGGTCGAAGCCTCGTGCGTCGCGCAGCGGGTTCTCTTCCTCGAAGTCCCAGCGGGCCCTGCGGGCCCGGTGCATCGCCGCCGCGTAGGCGTTGACGATCTGGGATGAGGTGAGCATGGCATTGGCGTTGGGATGGCCGGGGACGGAAATCCCGTACTCCGTCTCGATGCCCATTACTCGCCGTACGGTCATGCGGCCCTCCTTGCCCGGCGGCGCCCTCGGTCGTGGGCGCCGCTCACGTACCGCTGGCGCTCCGGTGCGTGTGCGGTGCCCGTCCCCGCACTGCGCGACTCGGCGGTAGGAAAGAGCCTAGAACGCCTTTGCGCTGGTGGGGAGATCATTTGCGTCATTGCCTGCTCCGGTCGTGGCCGGAAAAACAGTCGGCTGCGGGTACCCGGTGAGGGCACCCGCAGCCGCCCTGCCTTTACAGGTACTGTCCGGTGTTCGCCACCGTGTCGATGGAGCGTCCGGTGTCCGCTCCCTGCTTTCCGGTGATGAGGGTACGGATGTAGACGATCCGTTCGCCCTTCTTTCCGGAGATCCTGGCCCAGTCGTCGGGGTTGGTGGTGTTGGGCAGGTCCTCGTTCTCCTTGAACTCGTCCACGCAGGCTTGGAGCAGGTGGGAGACGCGGAGGCCCTTCTGGTTCTTCTCCAGGAAGTCCTTGATCGCCATTTTCTTGGCGCGGCCCACGATGTTTTCGATCATGGCTCCGGAGTTGAAGTCCTTGAAGTAGAGGACTTCCTTGTCGCCGTTGGCGTAGGTGACTTCCAGGAAGCGGTTTTCCTCGGATTCGGTGTACATGTGCTCGACCGCCGTCTGGATCATGCTCTGGACGGTCGTCTCCTTGCTGCCGCCGTGCTCGCCGAGGTCGTCGGCGTGCAGCGGAAGCCGCTCGGTGAGGTACTTGCCGAAGATGTCCTTGGCGGCTTCGGCGTCCGGGCGCTCGATCTTGATCTTCACGTCGAGCCGGCCGGGGCGCAGGATGGCGGGGTCGATCATGTCCTCGCGGTTGGAGGCGCCGATGACGACCACGTTCTGCAGGCCTTCCACGCCGTCGATCTCGGCAAGGAGCTGGGGGACGATGGTGTTCTCCACGTCCGAGCTGACGCCGGAGCCGCGGGTGCGGAAGAGGGACTCCATCTCGTCGAAGAAGACGATCACGGGGGTGCCCTCGCTGGCCTTTTCGCGTGCACGCTGGAAGACGAGGCGGATCTGCCGCTCGGTCTCGCCGACGTACTTGTTGAGCAGCTCGGGGCCCTTGATGTTGAGGAAGAAGCTCTTGCCGGCGGCCTGGCCGGTGACCTCGGCGACCTTCTTGGCGAGCGAGTTGGCGACGGCCTTGGCGATGAGCGTCTTGCCGCAGCCGGGGGGCCCGTAGAGCAGGACGCCCTTGGGCGGGCGCAGCTCGTGCTCCTTGAAGAGGTCGGGGTAGAGGTACGGGAGCTCGACCGCGTCGCGGATGGCCTCGATCTGGTTACCGAGGCCGCCGATCTGCTCGTAGCCGATGTCGGGGACCTCTTCGAGGACGAGTTCTTCGACCTCGCTCTTGGGCACGACCTCGTAGACGTATCCGGACCGGGGTTCGAGCAGGAGGGCGTCGCCGGGACGGATGGTGACGTCCAGCAGCGGCTCGGCGAGCCGTACCACCCGTTCCTCGTCGGTGTGCCCCAGTACGAGGGCGCGCTCGCCGTCCTCGAGGATCTCCTTGAGGGTGACGATGTCGCCGACGCGCTCGAACTCCATGGCCTCGACCACGTTGAGCGCTTCGTTGAGCATGACTTCCTGGCCGCGCCTGAGGTCGTCGACCTCGACGCTTGGGCTGACGTTCACCCGCAGTTTGCGGCCGCCGGTGAAGATGTCGGCGGTGCCGTCTTCGATGGCCTGCAGGAAGACGCCGAAGCCGGCCGGCGGCTGGGCGAGGCGGTCGACCTCTTCCTTGAGGGCCACGATCTGGTCGCGGGCCTCGCGGAGGGTGTTGGCCAGTCGCTCGTTCTGCGCGGAGACGCCGGCCAGGTTCGTCTGCAGCTCGACGATCCGCTCTTCGAGAATCCTCGTGTGCCGCGGAGAGTCGGCGAGCTTGCGTCGCAGGACGGCGATCTCCTGCTCAAGGTAGGCGATCTGCCCGGCCGGGTCGTCGGACCCTCGTCCCGGGCGGATGCCGCGGTTCATGTCGTCGTCGTGGGCTGCCACGGTCCTCACCTCCTCCAAGGGGAGCTGGACGCTTCCAGACCCTACCTGGGTGGGTGTCGATTGAAACCCCTAGATCACAAAGACTGTCAAGGTGTGTCGTCGGTCACCCGGTGCGCTCCCTCTCGCACGGAGGGGATACCCACTCAACGTGATTCGGAAGCCGCTTGTTCCTTGTCGGGGACGGTCAAAACCCTTCAGGAGTGGCTGGAGTTGTCCGTTCCGGGCCGGTCGGCCGGTACGCGGGCAGGAGTGAGAGCGCTCGCACGACCATCACGCTGAGCAACGGTCCGAGCGGTGGGTGTCACCGTGGGATGGCCTGAAGTGTTCGCCTGCGGGTCCCGGGGCTCCCTTCCCCGGTCGGGCGCGTGTACCCGGGAGGGCGGGGCGGGAAACCCCCCGTGCCCGCCGAAGACGGCCGGAATCCGGGCAGAGGTAGGGTCGAGGTGTTCAACAGCCGCTGGAGCGGACCCGGCTGGCCTTGGCGCCGGGCGTACCGCACGGCGAACCGACGGCAGGAGAGATGACCGTGCAGCAGGAGGCCCCGGGCGGCGAGGCGCTGGAGGTCTGGATCGACCAGGACCTGTGTACCGGCGACGGCATCTGCGTCCAGTACGCCCCGGAGGTGTTCGAGCTGGACATCGACGGGCTGGCGTATGTGAAGGGCGCGGACGACGAGCTGCTGCAGGAGCAGGGGGCCACGACTCCGGTGCCGCTGCCGCTGCTCATGGACGTGGTGGACTCGGCGAAGGAGTGTCCCGGCGAGTGCATCCACGTGCGCCGGGTTTCGGACAGGGCCGAGGTGTACGGGCCCGACGCCGGGTGAGTCCGGGTCGGGCCCCGGTGGGTCAGACGCTGTGGTCCCCGGCCGGGGTGGAGCGGAGGAACGCGCTGCCGTTCCACTGCCACTTGGCCGGGGTTTTCACGTCGGGGCAGCAACTGGGTACGTCGGCCGTGGAATAGCCGAGCAGGGTGGCGCTGACGGCTCCCGCGTGCAGGGCGAAGTCGGTGACGGTGAGCCGGTCCTTGGGATCGACGAGGGTGGCGACCACGCGGGCCTTGCCTCCGGTGCCGCGGGTCAGGACGTAGACGCCGTCCGGCGGGGTGCCCATGGGGGCGTCGCAGTGCACGACGGCGACGGTTTCCGGTCTGCCGTCCCCGTCCAGGTCTCCGGTGGCCTGCTTCACCACCAGCGCCTTCACCGGACCGCACGTGAGGGGGAAGGTCACACCGGTCGTGCTGGGCGCGGCGACGGCGGCGGGGGCCGATCTGACCTCGGCGCCGGGGACCGGCTGGGCGGCCGTGGCCGATCCGGGCTGGAGCAGGGAGGACAGGGCCACGACGCCGGAGAGTGCGGTGGCGGTGGCGAGCCAGTGGATGGGGCGGGTGTGCGTGTGGGCGAGCTCCGGAACGGCGGATTGCTGCACTAGGAGTGTCTCCTGTGAGGGCTGTGCCGGTGGGGGGGGTGGCCAGCATGGTGCCACACGTCACGGAGCGGGGGAACGGCGGGGTCGCCATGGATTTCCGCAGGCGAGGAGCACGCGCGCGGGGGCGTGCGCTCCTGGTGTCCGTTCAACGGACGGGCGCCGTGACCGGGTTCCCGGGGTCGGTGGGGAACTCGGGCACGGCGCCCTTGTGTTGCGATCGGTGGGGAACCGGTCAGCGGCCGGCGCCGCCGTCGGCGTTGGGTCCCGCGTAGTCCTCGCCGTAGGCGCCCTTGGCGGGGCGGCGACGGCGCATGGGCGGCTCGACCCCGTCGGCGAGGCGGCGGGCAGTGAGCAGGAAGCCGGTGTGGCCGATCATCCGGTGGTCCGGGCGGACGGCCAGGCCCTCGATGTGCCAGTTGCGGATCATCGTCTCCCAGGAGGTCGGCTCGTTGAAGCAGCCGATCTCGCGGATGGATTCGACGGTGCGGGCGAGCTGGGTCGTGGTGGCCACGTAGCAGCACACGATGCCGCCGGGGACCAGTGCCTTGGAGACGGCCTCCAGGCACTCCCAGGGGGCGAGCATGTCGAGGATGACGCGGTCGACGTCGGTGTCGGACAGGTTGTCCTGGAGGTCGCCGACGGTGAGCTGCCAGGCGGGGTGGGGGCCGCCGAAGTAGCGCTCCACGTTCTGCTGGGCGATCTCGGCGAAGTCCTCGCGGCGCTCGTAGGAGTGCAGCATGCCCTGGTCGCCGATGGCGCGCAGCAGGAAGCTGCTGAGCGAGCCGGAGCCGACGCCGGCCTCCACGACGCGGGCGCCGGGGAAGATGTCGGCGAAGGCGAGGATGTGCCCCGCGTCCTTCGGGTAGACGACGGCTGCCCCGCGGGGCATGGACAGGACGTAGTCGGGGAGCAGGGGGCGCAGCGCGAGGTAGGCGACGTTGCCGGTGGTGCGGACAACGCTGCCCTCGGGAGCGCCGATCAGTTCGTCGTGCGGGAAGGAGCCCTTGTGGGTGTGGAAGTTCTTCCCGGCTTCGAGCGTGAACGTGTAGTGGCGGCCCTTGGGGTCGGTCAGCTGAACCTGGTCCCCGACCTTGAAGGGCCCGCGCCTGCGGGCGGCACCGGTCGGTTCGGACATGTGACCAGCCTACCGGCACCTGAAGGGGGCGCCGACCACGCCGACCGCACGGGGCGCGTGGCCGTGGGGGTCAGCTCGGCCGGGCCATCGCCCGCACGAAGGCGCGCTCGACGTCGGCGGCGGACAGGACGCCGTAGATCTCGCCGCTCTCCTCGACGACGAGGTACTCGGTCGCCGGGGTGGCCCGCAGGGTGTCGAGCAGTGCCTCTCCGGCCAGCTCGGCGGAGACGCGCATGCCGTCGGTCAGGTCCTGGGCGAGGCCGCTGACGGAGACCCAGGGACGGCGGTGCTCGGGTACGCCGACGATGGCGGCCTCGCGGACGAGGGAGAGGGGGTTGCCGTCGGCGTCGACGACGACCAGGGCGCGGGCGCCGGCGGCGTTGGCGCGGCGCAGGGCCTCGGAGAGGGGGGTGTCGGTCTCCACGGGGACGGCGCGGCGGGTGAGGGTGCGGGCCCGCAGCTCGGGGAGGTGTTCGCGCAGGCGGGCCATGCGCAGGCTGTTGCCGGCGCCGGTCCAGATGATCGCGGCGAGGATGGCGGCGAGCAGGGCGTCGGTGACGGTGTCCATGCCGCTGACGTCCTGGTTGCCGCCGCCGAAGGTGCGGGACTGGTTGAGCAGCGGGAGGCCGATCAGGACGGAGACGGCGAGGGCGCGGCCGACCCAGGCGGCGGCGACGGTGCCGCTCATGGGCTTGCCGGTGATCTTCCAGACCACGGCGCGGAGCATGCGGCCGCCGTCGAGGGGCAGGCCGGGCAGGAGGTTGAAGGCGGCGACGATGAGGTTGGAGATCATCAGGCCGGCCAGCAGGACACCGGGGACGGTGTCGGGTTCCACCGGTTGCATGGCCAGGTAGAACAGCCCGGCGAGGACGAGCGAGAGCAGCGGGCCGACGAAGGCCAGGACGAACTCCCGTCCCGGGGTCTCGGCCTCCTTCTCGATCTCGGAGACACCGCCGAAGAACTGGAGCTGAATGCGGCGGACGGGGAGTTTGAAGCGGATCGCGGCGACCGTGTGGGCCAGCTCGTGGACGAGGACGGAGGCGTAGAAGGCGACGGCGAAGAAGAGGGACACCAGGTAGCGGGCGGCGCCCAGTTCGGGCAGCACGCGGTCGAGCTGGCCGCCGAAGACCCAGGTGATCAGGGCGGCGACGAGGAACCAGCTGGGCGCGACGTACACGGGTACGCCGAAGGGGCGGCCCATCAGCAGCCCGCCGCCGGGCTCCTTGGGGCGCGGCTGCGGCGGTTCGCCCTTGGCGATCCCGGAGTGGGCGAGCGAGCGGTGCTCACTGGACTCCGGCCCGCTGCCCGAGGAGGGCGCGCCCTCGCCGGTCTTCGGCTCCGGGCCACTGCCCGAGGCGGGAGTGCCGGCACCGTCCTTCGACTCCGGGCCACTGCCTGCCGTGGGCGTGCCCTCGCCGTCCTTCGACTCCGGACCGATGCCCGAGGCGGGAGTGGCCTCGCCGGTCTTCGGCCCCGGACCGCTGCCCGAGGCGGGAGTGCCCTCGCCGGTCTTCGGCTCCGGGCGGGCCGTCGGGTCGGCCTCAACGGGCTCGTCGGGCTTACCAAGCTCACCGGGTTCGTCGGGCTCACCGGGTTCGTCGGCCGTCGGCCGCGGGCTTGTCCGTCGGGGCCGTTCGTCGGGATTCGGTGACGGGCTCGGGGCCTGCCGCGGGGTCTCGGGGTCCGGGCTCGGGTGGGGGTCCCGGTCCGGGTGGGGTGGGTTCGGCGGGGATGCTTCGGCATCGCGAGGCTCCGGCCCGGGGCGGTCGGTGGGGCCGCTCGCCGGGGCCGTAGCCGCCGCAGGGTGCTCGGCCCGCTCGTCGTTGCCGGACCGCGGCTGCCCGCTCCCGCCGCTCACGTCCACGGTGTCCCCTCGTTCGAAGCGTCTTCCGTACCGTCCCGGCCGGAAGGGTCTCTGGTCGATGGTATGCGGCCGTGGTGACGCGTTCCGCCCCGGCACCCCTTGTGTTTGCCCCGCCGTCGCACGGCCGGTGCGGTCCGCGGCTGGGTCACTGTCAGTGCCGGGCCGTATGGTCTGTGGTCATGGACAGCAGCATGGAGGACGCGGCGGCGGCCGCGGCGGCGGACGGCGCGGGACCGCCGGCGGGCGAGGCGAAGACGGACGCGGGCGCGTCCACCAGCAGTGGTGCGACCGGGCCGGCCAGCGGGCGCGCGGCCATGGCGCCCACCTCGCTGTCCCCCTCCCGCGCCAGTGACTTCATGCAGTGCCCGCTGCTGTACCGGTTCCGGGTGATCGACCGGCTGCCGGAGAAGCCGAGTGAGGCGGCGACCCGGGGCACGCTGGTGCACGCGGTGCTGGAGCGGCTGTTCGACGCGCCCGCCGCGGAGCGGACCGCGCCGCGGGCCAAGGCGCTGATTCCGGGGCAGTGGGACCGGCTGCGGGAGAGCAGGCCGGAGATCACGGAGCTGTTCACGGACGACGCCGACGGGGAGCGGCTCGCCCGCTGGCTCGGTGAGGCGGAGCAGCTCGTGGAGCGCTGGTTCACGCTGGAGGATCCCTCGCGGCTGGAGCCGGCCGAGCGGGAGCTGTTCGTGGAGACCGAGCTGGAGTCGGGGCTGCGGCTGCGCGGGATCATCGACCGGGTGGATGTGGCACCCACCGGCGAGGTGCGGATCGTCGACTACAAGACGGGCAAGGCGCCGCGGGCGGAGTACGCCGAGGGCGCGCTGTTCCAGATGAAGTTCTACGCCCTGGTGGTGTGGCGGCTGAAGCGGGTCGTTCCGCGCCGGCTCCAGCTGGTCTATCTCGGCAGCGGGGACGTGCTGACGTACGACCCCGTCCTGGCCGACCTGGAGCGTGTGGAGCGCAAGCTGCTCGCCTTGTGGGAGGCCATCGAGTGGGCGACGGAGTCCGGTGAGTGGCGGCCGCGCCCGACCAAGCTGTGCGGCTGGTGCGACCACCAGGCGCACTGTCCGGAGTTCGGCGGCACTCCCCCGCCCTATCCGCTGCCGGTGAGGGCGGCCGACGGGCATGCGGCCGGGGAGCCGGCGGGCGGCGCGGCCGCGGTCGAGTCCGGTGCCCGCGGTGAGCCGCAGTCGCTGCCGACCGAGGGCGGCTGAGTCGGGGGGCGTGCCGCAGGGCAGAATGAGGCCGGACTAGCTAAGGAGTGTCACGTGGCCATCCGCGTCCTACTGGTCGACGACCAGCCGCTGCTGCGTACGGGTTTCCGGATGATCCTGGAGGCCGAGCAGGATCTCGCGGTCGTCGGCGAGGCCGGTGACGGCCTGCAGGCCCTCGATCAGGTACGAGCGCTGCAGCCCGATGTCGTGCTGATGGACATCCGGATGCCGCGGATGGACGGGGTGGAGGCGACCCGGCAGATCACCGGGCCCGGGCGGGACGGTCCGGCGAAGGTGCTGGTGCTGACCACGTTCGACCTGGACGAGTACGTGGTGGAGGCGCTGCGCGCGGGGGCGAGCGGGTTCCTGCTGAAGGACGCACCCGCTCATGAGCTGGTGCAGGCCATCCGGGTCGTGGCGGGGGGCGAGGCGATGCTTGCGCCGAGCATCACGCGGCGGCTGCTGGACAAGTACGCCACGCATCTGCCCTCGGGTGAGGAGCCGGTGCCGGACACCCTGCACACCCTCACCGACCGTGAGGTGGAGGTGCTGAAGCTGGTGGCGCGCGGGTTGTCCAACGCGGAGATCGCCGCCGATCTGTTCGTCAGCGAGACCACCGTGAAGACGCACGTCGGGCATGTGCTGACCAAGCTGGGTCTGCGGGACCGGGTGCAGGCCGCGGTGTACGCGTACGAGAGCGGGCTGGTGCGTCCGGGCGCGCAGTAGGCCCACGACGCCCCCCCGTACGACGCGCAGGGCGCCCTTCTCCGGCGGAGAGGGGCGCCCTGCGTGGCACCGGGCCCAGGGCGTTGCCGGCCGGGCCCGGGCGGCCGTCAGCCCTTGCTCAGTTCCCAGAACCGGAACACGGTCGAGGCGTCCAGGCAGTACTCCAGGCCGTAGACGCCGTCGCGGGCGACCGCGTACTGCTTGGCCTGCCAGACGGGCAGCACGGGCAGTTCGTCGGCGACGATGTTCTGCAGCTTGCCGAAGTCCTGGTCGGTGGCGCCGCGGTCGCTCTGTGCGGCCGTGCCCGGGATGAGGGTGCCGGTGATGGTGCTGTTGCGGTAGTGGTTGCCCAGCACGTTGTCCTTGCCGAAGAACGGTGCGGTGAAGTTGTCGGCGTCCGGGTAGTCGGGCACCCAGCCCTTCACGTAGACGCCGTACCGGTCCTGGGCGATGTCCTTCTCGTACTGGCCGAAGGCGACCGACCTGACGTCGGCCTGGAAGAGTCCGCTGGCGTTGAGCTGGCCGGCGATGGCCTTCAGTTCCTGGTCGGTGGCGGGGCCGTAGCGGGAGGGCGTGGACCAGAGGGTGAGCTTCACCCTGCCGGTGATGCCGTCGGCACGCAGTGCGGCGGCGGCCCTGTCCCTGGAGGGGCGGGCGCCGTAGGTGTCGAAGAAGGCCGTGTTGTGGCCGGCGATGCCGGCCGGGATGATCGAGTACAGCGGGGTCGCGGTGCCCTGGTAGACGTTCTTGACGAGGGCGTCGCGGTCGATGAGGTAGGCCATGGCCTTGCGGACGCCGAGTTTGCCGGCGACCGGGTCCTTCATGTTGAAGACCAGGTGCTGGACCTCGGCGCTGCTGCCCTCGACGACGTCGATGCCCTTGGTGTCGTCCTGCCGGTCGAGCTGGGCGATGTCGGTGGCGGTCAGGCCGCGGTAGGCGAGGTCGATGTCGCCGTCTTCGAGGGCCTTCTTCAGTGCGGTGCGGTCGCCGTGGAAGAACTTCAGGGTCACGCCGGAGTTCTTGGCCTTGGCGGTGCCCTGGTAGTCGGGGTTGACGGAGAAGACCGCCTGGTCCCCGTCGAAGGAGTCCAGCTTGTAGGGCCCGGAGCCGACGGCCTTGTCGTCGGTGCGCAGGCCGTTCGCGTCGTACTGCCGGTGGTCGACGATGGAGCCGGCGCCGGAGGCGATCTTGCTGGGGAAGGTGGCGTCGGGGACCTTCAGCCTGAAGACGACGGTCCTGGCGTTGGGGGTCTCGACCTTGTCCAGCGTGGGGAACATGATCGCCGGGCCGGCGGGGTCGTTGATCTTCAGCATGCGGTCGAAGGAGAACTTGACGTCCTCGGCGGTGAGCGAGTCGCCGTTGCTGAACTTCAGGCCGGGCTTGAGTTCGCACTGGTAGACCGTGGCCCGGTCGTCGCTGAAGGAGCAGTCCTTCGCCGCCTCCGGTGCGGGCTGGGTGGCGCCCCTGGGGAAACTGAGCAGCGACTGGAAGACGTTGTTGAACAACAGCCAGGAGCCGGGGTCGTAGCCGGAGGCGGGGTCTGTGGCGAGGACGTCGTCGGACATCCCCATCACCACGGAGGAGCCGGTTCCCCCGGAAGTCCCGTTCTCCGTGCCGCAGCCGGTCAACAGGCCTGAGGCCAGCCCCGCCACGATGGGCAGGACCGGCCACTGATTGCGCATGTTCACTGCATGTGCCTTTGTCGTCGGTTCGTCGATCCGAGGCCCCCGTTTCGTGCCCCGGACGGAGGGTGCCGTGTGGGTCCGGCCGACGATGCGGGACCGGCACGCCCCGCTGGTCGGGCGAAGCGCGCCGTCAGTTCCCGCCGGCCGGCCCGGCGACACCCCGTGCTGGAGACGTCAGTCGCTCGCACCGCGGCTGAGCGTCCACAGCTGGAGCGTCGAGGAGGAGTTGAGGGCGTAGGAGACGCCCGTGATGTCGTCCCGCGCGGCAACGTACTGCTTGCCCTGCCACAGCGGCAGCACGGGGACGTCCTCGGCGACGGTGTCCTGGATCTCGGTCAGGCTCTTGGCTGCGTTGAGCCGGTCGGCCTCGCGGCGGGACTCGGGGATCAGCGTGCGCTGGATGTTGCTGTTCGAGTACGGCGAGCCGAGGAAGTTGTCCTTGTCGAGGAAGGGCGCGAGGAAGTTGTCGGCGTCGGGGAAGTCGGGGAACCAGCCCATCCCGTAGACGTCGTACTGGCCCTTCTGCTCGGCGGGCCGGAAGGCCGACCAGGGGTGGCCCTGGATGGTGACGTCGAACAGGCCGCTGTTGTTGAGCTGCTTCTGCAGGATCTGGAACTCCTGCTTGGTGGCCGAGCCGTAGTGGTCGGTGGTGTAGTGCAGCGTCAGCTTGACCGGGGTGGTGATGCCGGCCTTGCTGAGCACGTCCTTCGCCTTGGCGGCGCTGGGGTTGCCGTACTTGTTGAAGAACGAGTTGGAGTGGCCCGTCAGGGTGGCCGGGACCAGCGAGTACAGCGGCTCGGCCTGGGTGCCGTACACCTTGGAGACGATCTCGCCGCGGTCGATGAGCTGGGCCATGGCCTGGCGGACGGCCTTGCTCTTCACGGTGGGCGCGTTGGTGTTGAAGGCCAGGTAGCGGATTTCCAGGCCCGGCATGTCGACCAGGTCGACGTTCGGGTCGGAGCCGCTGTCGAGCTTCTGGATCTGCGCCGGCGACATGGTGCGGGTCATGACGTCGATGTCGCCCTTGTCGATCGCGCTGCCCATGGCCTGCGCGTCGTCGTAGGAGCGCATCACGACCTTGTCGTTCTCCAGCTGCACATACCCCTTGTAGGAGGGGTTCTTGGTGAAGGTGGCGGAGACGATCGCGTTGTCCTTGACGTCGGCCTTGAAGGTGTAGGGGCCGGAACCGTCGACGTCGAAGCCGTCGCGCAGCTTGTCCTTCGCGTAGTCCTTGGGGTTGACGATGCCCGCGACCGGGGTGGACAGCTTGTACGGGAAGGTGGCGTCGGCCGTCTTGAGGTGGAAGATGACCTCGCGCTCGCCCTGGGTCTCGACCGTGTCCACGGTGTTGAGCAGGGCGGCGACGCCACTGTCGGCCTTGATGCGCAGCGCACGCTCGATGGAGTACTTGACGTCCGCGGCCGTGACGTCGTCGCCGTTGGCGAACTTCAGGCCCGCGCGCAGCTTGCAGGCGTAGCGCTCGCTGCCGCTGTCGGTGAAGGCACAGCTCTCGGCGGCGTCCGGCACCGGCTCGCCCTCGCCCTTGGGCTGGGTCATCAGGGTCTGCACGGTCTGGCGCAGGATGTTCCAGGTGCCGACGTCGTAGGCGTAGGCGGGGTCGACGGGGGCGGGGGCGTCGCTGGTGGCGGTGAACCGGTCCGTGGTGCCCACGACGATGGCGTCGCTGCTCTTGCTCCCGCTGTCGGATCCGCCGCACGCGGCGAGAACCGGCGTGAGCAGGCCGGCCACGGCCGGCAGCACCAAAGTCTTGCGGTTCATGCGGGAGTTTCTCCAGAGCTGTTCGTGTCCGTGTACCCGGCATGCAGGGGTGGCGCGGCGGTCCACGGGGGTTGCGGCGATGTTCTCGCGACGAGATTAGTCCGCGCCCGCAGGACGGTTCACAGCCCCGTGAGTTGAGGCCCCATCACGCAGTGAAACCGGGTGTGGACACACCGAAAACCCGACAGCGGCAGGATTAGTGCAGCGTCCCACCAATCGGGACACAAGGGCACGCCGATTCACCCCGAACGAGGGTGGCCCGCACACTTGGGTCGCATTGTCGAGATCTATGGACGTGGGGAATGTCACACTTCCAACTGGGTTGGCGGTTACCGGAATTCAGCCGCGGCCCACGTCGAATTCCACCTGGGTGTACTGCCCGGGATTTTTGTCCAACCGGACCAATGCGCTTTGCACGCTGGGTGAACGGCTAGCGCATTTCCGTCATCAGGCCGCGCAGAAATGCCAGGTCGACCTCTTCCAGAGAGGTCACGACGGTGCGCCGGCCGGTCGCTGCGATGGGCGCCACGGAGGGTACGGCGACGACCCGGCACCCCGCGGCCTCCGCGGCCTCGACGCCGGTCGCGGTGTCCTCGATCACCGCGCACCTGGCCGGATCGGCGCCGAGCCCGGCGGCGGCCAGCAGATACGGGTCCGGGTACGGCTTGGTGCGCGAGACCTCGTCGCCCGCCACGGTCAGGGCGAAGTGCCGGGGCCCGAGCGAGGCCAGCACACGGTCGATGATGCGCCGGTGCGAGGCGGAGACCAGGGCGGTCGGGATCTCGTGCTCGTAGAGCTCGGCGAGCAGCCGGGCGGCGCCCGGCATCAGCGGCAGAGCGCGGCCGATACGGGCCTCGAACCCCTCGTTGAGCAGGATCGTGAGCTCGGCGAGGGTGATGTCGGCGCCGGTGGCCTCGATCAGGAACCCCGCGCTGCGCGTCATGGGACCGCCGACCACGACATGACGCCAGGTCTCGTCCAGGGTGTGGCCGAGGGCGGCGAAGATCTCCACCTCGACGTCCCACCAGAAGCCCTCGGTGTCCACCAGGGTGCCGTCCATGTCGAGGAGCACGGCCTGCAGGGCTGAGCCTTCGGCCGTACGGGTTCCGAGCGCGGGGACCGTGCTGGTCATCCTGGCGCACCTCCTTGAGGGACGACCAGGCCGGTTCCCGGGAAGGAAACCGGCCTGCGGTGGACCGACCAGTGTACGACTCCCGGCGGGCAAACGCCTCCTGCGGCCGGCGCGGGCGTGGCGGCCGCCCGCGCCACCGGCTCAGCGTGCGTTGAAGTACTTCGCCTCGGGGTGGTGGATCACGATGGCGTCGGTGGACTGTTCCGGGTGCAGCTGGAACTCCTCGGACAGGTGGACACCGATCCGCTCCGGCTGGAGGAGCGCGGCGATCTTGGCGCGGTCCTCCAGGTCGGGGCAGGCGCCGTAGCCGAGGGAGAAGCGGGCGCCCCGGTACTTCAGGGCGAACATGTCCTCGATGCCGGCCGGGTCCTCGCCGGCGAATCCGAGCTCGGCGCGGACGCGGGCGTGCCAGTACTCGGCGAGCGCCTCCGCCAGCTGCACGGACAGTCCGTGCAGCTCGAGGTAGTCGCGGTAGGAGTTGGACTCGAAGAGCTTGGCGGTCTCCTCGCCGATGCGTGAGCCGACGGTGACCACCTGGAGGCCGACGACATCGGTCTCGCCGGACTCCTCCGGGCGGAAGAAGTCGGCCAGGCACAGCCGGCGGCCGCGGCGCTGGCGCGGGAAGGTGAAGCGGGTGCGCTCGTTGCCGCGCTCGTCCAGGATGATCAGGTCGTCGTCCTTGGAGACACAGGGGAAGTAGCCGTAGACGACGGCGGCCTCCAGGAGGTTCTCCGTCTGGAGCCGGTCGAGCAGGCCGCGCAGGCGGGGGCGGCCCTCGGTCTCCGCGAGCTCCTCGTAGGTCGGCCCCTCGCCGGTGCGGGCCTGCTTCAGGCCCCACTGGCCCTTGAACAGCGCGCCCTCGTCGAGCCAGCTCGCGTACTCCTTGAGCTGGATGCCCTTGATGACCCGGGTGTCCCAGAACGGCGGGGTCGGCACGGGGTTGTCGGTGGAGACGTCGGAGCGGACGTGGCCCTCCTCGGGGCGCTCCTCGATCTGGACCGCGGCCGCCGCACGGACCCGGCGCTGCTTGAGTTCGGGCAGCTGTGCGCCGGGCACGCCCCGCTTGACGCCGATCAGGGCGTCCATCAGGCGCAGGCCCTCGAAGGCGTCGCGGGCGTAGCGGACCTCGCCCTCGTAGATCTCGTACAGGTCCTGCTCGACGTAGGCCCGGGTGAGGGCGGCGCCGCCGAGGATGACCGGGAAGCGGGCGGCGAGGCCGCGCTGGTTCAGCTCCTCCAGGTTCTCCTTCATGATCACCGTGGACTTGACCAGGAGACCGGACATGCCGATGACATCGGCCCGGTGCTCCTCGGCGGCTTCCAGGATCGCGGAGACCGGCTGCTTGATGCCCAGGTTGACGACGTTGTAGCCGTTGTTGGACAGGATGATGTCGACGAGGTTCTTGCCGATGTCGTGCACGTCGCCGCGCACGGTGGCCAGCACGATGGTGCCCTTGCCCTCGGAGTCCGACTTCTCCATGTGCGGTTCGAGGTAGGCGACGGCCGCCTTCATGACCTCGGCGGACTGGAGGACGAACGGCAGCTGCATCTGGCCGGAGCCGAACAGTTCGCCGACGACCTTCATGCCGTCCAGGAGGGTCTCGTTGACGATGTCGAGCGCCGGGCGGTCCTGGAGGGCCGCGTCCAGGTCGGCCTCGAGGCCGTTCTTCTCGCCGTCGATGATGCGGCGCTTGAGGCGCTCCTCCAGCGGGAGGGCGGCCAGTTCCTCGGCCTTGCCGGCCTTCAGCGACTTGGCGGTGGCGCCCTCGAAGAGGGCCATCAGCTTCTGGAGCGGGTCGTATCCCTCGGTGCGGCGGTCGTGGACGAGGTCGAGGGCGGTCTGCACCTCCTCCTCGGAGAACCGGGCGATCGGCAGGATCTTGCTCGCGTGCACGATCGCCGAGTCCAGGCCCGCCTTGACGCATTCGTCGAGGAAGACGGAGTTCAGCAGGATGCGGGCGGCCGGGTTGAGGCCGAAGGAGATGTTGGACAGGCCGAGCGTGGTCTGGACGTCCGGGTGGCGGCGCTTGAGCTCGCGGATCGCCTCGATGGTGGCGATGCCGTCGCCCCGGGACTCCTCCTGGCCGGTGCAGATGGTGAAGGTCAGGGTGTCGATGAGGATGTCCGACTCGTGGATGCCCCAGTTCCCGGTCAGGTCGTCGATCAGCCGTTCGGCGATCTCGACCTTCTTCTCGGGGGTGCGGGCCTGGCCCTCCTCGTCGATGGTCAGCGCGATGAGGGCCGCGCCGTGCTCCTGGGCGAGCTGGGTGACCTTCGCGAAGCGGGACTCGGGACCGTCGCCGTCCTCGTAGTTGACGGAGTTGATCACCGCGCGGCCGCCGAGCTTCTCCAGGCCGGCCTGCAGGACGTCGACCTCGGTGGAGTCGAGGACGATCGGCAGGGTGGAGGCGGTGGCGAAGCGGCCGGCCAGCTCCTCCATGTCGGCGACGCCGTCCCGGCCCACGTAGTCCACGCACAGGTCGAGCATGTGCGCGCCCTCGCGGATCTGCTCGCGCGCCATCTCCACGCAGTCGTCCCAGCGGGCCTCCAGCATGGCCTCGCGGAACTTCTTGGAGCCGTTGGCGTTGGTGCGCTCGCCGATGGCCAGGTAGGAGGTGTCCTGGCGGAACGGCACCGACTGGTAGAGGGAGGCGGCGCCCGGCTCGGGCCGCGGGTTCCGCTCGGGCGGGGTGAGGTCCCGGACGCGCTCCACGACCTGGCGCAGGTGCTCGGGGGTGGTGCCGCAGCAGCCGCCGACCAGCGAGAGGCCGTACTCGTGGACGAAGGTCTCCTGGGCGTCGGCCAGCTCCGGCGCGCCGAGCGGGTAGTGGGCGCCGTCCTTGCCGAGGACCGGCAGGCCCGCGTTCGGCATGCAGGACAGCGGGATGCGGGCGTTGCGGGCGAGGTAGCGCAGGTGCTCGCTCATCTCGGCCGGGCCGGTGGCGCAGTTCAGGCCGATCATGTCGATGCCGAGCGGCTCCAGCGCGGTGAGGGCCGCGCCGATCTCGGAGCCGAGCAGCATGGTGCCGGTGGTCTCGACGGTGACGGACACGATGACCGGCAGGTCGAGGCCGAGGGCGGCCAGGCCGCGGCGGGCGCCGAGGACGGCCGCCTTGGTCTGCAGCAGGTCCTGGGTGGTCTCCACGAGCAGCGCGTCGGCGCCGCCGCCGACCAGGCCCTCGGCGTTGCGCTGGTAGGCGTCGCGCAGGGTGGTGTAGGGGGCGTGGCCGAGGGTGGGCAGCTTGGTGCCGGGGCCGATGGAGCCCAGGACCCAGCGGGGCCGGCCGTCCTTGGCGGTGAACTCGTCGGCGACCTCGCGGGCCACCCGGGCGCCGGCCTCCGACAGGTCGTACACGCGCTCGGGGATGTCGTACTCGCCGAGGGCGGAGTGGTTGGCCCCGAAGGTGTTGGTCTCGACGCAGTCGACGCCCACGGCGAAGTACGCCTCGTGGACGGAGCGGACGATGTCGGGGCGGGTGAGGTTGAGGATCTCGTTGCAGCCTTCGAGGTGCTCGAAGTCCTCGAGGGTCGGGTCCTGGGCCTGGAGCATGGTGCCCATGGCTCCGTCGGCGACCACCACACGGGTGGCGAGCGCCTCTCGGAGCGCGGACGCCCGGGTCCGGCTGTCGGCGTGAGGGGACGTTGGCAACGAGGCCATGAAGGAGCTCCCTGAGGTGCGACGGCTGTCGGCTATGCGGCTTCCCCGGCGAGGACCGGGCAAGGGGCACGGCGTCAGGGTAACCGGGAGTGGGCTTTGATGGGCACCGGCGTCCACGAGGCGGACGCAGCGGACGGACCCGGATGGCCGAGGCACTACGGGTGGGCCGCCGCAGATGTAACAAGTGTCGTCCGTCCATTAGCGGGGGGTCGACATGGACCGGTAGTGTTCGACATTGCCGAACAGCGGGTGTTCCATGCTGTTCGTCGACGGTCGAAGGGGACGGAGACAGAACGGCGATGGCACGGAACATCCAGTCGCTCGAACGGGCGGCCGCAATGCTGCGCCTGCTCGCGGGCGGCGAGCGGCGGCTCGGCCTCTCGGACATCGCCTCGTCACTGGGCCTCGCCAAGGGCACCGCCCACGGCATCCTGCGCACCCTCCAGCAGGAGGGTTTCGTCGAACAGGACGACGCCTCCGGCCGCTACCAGCTGGGCGCCGAGCTGCTGCGCCTGGGCACCACCTATCTGGATGTGCACGAGCTGCGGGCGCGGGCCCTGGTGTGGACCGACGATCTGGCCCGTGCGAGCGGGGAGAGCGTGCACCTGGGCGTCCTGCACCAGCAGGGCGTACTGATCGTGCACCACGTCTTCCGGCCGGACGACAGCCGGCAGGTGCTGGAGATAGGGGCCATGCAGCCGTTGCACTCCACGGCCCTGGGCAAGGTGCTCTCGGCGTACGACCCGGTGGCGCACAGCGAGGCCATGGAGGCCGACCGCAAGCCGTTCACGGACCGCACGGTGTGCGACGCGGTGGACTTCGAGCGCCTCCTGGACATCACGCGCGCGCGCGGGTACGCGGCGGACGTGGAGGAGACCTGGGAGGGCGTGGCCTCGGTCGCCGCCCCCATCCATGACAGGCGCCGCATGCCCGTGGGCTCGGTCGGCATCACGGGCGCGGTGGAGCGGCTGTGCCGCGACGGAGAGCTGCGCCCCGAGTTGATCGCCGCGGTGCGGGACTGCGCCCGCGCGGTCTCCCGGGACCTGGGCGCCGGGCGGTTCTGAGCGGCCCCGGCCAGGGGCCGCTCCCTGCGCCACTTCATACGGTGACGACCGGGACGCGAGGCGGCGTCCCGGTTCTCGCCCTACCCTGAAATGGACATATAGGGCGAGAACGTACGTGCGCGGACGAAGAACGATAAGCGGCAGCGATCAATAACGATCCTGTTTTCGATAACAGAACTCTTGACGCACGCGTAACGCCGAAGCAAGACTCCCGTCCATCGGTCGGCATTGTCGAACACCTACCGGCAATACGCGTTAGAGTGTGACAACGCCAAGGGCCAGCACATCGCTCTCACCCCCGAGGGCAGCTCGAACTCCCGGAGGGACCCGGGGTTCGGTCCCCTGGACGAAGGACAAAGGAGTCGCGGGTGTCCAGCTCCGACATCTTCATCGGCGAGACCATCGGTACCGCCATACTCATCCTGCTCGGCGGAGGCGTCTGCGCCGCCGTGACCCTGAAGGCCTCCAAGGCCCGTAACGCCGGTTGGCTCGCCATCACCTTCGGGTGGGGCTTCGCCGTTCTGACGGCCGTCTACACCTCGGCGCCGCTCTCCGGTGCCCACCTGAACCCGGCCGTGACGCTCGCGCTCGCGATCAAGGACAAGGACTTCAGCAACCTCCCCGTCTACTGGGGCGGCCAGCTGCTCGGCGCCATGATCGGCGCGGCCCTGGTCTGGGTGGCCTACTACGGCCAGTTCCACGCGCACCTCACCGACAAGGAGATCGTCGGCGGTCCGGGTGCGCAGGCCACGACGGCCAAGGCCGTCGAGGCCCAGGAGAAGGGCGCCGGGCCGGTCCTCGGCATCTTCTCCACCGGTCCGGAGATCCGGCACGTGGTGCAGAACCTCCTCACGGAGATCATCGGCACCGTGGTGCTGGTGCTCGCCGTCCTCACGCAGGGCCTGAACGACAAGGGCAACGGCCTCGGCACCCTGGGCGCCCTGATCACCGCGCTGGTCGTCGTCTCCATCGGCCTCTCGCTCGGCGGCCCGACGGGATACGCGATCAACCCGGCCCGTGACCTGGGCCCGCGCATCGTGCACGCCCTGCTCCCGCTGCCCAACAAGGGCGGTTCCGACTGGAGCTATGCCTGGATCCCGGTGGTCGGCCCGCTGCTCGGCGGCGCGATCGCTGCAGGCATCTACAACGTCGCATTCGCTTAAGAAGCTCACCGAAGCACGAGTGGCCAAGCACGCGCCGTACGTACAGCCCCATCACCACGGAACTTTCAGGAGCACACAGTGACCGACGCCCACACCACCGGCCCGTTCATCGCGGCGATCGACCAGGGCACGACCTCCTCGCGCTGCATCGTGTTCGACCGGGACGGCCGCATCGTCTCCGTCGACCAGAAGGAGCACGAGCAGATCTTCCCGAAGCCGGGCTGGGTCGAGCACAACGCCAACGAGATCTGGACCAACGTCCAGGAGGTCGTCGCCGGAGCCATCCAGAAGGCCGGCATCACCCGCGACGACATCAAGGCCATCGGCATCACCAACCAGCGCGAGACCACCGTGCTGTGGGACAAGAACACCGGTGAGCCCGTCCATAACGCCCTCGTCTGGCAGGACACCCGCACCGACGGCCTCTGCAGGGAACTCGGCCGCAACGTCGGCCAGGACCGCTTCCGCCGCGAGACCGGTCTGCCGCTCGCGTCGTACTTCTCCGGTCCGAAGGCCCGCTGGCTGCTCGACAACGTCGAGGGCCTGCGGGAGCGCGCCGAGACGGGCGACATCCTCTTCGGCACCATGGACACCTGGGTCATCTGGAACCTCACCGGTGGTGTCAACGGCGGCAAGCACGTCACCGACGTCACCAACGCCTCCCGCACCCTCCTCATGAACCTGCACACGATGCAGTGGGACGAGAAGATCGCCGAGTCGATCGGTGTGCCGCTGCAGATCCTGCCCGAGATCCGCTCCTCCGCCGAGGTCTACGGCGAGGTCACCGGCGGCAAGCTGGGCGACCTGCTGGGCGGTATCCCGGTCGCCTCCGCGCTCGGCGACCAGCAGGCGGCCCTGTTCGGCCAGACCTGCTTCTCCGAGGGCGAGACCAAGTCGACCTACGGCACCGGCACCTTCATGGTGATGAACACCGGTGACAAGATCATCAACTCGTACGCCGGTCTGCTGACCACGGTCGGCTACAAGATCGGCGACCAGCCGACGGTGTACGCCCTGGAGGGCTCGATCGCCGTCACCGGCTCCCTGGTGCAGTGGATGCGCGACCAGATGGGCCTGATCTCCACCGCCGCCGAGATCGAGACGCTCGCGCTCTCGGTCGAGGACAACGGCGGCGCCTACTTCGTACCGGCCTTCTCCGGTCTGTTCGCCCCGCACTGGCGCTCCGACGCCCGCGGTGTGATCGCCGGTCTGACCCGGTACGTCACCAAGGCGCACCTCGCGCGCGCCGTTCTGGAGGCGACCGCCTGGCAGACCCGGGAGATCGCCGACGCGATGGTCAAGGACTCCGGCGACGAGCTGGTGGCCCTGAAGGTCGACGGCGGCATGACCTCCAACAACCTGCTGATGCAGACCCTCTCGGATGTCCTGGACGCACCGGTGGTGCGCCCGATGGTCGCCGAGACCACCTGCCTCGGCGCCGCCTACGCCGCCGGTCTCGCCGTCGGCTTCTGGTCCAGCACCGACGAACTGCGCGCCAACTGGCGCCGGGCCGCGGAGTGGACCCCGAACATGGACGCGGACACCCGCGACCGTGAGTACAAGAACTGGCTCAAGGCCGTCGAGCGGACCATGGGCTGGATCGAGGACGAGGACTGAGCGGCTCAGACCGCTCAGACAGCTCTGACGAGGAGTAAGTACCCGACATGACCAGTCAGTCCACCCTGAAGTCCGTGCCTGCCCTGGGGACGCACCCGGCCTCCGGCTCCAACCCGAGCCGGGCCGAGACCAGGGAGCAGCTCGCCAAGGCGTCGTACGACCTTCTTGTGATCGGCGGCGGCATCCTGGGCATCTCCACCGCCTGGCACGCCGCGCAGTCCGGACTCAGGGTGGCGCTGGTCGACGCCGGCGACTTCGCCGGCGCCACCTCCTCCGCCTCCTCCAAGCTGCTCCACGGCGGTCTGCGCTACCTGCAGACCGGCGCGGTGAAGCTGGTGGCGGAGAACCACTTCGAGCGCCGTGCGGTCTCCCGCCAGGTGGCCCCCCACCTGGCGAACCCGCTCACCTTCTACCTCCCCGTGTACAAGGGCGGGCCGCACGGCGCGGCGAAGCTCGGCGCGGGCGTCTTCGCCTACTCCGCGCTCTCCGCCTTCGGTGACGGCGTGGGCCACCTGCTCTCCCCCGCCAAGGCGGCGCAGGACGTGCCCGAGCTGCGCACCGAGAACCTCAAGGCCGTCGCCGTCTACGGCGACGACCAGATGAACGACGCGCGCATGGCGCTGATGACGGTCCGCGCGGCCGTCGAGGCGGGCGCGGCCGTCCTCAACCACGCCGAGGTCACCGGCCTGCGCTTCACCAAGGGCCGGGTGACGGGTGCCGACCTGAAGGACCGTACGTCCGGCGACGAGTTCGGCGTCAACGCCCGTCTCGTGCTGAACGCGACCGGCCCCTGGGTCGACCACCTGCGCCGGATGGAGGACCCGAACGCGGCGCCGTCCATCCGCCTGTCCAAGGGCGCGCACCTGGTGCTCAAGCGCACCTCCCCCTGGAAGGCCGCGCTCGCGACGCCCATCGACAAGTACCGCATCACCTTCGCCCTCCCCTGGGAGGACATGCTGCTGCTCGGCACCACCGACGAGGAGTTCGAGGGCGACCCGGCGGACGTCACTGTCACCGAGAAGGACATATCCCAGATCCTGGACGAGGCCGCGTTCTCCGTCCGGGACCAGCAGCTGCAGCGCGACCTGATCACCTACTCCTTCGCCGGACTGCGGGTGCTGCCGGGCGGCCCCGGCGACACCGCCAAGGCCAAGCGCGAGACCGTCGTCACCGAGGGCCGCGGCGGCATGCTGTCCGTCGCGGGCGGCAAGTGGACCACCTTCCGGCACATCGGCCGCACGGTGATGCAGAAGCTGGAGGAGCTGCCGGGCCACCCGCTCGGCGACGACTTCGAACCGATCTCCTCGCTGCCGAAGAAGCTGCCGCTGCCCGGTGTCGCCAACCCGCGCGCGGTCGCCCACCGGCTGCTGGTGGACCACCCGGCGCCCGGCCCGCGCATGGCCGCCGACACCGCCAGGCACCTGGCCACCCACTACGGCTCGCTGGCCTTCGACATCGCCCGTATGGCCAACGAGAACCCGGAGCTGGCCGAGCGTGTCCACCCGGACGCCCCGGAGATCTGGGCGCAGGTCGTCTGGGCCCGCGACCACGAGTGGGCCGAGACGCAGGACGACGTGCTGCGCCGCCGCACGACGCTGACCATCCGGGGCCTTGCCACGGACGAGGTCCGCGCGAAGGTCCAGGACCTGCTCGACAAGAAGTGAGCCCGGCCGCCGGCCCCACTCCCTGACCAGGGCCGGCGGCATCGAGGACCGGCCCTTTCCGCACCGGGGCCGGTCCGCGGGAGGGGGCGGCTCCACGCCGATGGAGCCGCCCCTTTCGTGTGTCCGGCTGTCGGTGCCGCCTGATAGTCATGACCGCATGAACCATGAGGTTGCGGATCCCGGTGAACTCGCGGCGCTGCGGTCCGCGTTCGGCGTCGACGACGGCGGCGAGTCGGCCCTCGGCCGGGACGCGGTGCACGCCTTCGAGGCGGAGCACGGGATCGTGCTGCCCGAGCCGTACCGGACGTTCGTGGCGGAGATCACCGACGGGTCCTTCCACGGGCCGCCGGAGTACGGGCTCGTGGGACTCGGGGAGGGCGGCGAGGACCGAAGGCCCGGCGAGCCGTTCCCGCTGACGCGGATGTGGCTGTGGGAGGAGGACGACGGGCCGTACGAGGACCCCGAGGCCGTCATCGGCCAGGTCCACCGCCACGGTTCGGTCATGCTCGGGACCGACGGCTGCGGGATGAACTGGCACCTCGTCGTCACCGGCCCCCAGCGGGGGCACATCTGGCTGATCAGCGGCGAGGGTGCCGTCCCCTTCGGAGCCCCCTTCGGCCACACGACCGCCGAGCCGGGCTTCGCCGGCTGGGTCATGCACTGGGCGGCCGGCAGGGAGTGGTTCGACGCGTCCTGACGGCATTCAGGATTCCGCCATGTACATGAAAGAAGAATCATGGCCGGCACCTCCATTGTCATGAACCTGCGGTCCGATGGCCGGATCGCAGGTCTCACGGAGGTGTGGAATGCACCGCAGACTTGCCACCGGCCTCGCCGCCTCGGCGCTGGCCCTCATCACCGTCGCCGCCACCGCCACCGCCGCCGGAGCGGCTCCGGCCGACAAGCCCCAGGTGCTGGCCGGCTTCACCCAGACCAGCGCGTCCAGCTACAACGCGTGGGCCGCCGCCCGCGCGAACCAGTCGGCCTGGGCCTCGTACGATTTCGACTGGTCCACCGACTACTGCTCCGACTCGCCGGACAACCCGTTCGGCTTCCCCTTCGCCATGTCCTGCGCCCGCCACGACTTCGGCTACCGCAACTACAAGGCGGCCGGCACGTTCAGCGCCAACAAGGCACGCCTCGACAGCGCCCTGTACGAGGACCTCCAGCGCGTGTGCAACACCTACAGCGGCGCCACCAGGACCACCTGCGACGGCACGGCGTGGACGTACTACCAGGCCGTCAAGGTCTTCGGCTGACGGGCTTTCCGCGCTCGCCCGAACAGCATCCGGCCGTGCCCGCATAATGTGCTGAGACATCCGATGTCTGGGCGACAGGGAGGCCGGTCATGGCAGTCACCGACGAGGCGATCGAGAAGATCAAGGACATGATCGTCTCCGGCGCTCTGCGCCCCGGTGACCGGCTGCCCAAGGAGAGCGAACTCGCCGCCGGGCTCGGCCTGTCCCGCAACTCGCTCCGCGAGGCCGTACGCGCCCTGTCGCTGATCCGGATCCTGGATGTGCGGCAGGGCGACGGCACCTACGTCACCAGCCTCGATCCGCAGGTGCTGCTGGAGGCGATGAGCTTCGTGGTGGACTTCCACCGCGACGACACGGTGCTGGAGTTCCTGGCGGTACGCCGGATCCTGGAACCGGCCGCGACGGCGATGGCCGCCGTACGCATCAGCGAGCAGCAAGTGGACGCGCTCTCCGCCCAGTTGGACGCGCTCGGGGCCGCGCCCTCGGTGGAGGAACTGGTCGCCTGCGACCTGGAGTTCCACCGGGGCATCGTGCAGAGCGCCGGGAACTCGGTGCTCTGCTCGCTGCTGGACGGCCTGTCGGGGCCGACCACCCGGGCCCGGATCTGGCGGGGACTCACCCAGGAGGACGCGGTCGCCCGCACCCTGCGCGAGCACCGGGCGATCCTCGCCGCGCTGCGCGACCGGGACGCGGAGGCGGCCCGCTCCTGGGCGACCGTGCACATCGCGAGCGTGGAGCAGTGGCTGCGCAGCACGCTGTGACGTCCCGTGAAGTCCCCTGCGGAACCGGCCGGTCACCCCGTTCGCGGGCGGGGTGTTCCGACCCGGAGATCGGGGCAGTGATCCGGTCATCCCCCGGGTCAGGGGGCTGCGGGCGCTCCCGCCGGACGCCGTAAGGTGGGGACGTCAGGCGAGGGCACGTCGGAAGGAGGCACTGGGTGATCGAGCTGGAGGGGGTTCCCGAGCTGATCGACCCAGTCATGGTGGCCGCGTTCGAGGGCTGGAACGATGCCGGCGACGCCGCCTCCACGGCGGTCGCGCATCTGGAGCGCGAGTGGAAGGGCGAGGTGTTCGCGGCGCTGGACGCCGAGGACTACTACGACTTCCAGGTGAACCGCCCCACGGTGTTCATGGACGGCGGAGTGCGCAAGATCACGTGGCCGACGACACGGTTGTCGGTGGTCCGGGTCGGCGGCGACAAACCGCGCGACCTGGTGCTGGTCCGCGGCATCGAACCGTCCATGCGCTGGCGCTCGTTCTGCAACGAGCTGCTCGGCTTCGCGCACGAGCTGGGCGTGGAGCTGGTGGTCATCCTGGGCGCCCTGCTCGGTGACACTCCGCACACGCGTCCGGTGCCGGTCAGCGGGGTCACGTCCGACCCGGACCTGGCCGAGCGCATGGATCTGGAGGAGACCAAGTACGAGGGCCCCACGGGCATCGTCGGTGTCCTGCAGGAGGCGTGCGCGCACGCGGGCGTCCCGGCGGTGTCGCTGTGGGCGGCCGTACCGCACTACGTCTCCCAGCCGCCCAACCCCAAGGCCACGCTGGCGCTGCTGAACCGCCTGGAGGACCTGCTGGACCTGCGCGTCCCGCAGGGCGAGCTGCCCGAGGACGCGCGCGCCTGGCAGGTGGGCGTGGACCAGCTGGCGGCGGAGGACAGCGAGGTCGCCGAGTACGTCCAGACGCTGGAGGAGGCCCGGGACACCGCCGAGCTGCCGGAGGCGTCGGGCGAGGCGATCGCCCGCGAGTTCGAGCGGTATCTGCGGCGCCGGGACGTCAGCCCGCCGGGCGGGCACGCGACGGCGGACGGCGGGGACGCCTCGTACCTGCGGGACAGCCCCAGCGGCAGGACCCGGCCGCCGAAGCCGCCGAAGCCGGGAGCGTCCGGGGCCGCGGAAGGCTCTCCGGAAGGTTTCGCTGAAGGGGCTTCCCCCGGCGGCCCCGGGAGTTCCCCGGGCGGCTTCGCCGAAGGGGCTTCCCCCGGCTCGCCCAAAAGCCCCCCGGAAGGCTCCTCCGGTGCTTCTCCGGAAGGCTCCTCCGGTGCTTCTCCGGAAGGCCCCTCCGGAGGGTCCTCGGAAGGCACCCCCGAAGGCGGCGACGAGGACACGTCGGAGGACTGAGCAGCGAAAAGGGGCGGTTCCCGGAGGGGAACCGCCCCTTGGTGCATCCGGGCCTGCAGTGCCGGGGACGTACCCGGGCCTGCAGTGCCGGGGGCCTACCCGGGCCTACAGCGCCACGCCGAGCAGTGCGTCCACCGCCCGGCTCACGAGGCCGGGGGCACCGATGTCCGTGCCGCCCTCCGCCTCCTGGCGGGCCGCCCAGCGGTCCACGGCGGCGAGCGCCGCGGGGGCGTCCAGGTCGTTCGCGAGGGCCTCGCGGATCTCCTCGACGAGCGCGTCCGCGGACGGGCCGTCGGGCCGGGAGACGGCCGAGCGCCAGCGGTCCAGACGGCCGAGCGCGTCCTGCAGGACCTGGTCGGTCCACTGCCAGTCGGAGCGGTAGTGGTGGGAGAGCAGGGACAGCCGGATCGCGGCCGGGTCGACGCCGTCGCGGCGCAGCCGGGACACGAAGACGAGGTTGCCCCTGGACTTGGACATCTTCTCGCCGTCCAGGCCGACCATGCCGGTGTGCACATAGGCCTGGGCCATCGGGAACTCGCCGGTGAGCACCTGGGCGTGCGAGGCGCCCATCTCATGGTGCGGGAAGGCCAGGTCGGAGCCGCCGCCCTGGACGTCGAAGCCCATGCCGAGGTGGTCCAGGGCGATGGCCACGCACTCGATGTGCCAGCCGGGGCGCCCCGGGCCGAGCGAGCCGCCGTCCCAGCTGGGCTCGCCCTCGCGGGCCGCCATCCACAGCATCGGGTCGAGCGGGTTCTTCTTGCCCGGGCGGTCCGGGTCGCCGCCGCGCTCGGCGGACAGCAGCCGCATGGCGGCCGCGTCCAGGTTCGAGACCTGGCCGAAGTGCGGGTCGGACTCGACGGAGAAGTAGATGTCACCTTCCAGCTCGTAGGCCGCGCCGGTCTCGCGCAGCCGCTCCACGAGCGGGACGATGCCGGGTATCGCCTCGACGGCGCCTATGTAGTGCTGGGGCGGGAGCATCCGCAGGGCGGTCATGTCCTCGCGGAAGAGGGCCGTCTCCTTCTCGGCGAGGGCGACCCAGTCGACGCCGTCCCGCTCCGCGCGCTCCAGCAGCGGATCGTCGACGTCGGTGACGTTCTGGACGTAGTGAACCTGCCGCTTGGTGTCGAGCCACACGCGCTGAACGAGGTCGAACGCGTTGTAGGTCGCCGCGTGACCCATGTGGGTCGCGTCGTACGGCGTGATGCCGCAGACGTAGATACGGGCGACGGGACCGGGGTCGAGGGTGACGAGGCCGCCGGTCGCGGTGTCGTGGATCCTCAGGTCGCGGCCCTGACCAGGCAGGGCGGGGACCTCGGAAGCGGGCCAGGCATGCATGTACATGAGCCTAACCGGCCGCGAGCTGCGTATACGAACGGGATCGGCCCGGATGGCCGGTTGGGCGCTGTTGCGCATCCGCCGCCGGTGTGCTCAGGGCAACGCGTCCGAGCCGATGCCCCTACGCCGATATATGCCCGCACCGACGCGTCTGCGCCGGTATGCCCGTGCCGATGTGTTTACGCCGATATGTCCGTGCCGATGCGTCTGCGCGGTGTGATCACACCGGCGGCCACGGGATGGCCGGCCACTCTCCGGCCGGCTCCGGATGCCGGCCGGAGGCGAGCAGCGCGTCGACCCTTGCGCGCGTGGCCCCGATCTCGGCCGGGGTGATCAGACCGGCCAGCCGCGCGGCCAGCTCCCCGCCCTCGGCGAGGACCTCGCCCAGCCCCTTGAGCACCTCGACGGCCTCCGCCGTCAGGGGCTCCCCGGCCCAGCCCCACAGCAGCGTGCGCAGCTTGTTCTCGGCGTTGAAGGCGACCCCGTGGTCGATGCCGTAGAGCCGTCCGTCCGTGGTGGGCAGCAGGTGGCCGCCCTTGCGGTCGGCGTTGTTGATCACGGCGTCCAGGACGGCGAGGCGGCGCAGCCGCTCGTCGTCGGCGTGCACCAGCAGCGCGGTGCGGCCCTCGCCGACCTCGGCGAACCCGATCGCCTTCCAGCCCGGCTCGGGCTCCTCCCCGTCGACCAGGGCGAGCAGCTCCGCCTCGGCGCTGACGTCGATCCACAGCTGGCACATGCCCTCGCCGTACGGGCCGTCGCGCAGCACGGTCGGCGGGACGAGCCCCCAGCCGGTGGCCTCGGAGACCTCGTAGGCGGCCACCTCACGGCCCGCCAGGGTGCCGTCGGGGAAATCCCACAGCGGGCGCTCCCCGGCCACGGGCTTGTACACACAGGAGGCTTCCCGGCCGTCGTGCGTGACCGTGCAGAACAGCGCCGCGTTGGACGCTTCGCGGATCCGGCCGCGCACGGCCAGCTCACCGTGCGCGAGCAGTTCCACGGCGGCGGGACCGGCCGCCGCCTCGGCGGCCGTCACGCTCCGCGGCGGTATCCGTTCTGGCGCGGACATACGTGTCCTTCCGGATCGAGCGGGAGGCTGCACAGCGGGCACGGCGGCCGCCCGGCGTTGACGACGTCCAGGGCACGCTTGGCGAAGGCCCTGGCCTGCGCGCCGGTCAGCCGGACCCGCAGCATCGGCGGTCCGTTCTCCTCGTCCTGGAGCAGCCGCTCCTCGGCCTCGGCGAGGTCCTCGTCGGTGTCGGCCTCCAGCTCCACGAGGGCCTGGGCCTCCACGATCATGCGCTGTTCCTCGCCGTCCCAGGCCAGGGCCATGGTGCCGACCCGGAACTCCTCCTCGACAGGGGTGTCCAGCGGGGCCGTGTCGGAGATCTCGGAAGGGGCCACGGCGGGGACGGCCGCGCTGCCGCCACTGCGCCGTACGACCTCGTCCAGCAGTTCGTCCATGCGCTCGGCCAATGCGGCGACCTGGGTCTTCTCCAGAGCCACGCTGGTCACCCGGGCGCCGGCGATGGCCTGGAGGAAGAACGTACGGCGTCCGGGCAGCCCGACCGTGCCGGCCACGAAGCGGTCCGGCGGGTCGTAGAGGAACACCTGACGGGACACGTCCTGTCTCCATTGGATTCGAGAGTTACTGCGGTGCGGGCCGTGCGGGAAGGCGAGCGTGCGGATCGCTTCACCCTACTGCGCCCGACGATCACGGTGCGCCCGCACCGCCCCCGACCGGTGCGTCTTCCCCCGGAGGCTCCTCGCGCGGGGCAAGGGAGGCGAAATCGCCGGTGTCGCCGAGGCGAACGAGGAACGGCCTGAGACGGGTGTAGCGGATCACGGTGACGGAACACGGTTCCACGGAGATCCGCTGGAAGAGGTCGAGATGGAGTCCGAGGGCGTCCGCGACGAGCGACTTGATGATGTCGCCGTGCGAGCACATGAGGTAGACGGCGTCGGCGCCGTGGTCGCGCTCCACGCGCGCGTTCCACTCGCGTACGGCCTCGGCGGCGCGGGTCTGCATGGCCCGCATGGACTCGCCGCCCGGGAAGGCGGCGGCCGACGGGTGCGCCTGGACGACCTCCATCAGCGGCTCGTCCTTCAGCTCGGCGAGCTTGCGGCCGGACCAGTCGCCGTAGTGGCACTCCCCGATCCGTTCCTCGGTGTGGACGCTCAGCCCCGGCCGGGCGTCGAGCAGCGGCCGTACCGTCTCCTGACAGCGCTGCAGCGGGCTGACGACGACCTCGGAGAGGGGCAGCCCCTGGAGCCGTCCGGGCAGCGCGGCGGCCTGCGCGGCCCCGCGTTCGTCCAGGGCGACGCCTGGGGTCCATCCGGCGAGCACACCCGAGGTGTTGGCGGTCGACCGTCCGTGCCTGAGGAGGATCAGCGTGGGCATGCCGCCCAGGGTAAGGGCATCGCGACATGCACAGGCGGCCGGGCGAGGGGAGAATGCGCTCCGTGATCGTGGACTGCGCCATCTACACCCACGGGCAGCGCAGCGAGGGCCCGGAGGACCTGTCCGACGCGCTGGACGAGGCGCGGGCGGCGGGCGGTTTCGTGTGGATCGGGCTGTACGAGCCGTCGGAGCGGGAGTTCGACCTGGTCACCGAGGAGTTCCGGCTGCATCCGCTGGCGGTCGAGGACGCCCTCAAGGCTCATCAGCGGCCCAAGCTGGACGTGTACGACGACTCGCTGTTCATGGTCCTCAAGCCGGTGGTGTACGAGCCCCGGAGCGACGCCGTCACGGCGGGCGAGGTCATGGTCTTCATCGGCGACGGCTTCGTGGTGACGGTCCGGCACGGTGAGGGCTCGCCGCTCGCCGTCGTCCGGCACCGTCTGGAGGAGGACCCGGAGATGCTGGCCAAGGGTCCCACCTCGGTGCTGTACGCGATCTCCGACGCCGTCGTCGACCACTACCTGGACGTGGCGACCGAGCTGCAGACGGACCTGGAGGAGCTGGAGGCGGCGGTGTTCGAGCCGGGTGCCGGCGGCTCGCGTCACACGGCGTCCCGGATCTACAACTTCAAGCGGCAGATCCTGGAGTTCCGCCGGGCCACCGTGCCCCTGGCGGTGCCGCTGACCCGGCTGGCCGGTACCGGCGCGCTCGGCGTCGGGGTGCCGTTCGTGCACGAGAAGGCGCGGCCCTTCTTCCGGGACGTGAACGACCACCTCTCGCGCGTGAACGAGTCCGTGGAGGGCCTGGACCGGCTGGTGTCGGACATCCTGTCGGCGCATCTGGCGCAGATGAGCGTGCGGCAGAACGACGACATGCGGAAGATCTCGGCGTGGGCGGCGATGGCCGCGGTACCCACCATGATCGCGGGCGTCTACGGCATGAACTTCGACCACATGCCCGAGCTGCACTGGCTGTGGTCCTATCCGACGGTGATCGTGCTGATGGCCGCCCTGGAGGTGCTGCTGTACCGCACGTTCAAGCGGCGCGGCTGGCTGTAGCGCGTGCCGCGGCCCGCCGTGAGCGCCGCTCAGGCGAACTCGGGGGCGGGGGCGGGCCCGCCGAGGGGGTTGCGGCGCTCGGGCATGCGCAGGGTCACCATGCGGCGCCAGCCGCCGAGGCGCTCGTAGGCGTACACGGCGTGGATGCCGGCCGCGAGTGCGGCGGACTTCGCCCTGGGCCAGCCGAGGATGCGGCCCATGCGGGCCATGACGGCGAGGCTGACGTCCCGGTGGACGCGGATCTCGGCGAGGGCGCAGGTGCGCAGGGTGTGCTGGATCAGCCGGCCGTGCCCGGCGGCGGCGAAGCGCAGCAGCTCCTCGTGGGTGTAGGCGAGGTGGTTGTCCTCGTCGTGGGAGATCATGCGGACGGCCTTGCCGACCTCGGCGTGGCCGGCGAAGTACGCGCGGAGCATCGCCATCTGGTCGGCGGCGCGCTGTTCGGTGACCCGGCTGTGCGAGAGGTAGACGATGATGTCGCGCACGGTGAGCGGCTCGTTCCGCCTGAGCGTGTCGTGGGCGAGACCGATGCCGCGGCGTTCCAGGAGCATCGTGTAGTCGGTCTCGGGCGGAACGGGTACGGGTGCGAGGCCGCGCTTCTTCATGAGGGCGTCGAAGATGCGCCCGTGCTTGTCCTCGTCGGCACCGTGGCGGGCGATCTTGGGGGCGAGCGCGCGTTCGCTCTGCGGTACGAGCGCGGCGATCCGCCCGTTCTCCCACCCGCCCTGGGACTCCCCGCCGGCGGCGATGGAGCAGAACAGCCGGAAGGACTCGTCGTCCTCGAGGATCTCCTGGAACAGACTCCTGGCCGACAGCATGGAAGACCCCTCTCTGCATATTCCGCAGGGTTCCGCAAAGAACGAGTCAAATGCGGACAGAGGGGAGTCGCAACAGCAGTGCGGATCGGCTCGGCCGACAGGAGGACACCGCGGTCGTAACCGAGCGGCGCCCGGCGCGTTGTTCCCCGTGACGGCCGTGGCGGGGAAGACCCCCGAGCCCCCACCACGGCCGCTGAAAAGTCCCGGTGCCGGCGTGCGCCTGACGGCCCTAGGCGAGCCCGGCGCGCTCCATGGCCTCGCTGCCCGCCCGCAGGGAGGCGAGCCGCTCGTCCAGGGTGAAGCCGGCCGGGGCCAGGCTGAGGGTGGTGACGCCGGCGGCGGCGTAGGCCTTCATCCGGTCGGCGATGCGCTCCACCGAGCCGAGCAGCGTGGTCTTGTCGATGAGGTCCTGCGGGACGGCGGCCGCGGCGCCCTGCTTGTCCCCGGAGAGGTACTTCTCCTGGATCTCGGCGGCCTCCTTCTCGTATCCCATGCGCCGGGCGAGCTGGTTGTAGAAGTTCTGCTTGAAGCTGCCCATGCCGCCCACGTACAGCGCGGTGTAGGGGCGGAAGGTGTCCGCGAGCCGGGACACGTCCTTGTCGTCGCCGACGGCGAGCGGCAGGGTCGGGCAGATGTCGAACCCGTCGAGGGTCTTGCCGGCCTTCTCCCGCCCGGCACGCAGAGGGGCGACGGTGGTCTCCTCGAGGTGCTCGGCGGACGGGAAGATCACCAGCGCCCCGTCGGCGATCTCACCGGTCTGCTCCAGGTTCTTCGGCCCGATGGCGGCGATGTAGAGCGGAATGTGCTCGCGCTGCGGGTGCACGGTCAGCTTGATCGGCTTGCCCGGGCCGCCGGGCAGCGGCAGCGTCCAGTGCTCGCCCTCGTACGACAGCCGCTCGCGCGTCATCGCCCTGCGCACGATCTCCACGTACTCGCGCGTGCGCGCCAGCGGCTTGTCGAACTTGACGCCGTACCAGCCCTCGGAGACCTGCGGGCCGGAGACGCCGAGCCCGAGCCGGAAACGGCCCTTGGACAGCGAGTCCAGCGTCGCCGCGGTCATCGCCGTCATCGCCGGCTGCCGGGCGGGGATCTGGAAGATGGCCGAGCCGACGTCGATCCGCTCGGTCTGCGCGGCGACCCAGCTCAGCACCGTGGCCGCGTCGGAGCCGTACGCCTCGGCGGCCCAGCACACGGAGTAGCCCAGCCGCTCGGCCTCCTGTGCCACGGCCAGATTGTCCGCGTCCATCCCGGCGCCCCAGTAGCCGAGGTTGATCCCGAGCTGCATGGCCGATCCCCTTACTCATGAGTAACGTCCCTTGGGCGGAGACCTTAGCGCGGCGTCGGGTCCCGCGGGCAGTGCGCGCCCGGGATCAGGGGCCGTTCGACGGGCCGATCACCGCGAACGGAGTTATCCACAGGCAACCCACGGCACCAGTTCTGGCCAGTAATCTCGCGCACATGGAGCAGAGGCATCTCGGCCGCACAGGCCTGCGCGTGTCCCGGATCGGACTCGGCACCCTCACCTGGGGCCGGGACACCGACGAGCACGACGCCGCGGACATGCTGAAGGCGTTCTGGGAGGCCGGCGGGAACCTCGTCGACACCGCGGACGTGTACGGCGACGGAGAAGCGGAGTACCTGCTCGGACAGCTCATGGAGGGCCTGGTGCCGCGCCGGGATCTGGTCATCTCCACCAAGGCGGGCAGCGTCCCCGACCCCGACCGCCGTTTCGACGGCTCGCGCGGCCATCTGCTCGCCGCCCTCGACGCCTCCCTGGCCCGCCTCGGCACGGACCACGTCGACGTGTGGCACATCCACGCCTTCGACCCCGACACCCCGCTGGAGGAGACGCTCCAGGCCCTGGACCTGGCCGTGAGCAGCGGGCGCGCACGCTACGCCGGGGTCTCCAACTTCTGCGGCTGGCAGCTGGCCAAGGCGGCCACCTGGCAGCTCGCCGCGCCGGGCACCCGTACCCGGCTGGCCAGCACGCAGCTGGAGTACTCCCTGCTGCAGCGCGGCGTGGAGCGGGAGGTGCTGCCCGCCGCGCTCGACCTGGGCGTCGGCCTGCTGCCCTCCTCGCCGCTGGGCCGCGGGGTGCTGACCGGCAAGTACCGGCACAGCACTCCCGCGGACTCGCGCGGCGCCTCCGAGCACCTCGCGCCGTTCGTCGAGCCGTATCTGGACGACACGGCGACCCACATCGTCGACGCCGTGACGACGGCGGCGGACGGACTCGCGGTCACCCCGCTCCAGGTGGCCCTCGCCTGGGTCCGGGACCGGCCCGGCGTGACCGCCCCGATCATCGGCGCGCGCAACGCGCAGCAGCTCACGGCGGCTTTGTCAGTGGAGGCCCTTAGTCTTCCTGACGAGATCTGCCGGGCGCTGGACGATGTGTCGGCGCCCGTGCACCGCTATCCCGATCACGACTGGAGCACGCTGTGAGCACGGAGCCGGAGACCACGGAGGAAGCCGGGCCGCAGACCCCGCACGCCCCGGAGGCCCTGGAGACCCAGGGGCAGGAGACGGCACCCGAGGACAGCCGTGCGGCCGGGGGCGGGGCGGCGGAGCGTGCCGGGCACGCCGGCGACACCGGACCCGCCGACAGCGCTCAGGATCCTGATGGAGCCGAGGGCGAAGGCCCGTCGCACGGCACCCGAGACGCCGACAGCGCCCAAGGCGCCGGAGGAGTCCAAGGCACCGGAGAAGTCCAAGGCGAAAGCCCCGCCCAGGACGCCGAAGGTTCCGGCAGTGCCCGGGACGCGGAAGAAGCCCCGGACGAAAGCCCCGCCCCCGGCGCCCGGGCCGCCGACGGCGCTCAGAGCCCTCAAGGAGCCGAGGGCGAAGGCTCGTCGCAGGTGTCCGGGGCTGCGGCCGAGCTGGCCGCGCAGCGGATCGAGCGGGAGCGGATCGAGCGGCGCAAGGCCGAGAAGCAGGTGCCGATCGAGAGCGGGACCAAGCTGAGCGGCAAGGCGGCCGACCTGCTGGCCGCGGTCCGGGCGGTGGAGAGCGGCCAGAAGCCGACCGCCGAGGTCTTCGGCGAGCCCGAGCCCGCCCCGCGCCGCCCCGCCGTCCCCGAGCCGGTACGCCGGCCGCAGCCCGTCCCGGCCGCAGCCGCGCCCGGCGCCCCCGCCGCGGAGGCCGTGGAGGCCGTGCGCCGGGTGCTGGGCGAGGGCGGTGCACCCGAGGCCCTGGCGCCTCAGGTGGCCGCGGCCCTCGGCGAGGGCGCCGACGCCGCGCTGCGCGAGGACCCCTGGCAGCTGCTGCGTATCACCGGCGTACGGCCGGAGCAGGCCGACGGCTTCGCGCGGGCGCTGCTCGGCGCGGCGTGCGGCCCGGACGACGAGCGGCGCGGCCGCGCGGTGACCGGCTGGCTGCTGGAACAGGCGGCGCTCGCCGGGCACACCGCGCTGGAGCTGCCGACGCTCACCGAGGCGCTGGCCCAGCGGGGCGTGCCGGATCCGGACGCGGCCGTGCAGAGCACGCTGGCGGAGGGCGATGCGCTGGCCTTCCAGGACGCGCTGGAGGAGCCGGGTGGACCGGCGCCCCGGGACAGCGGCGGCGAGGAGGACGGGGACGAGGAGCGGCCGGTCCGCGTCCTGGTCGGCCTGGAGCGGTACGCGCTCGCCGAGGAGAGCCTCGCCGACGGCCTGGCCCGCCTGGTCAACTCCGTGTCCAAGGAGCCCGCCGAGCCGTGGGAGACGGCCGCGGCGGGGGTGTCCGGCGGAGCCGCCGAGCCGGCTCGCGCGATCGCGCGGCACGGCCTGGTGCTGCACACCGGCGGCGAGGCGGCCCGCGCCGAACCGGCCGCGCTGCTCGGCGCCGCCCGTGCCGCGGGCCTGCGCGCGTTCGCCGTCTGCCACACCCCCGACGGGCGCCACCGGCTCACCGCACTGCTGGGCGAGCAGGCCGAAGAGGGGGCCGTGGCCACGGTCGCCGGCCTGCTCTCCGGCGCCGAGGGCCCCGGCCGGGACCCGGACGGTGCCCTGGACCTCGATCTGCTGATCGTGCTGGACGCGCCCCAACTCGACGTGGAGACCGCCGCAATGGTGGTGGAGTCGCTGCCCGACGGGGCACGGCTGGTCCTGAGCGGCGACCCGGCGGTGCTGTGGTCGGCCGGCCCCGGGCGGGTCTTCGCCGACCTGCTCGCCGCCCGCGCCTGCCCGCAGACCGCCTCCCGTGTCCCCGACCCGGGCCCGCTCGGCGAGCTGGTCTCGGGCATCGGCATCGGTGAGCTGAGCCAGGTGGAGGCGCCCGGCAAGGAGATCGTCATCGTGCCGGTACGGGACGCGCGCGAGGCGGTGCACCGGACCGTGCAGCTGGTCGCGGACTCGGTGCCGCGGGCGATCGGGGTGCCGCCCGAGCAGACCGTGGTGATCACCCCGGGACACGGCGGTGCCGCGGGCACCCGCGCGCTGAACACCGCCCTGAAGGAACGCCTCAACCCGGGCCCCGGCCGCTTCGGCGGCTTCGATCCCGGTGACCGGATCGCCTACGCCCCCGCGCCGGGCCGTACGGTGCCGGGCCGGGTGGTGAACGCCGACGGCGACGGGCTGCACCTGGAGTGCGCGGGCGCCCCCGTCGTCGTACCGCGGGAGCGGGTGGAGCAGTGCGTACGGCACGGCTGGGCGCTGACCGCGCACCAGGCGCTGGGCAGCCGGTGGCCGGCCGCGGTGGTGGTGCTTCCCGGCGACGCCGCACCGACGCTCAGCAGACCGTGGGTGTACACGGCGTTCGGGCGCGCCGAGCGCCACCTCTCCGTGGTGCACGGCGTGGAACAGGCGCTCCCGAAGGCGGTGGCCGAGGTGCAGGCCAAGCCCCGTACGACGCGGCTGCAGACGCTGCTGCGCACTCAGGTCCCGGCCACGGACTGACTCTTCCGTCCCGGTGGATTCCCGCCGGATCTCCGGCGGATCTCCGGCGGTGCCGTGCCGGCCTCGGCCTCACGGCACCGCCGCGTCCTCACCGCTCCGCGTCCAGCGGCTCCAGGTCCCCGTCGCCGTCGCCGTCGAACTCGAGATCGTCGTCCTCGTCTGTTTCGTCGGCGTCGTCGGCGTCATCGGAGGTGTCCTCGTCGAACACCGCGCTGACGTCGAACCGGCAGACCACCAGCTGCGGGTCGGCCTGCTCGAACGGGGCCTCCAGCCACTCACCGGGGTCGGCCGGCTCGTCCGCGGCGGTCACCCAGAGCGTGGAGTCGCCCTCCTCCAGGCCGAACTCCTTGTGCCGGGAGGCGATCTCGTCCGGTTCGAACTCGCCGAAGAGGATGCCCAGCGCGCCATGGACCGTGCCCGCGGCCTCCTCGCCCGCACCCGCGCCGTCCTCGTACTCCACCGCCTCGACCCGCTGGGCCTGGGCCAGCAGCCGCTGGGGTTCCGCCACGGCGTAGTCGCGGCGGATCAGCACGCTGATCGCGTTGGGCTCCTCGGGGCCCGCGTAGGGCGGAAGCGAGTCGTCCGTACCGGGAATCTCGAAGGGAGTGACCTCGTCGTAGCGGTCGTAGAGCAGCTCGTCATACACCTCGGCGGCCGCGGCCAGCTGGTTGAAGGCCTCATAGACGGCCGGGTCGTCCTCCCCCGACCTGCGTTCGACCGCGGCCAGATGGCGATCGAGCGCGGTCTTGATCGCCTCGGCGGCGGCGCGTACCTCGGCAGCGGTGGGCTGCACAGCATCAGACATAGTGCAGACGCTATCCGTACCGGGCACCAGCCCGCACAATAGATGCGATGCCGGAATACGAATTTGTCGACGTGTACGTACCTCGCGGGGTGTCCCGCAAGGAGGCCACACGTCTGCTGACGGACCATGCCGAGTACGGACACTGGGAGTTGGACCGACTGAGCCTGCTGCGCGACGGCAGCCGCAGGGTGCGGTTGCGCCGACGGATCATCCGCCAGGTGCGGGCCACATGGTGAGGCAGGACACATGAACGGAGCGGGCCCCGCCGCCTTGGCAGGGGCCCGCTCCGTTTCCTGTGATCCGTCGCGCTAGGCCGAGGCCCGGGCCTTGCGGTACAGCACCGCGCCCGCGAGCAGCGTGCCCGCCCCCGCCGGCAGCGTGAGGCCCAGCGGCAGGTCACTGCCGGTGTGAGCGAGCTGGGCGCCGGTCAGCGGCTGGCCGGAGGGGCCGCCCGGCTGCTTGACCTGGGACGAGCCGGAGGGCGTGTGGCCCCCGCCGGTGGGCGGAGTACCCGGGTGGCCCGGCGTTCCGGGCTTGCCAGGCGTACCCGGGTGACCTGGCGTTCCGGGCTTGCCCGGCGTTCCCGGGTGACCGGGGTGGCCCGGCTGACCCGGGTGACCAGGCTGACCCGGGTGACCGGGGTGGCCCGGATGACCGGGATGCCCCGGCTCGCCCGGGTGTCCGGGGTGCCCGGGCGGGTTCCCGTGCCCGCCTCCCGGCGGCTGGGCGTGGTGACCGCCGCCGTTGGCGCAGTCGTTGCCCTTGACCGCGTTGCCGATGCCGATCACGTTGACGCTGTTGCCGCACACGTTGACCGGAACGTCGATCGGCGCCTGGACGGTGTTGCCGGAGCCGACCCCGGGCGAGCCGCTCGTGCGGCCGCCCGCGTGCGAACCGCCGGAGCCGCCGCTGCCCGTGTGACCCCCCGGGCTCTTCCCGTCGTCATTGGCGCACGTGTTGCCCACCGACGGGTTGAGGATCCCGACGACGTTCACGGTGTTGCCGCAGACGTTCACCGGCACGTGCACCGGCGCCTGCACCGTGTTGCCGGACAGTACGCCGGGCGAACCGGCCGCGAAGCCAGCCGCGCCCGAGGCGGCCTGGGCGTAGCCGCTCGCGGCGGCGATCACACCGGTGGCCGCCGCCACCGTCATCAGGCCCTTGCGGGTGCCCTGTCGCATTTCTGGATTTCCCCTGCCTTCGGTTCTCTGTGCGTTCCACGGAAAGGAGTTCCGTGGAAAAAGACCGGTCGGCCTCGGAGCGCATGGCGCGCGCTCCTGGGCCGACGGTTCGAAAAGGACGCCCCCCTCAGGGAGTCGACGTCACTTGTTGACGCAGGAGTTGCCGAAGGCGGGGTTCAGGAGCCCGATCACGCTGACCGTGTTACCACAGACGTTCACCGGGACGTGCACGGGCACCTGGATGACGTTGCCGGAGACGACGCCCGGGGAGTGCAGGGCGGCACCCTGGGCACCGGCGTCGGCGGCGGCCATGCCCGCGCCGGCGAGAACCAGACCACCGGTGGCAACCGCGGCAGCGACGATCTTCTTGATCATTATTCCTCCTTGTAGACAATGCGATCTCGCGTTGCAGATCGCATTACCTGTAACGAGGAGGAAGTAATGGAGCTACGAGCTTATGGTCGCATTCACTCTTCTCAGTAGATCTCGTACGGGCGCCCGAATACCTGGGCCCAGAACGTCACGACGCGTCGATGAACCGGTCGAGGACCCGCACACCGAACTTCAGCCCGTCCACCGGCACCCGCTCGTCCACGCCGTGGAACATGCCGGCGAAGTCCAGCTCCGGCGGGAGCTTGAGCGGTGCGAAGCCGAAGCCACGGATGCCGAGGTCGTCGAAGGACTTGGCGTCGGTGCCGCCGGACAGCATGTAGGGGATCGCCTTGGCGGTCGGGTCCTCGGCGAGCAGCGAGGACTGCATGGCCTCGACGAGCGCTCCGTCGAAGCCGGTCTCCAGTGCCTTGTCGGAGTGCACGTCCGTGCGCCGGACGTTCGGTCCGAGCAGTCGGTCGAGGTCGCTCAGGAACTCTTCCTCATGACCGGGCAGGAACCGTCCGTCGATGTGCGCGGTGGCCTCGCCCGGGATGACGTTGACCTTGTAGCCGGCGTTCAGCTGGGTGGGGTTGGCGGTGTTGCTCAGGGTCGCGCCGATGAGCTTGGCGATGCCGCCGAGCCGGGCGAGGGTCGACTCCATGTCCTCCGGGTCCAGCTCGGTGCCGAGCGCGTCGCCCAGTTCGTCGAGGAAGGCGCGGGTGGTCTTGGTGACCCGTACCGGGAACCGGTGCCTGCCGACCCGGGCCACGGCCTCGGACAGCTCGGTGATCGCGTTGTCCCGGTGGATCATCGACCCGTGCCCGGCGGTGCCGGCCACGGTCAGCTTCATCCAGTGCATGCCCTTCTCGGCCGTCTGGATCAGGTAGAGCCGCCGCTGCTCGTTCACCGTGAACGAGAACCCGCCCACCTCGCTGATCGCCTCGGTGACGCCCTCGAACAGGTCGGGGTGGCGGTCGACCAGGTGCCGGGCGCCGTAGGTGCCGCCCGCCTCCTCGTCGGCGAGGAAGGCGACGACGATGTCCCGCGGCGGCCGCCGTCCGCTGCGCAGCCGGTCCCGCACGACCGCGAGGGTCATGGCGTCCATGTCCTTCATGTCGACGGCCCCGCGGCCCCAGACGCACCCGTCGGCGACCTCGCCGGAGAACGGGTGGTGGGTCCAGTCGTCCGCGTTGGCCGGTACGACGTCCAGGTGGCCGTGGATGAGCAGAGCGGGCCGCGACGGGTCCTCGCCCTCGATCCGGGCCACGGTGGAGGCGCGCCCCGGGTGCGACTCGAAGATCTTCGGCTCCAGCCCGACCTCGGCGAGCTTCTCCGCGACGTACTCGGCGGCCTTGCGCTCACCCGGGCCGGAGTGGTCGCCGTAGTTGCTGGTGTCGAACCTGATCAGCTCGCGGCAGAGGTCCACGACCTCGTCCTCGCCGGTGACGCCCCTGGCGGTGTCCGTCTCGCTCACGCTGCTTCCTCCCGCTGTCGCTGCTGGTGGTCGCCCTCATCCTCCCTCCGTCCGGGGGCCGGGCCCAAGGCCGGTCCCGGCCCGTCACACGCCGTTCACGCGGACCGGGCCACGGGGACGGGGTGTGATCAGCCACCCCCGAAAGCCTGGTAATGTTTCCTTCGTCGCCGCGGGGGAAACCCCGCACGACAGACACCTTGTCCGGGTGGCGGAATGGCAGACGCGCTAGCTTGAGGTGCTAGTGCCCTTTATCGGGCGTGGGGGTTCAAGTCCCCCCTCGGACACCACTGAAGGCCCCTGTTCATCAGGGGCCTTCTGCTGTGAGGCCATGCGTTTCCTGCACGGCGCGTCCTCGCCGAAGCCGCTGCGCCACGACACCTGGAAGATCACCCCCGGACAGGGACCCGCCCCTGCTCGACGAGGGACCACGCCGGAGCTGTCGGCAGGCAGCAGGCAGCAGGCAGGGACAACCGCACTAATTGCCCTGAGTGTGCGCTCCCTTGCGGTGCGTGTGGGGCATCTCTCGTCCTTCCCGCAAAACAGCAGGTCAGCATCGTTGGACCGACCCTCCGGGAGTAGCCCGGACGGCCCTCCCGAGTGGCTGGACGAAGAGGCGGCGCCTAGCGTCGTACTAAAATATCCGGCTTGTTACCGAGCTGGAGCCGGACAACCCCAGGCAGACCTGCGGGCCCGCCAGCGCCCCGGAGGCTTCCGGGATCGAGACGCGAGGACCGATGGCAGCCATAGACGAGAGCAGTGCTCTCGGCCTGCTCGACGAAGAGATCCGCACGCAGTTCGGCGACAGGGCACGTCTCTCCGCGGGGCCCGCCGCCTCGCCGCGCACGCTGGTCGACATCTTCGACGCGTCCGTGCGGTCGTATCCGGACGAGCTCGCCCTGGACGACGGTACCCGCCGCCTCACCTACCGTGCGCTCGCCGTGGAAGTGGAGCGGTTGCGGCGACGGCTGGCCGGCCAGGGGGTCGGGCTCGGGGACCGGGTCGGTGTGCGGGTTCCCTCCGGGACCAATGAGCTGTACGTCGCGATCCTCGCCGTGCTCGCCGCCGGTGCCGCCTATGTGCCCGTCGACGCCGAGGACCCGGACGAGCGGGCCGAGCTGGTGTTCGGGGAGGCGGCGGTGCGGGCCGTGATCGGGGCAGGGCACACCATCACCGCCCAGCCCGTTTCCGGCTCCCCCACGGACCAGGACGGTTCCGGTTCTTCCACGGACCAGGGCGGTTCCGGCGCTCCCATGGGCCAGGGCGGTCCCGGTACTCCCACGGAGCGGGGCGGTTCCGGCTCCCCCGCCGCGCGCCCCGGTGCCGGGCACGACGCCTGGATCATCTTCACCTCCGGGTCCACCGGAAAGCCCAAGGGCGTCGCCGTCACGCACCGCAGTGCCGCCGCGTTCGTGGACGCGGAGGCGGCCCTCTTCCTCGCCGAGGAGCCGATCGGGCCCGGCGACCGGGTCATGGCCGGGCTGTCCGTCGCCTTCGACGCGTCCTGCGAGGAGATGTGGCTGGCCTGGCGCTACGGCGCCTGTCTGGTGCCGGTCCCCCGGTCGCAGGTCAGGAGCGGTGCCGATCTCGGTCCCTGGCTGGTCGAGCAGGAGATCACCGTCGTGTCGACCGTGCCGACGCTGGCCGCGCTGTGGGAGCCCGAGACCCTCAACGACGTACGGCTGCTGATCTTCGGCGGCGAGGCCTGCCCGCCCGAGCTGGCGCAGCGGCTGGTCACGGAGGGGCGCGAGGTATGGAACACCTACGGGCCGACCGAGGCGACCGTCGTGGCCTGCGCGGCGCTGCTGACCGGTGAGGAGCCGGTACGGATCGGCCTGCCGCTGAACGGGTGGGAGCTGGCCGTCGTCGACGAGGCCGGTGAGCCCGTGCCCATGGGCGGCACCGGGCAGCTCGTCATCGGCGGGGTCGGGCTCGCGCGGTACCTCGACGCCGAGAAGGACGCGGAGAAGTACGCGCCGCTTCAGGCGCTGGGCTGGGAGCGGGCCTATCGCAGCGGTGACCTGGTCAAGGCCGAGCCCGAAGGGCTGATCTTCCTGGGGCGGGCCGACGAGCAGATCAAGCTCGGCGGGCGGCGGATCGAACTCGGCGAGGTGGATGCCGCGCTGCAGGCGCTGCCCGGTGTGGCGGGGGCCGCCGCCGCCGTGCGCACCGCCCGCAGCGGCAATCAGCTCCTCGTCGGTTATGTGGTCACCCAGGACGGCTGGGATCACGCTGCCGCCGTCGAGAAGCTGCGCGCCGCGCTGCCCGCCGCGCTCGTGCCGCTGCTCGCGCCCGTCTCCGAACTGCCGACCCGCACGTCCGGGAAGGTGGACCGCAACGCGCTGCCCTGGCCGCTGGAGGGTGTCCAGGCCCCCAAGGCCGATCTCTACGGCACCGAGGCCTGGCTCGCCGAGCAGTGGGCGGAGGTGCTGGGCACCGCGGTGACCGGTGCCGGCGACGACTTCTTCGCGATCGGCGGCAGCAGTCTGGCAGCCGCCCAGCTCACCACCCGGCTGCGCACCCGTTACCCGAGCGCCGCCGTCCTCGACATCTACCAGCAGCCCACCCTGCGCAAGCTGGCCCGCCGGCTGGAGGCCTCGGCGCAGGACGACGGCGCCCGGCGGACGGTCGCCCCGGTCCCGCTGCGGGCCCAGGCCGTCCAGCTCCTTGTGCTCGTCCCGCTGGTGACGCTGCTCGGGCTGCGCTGGACGCTGCTCCTGGCCGCCGTCGGGAACCTGCTGCCCTCCTACTCCTGGCTGCCGACCGCCCCGTGGTGGCTGCTGGCGGCCGGCGCCCTGCTGTTCTTCAGCCCGCCCGGCCGGATCGCACTCGCGGCGGGCGGGGCGCGGCTGCTGCTGCGGGGCCTCGAGCCCGGGCGGTATCCGCGCGGCGGAAGCGTGCATCTGCGGCTGTGGACCGCCGAGCGGCTGGCCGAGTTCAGCGGGGCCACCTCGCTGACCGGATCGTGGCTGGAGCGGTACGCGCGGGCGCTGGGCGCCAAGGTCGGTCCCGAGGTGGACCTGCACTCGCTGCCGCCGGTCACCGGCATGCTCCGGCTGGGACGCGGGGCCGCCGTGGAGTCCGAGGTGGACCTGTGCGGGTACTGGCTGGACGGGGACCGGCTGAAGGTCGGAGCGGTGAAGGTGGGCGCGCACGCCGTCGTCGGGACGCGCAGTGTGCTGTTCCCGGGCGCGCGGGTCGGCAAGCGGGCCGAGGTGGCGCCGGGTTCCGCGGTCACCGGGCAGGTGCCCACCGGTCAGCGGTGGGCGGGCGCGCCCGCGGTCAAGCTCGGCAAGGCCAAGCGCAACTGGCCGAAGGAGCGGCCGCAGCGGGGCACGTACTGGCGGGTGATGTACGGCGCGGCGGGGATCGCGCTCGGCGCCCTGCCGCTGCTCGCCGGGGTGGCCGCGCTGCTGGTCGCGGGGGTCTTCGTGGCGCCCGGCGCCTCGCTCGTGCAGGCCCTGCGCGGCATCGCGCTCGGGCTGGTCCCGGCCACGCTGGCCTACGGGCTGGCGTACGCGCTGCTGATCCTCATCGGCGTACGCGTGCTCAGCCTGGGTCTGCGCGAGGGCACGCATCCGACGCACAGCCGGATCGGCTGGCAGGCGTGGACCGTGACGCAGCTGATGGACCGGTCCCGTCAGACGCTGTTCCCGCTCTACGCCGGGCTGGTCACGCCGGTGTGGCTGCGGCTGCTGGGGATGCGGATCGGGCGGGGCGCCGAGGTGTCGACCGTGCTCGCGCTGCCGAGCCTGACCACGGTCGGCGACGGTGCCTTCCTGGCGGACGACACGCTGACGGCCCCGTACGAGCTGGGCGGCGGCTGGGTGCGGATCGGGCGTGCGGAGATCGGCCGGCGGGCCTTCCTCGGGAACTCCGGGATGACGGCGCCGGGGCGGAGCGTGCCGGACGGCGGCCTGGTCGGCGTGCTGTCGGCGACGCCCAAGAAGGCGAAGAAGGGCACCTCGTATCTGGGGCTGCCGCCGGTGAAGCTGCCGCGCAGCGCCTCCGGCGGGGACCAGAGCCGTACCTATGAGCCGCCCGCCCGGCTGCTGTGGGCGCGCGCTCTGGTGGAGCTGTGCAGGATCGTGCCGGTCCTGTGCTCGGCGGCGCTGGCGGTGCTGACGGTGGCTGCGCTGTGTGCGCTGGGCTCGTGGGCCTGGGCCCTCTCGGGTCCGGTGTTGCTGGTGGCGGGTGCCGCCGCGGCGGTCGTCTCCGTCGTCGCGAAGTGGTTGCTCGTGGGGCGGCACCGGGCCGGGGAGCATCCGCTGTGGAGCTCCTTCGTGTGGCGCAACGAGCTGGCGGACACCTTCGTCGAGGTGCTGGCGGTGCCGTGGCTGGCCGGAGCCGTGCCGGGAACACCGGTGATGACGGCGTGGCTGCGCGGGCTCGGTGCGCACATCGGCAGGGGCGCGTGGGTGGAGAGTTACTGGCTGCCGGAGACGGACCTGGTGACCCTGGAGGACGCTGCCACCGTCAACCGTGGCTGCGTGCTGCAGACGCACCTCTTCCACGACCGGATCTTGCGGACGGATACTGTGGTCCTCCGTGAGGGTGCCACCCTGGGCCCTGGCGGGATCGTGCTGCCCGGCAGCACGGTCGGGGCCCGTACGACCCTGGGTCCCGCGTCGCTCGTCATGGCCGCAGAGTCCGTCCCGGACGACACCCGCTGGCTCGGCAACCCGATCGAGGCATGGCGTCCCTGAGCGCGGGTCCCTCGGGTCTGGTGAGGGGTGCACCGGCACGCAGTGGTGGGACAGCGCAGGGAGCAGACACAGCAGTGGCAGTTCAGCAGTCGGTCGGCCCGGACCCGTACTTCCCGGACAACGGTGACTCCCGCTACCGGGTGCACCGCTACGAGCTCACGCTGGACTACCGCCCGGGCCCGAACCGGCTGGCCGGCACCGCCCGGATCAACGCCATCGCGGGCCGGGCGCCGCTCGGCGAGTTCCAGCTCAACCTGGCCGACTTCAAGATCGGCCGGGTGCGGGTGGACGGCCGGCAGCCGCACTACGCGCACCGGGGCGGACGGCTGCGCATCCGCCCGGCCAAGCCCATTCGGGCCGGGGCCGCCTTCACCGTCGAGGTCCACTGGTCCGGCAACCCGAAGCCGGTGGCCAGCCCTTGGGGCGGGCTGGGCTGGGAGGAGCTGGCGGACGGGGCGCTGGTGGCGAGCCAGCCGATCGGGGCGTCGTCCTGGTACCCGTGCAACGACCGGCCCGCCGACAAGGCGTCCTATCTGCTCTCGGTCACCACGCCGTCGGCGTACGCAGTGGTCTCGGGCGGGCGCCTGCTGACCCGTACGACGAAGGCCTCGACGACGACCTGGGTGTACGAGCAGTCCGCGCCCACGTCCAGCTATCTCGTCGGGATGGCGATCGGCAAGTTCCAGACGGTGCTGCTGGGCGATCCGGGGCCGGGCGGTGTGCCGCAGCACGGGCACATCCCTGCGCATCTGCTTCCCGAGTTCTCCCGGGACTTCGCGCGCCAGCCCGCGATGATGGAGCTGTTCCAGGAGCTGTTCGGGCCGTACCCGTTCGACGAGTACGCGGTCGCCGTGACGGAGGAGGAGCTCGATGTGCCGGTCGAGGCACAGGGGTTGTCGCTGTTCGGCTCCAACCATGTGGACGGCGCCCGGGGTTCGGAGCGGCTGGTGGCGCACGAGCTGGCGCACCAGTGGTTCGGCAATTGCGTGTCCATCGCCGACTGGCGGCAGATCTGGCTGAACGAGGGCTTCGCCAAGTATGCGGAGTGGCTGTGGTCCGAGCGTTCGGGCGGCCGCAGCGCCCAGCAACTGGCCGCGGTGGCGCACCGGTTGCTGTCGACGCTGCCGCAGGACCTCCGGCTGGCCGATCCGGGCCGCCGCTCGATGTTCGACGACCGGCTCTACGAGCGGGGCGGCCTGACCCTGCACGCGGTGCGGTGCGCGCTGGGCGACGACGCGTTCTTCCTCATGCTGCGCAGCTGGGTGCGGCTGCACCGGAACGGGTCGGTGACGACGGCGGTGTTCGCCGAGCACGTGGCCCGGTTCGCGGACGAGCCGCTGGACGGGCTGTTCGAGGCGTGGGTGCACGGGGCGGCGCTGCCGCCGCTGCCGACGGCCCCGGTCCGGACGTGAGGCCACCCGGGCCGACACCGCCGCCCGGCCCGACACGGCCACCCACGGCAGCCCGCTCGGCCCGGACGACGCCTTGCACGGCTGCACGCTCGGCCGTACAACGCCTTGCACGGCTGCACGCCCGGCCGGTGCGGCGTGGTGCGCACCGCACTCGGCCCGCACCACGCCACCCGCAGCAACACGCCCGGCCCGTACGACGCCGCCCGTGACGCGCCCGGCTCATGCGACCCCGTACGGCATCAGTGGCCGCGCGGCCACTGATGCCGAGGAAGAAGGGGACAGGGGACGGGCCGTCGTCGCCGTGGCGCTCCTTGATCTGCCCTGGACGATCTGCCCTGGACGATCTGCCTTGGACGATCCGTCCTGGACGATCTGCCTTGGACGATCCGTCCTGGACGATCCGTCCTAGACCACGAGGGACAGCAGCAGGACCAGGGCGCCCCCGACGACCGAGAGGATCGTCTCCATGATCGACCAGGTCTTCACGGTCTGCCCGACGCTCAGCCCGAAGTACTCCTTCACCAGCCAGAAGCCGGCGTCGTTGACGAAGCTGAAGAAGAGCGAGCCGGTGCCGATCGCCAGGACGAGCAGGGCGGTGTGGGTGGTGGACAGGTCCGCCGCGAGGGGCGCGACCAGGCCGGCCGCGGAGACCGTCGCCACCGTCGCCGAGCCGGTCGCCAGCCGGATCACCACCGCGATCAGCCAGGCCAGCAGCAGCGTCGGGATCGACCAGCTCTTGGAGATGTCCAGGATCATCTGGCCCACCCCGCAGTCGATCAGCGTCTGCTTGAAGCCGCCGCCCGCGCCGACGATCAGCAGGATGCCCGCGATGGGCATCAGGCCCTTGTCGACCGTCCGCTGGAGCCGCTCCTTGCTGAATCCTGCGGGCCGGCCCAGCGTGAAGAAGCCGACGATCACGGCGGTGAGCAGTGCGATCAGCGGGGAGCCGATGATGTCGAAGACGCGCTGGGTCCGGTCCGCCGGGTCGTCGACGACGATGTCCACGAGCGCCTTGGCCAGCATCAGCACCACCGGCAGCAGCACGGTGGCGAGCGTCGCCGCGAAGCCCGGACGGCGCTCCAGCTCCTCGGAGGGGCGCTGCGGCAGCATCCGGTCGGGCGCCGGGACGTCCACCCAGCGGGCGGCGACCTTGGAGAACAGCGGACCGCCGATGATCACGGTCGGTATGGCGACCAGGATGCCGAACGCCAGCGTCACACCGAGGTTGGCGTGCAGCGCGTCGATCGCGACCAGCGGGCCGGGGTGCGGCGGGATCAGGCCGTGCATCACGGACAGACCGGCCAGCGCCGGGATGCCGATGCGCATCAGGGAGTAGTTGCCGCGCTTGGCGACCATCAGCACGACCGGGATCAGCAGCACGATGCCGACCTCGAAGAACAGCGGCAGCCCGATCACGGACGCGATGAGCACCATCGCCCACGGCATCGCGCGCCCTCCGGCCTTGGCCAGGATCGTGTCCACGATCTGGTCCGCGCCGCCGGAGTCGGCGAGCAGCTTGCCCAGGATCGCCCCGAGCGCGATCAGGACGCCCACGCCGGCCACCGTGCTGCCGAGGCCGGTGGTGAAACTGGTGATCGCCTTGTCGAGCGGTGCTCCGGCGACCGCCCCCAGCGCCAGTGACCCGATGGTCAGCGCCAGGAAGGCATGCAGCTTGAACTTGGTGATGAGCAGGACGATCACGGCCATGCCCACCAGGACGGCGATGCCCAGCTGGGCGTGTCCGGCGGAGGTGATCGGCGGAGGCGCGTCCGCTGCCAGCATCTCGACGCTGAGTCTGGTCACGGGGGTTCCCTTGCAGGTACGGGGTCAGGGGGCGGGGTGCTGCACGGAGGTGTCGGGAAGCGCGTCCAGTGCCCTCACGGCGCGGTCGGCGATCTCCTCGGGGCTGCCGATGACGTCCACGGCGACCCCGGCCTCATCGGGCTGGAGCGGTTGCAGCGTGGCGAACTGGGAGTCCAGCAGCGCGGTCGGCATGAAGTGACCCTGCCGCTGGGACATCCGGTCCTCGATGAGCTTCCGGTCGCCCGTGAGGTGCACGAAGACGATCCCGGGTGCCTCGGCCCTGAGCCGGTCGCGGTACGACCGCTTCAGCGCCGAGCTGCTGACCACCCCGCCCAGCCCGGCCCGCCCGTGCGCCCAGTGGCCGATGGCGTCGAGCCACGGCCACCGGTCGGCGTCGTCGAGCGGGATCCCGGCCGACATCTTGGCGATGTTGGCCTCGGGGTGGAAGTCGTCGCCCTCGGCGTAGGGGACGCCCAGCCGGGCGGCGAGCAGCGGACCGATCGTGGTCTTGCCCGTCCCGGCGACGCCCATCACCACGACGACGTGGGGGGTATGCATCACTGCCTCGCTGTCTTCCTCGACATGCGACGCCGACATCTGGCGTCGGCCACACTGAAACCCATTAGGTACGACGAATTCAAGAGCCTGTGACATATAAGTCTGACTTTTTGCGTCTGTAACCCAGGCCGTACGCTGAGTGCATGAGCACACCGGGCCGAGGGCTGCACGGCCGCGTACTGGACACCCTCGGCCCAGCGATCACGGCGGGCGAGTACCCGCCGGGCAGCGTTCTGCGCACGGACGAACTCGCCCAGCACTTCGAGGTGTCACGCTCCGTGATGCGCGAGGCGGTGCGGGTGCTGGAGTCCATGCACCTGGTCGAGTCCCGCCGCCGGGTGGGCGTGACGGTCCTCCCCCGGTCCGCGTGGAACGTCTACGACCCGCAGGTCATCCGCTGGCGCCTGGCGGGCGCCGACCGCCCGCACCAGCTGCGTTCGCTGACCGTGCTGCGCTCGGCGATCGAGCCGGTGGCGGCGGGCCTGGCCGCCGAGCAGGCCACCGCCGAGCAGTGCGCCGAACTCACCGAGTGCGCGCTCGGCATGGTGGCCACCTCACGCGGCCAGCGGCTGGACGAGTACCTGATCCACGACATCGCCTTCCACCGGGTCGTCCTCACGGCCTCGGGCAACGAGATGTTCGCGCGCCTCGGCGATGTCGTCGCGGAGGTGCTGGCCGGCCGTACCCATCACGAGGTGATGTTCGCGGACCCCGACCCGGCTGCCGTCACCCTGCACGTCCGGGTCGCCGAGGCGGTCCGCTCCGGTGACGGCGCCCGCGCCGAGGAGCTGACCCGGCAGATCACCACGGGCGCCCTCCACGAACTGGACATCCTGGCGCCGTAGCCGGGCCGCCCGGCGCTAGGCGAGGAAGTCCCCGTCGACGTACACCCACGCTCCGTCCACCCGCTCGAACCGGCTGCGCTCGTGCAGCGAGCCGCCGCGGTAGGAGGCGCGGAAGGTCACGGTGCCGGTGGTGTGGAAGGCGGACCCGTCGGTGGTGTCCAGGACCTCCAGGCCCGTCCACTTCGTCCGCGCGTCCAGGTCCAGCCGTTCGGGCCGGGTCCGCGGATGCCATGTGCGCAGCAGATACCCCGCGTCCCCCGTCACGAACGCGCTGTACCGCGACCGCATGAGCGCCTCGGCGGTCGGGGCGGCGGCACCCGCGAGGTAGCGGCCGCAGCAGCGGTCGTAGGACTCGGGACGGCCGCAGGGGCAGGTGCGCGTGGTCATGCCCACATTCTGCCCGGGTCCGGGGAGGCGCCCGTCGCCGGTGCGGTGCACAGTGGAAGAGGTGACGCGTCGGTGCGTCCCGTGGCCTCGCGACGCAGTGAGGAGGGGCGGACGATGACCCGACCGGTGAGCAGCCGTCCTCCGTCCGTCAAAGAATGGCGGCTGAACCTCTACCTGTCCGAACACGACCCGGACACCACGGCCCGGATCATCCTGGACACCGGTGAAAACGTCCTGGAGAGCCACGCGGAGGCCCGCCGGAACCCGTACGACCGCGCGGTGCCGGAGATCGGCGACGAACTCGCCGCCGGGCGCGCGCTGATCACGATGGGCCGCCGGCTGCTGCGCGCGGCGGCGGGCGACATGAAGGCGGTCGGAGCGGACGAGACGGAGACTCCCGCGCCGCTGTGGCTGCCCCGGGAATGACGGAGCCGCACCGTGCTCTTCTCCGACCGACTCGAAGCGGGACGCCGGCTGGGCGTGCGCCTGGAGTATCTGCGGGGCCAGGACGTCGTGGTGCTCGGGCTGCCCCGGGGCGGGGTGCCGGTCGCCGCGGCGGTCGCCGATGCGCTCGACGCTCCCCTGGACGTCTGCCTGGTGCGCAAGCTGGGCGTGCCGGTCCAGCCTGAGCTGGGGATGGGCGCGATCGGCGAGGACGGCGTGCGGGTGATCAACCAGGAGGTGCTGCGCCACACCGGCGTGGGCCGGGCGGACCTGGACCGGGTCGAGGCACACGAGCGCGAGGTGCTCGCGGGGCGGGCCGCCCGCTACCGGCGCGAGCACGCTCCCGTCGGCATCGCGGGCCGCACGGTCGTGGTGGTCGACGACGGCGTGGCCACCGGCTCGACCGCGCGGGCGGCCTGCCGGATCGCCCGGGCCCGGGGCGCGGCACGCATCGTGCTGGCGGTCCCCGTGGCGCCCCGGGACTTCGCTCGGCGACTCGGCGGGGACGCGGACGAGCTGGTCTGCCTCGACACCCCGCTCGACTTCTTCGCGATCGGCCAGTTCTACGACGACTTCACCCAGGTCGGCGACGAGGAGGTGACGGCCTGTCTGCGGCACGCGGCCAGACAGCACGAGCGCTTCGCCACCGGCTCCGAGGACCGCACGGTGGAGCTGGTCGCCGGTGGCGTACGGCTGCGCGGGCGGCTCACCCTGCCCGCGGGCGCCAGCGGCGTCATCGCCTTCGCCCACGGCAGCGGCAGCAGCCGGCACAGCCCGCGCAACCGGTTCGTGGCCGAAGGGCTGAACCGGGCCGGCCTCGGCACCCTGCTGTTCGACCTGCTGACCGAGGCCGAGGAGCACGACCGGCGCAATGTGTTCGACATCGCGCTGCTGGCCGAGCGGCTGGCCGGTGCCACCGGCTGGCTGCGCGAGGAACCCGACGCCGAGGGGCTCGCCATCGGCTACTTCGGCGCCAGCACCGGGGCGGCCGCCGCCCTGTGGGCCGCCGCCGAACCGTCGGCACGACCCGCCGCGGTCGTCTCCCGCGGTGGCCGGCCCGACCTCGCGGGGGCGCGGCTGTCCGCGGTGACGGCGCCCACGCTGCTCATCGTGGGCGGCGCCGACTCCCAGGTGCTCGACCTCAACCGGGAGGCACAGGCCCGGCTGCACTGCGAGAGCCGGCTGGAGGTCGTCCCCGGCGCCACGCACCTGTTCGCGGAGCCCGGCACGCTGGAACGGGTGACCGAGCTGGCCCGTGACTGGTTCGCGGACCACATGGCGCCCGCGCACGTGTAGGCGGGGGTCATGCGCGAGGGGGCCGTCGTCCTGTTCCTCGCCGGTGACGTCATGCTCGGCCGGGGCGTCGACCAGATCCTCCCGCATCCCGGCGATCCCGCCCTGCGCGAGGACTATGTGCGGGACGCCCGTGACTACGTCGCCCTGGCCGAGTCGGCGCACGGACCGGTTCCACGGCCGGCCGACCGCGCCTGGCCCTGGGGCGAGGCGCTGCCGGCGCTGGAGCGGGCCGCGCCCGACGTGCGGGTGATCAATCTGGAGACCGCCGTCACCCGGGACGGCGACTTCGCGCCGGGCAAGGGCGTCCACTACCGGATGAGCCCTGACAATCTGCCCTCTCTCGTCGTGGCGCACCCCGACGTCTGCGTCCTCGCCAACAACCATGTGCTCGACTTCGGGCCGCCGGGCCTGGCGGAGACGCTGGACCGCCTGGCGGCGGCCGGGCTGCGCACCGCGGGGGCGGGCCGGGACGCGGTCGCGGCCTGGCGGCCGGCGGCCGTCCCGCTGCGGGCCGGCGGACGCGTGCTGGTCTTCTCCTTCGGCATGCCCTCCAGCGGTATCCCGCGCGGCTGGGCCGCCACCGCGGAGGAGTCCGGGGTGGCCCTGCTCACCGCGCCGACCGCACGGGCCGCGGCCGCCTTCGCCGAACGCCTGCGGCAGGCCGGCCGCCCGGACGACATCGTGGTCGCCTCCGTCCACTGGGGCTCGAACTGGGGGTACGCCGTCTCCCGTGCCGAGGTCCGCTTCGCCCATGCGCTGGTCGACGCCGGCGTGGACGTCGTCCACGGCCACTCCTCGCACCACCCGCGTCCGCTGGAGGTGTACCGGGACCGGCTCGTTCTGTACGGCTGCGGCGACCTCGTCGACGACTACGAGGGCATACGCGGCTACGAGCGCTACCGCGACGACCTGCGGCTGCTGTACCTGGCCTCGCTGGAGCCCGGCACCGGCCGGCTGACCGGCCTGCGGATGCTGCCCCTGCAGGTGCGCCGGATGCGCCTGGAGCACGCCTCGGCCGAGGACACCGCGTGGCTGTGCGACGCCCTGGACCGCTGCAGCCGTGGCCTCGGCACCCGGATCGAGCACGGGCACGACGGCACCCTCACGGTACGGCCCCTGCGCGCGGGCCCGGCACGGTGAGCCCGGCGCCTCAGGCCCGTCCGCTCTTGCGCAGGAACCGGCGCAGGCGGGTCAGCGGCCAGGCGTTGATCACATCCTCCTTGGTGAGCCAGCCGCGCTGGGCGGTGCCGACGCCGTAGCGCAGGTGGGCGAGGTGGAGGACGGAGTGGGCGTCGGTGTTCACCGCGAACTTCGCCCCGTGCCGCCGGGCCCGCAGGATGTCCTCGTCGCGCAGGTCGAGGCGGTCGGGCTGGGCGTTGACCTCCAGCGCGGTGCCGGTGCGGGCGCACGCGGCGAACACCTCGTCCCAGTCGGCGTCGACGCCCGGCCGCCTGCCGATCAGCCGGGTGGTGGGATGGCCGATGACGTTCACGTAGGGGTTCTCGCAGGCCCGCAGGAGGCGCCGGGTCATCGACCGGCGGTCCTGGTCGAAGTGCGAGTGCAGGGAGGCCACGCAGAGGTCGAAGCCGGCCAGGAACTCACCGGGCCAGTCCACCCCGCCGTCGGGACCGATGTTGAGTTCCGTGCCGTGCAGCAGCCGCATCCGGTGCCGGGTGCCGTCCAGTTCCCTCACCTGTTCGCGCTGAGCGAGGATCTTCTCGTCGGTCATGCGCTGCATGTACAGGTCGGGCGCGTGGTCGGTGACCGCGTAGTAGGCGTAGCCGCGTGCGGCGGCGGCCTCCACCATCGTCTCCAGCGGCGCGAGGCCGTCGGTGAGGTCCGTGTGGGTGTGCAGGTCGCCGCGGACGTCCCGCTCGGTCAGCACCTCGGGCAGCTCGCCGTGCAGTGCGGCCTCGATCTCCCCGCGGTCCTCCCTGAGCGCGGGCGGGATCCACGGCAGGCCGAGCCGGTCGTACACCTCCTCCTCCGTGCGAGAGGCGAGCGACTGTCCGCTCTCCGCGTCGAACAGGCCGTACTCGGAGAGCTTGAGCCCCTGGTGGACGGCGATGGTGCGGGTGCGGATGTTGTGGCCCTTGGACCCGGTGAAGTACTGCAGCCCCGCGCCCCACGACAGGGGCGGCAGCACCCGCAGGTCCACCTGGACGCCCTGGCGGGTGCGGACCGACGTCTTCTTCCCGCCGTGGGCGATCACCTCCGCGGTCGACGGCAGTGAGACGAGCGCGTCCATGAAGGGGGCCGACCGGTTCGCCGCGACGAGGACGTCGATGTCGCCGATGGTCTCCCTCATGCGCCGCAGCGATCCGGCGTACGTGCAGCGCTTGCAGCCGGTCACCGCGGACAGCTCGGCGACGATCTCCTCGGCGGCGTCGAGGGCCAGGTGGACCGGGATGCGGTCGCCCGACTGCCGCAGCAGCCGGATCCCGTGCAGGATGTTCTCCTGCGTCTTCTCGCCGAACCCCTTCAGATCGGCCAGCGCGTCCGCCTCGATGGCCGCGGCCAGCTCGTCGACCGAGGAGATGTGCAGGTCCTCGTAGAGCCGCAGGGCCTTCTTCGGGCCGAGCGTGGGGATGGTGATCAGTTCCCGCACCCCGGCGGGGATCTTCGCCCGGCGCTCCTCGACCGCCGCGATGGTGCCGGTGCGCAGGTACTCGGTCACCTTCTCGGCGATCGACCGGCCCACGTTCGGGATCTCCCTGAGGCCGTCCGCGTCGAGCTTGGTGATGTCGACCGGATGACCGCCTACGGCACGCGCGGCCTTCTCGTAGGCGCGCGCCTTGAAGGCGTCGCCTCCCGTGATCGCGACGAGGTCCGCGTACTCCCGCAGGAGCGCCTCGACCTCTTCATTGGGCCGGGCCACCCCTCAAGTCTAGGGACGCCACAACGGGTGTTCCCGTTTCGCCCACTCCCTGCTCACCGACCCCGTCCGGAGTCCCCGCCGCGCCTCCGGGTCCCCGAGGGCCATGCCGATGTGACCGGCCAGGACCACGCCGATCGTCAGGGCCAGCCAGTCGTGGACGAAGGTCGCCGAGGTGCGCCACATCAGCGGGGTGACGTGGGTGAACCACATCATCAGACCGGTGCCGAGCATGACCAGGGTGGCACCGGCGATCCAGGCCGCGTAGATCTTCTGGCCGGCGTTGAACTTGGCCGCCGGACGCGAGGAGGGGCGTTTGTCCCGGACCAGCGCGGCCCGCAGCCAGGTGCGGTCGTGCGGTCCGAAGCGGTTGAGGAAGCGCAGGTCGGCGCGGAAGGCGCGGGAGGCCAGGCCCAGCAGGACCGGGACGGGCAGGGCGAGCCCGGCGCACTCGTGGATGCGGACGACGAGGGCGCGGCGGCCGACGAGGACGGCCAGCTCCGGGATGTAGAGGCAGGCCGCGGTGACCACGCACACGCCCATCAGCGCGGCCGTCGTGCGGTGCACCCACCGTTCGGCGTGGCTGAAGCGGCGGATCCGGGAGCTCGGCGGCGCCGGGGTCTCAGCTCGTAGGGTCATCGGTCCGTCCGTTCGAGCGGCCCACCCACGCGTCGACGTCGTAGCCGAGGTGCTCCCAGTACCCGGGCCGGACGTGGTCGGTGACGGTGATGCCGGAGAGCCACTTGGCCGATTTGTAGAAGTACATGGGGGCGACGTAGAGACGGACGGGGCCGCCGTGGTTGTGGCCGATGTCCTGGTCCTGCATGCGCAGGGCGACCAGGATGTCCGGGCGGCGGGCCTGGTCGAGGGTGAGGCTCTCGGAGTAGGTGCCGTCGAAGCAGGTGAAGCGCAGGGCCTTGGCGGACGGCCGCACCCCGGCCGCGTCCAGCAGGTGGGAGAGCCGCACGCCCTCGAAGGGGGTGCCCGGGACCCGCCAGCCGGTGACACACTGCACGTCCTTGACCAGCCGGGTCTGCGGCTGGGCGCGCAGGTCGGCGAGGGTGTAGGTGCGCGGGTGGTCGACCAGGCCGTCGATGGTCAGCCGGTAGTCCTTGGGCCCCTTGTGCGGGACGGACGCGGCGACCGAGTAGTAGCGGAAGCCGCCGCCGTTGGGCAGGAGGCCGGTCAGGCCCGTCGGGTCCTTGCCTGCGAGGGCGCCGAGGATGCCGTCCAGACTGCGCTGCAGCACGGGTGCGGTGGCCACGCCGAGAGCGCCCAGGCCGAGGGTGCCGAGGAAGACACGGCGTCCAATCGGCCTGCCCTGCGCCTCGGGTCCCTCGGATGGTTCAGAGTTCACGCATTCATTCGAGCACTCCGGGCCCCGTGAGGCCAGGGAGTACGGCCTGCGGTCAGACTTCCGTAATCACTTCTCACCCAGGGCTTCTCACCCGAGGCTTCTCACCCAGGGACCGGGCAGGGGAAGCGCCGCCCTCGCGGCTACGGCTCGCGTACGGCCCCCGGACAGGGACCCGGCTATGGCTCGCGCCCACGGACCGGACCTCACCGCCGCTGCGACTTGCGCCCACGGACCGGACCTCACCGCCGCTGCGACTTGCGCCCACGGACCGGACCTCACCGCCGCTGCGACTTGCGCCCACGGACCGGACCTCACGGCCGCTGCGACTTGCGCCCACGGACCGGACCTCACGGCCGCTGCGACTTGCGCCCACGGTCCGGACCGGAGGCCGCTACGGCTCGCGTCGGGGGATGTCGGGAAGCCTCCCGCCGAGTGCGCGGTGCCGGGCCGTGCGGAAGGCCTGCCACGCGTCGCGGTGCGGGTAGGACCAGGGGGCCCTGGTGGCATGGCGGCCGATGCGCTGGAACAGGACCGCCGCCTCGGCCGGGCGGCCGGCGCAGGACATGGCGAAGGCCAGGTGGTTGAGGTCGACGTGACGGCGGGGGTGGTCGTCGTGCTCCCACTCCAGCCACCAGTCGAAGGACGCCCGCAGGAGCCGCCGGGCCCGGGGGCCCGACCAGTGCCCGCAGGCCGCCGGGTCCGCGGGGGCGAGGCCGGTGGCGGCCAGGACCCGGTAGCGCTCGGCGTACGCGACCACCGGCAGAACGGCGAGCGGGGAGTCGGCGGGGGCCTCGGCGGCGGCCTGCTCGGCGAGGTCGTACACGTCGTGGGACTCGGCCCGGCCGCCCTGGGGCCGCTCGGCGAGCCGGGCGACCAGCAGATGGTGGGCGTGGTGGTGTTCGGGGTGGCGCTCGCGCAGGTCACCGAAGGTGCGCAGCAGCTCCCGTTCCGGTCCCATGGTGCGCGCCAGCAGGAGCAGGCCGAGCAAGGGGGTGGGATCGGCCGGGGCGAGCCCGGCGGCGGCGTCGCAGGCCTCACGGGCCCGTCCGGGTTCCTCCATGCCGAGCAGGGCGCGGTGGACCAGGGCCAGGGCGAACAGGGTGGCGGCGTCGGCGGAGGCCGGCTCGGCGAACTGCCACTGCCGGGCCCCGGCGGCGGCGTACGGCTCCGCGGCGAGCACGGTGACCCGGTGGCCGCGGCGGTCCCAGTCGTCGCCGGTGTGCAGCAGCAGCGAGCGGGCGGCCCGCCAGCGGCCCTGGGCCAACGCGGCGCGGGCGGTGCGGAGTTCTGAGTCGTCGAGAGCGTCGTCGAGGGCGCGGGCCGGGTCGAGCGCGCGGGCCGGGTCGGCGCCGCGGGGTAAGGCGTCGGCGCGGGGTAAGGCGCCGGAGTCGGCCGCGGCCAAGGCGACAGCGTCGGCGTCGGCGTCGGGTAAGGCGACGGCGTCGTCCGGGGCGGTCGCGCCGGACTGGTCCGTCAGGGCGCGGCGAGCGCCGAGCAGAGGCAGGGGTGGGGGCACCGCAGGACTTCCTGATTCTCGGGCTGCCATCGACCGATCACGCACAGCAAACCCCCAGCCAAGGTTTGCGTCAAGCGGAACCCTGAGTGCTGTCGACTTCAACCACCTTTCCGGGAGCGGCACTTGAGACTCGAGCGCCCTGGTCGCCGTACTACAGGGGCAAGGTGAGGGCGGGGTCTGTGGCGTACGCCATGGCGCCGGGCGCCGGCACGGCACACCATGGCCGCACGGTCCCCCGTCGGCGGTCGCCCCTGCGTCCGGCCGGGCGGCGGGACCGGCCAACTGCCCGGTTCCGGGCTCTCTCCGGGGCAACGCGGCCCCGGGAGCGCTAGAGTCGGCCCTCACGCGTCCGTGGTCCGGCCGGATGATCGAGGTACGCAGCGTGTCCGTTCTGGTTCTCCTTCTCGCCGTGAGTGCGGCCTGTTGCGTCGGCTTCGGGTTCGTGCTCCAGCAGAACGCCGCCCAGAAGGCACCGCTCGGCGACTTCCTGTCGTTCCGGCTGCTGCTCGACCTGATGCGGGTGCCGCGCTGGCTGGGCGGCATCGCCCTGATGGTGGCCGGCATGGCGCTGGGCGCGATCGCCCTCGGCAAGGGGGAGATCTCCCTGGTCGAGCCGCTGCTCGCGACGAACCTGCTGTTCGCGCTCGCCCTCTCCCGTCACCAGACCAGACAGCCCCTGGGCCGCCAGGGCTGGACCGGCCTCGCACTGCTCGCCGGCGGCGTGAGCGCGTTCATCCTGGCGGGCCGGCCGCGCGGCGGCAGCGCGGTCTCCGACCCGGTGCGGCACTGGCTGATCATCGGCGCGATGATCGGCGCGGCCATGGTGCTCACGACGTACGGCAAGCGGTCCCGGCTGAGCTGGGGCCCGGTACTGCTGGCCACCGCCGCCGGGCTGCTGTACGGCGTGCAGGACGCGCTGACCCGGGTGAGCAGCACCCGCTTCTCCGCCGACGGCCTCACCGGGCTGCTGACCAGCTGGCAGCCGTACGGCGTGCTGGCGCTCGGCATCAGCGGCCTCGTCCTGGTGCAGAGCGCCTTCGAGACCGCCCCCCTGCGCATGTCGCTGCCCGCGCTCACCGCGGCCCAGCCGCTCGCCGGGATCCTGTGCGGGGTGGGCTTCCTCGGTGACCGGCTGCACACCGACACCGGCGCGCTGGCCTGGGAGGCGGCCGGACTCGCGGCGATCGTCACGGGCATCGTGCTGCTCGGACTGCACCCGGCGATGCCGCGCGGCACGGGGCGGACGGAGCCCGCCCTGGACCTCCAGCCGCGCTGAGCGGGCCGGCGGAGACCTGGCGGGACCTCCTGCCGCGCAGAGTGGGCAGCCGGGGACCTGCTTGGATACCGGCATGAACCCTGCTGACGAGATCCTCGACATCGTCGACGAGCACGACCGGGTCGTCGCCCGGGCCCCGCGCGGCGAGGCGTACGCCAGGGGCCTGCGGCACCGGTGCGTCTTCATCCAGGCACGGGACGCGGCCGGACGCCTCTTCGTCCACCGCCGCACCCCCATCAAGCTGGTGTTCCCCTCCCTGTACGACATGTTCGTCGGCGGAGTCGTGGGAGCGGGCGAGACCTACGACGAGGCGGCGCTGCGGGAGGCGGAGGAGGAGCTGGGGGTGACCGGTCTGCCCCGGCCGGAGTTCCTCTTCAAGTTCCTGTACGACGACGGTGCCGGGAAGAGCTGGTGGTCGGCGGTGTACGAGGTGCGCTGCGAGCTTGCCGTGCGGCCCCAGGTGGAGGAGGTCCAGTGGTACGACTTCCTGCCCGAGGACGAGGTGGAGCGCCGGCTCGGGACGTGGGAGTGGGTGCCCGACGGGCTCGCGGCGTACGAGCGGCTGAGGGCGTTCCGCTCCGCCCGCTGATGCCCCGGTAGGGTCCTGCGCGTGATCGAATTCGTGCGGAACGCCCGGCTCTGGTTCGCTCCGGAGCAGGTACGGGAAGAGGGCAGCACCCCCGACTACCGGTTCTCGCTGGCCAACGAGCGCACGTTTCTGGCCTGGCTGCGGACCGCGCTCGCGCTGATCGGCGGGGGGTTCGCGGTGGACCAGTTCCTGCCGGACCTGCGCTGGGCCTGGCGGGTCGGCCTTGCGCTCGCGCTGCTCGCCGCCGGTGTGCTGTGCTCGCTGCGCGCGGTGAACCACTGGGTGCGCTGCGAGCGGGCGATGCGGCGGGGCGAGGACCTGCCGGTCTCCCGGTTCCCGGCGGTGCTGAGCCTGGTGGTCGCGGTGGTGGCCGTCGCGATGGTCGTGGTGGTGCTGGTCGGGTGGGCGGGGTGAGCACGGGCGCCCGGGATCCGGGGCTGCAGCCGGAGCGGACCCGGCTGGCCTGGCGGCGTACGACGCTCTCGAGCACCGTGGCGGCCGTACTCGCCGTGAAGACCGCACTGCACGGCGGCGCCTCGGCCGCCGGGCTCTTGGTGGGCGCGCTGTGCTGTGCGCTCTGGCTGGGCTTCCTCTGGGTGGCCCACGACCGCATCAGCGCCCTGGAGAAGGGTCCCCGTCCGGCCACGCTGGCACCCCGCCACGCGACGGCGGCGGTGCTGTGCACGGTGGCGATGGCACTGTGCGCCGCCGCACTCGTGGTCTAGCGCGCGGTCTAGCGCACGGTCCGGCGCGCGGTCCGGCGCACGGCGCGATGACGGCCGGCTCGCGAACAGGCTCGCGATCCCGCTCGCGCGCCCGCTCGCGGTCAGGCTCGCGCGCCGGCTCATGGTCCGGGATGCGTCGGCCGCCGCCGTCGTCGTTGATGCTCTCGCCCCCTCCGCGGTACTCAGACGCCACGCGACCGGAATGCCCAGATATACACCTTCCGCGTGGCAGCCTTTCCGGCGTCATGCCCCCGTACCACCGAAGGTGAGCACCATGACCACCCTCCACCAGGAACACTCCGCGCACGGCACCCACCGCCACGGCCCGGACTGCGGGCACACGGCCGTGCTCCACGGCGACCACCTCGACTACGTGCACGACGGTCATCTGCACCGCGAGCACGGCGACCACTGGGACGAGTGCGAGCCGGCCGGCCACACCCCGCACGAGGACCACGAGCACGTGCACCACGAGGAGTGCGGGCACGCGCGCGTACAGCACGGCGACCACGTCGACTACCTCCACGACGGACACCGGCACGCCGAGCACGAGGGCCACTGGGACGACCACTGACCCTGCCGGCGAGCAGTCAGGCGCCGACGGCTCCCCGGAACGAGCACACCGGGGAGCCGTCGGCCTATCGTGGCTCCGGTCACGTTTCTCGCCACCTTCGGCGGATTCACTGGACGGCATACCGACCGGTCGGCATCATGTGTCGGGATCCTGTTCATCCGTTCGTAGGAGTGATGCATGAGCGCCGACCACCCACCCGGACTCGATCTCGACCGGCTGCGCGGCCTGCTCGAACGTGAGCGGCCCGGTCTGGTGGCCGGCCCGCTGAGCGGCCGGCTGATCGAGGGCGGACGGTCGAACCTCACCTACGCCCTGACGGACGGCGTCTCGAAGTGGGTCGTGCGGCGTCCGCCGCTCGGCCATGTGCTGGCCACCGCACACGACATGAAGCGCGAGCACCGGGTGATCAGCGCACTGCACCCGACCGAGGTGCCGGTCCCCCGCCCGGTGCTGCTGTGCGAGGACCAGGAGGTGCTCGGGGCGCCGTTCTACGTCATGGAGTTCGTCGAGGGCACCCCTTACCGCACGGCCGGCCAGCTCGCCGCGCTCGGCCCGGAGCGCACCCGGAACGCCGTGCTGTCCCTCGTGGACACGCTGGTCGGGCTGCACGCGGTGAACCCCGCCGAGGTGGGCCTCGCGGACTTCGGCCGGCCGGAGGGTTTCCTGGACCGGCAGCTGCGCCGCTGGGGCAAGCAGCTGGACGCCTCCCGCAACCGCGAGCTGGCCGGCATCGACGAGCTGCACGCGGCCCTCGGACGCGCCCTGCCCACCTCGCCCGCCCCGGCCGTCGTCCACGGCGACTACCGCCTCGACAACGTCCTGATCGAGCCGAGCGAGGGCGCTGACAGGATCAACGCGATCCTCGACTGGGAGATGTCGACCCTCGGCGACCCGCTGACCGACCTGGGTCTGCTGGTGATGTACTCCCAGCCGCTCGGGATGGCCGGGTCCCCCGTGTCGACGACCGCCGAGGCCCCGGGACACCCGTCCCCGCAGGAGCTGATCGAGCGGTACGCCGCGCGCTCGGGCCGCGATGTCTCCGCCGTCTCCTGGTACACGGCGTTCGCCTGGTTCAAGCTCGCCGTGATCCTGGAGGGCATCCACTACCGGTACACGCTGGGCCAGACCGTCGGGCGCGGCTTCGACCGGATCGGCGAGCTCGTGCCCGTCTTCATCGACCACGGACTGACCACTCTTCAGGAAGGCTGACCGGACATGGACTTCGCGTTCGACGCGCGTACGGAGGAGCTGCGCGGCAGGCTGCTCGCCTTCATGGACGAGCACGTGTACCCGGCGGAGGCGGTGGCGGAGGAGCAGCGGGCCGCGCTGGCCTCCCCCTGGGACACCCCGGCCGTGGTCGAGGAGCTGAAGGCCGAGGCGCGCAGGCAGGGCCTGTGGAACCTCTTCCTGCCGGACGCCGAGTACGGCGCCGGGCTGACGAACCTCCAGTACGCCCCGCTCGCCGAGATCACCGGCCGCTCCCCGCAGCTCGCGCCGACGGCGCTCAACTGCGCGGCGCCGGACACCGGCAACATGGAGGTGCTCGCCCAGTTCGGCGACGAGCGGCAGAAGAAGCAGTGGCTGGAGCCGCTGCTGGCCGGTGAGATCCGCTCGGCGTTCGCCATGACCGAGCCGGAGGTCGCGTCCTCCGACGCCAGCAACATCACCACGCACATCGAGCGTGACGGCGACGAGTACGTCGTCACCGGCCGCAAGTGGTACATCTCCGGGGCGATGAACCCGGACTGCAAGATCTTCATCGTGATGGGCAAGACGGACCCGGACAGCGCGGACATCCGCCGTCAGCAGTCCATGGTGCTGGTCCCGCGGGACACCCCGGGCGTCACGGTCGAGCGGGCCATGCAGGTGTTCGGCTACGAGGACCACTCGCACGGCGGCCACGCCGAGGTGATCTTCGACCACGCGCGCGTGCCGGTGTCCCACCTGATCGGCGAGGAGGGCGGCGGCTTCGCCATCGCCCAGGCCCGGCTCGGCCCCGGCCGCATCCACCACTGCATGCGGCTGATCGGCATGGCGGAGCGGGCGATCGAGCTGATGTGCCGGCGGGCGGTGTCCCGTACCGCGTTCGGCAAGGCGCTGGCCCAGCAGGGCGTGGTCCACAACTGGATCGCGGACGCCCGGGTGACGGTCGAGCAGCTGCGGCTGCTGGTGCTGAAGACGGCCTGGCTGATGGACACCGTCGGCAACAGGGGCGCGCACACGGAGATCCAGTCCATCAAGATCGCCACGCCCCGCGCGGTGGTCGACATCATCGACCGTGCGATCCAGCTGCACGGCGCGGGCGGCGTGAGCCAGGACTTCCCGCTGGCCGAGCTGTACGCGGGGGCGCGCACCCTGATGATCGCCGACGGCCCGGACGAGGTGCACCAGCGGTCGCTGGCGCGGCGGGAGTTGAAGAAGTACCTCTGAACCACCCCTGCGGGCGCGAAGCATCTCCGGGGACGCGACGTATCTCGGGGATGCGAAGACCTCGGGGAACGCGGAGTGCCCCTGGGGACGCGCAGTACCTCTGGGCAAGCGCGCGTGAGGGGCGGTCGCCTTTGGGCGGCCGCCCCTCACGGGTGCGTCGGCGAGGCTACGGGCGCAGCGCCCGCAGCAGCAGGTCGGCCAGGTGGTCGGCGACCTGCTGGGGGGTGAGGGGGCCGTCGGGGCGGTACCAGGTCGACAGGTGGTGGACCGAGCCGAAGTGGTAGTCCACGACCAGGTCGGCCGGGGTCGCCGTGGAGAAGACGCCCTCGCGCTGGCCCTCCTCGATGAGCGCGCGGAAGCGTTCGTGGTAGCGCCGGCGCTCGGCGCGCACCTGCTTGTTCTTCTCCGGGCTCAGATGGTGCATCGAGCGGAAGAAGATCATCGCGTCGTCGAGGTTCTCGATCGTCGTGACGACGACGTCCGCCGCCGCGTCCCTCACCCGCTTCTCGACCGGCTCCTGCGCGTCCGCGAACGCGTCCAGCCGCTCCTGCTGGACGCGCAGCACGCGCGCGTACACCTCGTGCAGAAGGTCGTCCTTGGAGCCGAAGTAGTGGTACAGCGCCCCCTTGGTGACGCCGGCCGCCTCCACGATCTCCTGGACCGAGGTGCGGTCGTACCCCTGCTCGGCAAAGAGGCGGGTGGCGGCGTTCAGCAGCCGCTGCGGAACGGGCGTCCCGTCCCCGTCCGTCGTCCTGGGCACTTCCGCCACCTGCCTTTCCGTCGTCCTACTGGCTGTCGTTGCTGCTGTCACGCGCGTGGGAACGCAGTTCCCGACGGAGGATCTTTCCACTAGCCGTCTTGGGCAGGTCGGGCAGGATCTCCACCTGACGCGGGTATTTGTAGGCGGCCAGTCTCTCCTTGCAGTACATCGCGAGTTCACCCGGGTCCGCCTCCGCGCCCGGACGGAGGCTGATGTAGGCCCGCACGGTCTCCCCGCGGTAGCCGTCGGGGACGCCGACGACGGCCGCCTCGCGCACCGCCGGATGGGTGTAGAGGACGTCCTCGACCTCGCGCGGCCACACCTTGAACCCGGACGCGTTGATCATGTCCTTCTTGCGGTCCACGACGTACAGCCAGCCCTGTGCGTCCATGAAGCCGATGTCACCGGTGCGCAGCTCCCCGTCCGGGAAGGTCTCGGCGGTGGCCTCGGGGCGCCGCCGGTAGCCGGGGACCACCTGGGGCCCGCGTACGACGATCTCGCCCTGCTCGCCGAAGGGGACCTCCCGGCCCTCTTCGTCCACGATGCGCACGAGCGTGTCCGCGCCGGGCACGCCGACCGCCAGCGTTCCGGAGACCGGGTCGACCGGTGCCTCCAGGCCGGGCGGGACGGCGGCGCACGGGCCGGTGCACTCGGTGAGGCCGTAGCCGACGCGGATGTACGGCCCGAAGCGCTCGCGGAACCTCTCCACCAGGGCGGGCGGCACGGGGGCGCCGCCCGAGGAGATGTTCACGAAGGAGGTGAAGTGCTCGCGGGTGACCTCGGGGTGGGCGGCGAGGGCCAGGTAGGCGGTGGAGGGCCCGACCGTGTAGTGCGGCCGGTGCTCGGCGAACGCCTCCAGGACGACACCCGGCTCGAAGCGGTAGCCGAGCACCAGGGTGCCCGCACTGTTCAGACAGGCGCCGAACTGGCAGACCATCCCGGTGATGTGGAACAGCGGGGCGAGCGCGTAGTAGATCGGCGCCTCGGGCAGCCTGAGCCCGGTCCGCTGGCGCTCGGCGTTGTGCATGATGTTGCCGTGCGTGTTGGTGGCGCCCTTCGGGGTGCCGCTGGTGCCCGAGGTGTAGCTGACCAGGGCGATGTCGTCGGGGAGCGGGTCGCGGCCCTCGGGCGCCTTGCCGCCCTGCCGGGCGACGGTGACCAGGTCGTCGGCGTCGGGGGCCTGGGGCAGCCGCTCGAAGGTGAACACGCGCGCGTCGTCGCGCGTCTGGAAGTCCCGCTCGCACCCGGTGAGCACGATCCGCACCGGCGAGCCGGCTGCCGTGTCCCGCAGGTACGCCTCCCAGGCGCGGTCCGAGCAGATCAGCGCGGCGACCTCGCCGTCCCGCAGGACGTGGCCGACCTCGGCCGACTTGTACATGGGGTTGACGGGCACGACGGTCGCGCCCGCCTTCCAGGCACCGAGGACGGCCAGCACGAAGTGCGGCGAGTTCTGCAGCAGGACGGCGACCCGGTCGCCGCGCTCCAGACCGCGCCCGGTGAGGTGGGCGGCGACCGAGTCGGTCAGCTCGTCGACCTCGCGGTAGCTCAGCCGAGCGTCGAAGTAGGCGAGGAAGGTGCGGTCGGGGGCCTCGGCGACCGAGCGGCGCAGGGCGTGCACGAGGGAGTCCGCGGGGTGCACCGGCCCGCGCTGGGCCTCGTCGAGCAGGGCCAGCCAGGGCCGGGCCGCGTAGTGGGAGGCGCTCACCGGGCGGCCTCCCACTTCTGCTGGAGGTGGCTCATACCGGCCAGCCAGCGGTCGGGGGTGGCGGCCCGCGCCTGGTAGTACTCGGCGACCTCGGGGTGCGGCAGGATCAGGAAGCGGTCCTCCTCGATGCCCCGGAACAGGGCATCGGCGACCGCCTCCGGCTCGATCGCGGTCGGCTGCAGCACCAGGTCCCCCACGCTGCCGGTGGCGGCCAGCATGTCGGTGCGGACGCCCTGCGGGCAGATGGCGTGGACCTTGACGCCCCGGTGGCGGTAGGTGAGGGACAGCCACTCGGCAAAGGCCAGCGCGCCGTGCTTGGTGACGCTGTAGGAGGGGGCGCCGATCATGGTGAGCAGTCCCGCGGCCGAGACCGTGGAGACGAACCTGCCGCCCCCGTGCTCCAGCCAGTCCGGCAGGAGCGCGTGGGCCGCGCGGACGTGCGCCATCACATTGACGTCCCAGGACAGCGCCCAGGACCGCTCGTCGAGGGGCTCGCCGGCCGCCGCGCCCTCGAAGGCGACGCCGGCGTTGGCGCAGTAGACGTCCACGGTGCCGCCGAGCGCGTCACGGGCGTCGCCGACGATCGCGGAGGCGTCACCCGGTACGGCGATCCCGCCGATCTCCTCCGCCACCGCCTTGGCCTTGTCGGCGTCCAGGTCGTTCACCACCACCCGGGCGCCCTCGGCCGCGAACCTGCGGGCCAGCGCGGCCCCGATCCCACCGCCCGCTCCCGTGACGACCACTCCCGCATCCTGCACGGCTTCCACCATCGGTCTCCTTCGACACGACGCGACTCGGCTCAGCGAGAGCCAGACTAACCAGTCGGTATGTGTAAAGGAAAGGGTGACTGCGCCAACCTGAAAGGCGCGGGGCCGTGCCGATGAGCGGCTCCGCCGCGCGTGCTCGACCAGCCGCACGAAGCCTGCACCTTCCCCACGCACGGAGGTCACCCCATGCACCTCTCCAGACGGAACCTGCTCGTATCGGCCACCATGGCGGCTGCTCCCTCGGCTCCCGCCGAGCCAGGACCCCGCGAGCGCCTGCAGACCGGTTTCGAGCGACTCGCAGGCGCCGGGTACGCCCAGCTCGGCGGCGAGCGCGTCGGCATCGTCACCAACCCCACCGGCATCACCCGGGACACCCGCCACATCGTCGACGTCATGCACGAAGACCCGCGCGTCGAACTGACCGCCGTCTTCGGCCCCGAACACGGCTTCCGCGGCACCGCCCAGGCAGGCGGCTCGGAGGGCCGCTACGACGACCCGGCGACCGGCCTGCCGGTCTACGACACCTATCTGAAGAGCGGCAAGCCGCTGGCGGACGTCTTCACCACCGCCGGCGTCGACACGGTCGTCTTCGACATCCAGGACGCCGGCGCCCGCTTCTACACGTACATCTGGACCCTCTACGACTGCATGGAGGCGGCCCAGCTCGCGGGGAAACGATTCGTCGTCCTCGACCGTCCGAACCCCGTCACCGGCCGCTCGGCCCAGGGACCCGTCCTGCACAAGGAGTTCGCCACCTTCGTCGGCCGGCAGCCGATCGCGCAGGCACACGGCATGACGGTGGCCGAACTGGCCCGGCTGTTCAACGGGGAGTTCCTCGGCACGCCCGTCCCGCTGGAGACCGTCCTGATGACGGGCTGGAAGCGCGACCGCTTCTTCGACGACTCCGGCCTGCCCTGGGTGCCGCCGAGCCCGAACATGCCGACCCCGGACACCGCGCTGGTGTACTCGGGCACCTGCATGTTCGAGGGCACCAACCTCTCCGAGGGGCGCGGCACGACCCGGCCCTTCGAGCTCCTCGGCGCCGACGGCATCGACGGGCGGTGGGCCGTGGCGGCCAACGGACTCGGACTGCCGGGCGTGCGGTTCCGGGAGGCGTACTTCGCGCCCACCTTCTCCAAGTTCGAGGGCAGGACCGTGGGGGGCGTGCAGATCCATGTGCACGACCGGGGCGCCTACGACCCCGTGCGCACCGGGATCGCGCTGCTGGTGACCGCCAGGAAGGTCTGGGACGGCTTCGCCTGGCGCACGGACAACTGGATCGACAAGCTCACCGGATCCGCCCGGGTGCGGACGATGATCGACGCGGGTGCGGGGACCGACGAGGTGGTGGGCGCCTGGCAGGAGGAACTGGCGGCGTTCCGGAGCGTCCGGAGGAAATATCTGCTCTACAAGTGACCCGCGGTGTATGGCCAACTCCGGTCCCCCGCAGGACGATGCGCCCATATCGCATCGTTTCGGGGGGACGAGGGAGCCTGGCATGGCGGATCCTGGGATGAGCGTGACTCCCTACTGGGAGCTGACCTTCGACGCGGACGGGGACGTGGACGGCCCCGAACGCGACCGGCTGCTGGCGCAGGTCACGGACCGCGGTGTCCGTGACCTGATCGTCTTCGCACACGGCTGGAACAACGACCGCTCGGGCGCGACCGCGCTGTACCGGCGCTTCTTCGCCCCGGTCCCGAAGCTCGCTCCGAAGGCCCGGATCGGGTACGTGGGCGTGATCTGGCCGTCGATGCGCTTCTGCGACGAGCCGATCCCGGACTTCCCGCACAGCGCGGCGGCCGCGGAGGCGGTACCGGGCCCGGCACTGGACGAAGGCACCCGGCGCGCGCTGCTGGCGGCCTTCCCGGACCAGGCAGCCGCGATCGGCCGGCTGGCCCGGCTGCTGGACGAACGGCCGGACGGCGAGGAGGGGCTGGCGGAGTTCGGGCGGCTGGCCCTGCAGATGGCCGGAGTCCCGCACCCCGCCGCGGCGGACACCTCGCAGCCGGGCGAACCCTCCGTGTTCGGCGGGGACACCGCGGCCGTCTGCGCGGAGTTCGCCGCGGCCCTGGCCGGGCTCGGCCCGTCCGGGGCACCCGCGCAGTTCGCCCTGCCGAACCCCTGGGAAGGCGCCAAGGAGCTGCTGCGGCAGGCGACGTACTACACGATGAAACGGCGGGCCGGGACGGTCGGGGAGCACGGACTGGGGCCCGTCGTCGGGCAGTTGGCCCACCGGGCGTCCGGTGTGCGGGTGCACCTGGTGGGGCACAGCTTCGGCGGGCGGCTGGTGTCGTTCGCGCTGCGCGGTCTGCCCGAGGGGGTGCGCGCGGTGAAGTCGCTGACGCTGCTCCAAGGCGCCTTCTCGCACTATGCGTTCGCGGCCAGGCTCCCCCGGGACCGGGACACCGCGGGTTCGCTCAAGGACCTCCAGCACCGGATCGACGGCCCGTTGGTGTGCTGCTACTCCCACTTCGACGCGGCGCTCGGCACCTTCTACCCGCTCGCCTCGCGTGTCGCGGGGGACGACAACTCGCTGCTGGGCGTCGACATCGCGGCCGTACTGGGCCCCGAGTGGGGAGCCATGGGCCATGACGGGGTGCAGGCGGTGGCGGGCACCGCCGCGCTGGACCTCGCCGCGGCACTGGACGGGGCACTGCCCGCCTCGGGCTGTGTGAACGTCGACGCGGCCGCGGTCGTCCGGCGCGGCGGCCCGCCGACCGGGGCGCACAGCGACATCGTGCACCCCGAACTGGCGCGGGTGGTGCTGGCGGCGGGCCGAATCGCCTGACCCGCCGCCGGCTGAGGCCGAGGCTCTGCAGTGCCTCTGCAGAGCCTCAGCGGTGCCTCCAGGGGTGTCTCCAGGGGTGCCTCGGCACTGCTTCGGCACTGCTTCAGCGGTGCCAACAGCGCCGGCGGTGCCTCTGCAGAGCCTCGGGGACGCCTCAGCGGTGCGAGGTGTACTCCACGACCTGCTGGAAGGTCGGCCGGTTCTGCCAGCTGATCTTGCCGTGCTTGATGCCGCCCAGGGTGCGCTGGTTGATCGAGTCGGCACACCACTGGTCGCCGGCCGAGCACAGGTCGTCGCCCGGGTAGACCTGGGCGGCGGTCAGGCCCGAGGCCTGCTTCAGGGTGCTGATCAGGGCGTCCCGGCAGGCGCTGAGGCTGCCGCCGCCGCAGTACTTCTGCGTGAGACCGCCCTGCACGGACTCGCCGAGCACCGCCCGGATGTCCTTGTCGACATAGCTCCACCAGCCGTACTGGAAGGAGCTGCCGGCGTGCGAGCCGGTCGGGCCGTGTCCGGCGGACGGGGCCTCGTCCACGGGCAGGTTGTTCGTGAACGCGGTGTACAGGTCACTGCCCAGGCCGGGTTCGAACTCGGCCTTCACCAGCAGCGGCCACCAGGCGTCCAGGATGCGGATCGCGTCGGCGTCGGCATAGGTCTTCGAACCGGCCGAGGTCTCCGTGCGCCTGGCGCCCGCCGACACCCACGCCTGCAGCTTGCTCACCGCCGCGGCGGCCGTGGGGTCGGTCACCGGGGAGGAGCCGATCACCTTCAGCAGCTTCGGCAGCACGTCCTCGGCGCGCAGGTCGGCGAGGGCCGCGTCCGCCATGGCCTGCACCAGCTTCGTGCGGGTCACCCCGCCGGCCCCGACCAGCTTCTTCACCCGGTCGTCGAGGAGGTTGCCGCGGTGCACGGACCCGTCGCCCCAGGACGCGGTCGTGTAGTCCTTGGCCTGCTTGTTGTTCCAGGAGATGTAGTAGTCCTGGTCGACCGAGTTGGGGTGGGCGGAGGCCGGGGTGTAGTCGGCCGTGTTGGTGGCCGGGTTCCAGTTCCGCCACTCGTACGCGGGCTGCGCCCACACCGGGAACTCGGCGTCGACGCCGGCGGCCCGGACCGGGTTGTCACCGCTGTTGTAGTACGCGGTGTGCTGGGAGTCGGCGTAGAACCAGTTGAAGGTGTAGTTGATGTGCTGGGCCGCGCTCTGGAAGTCCTTCGGGCCCTTGACGTAGTCGGGGTCGTTCAGCATCTGGAAGCCGATGATCGAGTCGGCCTCGTGCAGATAGGAGGAGCGCAGGGTGGCGTAGGCGACCTTCTTGCCGCCGACGGTCGCGCGGTACTCCACCGGCCCGTACTTCGTGCGCCAGACGCGCATCGTGTACGACCCCGCCGCCGTGCCGTCGGCCAGGGTCGGTTTCCAGGCGTTCTTCTGCTCGACCTCGTCCATCGCGGTGCAGGTGCCGTGGTACAGGTAGTGGTAGTCGTCCTGGCACAGCTCGACGGCGTAGGTGTCGATGATGTCCTGGCCGGAGGTGGTCGCGCTCCAGGAGTAGTCCTGGCCGCGGCCGAGCTCGACGTACATGCCCAGGCCGGCGAAGGAGGCGCCGCGGGCGCTGATGCCGGGGCCCTGGATCTCCTGGAGCATGAGCAGCTGCGGGGCGAAGTAGCCGGTCTGCGGTCCGAAGACGGCGACGGGGTGCCCGCTGGCGGTGTACTTCCCGCTGACCACGAGCGCGTTGGACATGCCCCGCCGGGCGGAGCCCAGGGTGGACTTGGCCGCCGTGGCGGAGGCGCTCTTGGCGCTCACGGAGGCGGCGCTGCCGGTGCGGTCGTAGACGAGCGGCTCCTGGGTCACCGAGCCCGCGTCGGGCATGGCCGCGCCCTTGGGGTCGTCGGGCTTGGCGGCATACGGGAAGCTCTCGCCGTTGTGCACCGTGAGGGCGGCCTCGGCGTCGTTGCGCTCGCGGAAGGACTCCCAGACCTTGGTGCCCTGCTCCACGCCGTACTTGGACTGGGCGGCGATCAGGGAGAGGGCGTTGCTGACCTCGCCGCCCCCGCCGGAGCCGAACAGCGAGCCGATGACGGAGGCCAGCGCCACGAGGTCGGTGACCTTGAAGTGGTCGATGGTGCCGGCGTTGGTGATCGCGTCCTTGTGGCCGGTCAGGTCGTACTCGCCGGGGAAGTAGCGGCCGCTGTCGGAGGCGTCTATGTAGGAGTTGATGCCGTCGAGGTAGGCGTTGACGTCGGCGAGGGCCTGCTGGCCGCGGGCGCCGTTGTTCGCCACGGCGCTGTCGATCTGCGCCTGCAGGTCGGCCTCGGTGTACGGCGCGTTGCGGTAGAACTGCTGCTCCAGGCCCTGGTTGGCGGCCGCGCCGCCGGCGAAGCCGGTCAGCTGGCCGCGGCCCACGTGCCTGAAGACGTCCATCAGCCACAGCCGGTCCTCGGCGGCCGCGTACCCTGCGCCGAACTCGGTGCCGTACCGGGTGGTGCCCGTGATGTGCGGCACACCGGTCTTCTTGTCCCGGACGATGTTCACGTCACTGCGGCCGGCCGGCTTCTCGGTGGAGGCCACCTGGTCGGAGGGGACCCCGAACGACGCGTCGTTGAAAAAGGTGTTGATCTTCGCGTCGGTGAGGCCGGAGTAGCCGGTGGCCAGGTTGGCATAGGGGCCGAGCTGGTCCTCGGCGTGTGCGGGCTGGGTGCCGAAGGCCTGGTTCAGCAGGATCTGGGCAAGTGTCGCGTTGCCGTTCTCACCGGGCGGCAGGATGTCCGAACACTGGCCGCCACAGTAGTCGTTCGAGGCCGTGGCGTTCTGCGCCGCCACCGCCTGGGTGAGCGGGGAGAGCAGGCCGGCGATCAGGACACAGACAGATGCGGCTTTCAGGAACCCGGTGCGCTTGCGGGGAGTTCTCAGTTTGTCGAACAACACGTTGCGTGGGGTGCGCCGTGGCATGGCAGCTCCTCCCGACGGGGGTGGGCCGGACGTTACCGCCGGTATCCCCGGGATTGAAGATGAACATGCGTCAACTTTCGGAGTCATTGGAGTCGATGCCCGGCGGTCAACCCGGGGCGCCTTATGGGAGGGCATCGGAAATCGGATGGAGCCGAATCCCGTGTCGATACGTCTACTCGGCGGCATCGCGCGGAAGACGTACGGCGAAGCCGAAGTGACCGAAGTACGGACGCAGGTGTGACGGAGGTGCAAGGCGATGGCCGGATTCCGAAGTCTGGCGAGACAGGTGCGCGATCCACGGTGTGATCTGGCACTGCGACGCTACTCACTGCGCAAGTGCCTGGAGCGGTTCGCTCCTTACGGGCACCGGGCGACCTGGGACCATCTGTGCTCCCGGGCCGGATTCGGTCCGGAGGACCGGTCCCCCGACCCGGTGCGGCTCGTGGCCGCACTGGAGGAGCTGGAGGCGGCGCGGGCGGTGTGGCTCGGCTATGAGACCGAGTTCGCCGAGCGCCGCAAGAAGGAGAAGCACGACGGGCTGCGCCGGCCGGGCAGCGTGGACGACTGGCACCGGCTGACCTGGGGCGGGTTCGGGGTCGCCTGGTGCGACGACCCACGGGTGCACCCCGATGAGCCCCTGGCCGAGGTGCTGCGCCTGCTCATAGCCGCACTGAACCGTGAACCGGGCTCGGCCTGCCCGGTGTGCGGCGGCGAGCGCCTCGTGTGGAAGTACGGCCTGGACCACGAGCCGTCGTCCGGTCCGGTCTGCACGGACTGCGGGATCCTCGTGCCCCGGCCCGTGCTCACGCCCCAGGCGCTGGCCCATGCCAGGCGGGGGCAGCTGCTGATGTCGGCCTGACCGGCCAGGGGGTGGAACCGGGGGGTGCGCTGGGGGATGCCGCACCCCTTGCCGCGACGTGCGGTGGGCCGTTGACCGTGAGCCATGGGCTGTTGGCCATGGGCCGCCGACGCCGGCTTGCTGACCGCTGACCGCTGACCGCTGACCGCTGACCGCTGACCGCCGCGGAACTGGCGCGGGGCCGTTGTCGGTGCCGGCCGGCACCATCGAGTCCCCTTCCAACGCCGGCCTGGTGGCTGAGGGGCTGGTCCAGTACGGGTCGTTCCGGCGCTCCTCGTAGGGCAGGCCGACGAGGCGGGCGACGGGTCGCGGCGGCAAGGGCGGGCGTGAGCATGGGAGTTCGGCCCCCGTCCGGCACTCCGTTCCGGGCGGTGCCGCCGACCGAAGCCCGCGACGCTACCAGGATCTAATCCGGTCGCTCCACCCCTTTCCCGTACGGAAAGTGGATGCCGGTGAAACCGAACTGACCAACCGAGGAGTCCCGCGATGTCGACGCTGCGCGTCACCGCCGAAGTGCTGACCGTCCACGACCACCCGAACGCCGACGCGCTCGAACTGGCCCAGGTGGGCCTGTACCGGGCCGTCGTCGCCAAGGGCGCCTACCGCACCGGCGAGGCCGCCGTCTACATCCCCGAGCAGTCCGTGCTTCCGTCCGGGCTGATCGAGGAGCTGGGCCTGACCGGGCGGCTGGCGGGAGGCGAGGCCAACCGGGTCAGGGCCGTCCGGCTGCGGGGCGAGCTGTCGCAGGGCATCGTGTGCCGGCCGAAGGCGCTCACGGACGTCGATCTGGCGCGGGCCGCGGCCGACGGCACCGACTTCGCCGAACGGCTGGGCATCACCAAGTGGGTGCCGCCGATCCCGCCGACCATGAACGGGGAGGTGGAGTCCGCTCCCGACCTGATGCCATGGGTCGACATCGAGAACATCCAGCGCTACCCGGACATCTTCGCCCCGGGCGAGCCGGTCGTCCTGACCGAGAAGCTGCACGGTTCGGCGTGTCTGCTGACGTATGTCGCCGGCGAGGACCGGGTGCACGTGTCCTCGAAGGGGTTCGGGTCGAAATCCCTGGCCCTGCGGGAGGACCCGCGGAACCTCTACTGGCGGGCGGTGCGGGGGCACGGGGTCGCCGAGGCCGCGGCACGGCTCTGCGAGCGGCTGGGCGCGCGCCGGGTCGGCATCTTCGGGGAGGTCTACGGCGCCGGAGTGCAGGACCTGACGTACGGGGCCGACGGGCGGCGCGAGACGCTCGGATACGCGGCGTTCGACGTGTCGGCCGAGGTGGACGGAGCGGTGCGCTGGCTGGACCCGGCCGAGGTGCTGGACGGGGAGCTGCCGCTCGTGCCGCGGCTGTACTCGGGGCCGTACGACATCGCGCGGGTGCTGGAGATCGCGAGCGGACGGGAGACCGTGTCCGGGCGGGAGCTGCACCTGCGGGAGGGCGTGGTCATAAGGCCTGCGGCGGAGCGGTACAGCGCGGTGACCGGCGGCCGGGCGATCGCGAAGGCGGTGAGCCCGGCGTACCTGACCCGCAAGGGCGGCACCGAGTACGAATGAGCCGCGGGACCCCTGCCACACCCAAACAACACGACGGCCCCATGGAAGCACCGCCCGCCACAACCCCCCAGGGGCGCGGGGAACTGCGCGACCAGCCACAAACCGACCCGCACACGACGGTAGGGCTTCAGTGAACGGCGCAGAAGCCCTACCGCCCCTCGGCCATGAGACGCGACCCGACCCGTCGCTCACCGAACACATCGTCCGGATTGGACAGCACACACGTGTCCAGGGACAGACACCCGCAGCCGATGCAATCGGTGAGGTGGTCCCGCAGACGGTTCAGCTGCTTGATGCGCTCGTCCAGTTCGGATCGCCACGCCTCCGACAGCCGGGCCCAGTCGTCACGCGTCGGCGTGCGCTCCTCGGGGAGTTCCGCCAGGGCCTCGCGGATCGTGGCCAGCGGGATGCCGACCCGCTGGGCCGCCCGGACGAAGGCGACCCGGCGCAGCGTGTCACGGGTGTAGCGGCGCTGGTTGCCGGAGGTGCGGCGGCTGGTGATCAGACCCTTGGACTCGTAGAAGTGCAGGGCGGAGACGGCGGCACCGCTGCGCGCGGACAACTGGCCGACGGTCAGCTCGTGGATCTTCTCGGGAATCTGGGGCACTCCTCAGAGATTACCGACCTGGCGTCGGTCGCGGTCCGTTGACAGGGGCCCCGCACCCGACCATGCTAAGCAGTTGCTTAGACATGCGAGCGAGAGGCCGGGAACATGGCAGAACCGAGGACCTTCACCTCCCCCGACGAGCTGAAGGCCGCCGTGGGAGAGCAACTGGGCCACACGGACTGGCTGGAGATCGACCAGAAGCGGATCGACCTGTTCGCCGAGGCCACCGGTGACCACCAGTGGATCCACGTGGATCCGGAGAAGGCCGCCACGGGGCCGTTCAAGACGACCATCGCCCACGGCTATCTGACCCTCTCGCTGCTCCCGCTCTTCGGGCCGCAGCTCATCAGGGTCGAGGGGGTGACGATGGGCGTCAACTACGGGACGAACAAGGTCCGCTTCCCCTCCCCCGTGCCGGTCGGCTCCCGGCTGCGCGCCACCGCGACGATCACCTCCGTCGAGGACGTCAAGGGCGGCGTCCAGGTCGCCCTCGCCTTCACCGTGGAGCGCGAGGGCGGCACCAAGCCGGTCTGCGTCGCGGAGTCGGTCTCCCGCTACTACCTCTGATCCCCGCGCGAGGCGCCCTGGCGGGCGCCCACCATCCGCAGCACGAGGTCGGCGTAGAGCGCGCCGACCTCCTCGGGGGTGCGCGGTCCGTCCACGGTGAACCAGCGGGCCACGTCGATGCACAGCGACAGCACGGCGAGCGTGGTGCCCTGTACGTCCAGCACCTCGAACTCGCCCGAGGCCACGCCGTCCTCGACGATCCCGCGCACCTCGGCGTCGACCTGGCGGCGCAGCGCGACGATCTCGGCACGGGCCTCGGGACCCAGCGCATCGAGTTCGTACTGCACCACACGCGCGGTGGTGCGCCGCCCGGCGTGCCAGCGGACGAAGGAGCTGACCGCGTCGGCCAGCCGCTCCGCGGCGCTGCCCTCGCGACGGGCCGCCGTCCGCAGGATGTCCAGGGCCCTGTCGTGACCGATCCGGCTGATCCGGTGGAGCAGCTCTTCCTTGGTCTTGTAGTGGATGTAGAGCGCGGCCGGGCTCATACCCGCGCGGCCCGCGATGTCACGCGTCGTCGTCGCGTGGTAGCCGCGCTCGGCGAACGCCTCCACGGCGGCGATGAGGAGCCGCCGGGCCGCATCGGGCGTGACCTCTTCCCACGGCTCGACCTCGCCGCCGGCCGTCTCCTGCGCCGTACTCATCGCTCGCCCCCTTCGGTGACAGGAGCTCCACCATACCGCCGATAGTGAGCGCTCGCTTAGCGTGCCGCTCACGCTGCCCAGAGCTTCTCGGGCTCTTCAGTGCTCACCGGAACTCCTCGCAGCCGCCCTTGCGAGCCTCTCAGGGCCCCTCGGGGCCTTTTCGGGGCTTTTTCGGGGCCGCTCAAAGCCACTCGGGAGCCGCTCGTAGCCGCTTCCTAAGCCACCCGGGGCCACCCGCATCCGCTCGGATGCTGCTCAGAGTTTTTCGAAGGGGTCGTGATCGGCGAGCAGCTTGTCCAGGCGGGCCTGGTCGACCCGGCTGACGATCTGCCCGGCCTCCTGGCGGTCGCGGATCACCTTGGCGAGGGTGAAGGAGGAGGTGACGAGATACAGGACGGCGATCGCCAGGAAGCCCCGCACCCAGGCGTCGGCGTCCAGCCGGAAGATACCGACGGCGGTGGCCGCCATGGCGACCGCGAAGGAGGCGACGGCCTGGCCGTAGAAGGCGGCCGTACTCTGCTGCTTGACCGGTGTGTCACTCATGGCAGCCAGCATCGTCGGAGGCGGCCCGCGCCACATCCGCCGGGATACTCAGACGCATACTCAGAAGGCGGAGACCCCGGTCAGCGCCCGCCCGATGAGCAGCTTCTGGATCTGGCTGGTGCCCTCGTAGAGGGTCATCACGCGGGCGTCGCGCAGGAGTTTGCCGACCGGGTACTCGTCGATGTAGCCGTAACCGCCGAAGACCTGCAGGGCGTTGTTGGCGGCGCGCACGGCGGCCTCGGAGGCGAACAGCTTGGCCTTGGAGGACTCGACGGCGAACGGCCGGCCGCGGTCGACCAGGTCGGCCACCCGCCAGGTGAGCAGCCGGGCCGCGTCCACGTCGACGGCGATGTCGCTGATCAGCTCCTGCACCAGCTGATGGCGGGCGATGGACTTGCCGAACTGCTCGCGTTCTCCCGCGTAGCGCACGGCGGCGTCCAGCGCGGCCTGGGCTATGCCGACGCAGCCCGCGGCCACCGACATCCGCCCCTTGGCCAGGGCCGACATGGCGACGGAGAACCCTTTGCCCTCCTCCCCGATCATCGCCGAGGCGGGCACCCGGACGTCCTCGAGGACCAGTTCGGCGGTGGCCTGGCCGCGCAGGCCGAGCTTGCCGTGGATGGTGCGGCGGGTCAGCCCGGGCGCGTTGGTGGGCACCAGGAAGGCCGAGACGCCCTTGTGGCCGGGGGCGTCCGTGGAACGGGCGAAGAGGAGAACGACGTCGGCCCAGGTGCCGTTCGTGATGAACATCTTGGTGCCGTTGAGGACGTAGTCGCCGCCCTCGCGCACCGCGCGGGTGGTGAGGCTGCCCGCGTCGGAACCGGTGCCGGGTTCGGTCAGGCCGAAGCAGCCGACGTACTCGCCGGAGGTCAGCCCCGGCAGCCAGCGCCGCTTCTGCTCCTCGCTCCCCCACGCGGCGACCGACTTGGCGACCAGGCCCAGCGAGACGGAGACGATCCCGCGGACCGAGGAGTCGCCGCGGCCCAGCTCCTCGGTGACCAGGCAGTACGCGAGGTGGTCGCCGCCCGAGCCGCCGTACTCCTCGTCCACGGTCAGCCCGAGGAATCCCACCTCGCCGAGCTTCTTCACGATCGCCCGGTCGACCTCCTCGGCCCGGTCCCAGGCGACCACGTGCGGGGCGATCTCGCGCTCCACGAAGTCCCGCGCGAGCTGCCGTACGGCGGCCTGCTCCTCGCTCAGCTCCAGGTTCACCACGCGATCACCCCACACCAGACGGATCTTGAAAATCGTACATTTAAATTAGCACTGCTAGTTTCAAGGGACAGCCCTACTATGTGCGCCATGGCCCGACCGCGCAAGCCCCTCCTCAGCACCGACCGGATCGTCGAGACGGCCCGGGAACTCGTGGACGCGGAGGGCCTGGCGGCCGTCTCCACCCGGCGGCTCGCCGCCGAACTGGGGGTGAGCGGGCCCTCGCTGTACAACCACTTCCGCACCAAGGACGAGATCCTGGAGGCGGTCGCGGACTCGGTGAGCGCGCTGGTGGACCTGTCGATGTTCGAGGGCGGGCGGGACTGGCGGACCGCGCTGCACGACTGGGCCGTCTCCTACCGGTCGGCCCTGCGCGACCACCCGAACATCGTGCCGGTCCTCGCCCGGGGCCCCGGGCGCCGCCCTGCCGCGCTCCGCCTCGCCGACGCGGTCTACGGCGCCATGGTCGACGCGGGCTGGCCGCCGGCCCAGGCGACCTCCATCGGCGCGCTGATGCGGTACTTCATCATGGGCTCCGCGCTCGGGTCGTTCGCCGGGGGCTTCGTGGACGACGAGAGCGCGTACGACCCCGCCGACTATCCCCACCTGGGCCAGGCCCACCTGCTCGCCGAGCAGCAGGAGAAGATCGACGAGCGGGCCTTCGAGGCGGGGCTCGCGGCGCTGCTGGACGGGCTGGCGCAGCAGTACGAGCAGGCGCGGCAGAGCGTGTGAGGACACTTCGGCCGGGGCCGAAGTATCGGTGTCGCATGCTGGGGGCATGACCACCAAGGACCACCGGGCCGCCGGCCGTTCCCGGTCCACCGACCGCTCCCGGGCCGCCGACCGCGCTTGTGCCGAGGGCCACCGGGCCGCCGGGCGCGTCCGGGCCGTGAAGGACTCCCGGGCCGTCGGACTCGCCTCGCTCGCCTCGCTGGTCGCCGACGAGACCCGGGCCGCGTGTCTGCTGGCCCTGCTGGACGGGCGGGCCTGGACGGCGGGGGAACTGGCCCGGCACGCCGGGGTCGCCGCGTCCACGCTGAGCGAGCATCTGGGCAAGCTGGTGGCCGGTGGCCTGCTCGCGGAGGAACGGCAGGGCAGACACCGGTACGTGCGGCTCGCCGACGCGCGTGTGGCGCAGTTCGTCGAGGACCTGGCGGCGCAGGTGCCTGCGGCGGCGGTGCGGCAGCCCGTGCGGACCCTGCGGGAGGCGAGCGCCGGGTCCGCCATGGCCCGGGGACGTACCTGTTACGACCATCTCGCCGGCCGGCTCGGGATCGTGCTCACGGATGCGCTGACCGAGCAGGGGCTGCTGCGCCAGGACACCGGGTTCGCGCTGACGGACGCGGGGCTGGACTGGTTCGGCACGACGGCTATCGCCCTGGACCGCTCGACCCGGCGTCCGCTGGCCCGTGCCTGCCTCGACTGGACCGAGCGGCGTCCTCATCTCGCGGGGGCGGCGGGGGCCGCGCTGTGCCGGCATGCGCTGGACGCGGGCTGGTGTGTGCGGATCGGCTCCGAGCGGGCGGTCAAAGTGACTTCGTCGGGATCGCGGGCGCTGTCCGAGTTGCTCGGCGTCGATCCTGGTGCGCTGCGGTGAACTGTGCGGCGGGGGTGGGGGGCCGTGGTCTGCCGAGTGCGGGTCGTATGTGGCCGGGCGCGCAGTTCCCCGCGCCCCCTTCGGGGCGCGCCTCGCCCCCGGCAGCCCCTTCGGGGCTCGGTCGGGCCCGGGCGGCCGTCAGCCACAGCATCCGGCAAGCCGTCACTCACTCTGCGGGCCGTCCGTGGCCGGGCGCGCAGTTCCCCGCGCCCCTGGCGGGACGCGACCCGGCCCCCGGCAGCCGCCGGCCCGGCATCCCCCTCGGGGCTCGGTCGGCTTCGAGCGGCCCTCAGCCACAGCACCCGGCAAGCGATCACTCCCTTCCGCGGGCCGTCCGTCCTGCGGGCCGTCCGTGGCCGGGCGCGCAGTTCCCCGCGCCCCTGGCGGGACGCGACCCGGCGGCCGGGGGCCCGGCATCCCCCTCGGGGTCCAGTCGGCTCCCGGTCTGCCCGGCGTCCCGCCTCGGGGTGCCCCGGGGTGCCGGTCGCGGTGTCCGGATTCCGCCAGTCCGTTTCCGCTTCGCTGCCTAGCCTCAGGAGCATGATGAATGCCACTCGACGAACCCAGCTGCTCCCGGCCGCGGCGGCCGGCGTGACCGTCGTGCTGTGGGCATCCGCCTTCGTGGCGGTGCGCAGTGCGGGGGCCCACTACTCGCCCGGCGCGCTGGCGCTCGGGCGGCTGCTCTCGGGGGCCGTGGTGCTGGGGGTCCTGTGCGCCGTACGGCGCGAGGGGTGGCCGCCGAGGTCCGCCTGGCGGGGCATCGGGCTGTCCGGAGTGCTGTGGTTCGGGTTCTACATGGTCGCCCTCAACTGGGGCGAGCAGCAGGTGGACGCCGGCACCGCGGCCCTCGTCGTGAACGTCGGCCCGCTCCTGATAGCCCTGCTGGGCGCACGGCTGCTCGGCGACCCGATGCCGCCCCGGCTGCTGGCGGGCATGGCCGTCTCGTTCGCCGGTGCCGTGACCGTGGGGCTGTCGATGTCCGCCGGGGGCGGCTCCTCGGTGCTCGGCGTGGCGCTGTGCCTGCTCGCGGCCGTCGCGTACGCCTCCGGGGTCGTCGCGCAGAAGCCCGCGCTCGGGCGGGCGAGCGCGCTGCAGGTGACGACGTTCGGATGTCTCATCGGCGCGGTGGCGTGTCTGCCGTTCGCCGGTCAGCTGGTGCGCGAGGCGGCCCGCGCGCCGCTCCCGGACACCCTCGACATGGTGTACCTCGGTGTCTTTCCGACCGCGCTCGCCTTCACCACCTGGGCCTACGCCCTGGCCCGGACCACCGCCAGCCGGATGGGCGCGACCACGTACGCGGTTCCCGCCCTGGTCGTGCTGATGTCGTGGCTGGCGCTCGGAGAGGTGCCGGGCCCGCTCACGCTGGCGGGCGGGGTGCTCTGCCTCGCGGGCGTGGCGGTGTCGCGGTCCCGGGTGCGCGGGCGGTCGTCCCGGGTCGCGGCCGGGCAGCCGCGACCCGAGAAGGTCGGCTGAGCGTCAGAACACCACCAGCGCGCGCCCGCCCTTGCCCGCGAGCATGTTGTCGAAGGCCGCCGGGATGCCCTCCAGGCCGATGCGTTCGGTGACCAGCGCCGAGAGATCCAGCCGGCCCGCCCGTACGTGCTCGGCGAGCACCGGCAGATCGCGGGCCGGGTCGGTGTTGCCGTAGACGCAGCCGGACAGGGTGCGGCCCCAATGGAAGATCTCCAGGGCGTTGAAGGTGACCTCCTGGTCCTTGCCGCCGATGCCGACGACGGTCGTACGGCCGCCGCGGCGGGTGGAGTCCCAGGCGGCGCGGATGCTGACCGCACGGCCCACGCACTCCACGGAGACGTCGACGCCCTGCTTGCCGGTGAGGGCACGGATCTCGCGGGGGGTGGTGGCGGAGGCGAGGACGAAGTCGGTGGCGCCGGCCGCAAGGGCCAGCTCCTCCTTCGCGGGGGAGACGTCCACGGCGATGATCCGGGAGGCGCCCGCGATCCGGGCCGCCTGGAGGGCGGCGAGGCCGACTCCGCCGGCGCCGAACACCGCGACCGTCTCGCCGGGCTGGACCCGTGCCGAGTGGTGGACGGCGCCGTAGCCGGTGAGGACGGCGCAGCCGAGGAGGGCCGCGTCGGTGAGCGGGACGCCGTCCGGGAGGGGCAGCACGCAGGCGGCGGAGACCACCGTCTCCTCGGCGAACGCGGCGACGTTCAGGCCGGGGTGGAGGTCGGTGCCGTCGGCGGTGCGGGCGTAGACGTCGGCGGTGCCGGCGAGGGCGTTGGCGCACAGCCAGACCTCGCCGAGGGTGCAGGCGTGGCAGGTGCCGCAGGAGGGCGCCCAGTTGAGGACCACGGGGGCGCCGGGTGAGACATGGGTGACGCCCTCGCCCACGGCGACGACCGTGCCGGCGCCCTCGTGCCCGAGCACCGCCGGGACCGGGACGCGCATGGTGCCGTCGGACAGGGACAGGTCGGAGTGACAGACGCCGGCGGCGGCGAGGCGGACGCGGACCTGCCTGGGGCCCGGGTCCGGCAGCTCGATGCCGGTGATCTCCAGGGGTGCGCCGACGGCGGGCAGAACGGCGGCTCGTACGGTCATGGCTGGCGGACTTCCTCAGAACTGGAGGGACTTGGTCTGGAGGTACTCGGTGAGTCCGTGCCCGCCGAGCTCCCGGCCGACGCCGGACTGCTTGTAGCCGCCGAAGGGGGCGAGGGGGTTGAACCGGCCGCCGTTGATGTCGACCTGACCGGTGTCCATGCGGCGGGCGAAGGCGACGGCCTCCGCCTCGTCGGCGGCCCAGACGGCGCCCGCGAGGCCGTACACCGTGCCGTTGGCGATGCGCAGGGCGTCCTCCTCGTCCTCGTAGCGCAGGATCGTGAGGACCGGGCCGAAGATCTCCTCCTGGGCGATGGTCATCTCCGGGGTGACGTCGGCGAAGACGGTCGGGCTGACGAAACAGCCCTGCTCCCGGGGGGATTCGGGGCCGCCGGCGACCAGGCGGGCGCCCTCGGCGATGCCCTTCTCGATGTAGCCGCGCACCCGGCTCTGCTGCTTGGCGCTGACGACGGGACCGATGCGGTCGCCGTACTTGGCGGCGGCCGCGGCGGCCAGTTCGACGGCCTCGTCGTACCGGTCGCGGTGGACCAGCATGCGGGTCCAGGCGCTGCACGTCTGACCGGAGTTGGACATGACGTTGGCGACGCCGACGCCCACCGCCTTGGCGAGGTCGGCGCCGGGCAGGATGACGTTGGCGGACTTGCCGCCCAGCTCCAGCGCCACCTTCTTGACGGCGGATCCGGCCGCCGCGCCGATCCGGCGGCCGACCGCCGTGGAGCCGGTGAAGGAGACGAGGTCCACGCCCGGGTGTTCGGCCAGGGCCTGCCCGGCGACCGGGCCGAGGCCGGTGACCAGGTTGAACACACCGGCCGGGACGCCCGCCTCGTGCACCGCCTCGGCGAAGAGCTGGGCGGTGAGCGGGGTGTCCTCGGCGGGCTTGAGGACGATGGTGCAGCCGGCGGCGAGCGCCGGGGCGACCTTGGCGACGATCTGGTGGAGCGGGTAGTTCCAGGGGGTGATCGCGCCGACGACGCCGATCGGCTCGTGCAGGACGGTCGAGTTGCCGATCTTCTCCTCGAAGGAGTGCGTGGCGGCCAGCTCGGCGTACGAGCCGGCGACCAGGATCGGCACGCCCGCGTGCACGGTCTGCGAGAACTGCAGCGGCGCGCCCAGTTCGGCGGTGACCGTCTCGGCGATCTCGTCCTTGCGGGCCACCAGGATGTCCCGCAGGGCGGCGAGACGGGCGGCCCGCTCGGCCGGGGGTGTGGCGGCCCAGCCCGGGAGGGCGGTGCGCGCGGCGCGTACGGCGGTGTCGACGTCGAGGGCGCCGCCTGCCGGGACCCGGCCGATGACCTGCTCGTCGGCCGGGTTCACGACCTCGATCGTGTCCCTGCTCTCGGCGGGGCGCCAGGCGCCGTCGATGTACAGGCCGTCGTGTGCCTTCATACTGCTTCCTCCCGGGCAGGGCCGTGTCGTCGTCCGGTTCACAAACTAGCGGCGTTAGTTTTCGCGCACCAGCCACTCCACGGCATCACATGACATCAGAAGTCGACCCGCGCCCGTTCGTCCACCCTCCCCACGGCCTCCTGGCCGAAGGTCTTCTCGTACGCGGTGCGGATCTCCTCGATCCTCCGGTCGCTCTCGACGGCCTCCGTCACCGGGTACAGCAGGATCAGCTCGTACGACCGTTCCTTCTCGATCGCGCCGCTCGCGTCCCGCCACTGTCCGTGCCCGTTCTGCACGGTCAGACCGCTCGGGAAGGCGGGCGTGACCTCCTGGTCGACGAAGGCCGTGAACTGCTCGTCGGTGACGGCGGGGCCGCCGTCGGGGCGTTCGGTGCCGAAGAAGAGCTGGGTCTCGACGTACGGCGAACCGCGTTCGGGTACGACGGGATCGGCGCCGTCGAGCGCCGCATAGGCGGTCGGAGCGGCGAGGGCCACGAGAAGCCCGACCGCCCCGAGGACGGCGCGGCTCCGGGTGAGGTGCACGTTCATGCCCGCATCTCTAGCGGAGCCCGTTCGCCGGTGGGCGCGTTCCTCGCGGAAGTCACCCGTCCAGGTCGATGGGCCGGCCGGGGAGGGGCGGATGCGATCCCGGGGCGGGCCGATGCGGTCGCCTTGGAACGCCCGGGGCGCCGGTCACTTCGTCGCGGTCAGATGGGCGAAGACCACGACGTTGCTCGTGTAGCCCGTGCGCCGGCTGAACAGGCCGCCGCAGGTCAGCATGCGCAACTCCGGGCGCCCGGTGGCCCCGTACACCTCTTTGTCGGGGAAGCCGGCCTTGTCGTAGACCTTCACCCGGTCCACGGTGTAGACGGCGCTGCGGCCGTCCGCGCGTTCGGCCTCGATCAGCTTGCCGGGCTTCACCTGGGCGAGCGCGGCGAAGACGGCGGGGCCGGTGCTGGTGTCACGGTGGCCGACGGCGACGGCGGTGCCGGCCTCCCCCGGTGTGGGACCGCCCTGGTACCAGCCCACCAGCTTCGACCGGTCGACGGGTGGTGTCTCCAACTGCCGGTCGCGGCCGAGCCGTACGCCGATGACGGGCGCGTCCACTCCCAGGGAGGGGATGCGGAGGGACGTCGGCCGGGACCGGGACAGCGGGCGGGGCGGGGGTGTCGAGCCGGCCGCACCGGCCCCTTCCCGGCCGGCCCGGGCGGGGCCGGCCGGCCCGTCGTCTCCCCCGCACCGGACGCCCACCGTCACCAGGACGGCCATGAGCAGGGCCGACCTGACGAGGCGGTAGGCGCGGGTCCGGTACCACGGCCTGCGTCTGCGCCTACGCGGCGCCATGGGGCCGCCGGCGGATCAGCCGGACGTACACGGCACAGCAGACCGAGACCAGTCCCACGGCCGCGGCGGCGGCCACCGGCGAGAATGCGCCCGTGGTGTCGACCATGCCGCCGCCACCCGCGTGCACCCCGCCCTTCGGACCGTCGTTGTGGTCGCCGCCCTGGCTCCAGCCCTGGTCGTTGTGCTGGTCGCCCTGCTGGTGGTCCTGCTGGTCGCCCTGTTGGTCACCCTGCTGGTGGTCCTGCTGGTGGTCCTCGATCTGGCCCGGGCCCTGGGCCCCGTCCTGCTTGCCGTCGTGGCAGTTGATGCGGAAGAGCTTCTCCCTGGGGGCGCCCCCCGTGACCCATGTGAGCTTGTACTGCCCGTCGGCCAGGCCCAGCACGTCGGTGTGCCCGGCGCCGCCGGTGAGCTGGATGATGCCGGTGACGGTGGCGGTGGTGGGCAGCGGGGGCTGCGCCTGGATGATGTACGCGATGTTGGGCAGGATGTCGAAGTTGACGGCGTCCAGGTAGAACCTGCAGGCCACCGGGTCGTCCTTGGAGACACCGAAGGGCACGCCCACACGGTGGATCCTGATGTCGCCGTTTTCCCCTTGGGCCACCGCCAGGGGCGCCGCCACCCATGACGCGCCCGCCGCGGCGAGGGCGGTGAGGCCGACGGTGGCACCCGCGCGGGAGAAGGTACGTGGAAGTGTCAGGGTGGGCATGCAAGCTCCTCCGCTTAGACGATTTTCATACAAATCGACCTTTCGTTGGGGACTCTCACGCATGCACTGCACGGCCCGTGGCACCAACGCCGGACGCGCCGTCAGAGATCGCCCGTGCGGCGCAACGCCGAACCCTTTCGCCACACCCGCGCCACCCGGCCGGCCCCCTGGGACCGCCCGCGGTGCAGCGGGGACCCTCGGGGGCGGCCCGTACGGGCGTCGTCATGGACAGCGGCGGGGAGATCAGACGATGCCGAAGAGGATCCCGGCGCCGAGCACGACCAGGGAGGTCAGGGCGGCCCACTTCACCACGAACCTGGTGTGGTCGCCGAACTCCACCTTGGCCATGCCGACGAGGACGTACACGGCGGGCACGAGCGGGCTGGACATGTGCAGCGGCTGCCCGACGAGGGAGGCCCGGGCGATCTCCAGGGAGGAGACGCCGTGCGCCTGGCCCGCCTCGGCGAGCACCGGCACGATGCCGAAGTAGAAGCCGTCGTTGGACATGAAGTACGTGAGCGGGATGCTCAGCACGCCGGTGACCAGGGCCATGTGCGGGCCCATCCCGTCGGGGATGTTGCCCACCAGCCACTTCGCCATGTGGTCGACCATGCCGGTGCCCTGCAGGACTCCGGTGAAGACGGCGGCGGCGAAGACCATGCCGGAGACGTTGAGGACGTTCTCCGCGTGCGCGCCCAGGCGCGCCTTCTGGTCCGGCATGTGCGGGAAGTTGACGGTCAGCGCGAGCGCGGCGCCGAGCAGGAACAACACCGGGATCGGCAGCCACTCCATGATCATGGCGGTCAGCAGGGCGACCGTGAGCAGCGCGTTGAACCAGTAGAGCCGGGGGCGCAGGGTGGCGCGGTGCGGGTCGAGGCCCTGGAAGTCCTCGTCCTCGGGCTCCTCGGGCAGGCCCGCGCCGGCGCCGGAGCCGCCGGTGCGCCCGGCGTCCTTTCCGGTTCCCGCGCCGACCAGGACCGTCTCCTGCCCGACCGGCTCCCGCACCAGCACGTCGGCCGGCGTCAGCACGCCGAGCCGCTTGCGCTCGCGGCGGCCGAGGACGTAGGCGAGGACGAGGACGGACAGCAGACCCGTGGCGAGCGCCGGGATCATCGGCACGAAGATGTCACTGGCGTCGAGCTTCAGCGCGGTCGCGGCACGGGCGGTCGGACCGCCCCAAGGGAGCGTGTTCATCACGCCGTTGGCCATCGCGGCCACACCGGTCATCACGACCAGGCTCATCTTCAGGCGCTTGTACAGCGGGTACATCGCCGAGACGGTGATCATGAAGGTGGTCGAGCCGTCGCCGTCGAGCGAGACGATCGCGGCGAGGACGGCGGTACCGACGACGATGCGCAGCGGGTCGGCCCGGCAGAACTTCAGGATCGCCCGGACGACCGGGTCGAAGAGGCCGACGTCGATCATCACGCCGAAGTAGACGATCGCGAACATGAGCATCGCCGCGGTGGGGGCGAGGCTGGTGACGCCGTCGATGACGTAGTCGCCGAGTTCGGCGCCCTTGCCGACGAACACGCAGAACAGCGCGGGGATCAGCACCAGGGCCGCGATCGGCGACATCTTCTTCACCGTGATCAGGACCAGGAAGGTCGCGATCATGGCGAAGCCGAGAAGGGTCAGCATGAGTGGATACCTAACGTTCGCCCTTGAACATCCCACCAGGGGCCGGCGGTGCGATGACGTTAGGTCCGTTCAAACGGCGTTAACAAGACGTTGAGGCGCGAGCAATAAGCGCAATACTCCAGGTCACAGCCTTGCTCAGATCACCGGAGCGATCTTTTCGGCCGGCTCGGGCAGCGCGGCGACCTCCACGGGGACCCCGTTGAGGACCGCGTTGCCCGAGAGCGGGTCGAGCAGGCTGCCGTCGAGGAGCTGGTTGACGTTGACGCCGGGGTCGGTGGTGGCGTGGCTCAGCCGGGTGCCCGGGCGGTCGTGGCCCCAGCCGTGCGGAAGGCTCACCACGCCCGGGCGGACGCCGTCGGTGACCTCGGCGGGCGCGGTCACCTCTCCCCCGGCGCCCTTCACCCGCACCGGTTCACCGTCCCGTATGCCGAGGCGTTCGGCGTCCTCGGGGTTCAGGTGCAGGGTGCAGCGGTTGGAGCCGCCGGTGAGGGCGGGCACGTTGTGCATCCAGCTGTTGTTGGAGCGCAGATGGCGGCGGCCGACGAGGACGAGCCCGGCGGGGCGCTCGCGCAGGGCCGCGCGGAGCCGGGGCAGGTCGCCGGCGATCGGGCCGGGCAGCAGCTCGATCCGGCCGCTCACGGTCTTCAGCGGCTGCGGCAGCCGGGGGCGCAGCGGGCCGAGGTCGATGCCGTGCGGATGGGCGAGCAGCCGGTCCAGGGTCAGACCGTCGGGCCGCGTGCCGAAGCCGTCGCCGTAGGGGCCGAGGCGCAGCATCAGGTCGAGCCGGCGCTCGGGTCCGGTGTCCCCGGTGAGCAGGCCGGCGAGTTCCTCCGGGTCCCGGCCGTGCACCGGGGAGTGGGGCTCCTGCACGGCGTGACCGAGGGTCTGTCCGACGACCGTCGCGTCCACGGCGGACGGGTCGGCGCCGTGCATGCCCGTGGCGGCCAGGATCAGCCGGGCGTGGATCTCGGTCTCGGCCATGCGGCCGGGTTCGAGGGGGACGGCGGGGCGGCTGTAGCGGACCTGGTTGCGCACGGCCAGGGTGTTGAAGGCGAAGTCGTGGTGCGGGCTCTGCGAGGGCGGGGGCGGGGGCAGGACGACATCGGCGTGGCGTGAGGTCTCGTTGAGGTAGGGGTCGACGGCGACCATGAAGTCCAGTGAGTCCAGGGCCTTGTCGAGGCGGGCGCCGTCGGGGGCGGACAGCACCGGGTTGGCCGCGATCACGACGAGCGCGCGGACGGGCTCGCCCTCGTCGGTCGCGGTGTCGATCTCCTCGGCGAGCGCGGAGAGCGGCAACTCGCCCTTGGCCTCGGGGTGTCCGCCCACCCGGGAGTGCCAGCGGCCGAGGGCGAAGCCGCGACCGGGGCCCGCCGGGCGGGGCGTCCTGCCGGTGGCGGCCTGCGGGAACAGGGCGCCGCCGGGCCGGTCGAGGTTGCCGGTGAGGACGTTGAGGACGTCGACCAGCCAGCTGGCCAGGGTGCCGTGCGGGACGGTGCAGCTGCCGATGCGGGCGTAGACGGCGGCGGCGGGGGCGGCGGCGAGTTCACGGGCGAGGGTGCGGATGAGGGCCGCGTCCACGTCACAGGCGCCGGCCACGGCCTCGGGGGTGAACTCCCGCAGGGCGTCGCGCACTTCCCGGACGCCTTGGACGTGCGGGGCGAGGTCCCCGAGGTCGGTCAGGCCCTCCTCGAACAGTACGGTGACCATCGCGGCGAGCAGCAGGGCGTCGGTGCCGGGACGGATCGCGAGGTGCCGGTCGGCGAGCCGCGCGGTGCGGGTGCGGCGCGGGTCCACCACGGTGAGCGAACCGCCGCGGGCCTTGAGCGCCTTGAGCCGGCCGGGGAAGTCGGGGGCGGTGCACAGACTGCCGTTGGACTCCAGGGGATTGGCGCCGATGAGCAGCAGATGGCCGGTGCGGTCGAGGTCCGGCACCGGGATGGCGTGGGCGTCCCCGAAGAGCAGCCCGCTGGAGACGTGTTTGGGCATCTGGTCGACCGTGGAGGCGGTGAACAGGCTGCGGGTGCGCAGCGCGCCGAGCAGGACCGGCGGGTAGAGGGCGCCGGCCATGGTGTGCACGTTGGGGTTGCCGAGGACGATGCCGAGGGCGTCGGGACCGTACCGCTCCACGACCGGGCGCAGGCCGGCGGCGACGGCGTCGAAGGCCTCCTCCCAGGTGGCCTCGCGCAGGGCGCCGTCCTTGCGGACGAGCGGGGTGCGCAGCCGGTCGGGGTCGCCGTCGACGGCACCGAAGGCGGCGCCCTTGGGGCAGATGAACCCCTTGCTGAACACGTCCTCGCGGTCGCCGCGGGCGCCGGTGACCCGGGTGCCGTCGAGGGTGAGGGTCAGCCCGCAGGTGGCCTCGCACAGGGGGCAGACACGCAGGGCGGTGCGGGACACGGGTCCTCCCGGAGGATCGGTGGCGGCCGTGCCGCACGGGCACGGCCGGGCACGGACGGGCTCGCAGCGGTACGGCCGGGCACGGACCGGCTCGCAGGGGCACGGACCGGCTCGCACGGGCACGGCCGGCCCGGACGGGTTCGGGGCGAGCATACCGACCGGTAGGCATGGAGGGGAGCCCTGTGCGGCGACCCGGATCCCTCCGGACGGCTCAGTCGAGCACGCGCCCCAGGTAGGCGCGCAGCAGCTCCCGCGTCTCGCGGATGATCGCCTCGTCCCCCTGCGGATCCACCCGGAAGGCCAGCTGCACCAGGGTGTCCGCGCTCTCCACGGCGACGAGGAAGACGCGGCGCAACTCCTCGTCGGGGGTGCGGCCGAGGAATCCCGAGAGCAGGTCGGTGAGGCGCTCGGCGACCCGGGTGTTGGGCCCGGCCTGCCGGGCGCCGACCGGGATCTGATTGCCGAAGTCGACCAGGGAGAAACCGGGCGCGGTGCGCTTCATGCCCAGGTACTCGTCCAGCACGGCGTCCATGGCCGCCCGCCAGTCACCCCGCCGCGCCTGCCGCAGACACTCCGTGACGCGCTCGGTGTACCGCTCCAGGTTGCGCTGGGCGAGGGCGTCGGCCATCTGCCGCTTGTTGCCGAAGAAGCGGTAGACCGAGCCGATCGGCACCTCGGCGCGCACGGCGACCGCCCGGGTGCTCAGGGCGTCGTAGCCGACCTCGTCGAGGAGGTCGGCGCAGGCGTCGAGGATCCTGGTCAGCCGTTCGGCGCTGCGCCGCTGGACGGGCGCGCGGCGGAGCGATGTCGCGTGGGGCACGGGCTTCATGATGCCTTTCCGCCGGGATCCGGTGAACCTCGCCCCAGGGTACGGAAATGGCTGCCTGCTGCACTCATCGGCCGGTGGTGCGGGTCCCGGTGACCGCCGGAGGCGTGGCCGCCCGCGCGCCCGCGGCGGCCGGCCCGGAGGGAGCCGCGGCCGGGCCCGTCGCGGCTCCGGATGGGGACGCGGCCGAGCCCGTCTCCGCTGCGGAGGGGGACGCGGCCCGGTCGGTCTCCGCTGCGGAGGGAGGCGCGGTCGGGTCCGTCTCCACCCTGGAGGCGGGCGCGGTCGGGTCCGTCTCCGCCCCGGAGGCGGTGATGTCGGCGGTGCTCTCGACCGGCTTGCCGTGCACGGCCCACGCCGTGCCGTCGTCGGCGTACAGGCGGGCGGTGACGTGGTGGGTGCCGTGCGGCACGAGACGGTCGGCCAGGTGGTACCCGTGCGCCCGCAGCCGGGTCACCAGACGGCCGTCGACCAGGAGGTACGCGAGCCCGCGGGCCGGTACCGGCCTCGGCTTCCCGCCGGCCGGCGAGAACCGGAAGTGGCGCAGCGTCAGCAGGACGTCCCAGCCGCCGGCGGCGTCCGGTGTCACCTCTATGCCGACGTCGGGTGCGTTCTTCTTGCCGACCTCGCGCAGATGCCGGCCGGTGTCGTCCGTGTCGTGCAGGACCTTGCCCACCGGCGAGGGCGAGACGGCACCCCCCTGCCCGTGCGTCCCGCCGGTCCCGCAGCCCGCCGCCGCGAGCGGCAGCAGGACGCAGGCCGCGAGCGCGGTGCGAGTTCTGCGCGTCCACGACATGTCCGGGAGACTAGAACAACGCTCCGGCACCCGGATCCCCCTGAAGTCTGGTTTCCTGCCCTCCCCAGGACGGAGGACCGGGGCCCTCTTGCGCCCTCCCCCACTGATTCCTACGGTGATACATAGGAATCAGGAGCGCAAGGGAGCGAGCATGAGCGGGGACACACGGAAGACCGCCGAGGGACTGTCGTACCTCTCCGGGTTCGGCAATGAACACGCCTCGGAGGCGGTGCCGGGCGCCCTGCCCGAGGGTCGCAACTCGCCGCAGCGCGCGCCGCTCGGGCTCTACGCGGAGCAGCTGAGCGGTACGGCGTTCACCGAGCCGCGGGCCCACAACCGCCGCTCCTGGCTGTACCGCATCCGTCCGTCGGCCGCGCACCCGGCGTTCACCCGCACCGAGAACGGCGCGATCCGTACGGCGCCCTTCGCCGAGACGGTGCCCGACCCCAACCGGCTGCGCTGGAACCCGCTGCCCGAGCCGCCGGCCGGCACGGACTTCCTGGCCGGCCTGTGGACCCTCGGGGGCAACGGCGACGCGGCCCAGCGCACCGGCATGGCCGTGCACCTGTACCACGCGAACGCCTCCATGGAGCGGGTGTTCAGCGATGCCGACGGGGAGCTGCTGATCGTGCCGGAGCGCGGCGGACTGCTGCTGCACACCGAGTTCGGCAGGCTGCACGTGGAACCGGCCCACGTGGCGCTCGTCCCGCGGGGGGTGCGCTTCCGGGTGGAGCTGCTGGACGAGTCCGCGCGCGGTTATGTCTGCGAGAACTACGGGGCGCCGTTCCAGCTCCCCGACCTCGGGCCCATCGGCGCCAACGGACTCGCCAATGCCCGGGACTTCAGGGCGCCGGTCGCCGCGTACGAGGACGTGGAGCGGCCGGTGGAGGTGGTGAACAAGTTCTGCGGCAACCTGTGGACGGCGACGTACGACCACTCGCCCCTCGATGTGGTCGCCTGGCACGGCAACCATGTGCCGTACGTCTATGACCTGCGCCGTTTCAATGTGATCGGCACCATCTCGTACGACCACCCGGACCCGTCGATCTTCACGGTGCTGACCTCGCCGTCGGACACCCCGGGCCTGGCCGGTGTCGACTTCGTCGTCTTCGCCCCGCGCTGGCTGGTGGGCGAGGACACCTTCCGGCCGCCGTACTTCCACCGGAACGTGATGAGCGAGTACATGGGCCTGGTCGAGGGCGCCTACGACGCGAAGGCGGAGGGCTTCGTGCCGGGCGGCGGCTCGCTGCACAACATGATGTCGGCGCACGGCCCGGACCGGGACACCTTCGACAAGGCGAGCGCCGCCGAGCTGCGCCCGCAGAAGATCGACGACGGGCTGGCGTTCATGTTCGAGACCCGCTGGCCGGTGACGCTCACCCCGCACGCGGAACGGGCGGACCACCTCCAGCAGCGGTACGACGACGTGTGGCAGGGCCTCGAACGTCACTTCCGGCCATTGCACTAGCCACGCCCGACAGGTACGGATAGCCGCGTGACCTCCTTCGCTCCGGATTCGATCGTCCTGAACCGCAAACTGCCGCTGTGGTACCAGGTGTCGCAGTCACTGCGCGCCTCGATCCTCGGCCGCTCGCCGCGGGACCCGCTGCGCCTGCCCACCGAGGAGCAGCTGGCGCAGCACTACGGGGTCAGCGTGCTGACCATGCGGCAGGCGCTGAAGGAGCTGGAGGACGAGGGGCTGATCAGCCGGCACCGGCGGCGCGGCACGTTCATCGAGCCCGGGGTGCGGCGCGGGGCTCCCGTGCGGCTCCTCGGCTCGGTGGACGCCATCGTGGCCCAGCAGTCCGGCATGACGACCGAGCTGCTGGACCACGGCCGCACCCCCGTACCGGCCACCCTCGCCGAGCACTTCCCGGACCTCGCCGAGGTGGCGACGTACCACCGGCTGCGCAGCGACGAGAAGACCGGCGAGCCGACCAACCACGCCGTCAATCACGTGCGCCCCGAACTGGCCGCCCGTATCGACCTGGACGACCTGGTCCGCTGGCCCATGACGAAGGTGCTGCGCGACGTGGTCGGGGCGGACATCAGCCGCATCACGGACACCGTGGAGGCCCGGCTCGCCGACCCGGAGACCGCACAGCTGCTCCAGGTCCCGCTGCTCAGCCCGATCCTGCACTACACGGGCGTGACGTACGACGCCGGCGGCCGGGTGCTGGACGTGGCGGTCATCCACTACCGGGGCGACCGCTTCTCCTTCACGGTGACGCTGGACGCCACCTGATGGCGTTCACCCGCCCGGCCCTCTGGTCCCGGAGCCCCGGTCAGGCCGTACCATGCCCTGCGTGACGCACGACGACGCTCCGCTGCTGGCGGACCTCCTGCCGTGGTCCGTCGCACCGCTGCGGCCGGGCCGCGCCTGGCCGACGGCGCCCGGTCCGGCCTCCCTGAAGGCCCGCTGGGAGGCCCTGCTGAGGGCCGAAGGGGCCGACCGGGAGGCCCTGTTCGAGCCGACCCGGTCCCGTACGCTCCACTCGGCGGTGGGCCAGCTGCCCGGCCGGGCGGCCGGCACGGAGCGGCTGGCGCGTGCCGAGGGCCCCTGCGCGGAGCCGGTACGCGTGCTGACGGGGCCGTTCGACGAACAGTGGCTCATCCCGGACCACCGGCTGATCGACACGGCCCGCCCGGAGTTGTGGCGGGTGGCGGACGAGCGGCAGGTGTTCGTGGTGGAGACGGGCGCCGAGACGGCCGGGGACCTGCCCCTCCTGGCGACCTCCCTGCTGCCCGTCCTCCGCACCGGGCGCGTCCGCCCCCTGTTCCGCCGCCCGGGCGGCACGGAACCGAACCTGGCGCCGGGCCTGCTGGACCATCTGTCGGCCCGGCTGGGTGAACGCCCGGATCCGCCGGACGTCCTGGCCTGGATCCTGGCCACCATCCGCCCCGGCCTGACCGTCCCGCTCACCGAGGATGCCGGACTCTGGTCCGAGGGCGTCGAGCTGGGCCGCCGCGCGCTGTGGTTGATGCGCCGCGACGGCGAGCGCCCCAAGCTCCCGGGAGGCCGCCGCCCCTACGTCCGCGCACCCCTGCCGGCACTCCCCCTGACCCTCCACTACGACCGTGACGAGGAGACCCTCCACCTCGACGAGGGCCGCATCTCCCCCGTGCCGCCCGGGGCCTGGGACCACGAAGTGGCCGGAGTGCGCACCCTGGAGGCCTGGTTCGCGACCCGCACCGCCCCCGCCGAGCCGGGCACCCTGGCCGCGATCCGCCCCGCGACCTGGCCGCAGCCCTGGACGTCGGAGCTGCTGGAGCTGATCACCGTCCTGGCCCTGCTGGCGGAACTGGGCCCGCGGCGAGCCGGGTTGAAGGTGACCTCGCCCATCACGGTGAGCGGCCTCCGCGAGGCGGGGGTCCTGCCCGTCCCGGCCGCGGCCCGCCGCCCGGCCTCGGTGCTGGACCACCACGAGGAAGGCCCGGAGGGCCAGTTCGCCCTGCTCTAGAGGCACTACCGCACGTCTACGTCGCCAGACACACCGCCATAGACCTGCGCCGCCAGACACACCGCCGCAGATCTGTTTCGACGCCCGGCACCACCTGCCCAACCGCAGCCGCCCAACCGCACTCACCCAACCGCACCCGCCGAACCGGCTCGGCTAGCGCGGCGCGAACGCGTCCAGGGTCCGCTCCAGCGCCCGCCGGAACACCGCCTCCAGGTCGACCGGGCCGGAGTCCGCAGCCAGCGCCGCCGCCATCCTCGGGTAGGCGCCGGAGGCGATCCGGCCGCTCAGGTAGGCGCCGCGGGCCGCGTTCTCCTCGTCCTGGGACCAGGGCAGGGCGCGTACGCGCTCGGCGGTGTCGAGTTCGTTGCGGACGTAGGTGGTCACCACGCCGTTCAGCATGGCGATGAGTTCGAGTTTGGTGCCGTGGGACGCATCCAGCGGGTCCAGGCACACCAGGCAGTGCTCCAGATAGCGAAGAGCGTGCGGGCTGAAGCCGTACACCGGGGACATCAGGCGCGGCACCCACGGGTGCCGGTGCATCAGCGCCCGCGTCTCGTGCGCCACCCGGAGCAGGTCCGCCCGCCAGTCCCCGCTCGGCTCCCACCACTCGTGCTCGGCGCTGACCGCGTCCATCATCAGCTCGTACAGGTCCTCCTTGCGGGGGACGTAGTTGTACAGCGACATGGTGCCGCAGCCCAGCTCGGCCGCCACGCGCCGCATCGACACCGTGTCGAGCCCCTCGGCATCGGCGATCCGGACGGCCGCGGCCGCGATGTCGTCGCGCGTGTACGCCGGCTTCGGGCCCCGGCCCGTGCGCTCGGGACGCGCCCAGATCACTTCGGGGACGCCCCCTCGGACTGCCATCGGTCATCACCTCGACCACCATCCTAGTTACGTACACCGTACGCAGTGCGGTACCGTCACACCATGACTTCTACGTACGCTGTACTTAGTGAGGGTCTGGAGAAACGCTTCGGCGACGTGCACGCCCTGCGCGGACTGGATCTGGCGGTGGCTCAGGGGACGGTCTGCGGGCTGCTGGGCCCGAACGGGGCCGGGAAGACGACTGCGGTACGGCTGCTGACCACGCTGCTGCGGCCCGACGGGGGCTCGGCGCGGATCGCGGGCCACGATCTGGTGCGCGAGGCGACGGCCGTGCGGCGCCGGATCGCCGTCACCGGGCAGTACGCCTCGGTCGACGGGGACCTCACCGGCCGGGAGAACCTGCGGCTGTTCGCCCGGCTGCACCGGGTGCGGGGGCCGGCCGAGCGGGCCGGGGAACTGCTGGAGCGGTTCGCGCTGACCGAGGCCGCGGACCGGAAAACGGCCACCTACTCGGGCGGCATGCGCCGCCGGCTGGACCTCGCGGCCAGCCTGATCAGGCGCCCCGACGTCCTCTTCCTCGACGAGCCGACCACCGGACTCGACCCGGCCAGCCGCACCCGCATCTGGGAGGCGGTGCGGGAGCTGGCGGCGGACGGCACGACCGTGCTGCTCACCACGCAGTATCTGGAGGAGGCCGACCGGCTCGCCGACGAGATCGCCCTGGTGGACCGGGGCCAGGTCGCGCACACCGGATCGCCCGCGGAGCTCAAGGCGCTCATCGGGTCGCGTGCCGAGGCCGTGGTCACGGATGCCGGCGCACTCCCGGCGGCGGCCGCCGTCCTCGACCGGCTCACCGGTTCCGCGCCCGTGTTCGACCGCGAGCGCAACGCCGTCGGTGCCGTCACCACCGACCCGACCCTCACCCTGCCGCGCCTGGTGCGCGAACTCGACGCGTCCGGCGTGCCGTTGCTCGATGCGAGCCTGCGGCCGCCGACCCTCGACGACGTCTTCCTGCGACTCACCGGCAAGTCCGCCGGCAGTAAGGAGCTCGCCGCATGAGCGCGCCGGCGTACGACGGCCTGGCGATGACGGGCCGGCAGCTGCGCCGGGTCCGCAACAGCCCGGGCCTGGCGATCCTGACCCAGCTGATGCCGGTCAACATGCTGCTGTTCTTCGGTTACGTCTTCGGCAGCGCGCTTGCGATGCCCGGCCGCGAGTACCGTTCCTTCCTGGTGCCGGGGCTGCTGGTCGCGACCGCCGCCGGCGGGCTGATGACCGGAATGTTCCAGGCCGCCGCGGACACCCACCGGGGCGTCATGGACCGCTTCCGCACGATGCCGGTGAGCCGGGCCGCCGTACCGGTCGGACAGGCGGTGGCGGACCTCGTGGTCACGACCGTCGGCACGGTGCCGCTGCTGCTGACCGGACTGGCGGTGGGCTGGCGGATCCGGGGGTCCGCGGCCGAGGCCGCCGCGGCGGTCGCCCTGCTGCTGTTCTTCCGGTTCGCCTGCACCTGCGCCGGGATCTTCCTCGGGCTGCTCACCCGCAGCGAGGACGCCGCCGGGCAGCTCGGCGCCTCCTCCTTCGTCCTGCCGCTGCTGTCCAACGCCTACATCCCCACGGGCAATCTGCCCGGCTGGCTGCGCACCCTCGCCGAGTGGAACCCGATCAGCGCCGTGACGACCGCTCTGCGGGACCTGTTCGGCAACGCCTCGGTCCCGGCGGACTCCGCCTGGCCGGTGGCCCACCCGGTCGCCGGGTCGCTCCTGTGGAGCCTGGCCCTGACCGCGGTGTTCCTCCCCCTCGCCGTGCGCCGGTACGCACACGGGCAGCGCTGACCGGCTACTGACAAAGCCCCCGGTCAGGGGAGATCATCCACCCCATGGACCATCTCCCGCTGCCCCTGGAGGGCATCACCGTCGTCGCCGTCGAACAGGCCGTGTCCGCGCCCTTCGCGACCCGGCAGCTCGCGGACCTGGGCGCCCGGGTCGTCAAGGTGGAGCGGATCGACGGCGGCGACTTCGCACGCGGTTACGACACCGCGGCCGGCGGTCTCGCCTCGCACTTCGTGTGGTGCAACCGCGGCAAGGAGTCCATCGCGCTGGACCTCAAGGACCCGCGCGGCCTCGATGTCGTACGGCGCCTGGTCGCGGACGCGGACGTGTTCGTGCAGAACCTCGCCCAGGGGGCCGCGGCCCGGCTGGGCCTGGACGCGGCCGCCCTGTGCGCGGCGCACCCGCGGCTGATCGCGGTGGACATCTCGGGGTACGGCGGCTCGGGACCGTACGCGGACAAGCGGGCCTACGACATGCTCGTGCAGTGCGAGGCCGGGCTGGTGTCGGTGACCGGGACGCCCGGGCAGCCCGTCAAGGCGGGGATTCCGGCGGCGGACATCGCGGCCGCCATGTACGCCTTCTCCGGGGTGCTGGCCGCACTGGTACGGCGCGGCACGACCGGGCGGGGCGGGCCCGTGGAGGTGTCGATGCTGGAGGCGCTGGCCGAATGGATGGGGCATCCGCTGCACCACGCGATGCACGGGGGTGAGCCCCCGGCCCGTACCGGGCTCGCGCACGCCGTCATCGCGCCCTACGACGCCTATTCGACGGCGGACGGCGGACGGGTGCTGTTGTCGGTGCAGAACGACCGGGAGTGGCGGCGGCTCGCCGAACAGGTCATCGGCCGGCCGGAACTCGGGGCGGACCCGGCCCACGCGACGAACGCGGCCCGGGTGGCGAACCGGGAGCGGACCGACGAGCTGGTCGCGGCGGCGCTGGGCGTGCTGGACGCCGACGAGGCGCTCGCCCGGCTGGAGAAGGCGGGCATCGCCTGTGCCCGGCTCAGGGACCTGCACGAGCTGACGGAGCATCCGCAGCTGGCGGCCCGGGAGCGGTGGCGTCAGGTGGGGTCGCCGGTCGGGCCGTTGAAGGCGCTGCTGCCTCCCATCACACTGCCGGGCGGGGACGAGGCACGGATGGGCGACGTGCCCGCGCTCGGGCAGCACACCGGGGCGCTGCTGCGTGCCGTGGGGATGACGGACGACGAGATCGCAGCGTTGCGCCGGGACGGCGTGGCGGCCTGAGCGCGGGCCCCTCGAAGGCTCCTCGAGGAACGCCGGTTCGCTCAGAACTGGATGAGATACCGCTCAGTGCCCGCCGAAGAGCGAGCGGCGCAGCCGGCGCAGCGGAGCGAAGAGGGAGACGCGGCTGACCCGCGCACCTCGGTCGCTGCGCTCGTGCGCCTTGTCACGTGCCGTCAGCTCACGCATCAGCGAGGTCGCCTCGGCCGCCTTCTGCTGCGGTATGGCGGGACCCGCCAGCACCGAAAGATGGCGGTCGAGGCGCGAACTGGTCGCGCTGCTCCCACAAGTGATCGCAGGGACCCTGGCCCTGCTGCGCACCGTTATCTGCTCCATGTCACTCCCCACCCGTACGAGTCCACCCGGCCCGGGCAGGGTAACCCTATCGCCCCATTGAGGCATGCGGGTATCTCGACCACAGGATTCACCTTCCCCGCAAGGCGGTTGACCGCCCCTCGATGACTACTCTCCGAATCCGACCGATTTCAGGGTGAGTTGGACAAGCGGCTGGCCGGTTGGCTGTGCGGAGCCGCCGTCCGGCTCGACGGTTACGGCGAGTGACGCCGAGGACGGGTCGAGCCCCTTCGCGACCAAGGGCGTGTCGCCCTCGAAGAGCCCCAGGGAGCGCGGTTGCACGTGGGGGCGCATGGCCCAGAGCTGGTGTACACGGCCGCCGGACGGGGTGCCGTATCCGCTGAGCGTGACGACGGCCTGCCGCTCCGATACGGAAGCGATCACTCCGATACTGCGGCCCCGTGCGTCCTTTCCGGCGGCGGCGCGGGCGTCGGGAGCTGCGAGAACGTGGGCGATCTCACGTGCCTGGGTCCGCTCGGCGTCGAGTTGGTCCCGGGTGCGGTTCGCCTGGACCGCGAAGAGGGAGGCGACGACGAGCGCCGCGGCGGCGGTCGCCGTCGCGAAGGGGACGAAGAGCGGGCGTGCACGGGTGCGCGACGGCAGGGGCTGGGCGCCCCATACGTGCGGCGGGAGCTGGGGCGCGCGCTCCCGGGCGGGCGCCGGTGCCTGCTCCTGCGGGATGGTGCGCACAGCGGCCAGCACCCGGTCGCGCAGGGCGGCCGGTGCGGGGGCGGCCGTGGACCAGGCGAGCCGCACCGCGTCCTCGGACAGCGCCCGCACCTCGGCGGCACAGCGGTCACAGCCGCTCAGGTGTTTCTCGAAGCGGCGGCGCTCGGCGGGTTCGAGGGCGTCGAGCGCATAGGGCGCGGCGAGGGAGTGCGGGTCCTCGCGGCCCAGCAGGCGGCCGAGGATGCTCATGCGGCACCTCCCAGGCACTCGCGCAGCCGGGTGAGTCCGTCGCGCATCCGCGTCTTGACCGTACCGAGCGGCAGCGACAGCCGCTCGGCCACCTCACGGTACGTGTAGCCGTCGTAGTAGGCGAGGGTCACGGACTGGCGTTGCAGCGCGGTGAGCCGGTCCAGGCAGCGGCGCACCCACTCGCGCTCCAGGCCCGCCTCGACCTCCTCGGCGACATGGTCGAAGGCGGGTTCCCCGGCGCGCAGGGCCTCGCGCTGCTCGCGTTCACCGGCGGCGCGGGCGCTGCGCACCCGGTCGACCGCGCGGCGGTGGGCGAGGGTGAGGATCCAGGAGAGGGCGCTGCCCCGGCGGGGGTCGAACCGGGCGGCGGAGCGCCACAGTTCGAGCAGCACCTCCTGGGCGACCTCCTCGGACTGGGCGGGGTCGCGCACCACACGGCGGACGAGCCCGAACACCGGTCCGGAGACCAGTTGGTACAGATCCTCGAAAGCCCTTTGGTCGCCACCCGCCACGAGCACCAGAAGCTCGTCCGCCTCCACCCCGGTCCCCCTTCCGTGGCCGCAGCCGGCCCTGCCTCTGACTCCACGCATCCGCACGAGCGCACACCTCCGGCCGGTGATACGGATCAGCGGGCCGAAAACGCGGGTCCGGAACACAGGAAAAAAATCTTCTCTCCGACCAATCCGAACGGCTTCCCCGCTCCGTATTCCCGTCCGTCAAGGCAAGTTGGCACTGAGGACGGACGGCATGACACCTCTCTTCTCCAGGAGCGGCACGGGACGCAAGGGCCTGGCCACGCTCATCTGTGGTGCGCTGGCCGCCGGAGGGCTCGCAGCCGCCGGCGTCGCCACGCTGGAACCCGGGGCGGCCTCCGCCTCCTCCCACCGGGAGGCCCCGCTGATCTCGGGGACCCCGCAGTACGACAACACGGACCTGTATGCGTTCGTCAGCCCGGACAAGCCCGACACCACGACGATCGTGGCCAACTGGATCCCGTTCGAGGAACCGGCGGGCGGCCCGAACTTCTACACGTTCGCGGACGACGCCCAGTACGACATCCACGTCGACAACAACGGTGACGCGCAGGGCGAGCTGCTCTTCCGCTACACGTTCAAGACGCACGTCAAGAACAAGAACACTTTCCTCTACAACACGGGGGTGGTGAAGAGCCTCGACGACCCGAACCTCAACATCACGCAGACCTACGACATCGACCTGATCAAGCTGCACAACCAGAAGGTGGTGTCCAGGACACGGCTCGCGGACAGCGTGCCGGTCGCGCCGTCGGACGTCGGCAAGGCGTCGATGCCGGACTACGCCAAGCTGCGGTACCAGGCCGTGCACAAGACGGCGGGCGGCGCCGCGACCTTCGCCGGCCAGGCCGACGACCCGTTCTTCGCCGACCTGCGGGTCTTCGACCTGCTCTACGGCGGGAACCTCTCCGAGGTCGGACGGGACACGCTCAAGGGCTACAACGTCAACACGATCGCCCTGCAGGTGCCCAACGATCTGATCCGCGAGTCGGCCGGGCAGCCGATCGTCGGCATCTGGTCGACGACCCAGCGCAAGAACGCCCAGGGGTACTACGAGCAGGTCTCGCGCCTGGGCAACCCGCTGGTCAACGAGGTCGTCAACCCGCAGAAGGACAAGGACAGGTTCAACGCGTCCCAGCCCTGGTACGACGCGCAGTTCCTGAAGAACGTGACCAACCCCGAACTGCCCAGGCTCATCGAGTCGATCTACAAGATCAAGGCTCCCGCCGAGCCGCGCAACGACCTGGTCGACGTGTTCCTCAAGGGCGTCAAGGGACTCAACCAGCCGCCGTACGTGAAGCCTTCGGAGGAGCTGCGCCTCAACACCTCGGTCAAGCCGAGCATGCACCCCAAGCGGCTGGGTGTCCTCGACGGTGACAACACCGGCTTCCCGAACGGCCGTCGCCTCACGGACGACGTCATCGACGCCTCCCTGCAGGTGGTCGAGGGCGAACTGGTGGGATCCAAGAACGACCTGGGCGACGCCGTCGACAAGAACGACAAGGGCTTCGAGAAGTACTTCCCGTACGTGGCCGAGCCCACGGCCGGTTCCCGCGGCGCCCTCGCCAAGGGCACGTCCGGCAACGCCGACGTCCGCAGCCAGCTCGGCGACGCCCTGCAGCCGGCCGGATCCTCCTCCGGCGGCTCCGGCAACACGGTGCTGATCGCCGCCTCGGCGGCCTCGGGCGCGGCCGGGATCCTGCTGATCGGCACCGCCTTCGCCTGGTGGCGCCGTCGTATGCAGCGCCCGTACTGACCGGCGTCCCACCGACCGGCGCGGCCCGTACTTCCCTCCCCCACGGCGGGCCGCGCCCCATCCCTTCGACCACGATCAGCCGACCTAGGAGAGGGCATGGCCCCGCGTACCAATGACGAGGAGACCGGTGGGCGGACGGTGAGCGACGGAGTGGACGGCACCCCGGCGCCCGCCGCCTCCGAAACCGAGCCGAACGGGTCGGAGACGAAGACCACGGCTTCGGGGACGGAGACGGCGGCCCCGGGGACGGCGTCCTCCGAGTCCTCCGAGTCCGGCGGCGACCCGCGCGTGGCCGCCGTCCGCCGGCTCGCCGCCGCGGGCCGGCTGCGTCATACCGCTCAGCGGCTCTGCTGCGCCGCCCTGCTGGCCGTCGCGCTGACGGGCGGGGCGATCGCCTTCGGGGCGGCACGGGACGGCGGGTCCACCGTTCCGGCCGCCTCCAGTGCCGTCGACCCCGGGGTGCTCGGCAGCGGCGACCTGAACGCGAGCATCGCCAACCTCCAAGCCCATCTGCGGTCCCAGCCGCGGGACTTCGACGGCTGGGCCACCCTCGGCCTGGCCTACGTCGAGCAGGCACGGACCAAGGGCGATCCCGCACGGTACCCGCAGGCCGAGAAGGCCCTGAAGCGGTCCCTGGCGCTGGCCCCGGGCAACGACCAGGCCCTGGCCGGCCGGGCCGCCCTCGCCGCCGCCCGGCACGACTTCAAGGACGCGCTGACCTACGCGGACCGGGCCCTGAAGCAGAACCCGTACAGCGAGCGCGCCCTGTCCTCCCGCGTCGACGCCCTGGTCGAACTCGGCCGGTACGCCGAGGCCGACCGGGCCGTCGAGGCCGCGGACGCACGCAAGCCGGGCGTGCCGGTCTTCACGCGGTACGCGTACGTGCACGAGCTGCGCGGCGACGTCCCGACCGCCCGGCGCGTCCTCGAGCAGGCCCTGACCGTGTCCACTTCGCCGGGCGACGTGGCGTACGTGTCCGCCCAGCTGGGCCAGCTCGCCTGGAACCAGGGCGACTACCGCTCGGCGCTCTCCTCCTACGCCCGGGCGCTCGCCGCCGACGAGAACTACCTCCCCGCGCTGGAGGGCCGGGCGCGCGCCCAGGCGGCGACCGGCCGGCGGGACGAGGCCATCAAGGGTCTGGAGACGGTGGTATCCCGCTATCCGCTGCCCGGACCGCTCGTCGAACTCGGCGAGCTGTACGAGGCCCGCGGCGCGGCCGGCGACCGCACCAGGGCGCACGACCAGTACGCGCTCGTGGACGCCTGGATCGCCCTCGCCCGCGCCAACGGCGTCAACGCCGACCTCGACACCGCGCTGGCCGCGGCCGACCACGGCGACAAGGCCGCCGCGCTGCGTGCGGCCCGCGCCGAATGGGCCCGCAGGCACACCGTGCACACCGCGGACGCCCTCGCCTGGGCACTGCATGTCAACGGCCATGACGGGGAGGCACTCCCCTTCGCCCGCCGGGCCACGGCCACCGGCTACCGCAATGCCGCCTTCCTCTACCACCGCGGCATGATCGAACTGGCCACGGGCCACGCGAAGGAGGGCAGGGCCTCCCTGACGGCGGCCCTGAAGCTGAACCCCGGCTTCTCCCCCCTGGGCGCGGCCGAGGCCCGCAAGGCGCTGGGGGCCGCCCGGTGAAGCTCCGTCGCCCGCTCGCCCGCGCCGCGGCCGTCCTCACGGCCGCGTGCGCCCTGGCGCTTACCCCGGCCGCGACCGCCGGCGCGCATCCCCTCGGCAACTTCACCGTCAACCGCTACGACGGTCTCGTCGCCGCCCCCGGACAGCTCCGCGTCGACCATGTGGAGGACCTCGCGGAGATCCCGGCGACCCAGGCCAGGCCCGACATCCAGCGGCTGGGGCTGAGCGCGTGGGCCGGGCAACGCTGCGCCGATGCCGCGAAGGGCAGCGCGCTCACCGTCGGCGGACAGCCGGTCGAACTGGCCACCGGCAGCGCCCGCGCCCGGCTGCGGCCGGGCCAGGCCGGGCTGAACACCCTGCGCGTGGAGTGCCGGTTCACGGCGCCCCTTCCCCAGCGCAAGCCGGTCGTTCTCGGCTTTCACGGCGCGGGGGCCACCAGCGGACCCGGCTGGCGGGAGATCACCGCGCGCGGCGACCGCATGACGCTCACCGCGACGGACGTACCGAAGAAGTCCGTCTCGCACGAACTCACCACGTATCCGAAGGACCTGCTCTCCTCGCCCGCCGACACCACCACGGCCTCGCTGCGCGTGCGCCCCGGCGGTCCCGCGCTCGCCGAGGAACGGCAGGACGCCCCGGGCGCCGGTGTGCTGCCCCGGGGTGCCGACCGCTGGACCCGCGCCCTGGACGACCTCGTCGCCCGCCACGACCTGACCCTCGGCTTCGCCACGCTCGCGCTGCTCATCGCGGTCGTGCTGGGCGCGATGCACGCCCTGGCACCGGGCCACGGCAAGACCCTGATGGCCGCGTCGGCGGCGGCACGCGGGGGCCGCGCCCGGCTGCGGGACGTGCTGCCGCTGGCCGCCTCGGTCACGGTGACCCACACCCTCGGCGTGGTTGCCCTGGGCCTGCTCGTCACGGCCGGTTCCGCCGCCACGCCCTCGGTGATCGCCTGGCTGGGCATCGCCAGCGGCGCCCTGGTGCTCGTCGCGGGCGCGAACCTCGTACGACGGGCCTGGCGCAACCGTGCGCACTCCCACTCCCACCCCCACTCCGGCTCCCACTCCCACCCTCACCCGCACCCGCACCCGCACCCGCACGAGGAGCCCGCGGAGCGGCCGTTGGCCCTGGTCGGCGCACACCAGGGCGTCACGGCGGCCGGCCACACGCACGGGGCCGACCACGTGCACGCGACCGAGCACGTTCGCGCGGACAGCCACGTGTACGCGGACAGCCACGTGCACACGGACCACCGAGGTCACCGGCACCACGACCATCACGACCACGGTCACGACCACAATCACGACCACGACCACGGCCACGGTCGTGATCACCACCGTGGTGACCACCCTCACGTGCACGGACACGACCACGACCACGAGCACGGCCATGGGCACGACCACGACCACGACCATGGGCACAAGCACGAGCACCACCACGACGACGAGCACGCCATGGTGCACACCCACGGCGGCCACACCCACAGCCACCCCACCGCCCCCACCCTCCGCGGCACGATCCTCCTGGGGTTCGCCGGTGGTCTGGTGCCCAGCCCCTCCGCGGTCGTCGTGCTCGTCGGAGCCGCGGCGCTCGGCAAGGCCTGGTTCGGGCTGCTGCTCGTCGTGGCGTACGGCGCCGGTCTTGCGCTGACGCTGACGGCGGCCGGATTCGCCGTGGTCCGGCTGGGCTCGGGCGTCACCCGGGCGCTGGAGCGGCGCCCGCGCTGGACCGCCCACCCGGTGACCGGTGTGGTGCGCCGGACCCTGCCGCTCGCTTCCGCGCTGGTCGTCGTCGCCCTGGGTGCCGGATTGGTGCTCAAGGGGGCCGCAACCGCCCTCGGCTGAGCTACTTTTATGGAGAAATCACGTCAGATGCCGTGGGGGGCACCCGTGTCCGAAGAACCGGGCCGTGACCGCGTGATCGCGGGCCGCTACCGTCTGCTGTCCCCGCTGGGCGAGGGCGGCATGGGCACGGTGTGGCGCGCCCGCGACGAGGTGCTGCACCGTGAGGTGGCCGTCAAGGAGGTGCGGGCCCCGGCCGGGCTGCCCGTTTCCGACATCGAGCGGATGTACGCGCGCCTGGAGCGCGAGGCGTGGGCGGCGGCCCGGGTCGCGAACCGCAACGTGGTCACGGTGTACGACGTGGCGATCGAGGGCGGCCGGCCATGGATCGTGATGGAGCTGGTCCGCGGCCTGTCCCTGGCCGACCAGCTGGAGGCCGAGGGCCCGCTGTCGCCGCAGCGGGCCGCGCACATCGGTGCCGAGGTACTGGCCGCGCTGCGCGCCGCGCACGCCGTCGGGGTGCTGCACCGGGACGTGAAGCCGGCCAATGTGCTGCTGGCCAACGACGGCCGCGTGGTCCTCACCGACTTCGGCATCGCGACGGTCGAGGGCAGCTCGGCGCTGACCATGACGGGCGAGGTGATCGGCTCGCCCGAGTTCCTCGCTCCGGAGCGGGCGCTCGGGCGTACGCCGGGCCCGGAGTCGGACCTGTGGTCGCTGGGCGTGCTGCTGTACGCGGCCGTCGAGGGCAACTCCCCGTTCCGGTACGACACTCCGCTGAGCACCCTGCGCGCCGTGGTGGACGAGGAACTGCCGCCGCCGCGCCGGGCCGGACCGCTCGCTCCCGTCATCGAGGGGCTGCTGCGCAAGGACCCTGCCGACCGGCTGCCCGCCGAGCGGGCGGAGCAGGAGCTGCGGATCGTCGCGGCGGGCGGGACTTCCCGCACGGTGCCGACGCCGGTCCCGCCGTACGCACCGACGGCCGCGACCCGGCCGCAACGGACGTCGCCCACACCGCCGATGCCGGTGCCCGGCGGGTATCCGGAGCCGGGGACCACGGCCGTCGCGCCGGACCGCGGGCGACGGACCGGCCTGGTGCTGGTGGCCGGTGTGCTCGCGGTCGTGCTGGCGGTGGCGGGACTGACGTACGCGCTGCTCGACCATGACCACGGCGGTGACAAGGGGAACGACGGCGCGCGCTCCGGCGGGGCGAGCAGCAGTGCGCACTCGCCGGCTCCGAGCACCGGTACGGACTCCGGCAGCGGGGCGCAGCCGCCCGCGCAGAGCGGCAGCACGACGACGGGCAGCCGGCCCGCCCAGTCCGTGCAGGTGACCCTGACGGGCTCGCACACCGGGTACGACGGGACCTGTCCGCCGCCGAGCGGGCAGGCGCCCACGTTCACGGCGACGTTCACGGTGGGGCGGCTGCCCGCGCAGGTGGAGTACCGGTGGGTGCTCACGCACGGGTCGGTCTCCGACCCGGGATGGAAGACGCTGGCGTTCCCGGCGGGCGGCGGCAGGACCCGGCAGGTGCAAGTGGTCGTGACGGCCTACTCCGAGGACCGGACGATCGAGAACGGGATCGGCGTGGAGGTGCGCGGTCCGGTGCGGACCACGTCGGACACCGTGCCGTTCTCGGTGACCTGCTCGACGACGGCGACGGAGACCCCGTCCGACGGGGTCTCCGCCTCACCCTCGGACTCGCCCTGACGGGCCGGCCCGCAGGGCTCAGGACGCGTTGGCCGTGAACACGGGCAGATAGCCGCCGGACTGGCCGGCCGCGGTGGGGTGGTACGACTCGCCGATGTCGAGCCAGTTGACGCTGTGCAGCCAGGAGTCACTGGAGCAGATCTCGTGACTGGAGAACGGGGTGCGGATGTCGCCGAAGACGAAGTTGTGGTCCAGGGCACGCTTCTGGATGGCGGCGTCGATGTGGTCGGCGGCGCCGTTGATCGCGGACCGCTTGGTGTCGGAGAGGCCGAGGCAGGTCTGGCCGAGCAGGTAGAAGCGGGGGTAGCCGAGGACGACCACCCGGGCGGAGGGGGCTTTGGCGCTGATCGCGTTGTAGACGGCGTCGAGCTTGCCGGGCAGCGTCGAGTCGACGTACGCCTCGGCACTGTTGATCTTGGACAGACAGGTGCTGTCGGACGAGAGGACACAGGTCGTCATGACGTCGGTGAAACCGGCGTCGTTGCCGCCGATGGTGACGGAGACCAGGGCGGTGGAGGAGCTGAGCGAGCCGAGCTGATTGGCGAGTACGTCGTCCGTCGTGGCGCCCGAGCAGGCGTTGAAGGCGAACGAGGACGGGCTGTGGGCGGCGTTCCACAGGTACGGGTACGCCTTGGTGCTGCGGTCACAGCTTCCGCTCGAGCTGATGTAACTGCCTGCGCCGACTCCGGAGGCGTAGGAGTCGCCGAGCGCCACATAGCCGCCGGTCGCGGCTGTCGAGGCGGCGTGCGCCGTGGCGGCCCCGGTGAGGGCGAGGCCGGCGGCGAGGAGGAGCGAGGTCACGTATGCCGTAAATCGGGAACGTCTCATGGAACCTCCCTTTAGCAGGATCTCTGCCACAACTGTCGTAGCAACTACGCGTGTTGAACGGAAGTGTCCATGCCAAAACTTTTGAGCTTTGAACGACGCCCCGACGGGAGCGGCCCGGGCTCCCGTCGAACACCCCTTCCCCCTGCGGCCACGACCGCCCCTGGGAACACATGTCCAGTAAGGGACCGCTGTCTTGACGGCCCAGGTGAGCCTGCGCCACATTGAAGCCCGGCATCCGGCGCGTCGGGGGGCAAAGTCGCCAATGCAGACCTTACGCATCAAGACACCTTCAGCAGACGGCGGCGAGGACGACGCCGAGCAGGCACGGCCGGGTCCGGGGAGGGACCTGTCTCCGCTGCTCGCCGGGGCCGCCACGGCCGTCGGCGCGGTGGGCGCGGTGCTCGCGCTCACGGACGCCGACTCACCGCTGCGCGCACCCTGCGCGCTGTTCTTCCTGCTCACGGCGCCGGCCGTGGCGATCGGAGCAGCACTGCGCGGGCTCAATCCCTTCGGCCGGGTGCTCAGCGCGCTTGCGGGCGCGGTCGTACTGAACATGCTGGTTGCGCAGGGCATGCTGGCCGTGCACCGCTGGTCGGTGCGCGGTGGTGTCGTCGCCGTGGCTTCGCTCAGCCTGCTGCTGTTCCTGCTCGTCCTCGCCCGGGGGAAATCCCGTTCGGGGAAACGAACACAAGACGGAACAACCAAGGCCAAAGTTGTGTAACGGCCAAACCAACAAAAACGTGAGACGCAGGTTCAGGTCTTGCCATACTGCTTCAATCGTCAATACCGTCGTACATCTCACCCGCATCGGTCCGTCAGCACACGGTTCAGGGGAGGGCTCAGGGCCGTGACGTATCGGCGCGGGGCGCGGTAGGGGGGTGCCGTGCTCGGTGACCGCACTTGTTTCCGAGTCGTGCCGCGCGACCGGCTGCCGTCTTTTTCCGGCAGCCCGGCCATCTTTGCCAGCTCATCTGCAGGCACGGAGATCACTTCGCCGTGCCGAAGACGAGAACCCCCCTTTCGAACCGGACACAGAGCCGGGCCGCCCAGGGGCGGGCGGTCCACCGGACGAGAGGGACACCACACATGAGTTCTGTTCTGCATACGCCGAGTTCGGGCCAAGATCCGTTAATCGCCGCCCAATACCGGCCCATCTCCACTCACCTGGCGATCACTCCGCCGGTGAGCGTGGTGATTCCCGCCATGAATGAGGCGGAGAATCTGCCCTACGTCTTCAAGACCCTTCCGGACTGGATACAGGAAGTGGTTCTTGTGGACGGCAATTCCACCGACGACACGGTCGAGGTGGCACGCTCGCTGTGGCCCGCGGTGAAAGTCGTGGAACAGCAGGGAAAGGGCAAGGGGGATGCCCTGATCACCGGGTTCGAGGCGTGCAGCGGCGACATCATCGTGATGGTCGACGCGGACGGCTCGGCCGACGGCAACGAGATCGTGTCGTACGTGTCCGCCCTCGTCTCGGGTGCCGACTTCGCCAAGGGCTCGCGTTTCGCCAACGGCGGCGGCACGGACGACATGACCTTCATCCGCAAGCTCGGCAACTGGGCGCTGTGCACCATCGTCAACCGCAAGTTCGGCGCCCGCTACACCGATCTCTGCTACGGCTACAACGCGTTCTGGCGGCACTGCCTCGACAAGATCGACCTGGACTGCACCGGCTTCGAGGTCGAGACCCTGATGAACATCAGAGTGGTCAAGGCGGGACTGAAGGTGCAGGAGATCCCCAGCCACGAGTACCTCCGCATCCACGGCACGAGCAATCTGCGGGCCGTGCGGGACGGGCTGCGGGTGCTGAAGGTCATCCTCAAGGAGCGCTCCAACCGGCGTGCCCTGCGCCGCCGGGTCCGCCACGCGCGGCTGCTGAACACCGGGCAGGGAGAGGTGTCTTGACAGATCCCGGCATCTCCGTCGTGATCTGCGTGTACACCGAGGACCGCTGGGAGGACATCCTCGCGGCGGTCTCCTCGGTGCGCGCGCAGTCGTATCCGGCGCTGGAGACGCTCCTGGTCGTGGACCACAACCAGGTCCTGCTGGACCGGCTGGCCCGCGAGTACAAGGAGTACGCGAAGGGCACCGCGGCCGGCACGGTCCGAGTGCTCGCCAACGCCGGCCCGCGCGGGCTGTCGGCCGGCCGCAACACCGGTATCGCCGCCTCCCACGGCGAGGTGATCGCCTTCCTGGACGACGACGCGGTCGCCGAGCGGGACTGGCTGCGCCGCTTCGCCGAGGGGTACGCCGACCCGCGCGTGATGGCGGTCGGCGGACGTACGGTCCCGGTCTGGGCGTCGGGCCGCCGCCCCGTCTGGTTCCCGGCGGAGTTCGACTGGGTGGTGGGCTGCACCTACCGGGGGCTGCCGCCGGGCCGGGTCCGGGTCCGCAACGTACTGGGCGGAAACGCCTCCTTCCGGCGTACGGCGTTCACGGCGGCGGGCGGTTTCGCCACCGGCATCGGCCGCGACGGCGACCGGCGCCCGCTGGGCTGCGAGGAGACCGAGCTGTGCATCCGGCTCACCCGGGCCCGCCCCGACGCCGTGCTCCTCATCGACGACCGCGCGGTGATCCACCACCGGGTGCCCGAGGTCCGCGAGCACTTCGCGTACTTCCGCACCCGTGCCTACGCGGAAGGCCTGTCGAAGGCGCTGGTGGCCCGCAGCGTCGGCGCGGACAAGGGGCTGGAGTCCGAACGCCGTTACACCACCCGGGTCCTGCCCGCAGGGGTCGCCCGCGGTCTGCGGGACGCCCTGCTCGCCCGTCCGGGCGGTGCGGGGCGCGCGGGCGCGATCGTCGCGGGGGTGCTCACGGCGGCGGGCGGCTATGTGGTGGGCACCATGCGGGCACGGCGGGGCGGAGCGACGTTCTCCGTGGCACGCATCGAGGGGGAGGCCCACGGCGACACGGGCACAGGGCCCCGGGGAAACGCTCCGAGCGACACGGATCCACGGACCGCCGGAGACACCCTGAGCGACACGGACCCACGGACCGCCGGAGACACCCTGAGCGACACGGATCCACGGACCGCCGGAGACACCCTGAGCGACACGGGCGCGGGGATCGAGGGGGAACGTCCATGAGCGGCACTGCCGTACCGATCCTCATGTACCACGCGGTGGCGACCGCGCCGGGCGACGCCACTCGGGCCCTGTCGGTCGCCCCGGAGGCGTTCGCCGAGCAGATGGCACTCGTCGGCGACCTGGGCCTGACCCCGGTGACGACCGCCGACCTCGCGGCACGCTGGCGGCACGGCCGTCCGCTGCCGGAACGGCCGGTGCTGATCACCTTCGACGACGGCTACGAGGGCGTCCACCGGCACGCCCTGCCCGTGCTGGCCGAACACGGCTTCCCGGCCACGCTGTTCGTCTCCACCGGCTGGATCAGGGGCGCCCACGACACCGGAGGCGGACTGGACGTCATGCTCGACTGGCGGCAGGTGCGCGACCTCGCGGACGCCGGCGTCGAGATCGGCGGGCACAGCCACAGCCACCCGCAGCTCGACCAGCTCGACGACGCCGCCCTGCGCTCGGAGCTGGTCCGCAGCACGGAGATCGTCACCGGCGAACTCGGCTCCCGCCCGGTGTCGTTCGCCTATCCGTACGGCTACTCCAGCCGCCGGGTCCGCCGGGCCGTGCGGGAGGCCGGGTACGCCCAGGCGCTCGCCGTCGGCAACGGCCTCGCCCGCCGTGGGCAGGGGCCGTACGCCCTGCAGCGCGTCACCGTCCGCCGCAGCACGGGCGTCGAGGAGTTCGAGCGGCTGCTCGAAGGCCGTGCCATCGCCCGTAACTTCGCCAGGGACCGCGCCCTCACCAAGGGGTACGCCCTCGTCCGCAGAGCACGCCAGGTCCGCCGGAAGGCCATCCGTTCCCGTGTCTGACACGACCACCACAACCGAGGCCGCGACGTCCGGGCCCGAGGCGCCCGCACCGTCCGGGCGCCGTCTCCGGCTGCCCGGGACCGGCCGGTCCTCCAGCGGCAGCCCGCTGTTCCGCAACGCCTACGCCCTGATGCTCAACACCGGTATCTCCGCCGTCCTCGGGCTCGGCTTCTGGCTGGCCGCGGCACGCTACTACTCCGAGTCGGCGGTCGGGCAGGGCTCGGCCGCCATCGCCGCGATGAAGCTGCTCGCCGGCCTGACCGCGGTGACCCTGACCGGCGCCCTGGCACGCTTCATCCCGGTGTCCGGGCAGCGCACCGGACGGCTCATCTTCCGTACCTACGCGGGCAGTTCGCTGATCGTGGCGCTCGCGGCGGGCGTGTTCCTGATGACCCTGGGCGTGTGGGGGCCGTCGTACCGCTTCCTGCACGGGCCCCTCAACGGCCTCGGGTTCATCGCGGCCGTCGTCGCCTGGAACCTGCTCACGCTCCAGGACGGGGTGCTGACCGGGCTGCGCAGCGCGCCCTGGGTGCCGGTGGGCAACACCGTGTTCTCGGCGGTGAAGCTGGGGCTGCTCGTCGCGTTCGCCGTGGCGATCCCCGCCACCGGCGTCTTCGTGTCCTGGGTCGCCGCGATCGCCACCTCGGTGGTGCCGCTGGGCTGGCTGGTGTTCCGGCGGCTGGTGCCCCGGCACGTCAAGGCCACCGCGGACCACACCAAGCCGCCGACGCTGAAGGAGATCGGGCGCTTCCTCGCCGGGGACTACACCGGCTCGCTCTTCTCCCTCGCCGTGGTCTACCTCGTCCCGGTGATCATCGCCTCGCAGGTCAGCTCCGAGGACAACGCGTACTTCTACATCACCACCACCATCGGCGGTACGACCAACCTGCTCGCCATCAACATGGGCGCGTCCCTGACGGTGGAGGGCTCCCACGACCCCGGGCGGCTGGCCGCCAACACCCGGGCAGCGCTGAAGCGGATGGCCCGGATCATGCTGCCGATCGCGGGCGTGCTGTTCGTCGGCGCACCCTGGATCCTGGGCGTCTTCGGCGACGGCTACGCCCAGGCGGCGACCCCGCTGCTGCGCTGGTTCGCGGTCGGCGCGCTGCTGCGGGTCGTGATGGAGACGTACTTCGCGGTGCTGCGCGCGCAGAGCCGCACCGGCGGGCTCGCCTGGATGCAGGGCCTGCTGTGCGCGCTGGTGCTCGGGCTGACGCTGCTGCTCCTGCCCCGGATGGGCCTGACCGGAGCGGGCGTGGCGGAGATCTCCAGCCTCGCGGTGATCGTGGCGATCGCCGCGCCGAAGCTGTGGCGGACGCTCCGGGCCGCACCGCCGGCCGTGGCGGATGCGGCGGCACCGGACGGGGACCTCTCCGACCTGGAGGCGCTCCCCCACTCCCGGCTCCACCCGAGCGGGGGGACCCCCGCCGCCCAGGCCGCCGCCCCCGCACACCGGACCGGCCCGGCCTGGGCGCTGGACCACGACACCGTCGCCCTCGGTATCCACGTCGACTTCGACCACGTCGAGCGCCGGCCGGACGTCCGCCCGGGACCCGGCACCCCGCCCACCGGCACACCCGTGCGCCTGCCGGCCGAGGGTCCGGAACCGGGCGCCGAGGTGTCCCTGGGCCCGGCCGAGGCGGCGCTGCTGAGGGAGGCGGCGGTCGACGCGCCGTTCGAGGAGTTCGAGGAGTTCGAGGAGTTCGAGGAGCTGGGGAAACTCGGGGAGTTCGGGGAGGCGCCGGCACAGAGCGCCGTGCCGGACGACGTCGTGGCCGAGGAGGCGCCGCCGCCCGAACCGCCGGCCCGGCTGCTGCCCACCCGCTCCGGTGTCGTGCTCGGCTGTCTGCTGGTCGCCGCGCTCCTGCTGTACTGGGTGCCCGCGCTGCGGCTCGGCGAGGCCGATCTGGACCGGATGGGCGGGCTCGGGCTGGTCTCCGTGCTGCCGCTGCCGACGCTGGTGGGGGCCGCCCTGCTGGTCACGGTGTTCGCCTCGCTGCTCTGGCTGCGCCGTGAGCACCGGACGCTGCTGCTGGTCACCCTGCTGGCGACCGTGGTGTCCCTGCATGCGCTGCCCGCGGTGCTGGAGACCGAGCCGAGGTTCCCGACGGCCTGGCAGCACCTCGGCTTCATCGACTACATCGACCGCACCGGGTCCGCCGTACCGGGCCTGGACGCCCGCTGGAGCTGGCCGGGCTTCTTCGCGGCGGCCGCGTTCGTCGCCCGGGCGTGCGGGATCGACGACTTCACGGAGATCATCCGCTGGTGGCCGACGGCCGTCCAGCTCGCCTATCTGGCTCCGATGTTCCTGCTGACCCGTTCGCTGCGGGCGAGCTGGCGGGCCAAGTGGACCGGCGTGTGGCTCTTCGTCCTGTGCGGCTGGGTCGGCCAGGACTACTTCTCCCCGCAGGGGTTCACCTACCTCCTGTACCTCGTCTTCGTGGCGATCCTGCTGGTCTGGTTCCGTGCTCCCCAGGTGATCTGGACGAAGTACCGGCCGGGCGAGGCCGAGGTGGAGCCCACCGACCGACGCCAGCGGGCGGTCCTGCTGCTGGTGGTGATCGGCCTGTACGCGGCGAGCGTGCCGGCCCACCAGCTCACCCCGTTCGTGATGCTCGGTGTGCTCGCGGTCCTGGTGCTGCTGGGCCGGTCCGAACTGCGCGGCCTGCCCATCCTGTTCGCGGTGCTGGTCGCGGCCTGGGTCGGCTTCATGGCCGAGCCGTACTGGTCCGGTCACTTCAACGACCTCTTCGGCGGGGTCGGCGGGGTCGGCAGCAATGTCTCGACCTCCGTCTCCGGCCGTATCCAGGGCGGGAACTCGACGCACAAGCTGGTCCTGTACACCCGGGTGCTGCTGGCCGGCTCGGTGCTGGCCTTCGCCTGCTGGGGCTGGTGGCGGCGGCGCTTCCACCGGTACCGCGAGCGGTCGCTGCTGGTCCTCACCTTCGTCCCGTTCCTGGGCTTCGGCATGCAGTCCTACGGCGGTGAGATGGCGCTGCGCGTCTTCATGTTCGCCGTACCGGGCGCGGCCCTGCTCGGTGCCCTGGCCCTCTTCCCGCGGGCCGGCGTCACCGCGCCGGAGCGCGAGAAGGACCGGGTGAGCCTCGCTCCGCTGGCCGCGCTGCTGGCCGGGCTGCTTCTGATGGGCGGCTTCCTGGTGGCCCGCTGGGGCAACGAGCCGTTCGAGCGGACCCGGCCGGGCGAGGTGGCGGCCATGGACTGGGTGTACGCCCACGACAAGCCGACGGTACGGCTGCTGTGGCTGACCCAGGACACGGTCAACGACGTGACCCCGGCGATGCCGTGGGGCGCGCGGGACATGGAACGGGTGAACTACGTGCCGACGGCGGCACCGGTCGACCCGGTGCTGGTGTCGGGCCTGGTCAAGTCGCTCAAGGACGCGGGCCCGAACTCGTATCTGATGATCAACGAGAGTCAGGTCACGTACCTGCAGCTGGACGCGGGCTACTCGGCCACCTGGGAGTCCCGGCTGGTCCACAACCTGGACAACCGGCAGGAGCTGACGAAGGTCCTGGTCAACGACGACGTCACGGTGTACGCGCTGCGCAAGCAGCCGGCGGGCCCGGTGCCGAAGCCGGACCCGGGTCCGATCGGGCCGCAGGTGACGTGGACGACGTGGTCGGTGATCGGCGCGCTGGCCGCTGTCGCGCTGATCCTGCTGCTGACCGCGCGCGAGGTGGTCCGGGTCGCGGTGCGGCCGGGTGTACGGCAACTGCGCTGGCTGCAGGGCAGCTTCTGGTTCTCGCTGCCCCTGCTGGCGGTGCTGCTGGCCTCGCTGGCGCAGCGGTTCCTGACCATGAAGTGACGAGTGCGGGGGGGGTGGCTCAGCGGTCGAGCCACCTCACCTCGTAGGCCCGCATGTCGAACCGCTTCCCGTCGACCTCGGCGCTGATCGTCCGGTCGAGGGTGTTGACGACGAGGACGGTCGTGCCGCTCGCCAGCACCCGCACGTTGGGCACGTCGTCCCGGGCGACGGACACCGGCTCGTACCGGGTGCCCGGCGGGAACGCCTTGCCGAAGCGGGACACCAGGCCGTACATGGGCAGCGCCTTCCCGCCGTCGGCGCCGTCGGTCGGCGTCCACAGGCAGCCGGGACAGTCGGTCCCCGTCTTCTGCTCCGGGTTCCAGTAGAAGCCCGAGTCGGCGCCGCCCTTGACCATGGCGATCAGCCCGGTGGCGTGCACGGCCAGCCGGTGGGCCTCCGACCAGCCCTTGCGGGCGTCCTTTCCGTCGGCGGGCTCGACGTAGTACTCGGCCCACCACAGGGGAAGGTCATGGGTCTGCTGACGTACCCACTCGCCCACCGCGGTGAGCTTGTCGGTGGCGGCGAACTCGTCGGGCAGGAGGTCGTCGTCGTTGGTGTAGCTGGATCCGTCGACGACCACGAAGTCGGCGCCCGCCTTGTGGGCGTTCCAGTAGCCGAAGGCGTCGAGGACCCGCTGGTCCATGGCGCCCCAGGGGCCCCGGAGAGTGGTCGAGGCGTTCTCCTGCTGCCGCGGGTCGACACTGTCCATGGCGAGGTACGGGCCGCCGACCATGATGGTCCTGTCGACCTTCTTCAACGCCTTGTAGACGAGGTTGTACATCTCCGTGTAGCCCTCGTAGTCCCAGCGGCCCTTGGCGTCGTTCCAGAAGCCCTTGAACTCGTTCCAGACGATGAAGTGGCGTACGTCGGGATAGCGCCGGGCGACGGTCGCGGCCAGATCGGCGAAGTCCTGGTAGTGGCCCCGGGTGGGCGCGGTCTCCAGGGCGGGCCGGCTCCAGTCGGTGTTGTCGACACCGGCCCTGCCGCCCTTCATCCAGTCCGGCGAGCAGCACAGCGTGACGACGGGGGTGCCCCCGGACCTGCGGATGAAGTCGATGCGGCGGTCCATCGCGCCGAAGTCGTAATGCCCCTTCACCGGCTCGGGGTTGTCCGCCCCCCAGCCCATGATCGCCTGGTCCTGGGGCAGCCCTCCGTCCTTCGACAGCGTCGCCCCGACCCGCCCGGTGGCCGTGTCGCTGCCCTCGTCGGCGCTGTACTGGGTGTGCGTGAAGCCCCAGCCCACGGACGGCTCCGGCCGGGCCGGCGGGGTGGCGGGCGTGCCGTGCACCTTGTCGCCGTCGGGCGAGGTGCCGACGGTGCTTCCACCGCCCCCCGGCAGCGTGTTGAACAGGGTCACGACCAGGGCCAGAGCGGCCACTCCCACACCGAGCAGGGCGGTGAGCCGCCACCGCCCAGCCCCCGTATACCACCCATGACGTCCCATCAAGGACAACAGTATCGGCGGAACCTCCACCGGGAGCGGCTCTTGGCAAACACCCGGCACATGTACAGCGGACCGGTGGGCGACAGGACTTGCAACGCCGGGCACACCCAGCACCCGAAGGGGCACGGGGAATCCCGGGCACCGGCAGAGGCCCCCGACGGAGGGCAGGACTTCGCAACGCCCTGCACGCACCGCGCCCGAAGGGGCGCGGGGAACTGCGCGAGCGGCCACGGACGCACCCGCAGCCCGCGAACCGCTCTTCCGGCGGAGCGGACAACGCCGGAAATGCCGTGCGCACAACGCACAGGTGCCGGATCATGGCGGCATGTCTGCGAACCCACACGACGCACTGCCGATCCGGCTCCACGTCGACGACTCCGACTCGCCGTCCGACGTCGTCGACGCGCTGTTCCTCGGCCGCTTCGCGACGGGCGAGCAGCCGTACTCGCACGCGGCGAACATCGACCGGGTGCGTTCGGGCGCGACGCTGCTGCCGGACGGCGCCCGGGTGCTGCGGGTCGCCCGCGACGACGACCGCAGCGCGACCCTGGCGGAGGGCGACGGCTGGACCCTGCTGGTCTCGCGCTGGAACCGCGGCGCGGACGTCACCGTGACCGCGACCACCGCCGAGCTGGCCAAGGACGTCCTCCACCTGGCCACGGACGGCGCGGCGGACGAGCCGGAGCCACAGCCGGAGAACGTGACCATGGGCTTCTGGTACGTCTCCCCGAGGCGCGGCCCGCACCGCACCACCCGGCAGATCGCCGCGGGCACCTGGGACGAGGTACGGCCCAACTACACCGCGCCCGTGGCGGAGGCGATGGACCACCTGATGAAGACGACGCCGCAGGACATCGCGGGCCGCCTCCTGCTGCTGCACGGGCCGCCGGGCACCGGCAAGACCTCGGCCCTGCGCACGCTGGCCCGTTCCTGGCGGGACTGGTGCCAGGTGGACTGCGTACTCGACCCCGAACGGCTCTTCTCCGACGTCGGCTATCTGATGGACATCGCGATCGGCGAGGAGGACGGCGCGGGCAAGGGCCGCTGGCGCCTGCTGCTCCTGGAGGACTGCGACGAGCTGATCCGCGGCGAGGCCAAGCACACCGCGGGCCAGGCCCTGTCCCGGCTGCTCAACCTCACCGACGGCCTGCTCGGCCAGGGCCGCAACGTCCTGGTGGGCGTCACCACCAACGAGGACCTGGAGCGCCTGCACCCCGCGGTGGTCCGCCCCGGCCGCTGCCTGGCCCGCATCGAGGTGGGCCCGCTGACCCGCCGGGAGGCGATGAACTGGCTCGGCGAGGAGGCCGCCGGCCGGGAGGACGCCCTCGGCCGGGAGGGCGCGACACTGGCCGAGCTGTACGCACTGCGCCGGGGCACGGCGCCGACATCCGTGCCGGGAGCCCGGGACGGGGCGGACGCGGGCCTGTACCTGTAGAAGCGGACGCGGGCCCGTGCCGGCAGAAGCGGACGCGGGCCTGTCCCGGTAGAGGCGGCGGGGCCCGCGCTGCTGGAGGCGGACGCGGGCCCGTAGCACCCCTGCAGCACCGGACGCGGGCCCGTAGTAGCACCCCTGCAGCACCGGACGCGGGCCGGTAGAAGCACCCCTATAGCACCGGACGCGGGCCGGTAGAAGCCGCCTGCGGGTGCTTTGATGGACGTATGACCCTGTTCGTCGGCACGTCGGGGTGGCAGTACAAGGACTGGCGGGACGCCGTGTACCCGGCGGGGGTTCCGGTGCGGCTGTGGCTGGAGGAGTACACGCGGCTCTTCGCGACGGTGGAGATCAACAACGCGTTCTACCGTCTCCCCTCCCGGGACACCTTCGAGGCCTGGCGGGACCGGGTCCCCTCGGACTTCGTGGTCGCCGTCAAGGCCAGCCGCTACCTGACCCACATCAAGCGCCTGAAGGACCCCGGCGAACCGGTCGACCGCCTGATGAGCCACGCGGCGGGCCTGGGCGGCCGGCTGGGCCCGGTCCTCCTCCAGCTTCCGCCGACGCTGCACGCCGATCCGCCCCTGCTGGACGCCTGCCTGGCCTGCTTCCCGCCCCGTACGAGGGTCGCGGTCGAGCCGCGCCACGACTCCTGGTGGACGCCGGAGGTGCGCAGGGTGCTGGAGTCCCGGGGCGCGGCCCTGTGCTGGGCGGACGTCCGGGCCCACCCGGTGATCCCCCTGTGGCGCACCACCGACTGGGGCTACGTCCGCTTCCACGAGGGCCGGGCCCGGCCCTGGCCCCGCTACGGCCGCCGTTCCCTGGAGACCTGGGTGGACCGCATCGCGACGACCTGGCCGGACGCGCGTGACGTGTATGCGTACTTCAACAACGACCCCGGCGGGGCGGCTGTGGAGGACGCGGCGCTGTTCGCAAGGACGGCGACGGGAGCGGGCCTGACCACGACCCGCACACCGGACACCCTCCCGGTCCCGTCACACGGCTAGCCGACTTCCGCCGCAGCGGTGCGCGGCCACGACGCCGCATCCCGGCGCCACAGCGCCGTGTCCCGGCGCCACGGCGTCGCATCCCTGGGGTGCCGACGTCGCGTCAGCCCGTTCCGTAGGCCGCCCGCAGGGCGTCGCGCACGGCGGCCAACGCCTCCTGCTCCGCCAGCCCGAGCCTGCGTACCCGTTCCACGTACGCCTGTGCGGCCAGCGACGCCTCGCGCACCGCGGCCGAGCCGGCGGCAGCCACGAACGTTCCGTTGCGCCCCCGCGTCTCGATCACCCCGTCGCTCTCCAGTGCCCGGTACGCCTTGGCCACCGTGTTCACCGCGAGCCCCAGCGACTCGGCCAGCCCCCGCACGGTCGGCAGGCGGTACCCCACCGGCAGCACTCCGGAGAGCGCCTGCTCGGAAATCTGCGCCCGCACCTGCTCGTACGGCGCCGCGCTGTCATCGATATGGATCTTCAGGCTCACGATGCCGATTGTCCCGTACCCGGCGGAAAATGAGAGGCACCGCGGTAGCTCTCCCCGTACGGTGCCTGCTCATGACAGTGATCGTGCGCGACCTGCGCCCCGGCGTCCTCGCCGACACCGAGGGCTTTGCCCGGGTCCGCAAGCTCGCCCTTCCATACATCCTGTTCACCTCGGACTCGGTCCGTCACCTGCTCACGAACAGCCCTCCCGGCGCCCGCTTCCGCTCGCTCGTCGCGGTGGAGGACGACGAGGTGATCGGCACGGCCCAGGTCTGCCTGGCCCACGACAGCCCGGAGCCTGGCCAGGGGTACGTCAACGTCTATGTACGCCCGGACCGGACCGGGCGCGGGGCAGGCCGGCTTCTCGTCCGGGCCGCCGAGGAGCACCTCGCCGCGGTCGGCGCCAGGAAGCTGTACACGTGGGTCCTGGACGAGCCGGCCAACCGCGCCTTCGCCGAACGTCACGGCTATGCCAGGGGCCGCGCCGCCCACTTCCTCCGCCTCGATCTGGCGGACGGCACGCTCCCGCCGCTCCCGGAGGTCCCGCGGGGCGTCGAGCTGCGCACGGCGGCCGACTTCGCGGACGACCCGCGCCCGCTGTTCGAGCTGGACGCGGAGACGGTGCTGGACGAACCCGGTGACGTCGCCGTCGAGTTCACGGACTACGACGTCTGGCTGGAGCAGACCTGGAAGCATCCGCTGATGGACCGCGAGCTGACCGTGGCCGCGGTGGTGGAGGGCCGCCCGGTCGCGTTCAGCGTGGCCTGCACCGACGGCACCACCCGCTACACCACCGCGATGACCGGCACCGCCCGGGCCCACCGCGGCCGTGGCCTGGCCAAGCTCGCCAAGATCCACTCGCTGTACCGGGCCCGCGCCGCCGGTATCACCGAGGCCTTCACGGGCAACGACGCCGGCAACGAGCCGATGATCGCGATCAACAAATGGCTCGGGTACGAAATCTGCGCGACGGAGGTGCGCCATGTCCGCGAACTCGGCTGAATCCGCGGGACCGGTGGAGGTCGTCCTGGTCAAGGGCGGCCGTACGAAGATCCGTTACCCGGCGGAGCTGCTGTACGACGACGGCGTCCACGTCTGCGTCCGCGCTCCGTGGGCGGGCGAGGGCGTCCGGGACTTCGGCTTCGTGCGTTTCGAGGCGGGCGACGTGTTCACCGAGCACTACTGGCGGGACCGCTGGTACGCGGTGAAGGAGGTCCGGGCCGCGGACGGCACGGTCAAGGGCTGGTACTGCGACATCACCCGGCCGGCCGTGCGGTCCGGTCCGGAGCTGGTCGTCGAGGACCTCGACCTGGACCTGTGGCGCTCCGCCGACGGCGGCGACGTGCGGCGCCTGGACGAGGACGAGTTCGCCGAGAGCGGGCTGGCCCGGACGGACCCCGGGGCCGCCTCCGCCGCCGTGGCCGCCCTGGACGAACTGGAGGCGCTGGCCCGCCGGAGCGACTTCGAGGACCTGCTGTCCTGAGAACCCGCGGACGACGTCGTAGCGCTGCTCCCCCACCGGCGGGGCGCGGCGTCCCGTGCAGGATCACCGCGTCGCGTCCGGCGGGCTGCACCCGGGCCCGCTCGCCCCGGAGAGTGACACCCCGCCACCGACAGTCCCGACGTGACACCCGCCACTGACAGACCGCCGCCGATGAGGAACTCTCGCCGAAAGGGTCTACCTCCGTGACGAACGCGGAACCCGGTAGGCGCTGAAGGAGGCAGCCATGCGCCGCATGACCGTGCAGAAGCCCCTGAAGAGGACGGACAGCCGCCGGATCCGCGACGAGGCGGAGAAGCCCGCCTCCGGCCGTCCTGAGGTGCGCAAGGACATCGCACGCACCTGGTGGCCGGACGGCTGACGCCCGCAGCCCGTCAGTCCAGCCGCTTGCGGGAGTGGATCCGGTCGTAGGGGCCGTCGACACGGCGCTCCAGCACCTCGTATCCGTACTTCGGGTAGATCTTCCGGTTCTCCCACATCAGCGCGTTGGTGTAGAGCCTGACCTCGGGAAGTCCCAGCTCACGGGCGCGTGCGTCCACGAACCGCAGCAGCCGGCCCCCGATGCCCCGGCCGTGGGCATCGGGGTGGACGGCGATGCTGTCGAGGAAGAGGTGGTCCGGGTGCGCCTCGATCACGACCAGGCCGGTCACGGGCTCGCCGGTCACGAACACCCTGCCCCGGGCCACGTCCGCCGCGTGGTCCGCCTCCATGGGCTGCGGCACCACGCCGATGCGCTCGACGTAGGGGCGGTAGGCGGCGTCGGTGACGGCCCGCACGGCTGGAGCATCACCCGCGGTCGCCGCCCGGATCAGAATGTCGTTCACACACGAACGGTAACCGCCCGATACCGGCCCGAGCCCTCCCATGAGCCGGCCACAAGGACCCGAAGGACCCGTCCGCTCGGCCGACACCGCCCCGGCAGCCCCCGGTCCGGCCAGGCCAGGACGCTGGTCCAGGCGCTGTGAGACGCCGGAACGCCAGTACTGTACCGGCGTGAACCGTAACGACTCCGACAGCGGGAACGTCTGGGACGGCGCCCGGGTGCGTGCCCGTGTCGCCGCCATGGCCCAAGAGGATCCCGAGCGTCGGCGCTTCGGGTCCTCACACCATGGATATCGACTGCGGCCTCCCCTGGCAGAGGACACGATCCGGTCGTTCGAGCGGCGGCACGACGTCAGGCTCCCCGACTCCTATCGAAGCTTCCTCAAGGATGTCGCCGACGGAGGAGCAGGACCCGACCACGGGCTCGTGGGCCTCACGGAGGAACTGGACGATGAAGAGGCTCTGTACGACCTTCGGGAGGAGAGCCTCGGCGCGGACTTCCTGTCAACGCCGTTTCCGCACACCGGGGTGTGGCCCGGTCCCGGCAGGAAGGGCAACGCCGGCTACTCGGTGAAGGGGAGTCTGGTCATCGGGGAGTGCGGCTGCGGCACGTTCTCCCGTCTGGTCATCACGGGAAGGAACGCCGGCCAAGTGTGGCTCGACGACCGTGGTTGGGGCGGATTGACTCCAGGACCGGACTTCCGGGACTGGTACTCGGCGTGGCTGGCCGCTCAGGAGCAACTGGGGCCCGACCCCTCTTCCTGAGCCTCCGGTTAGCCCCGTCTTAAGCCGACCATAAGGATCTCCTCCGGGGGCTCTCAGCAGGGGATTTCGCGGTTTCTCGGGGCTAGCTTCTGATCGCCCCCCACGGGATTCAGCCCACCCCGAGGACCGTTCCGAGGAGTTCCCCCATGCCCGTACGCCGCACGGCCGCCGTCCTCGCCGCCCTCGGCACCACGTCGCTCGCCCTGACCGCGCTCGGCGCCGCGCCCGCCGCCGCGCACGGTTCGATGGGCGACCCGGTCAGCAGGGTGTCGCAGTGCTACGCGGAGGGCCCCGAGAGCCCCAGGTCGGCCGCGTGCAGGGCGGCGGTCGCGGCCGGCGGCACGCAGGCGCTCTACGACTGGAACGGCATCCGTATCGGCGACGCCGCCGGACAGCACCAGAAGCTGATCCCGGACGGCAAGCTGTGCAGCGCGAACAGCGAGGAGTTCAAGGGGCTCGACCTGGCCCGCGCGGACTGGCCGGCGACGGGCGTGCGGAGCGGCTCGTACACCTTCAAGTACCGCGTGACCGCGCCGCACAAGGGCACGTTCAAGGTCTACGTCACCAAGTCCGGCTACGACCCGGCGAAGCCGCTGGCCTGGGGGGACCTGGACCTGGAGCACCCGGTCGCGACGGCCGCCGACCCGGTCGCCGCGGGCGGCTTCTACACGTTCTCCGGCACACTGCCCGAGCGTTCCGGCAGGCAGGTGCTGTACGCGGTCTGGCAGCGCTCGGACAGCCCGGAGGCGTTCTACTCCTGCTCGGACGTCACGTTCGGCGGCGGCAGCGGCACGGGAGGCGGGGGCACCGGCGGCGGCACCGGCGGCGGCACGGGCGGCGGGAACAACGCAGGAGGCGGGGGCGGCACGGGCGGCGGGAACGGTGCGGGAGGCGGGGGCGGCGCCGCCCCGACGGCCTCCGCGCCCTCCGACGAGCAGATCGAGGCCGGTGCCGACAAGTCGACCATCGAGCACCACGGCCACGGCGACGACGACGCGAGCACGTCCGCCGAACCGACGGCGCCGGCCGCGGCCGGCGCCCCGGCGAACGGGCCGAAGGCCGCCGGTGCCTCCGGGAACCTCGCCGAGACCGGCGGTGACGGCAGCACCCCGTACCTCGCGGTCGGCGGGGCGGCGGCACTGGCACTCGGTTCGGCGGCGCTGTTCATGTCGGTGCGCCGGCATGCCGCGGGCGGCCGGCACGGGCGCTGAACCAGGACTACGGGGCCCGCCCAGGAACGAACCAGGGACTCCGGGCCTGCCCGGGAACCAGGGACTCCGGGACCTGCCCGGGAACCAGGACTCCGGGGCCTGTCCGGCGGCTCAGGTCGGACAGGCCCCGGCGGCGCGTCAGCTCAGGGCCGACGCGCAGGTGGTGGCGGTCGCGTGGGCCGGGTCGAGCGCGTTGGCCACCTCGTGGAAGGCGATGCGGTCGAACAGGCCGATCGCCACGTGCTCGGACAGGTCGAGCGGGCACAGGTCCTGGAGCAGGACGTTGTGGACGTCCGAGCCGCTCAGGTACTGGTTGCGCCAGGGCGTGGCCACCTCGTCGTACTTGGTGGCGATGACCGTGTAGTGCACTCCGGGGACGGTGTCGCCGCCCGCGTTGAGCTTGGTGAGGAAGGCGGATCCGGTGATCTGGTCGGCGAGGCCGGGGGTGGTGGCCTTGATCAGGTCCGCGGCGCCGGGGAAGTACGGCAGCAGGTTGGTGAGGCCGTCCAGGTCGGTGCCGTGGTTGTCGGGTGCGAGGCCGACGAGGGCGTTCACCTTGGCTGCTCCGCCGAGGAACTTGAGGTAGTAGCGGGGCATCATGCCGCCCTGGGAGTGGCCGACCAGGTCGGCCTTGGCGGTTCCCGTCGCGCTGAGTACTTTGTCGACGAAGGTGGACAGCTGCCCGGCCGACTTGTCGATGGGGCCGAGGCCGTAGAAGAGCGGGACGCCGGGCAGCTGGCCGTAGTCGAGGGAGTAGACGCAGTATCCGCGGTCCTTCAGATACGGGGCGAGGGAGAGCCAGTTGTCGACGGAGTTGCCCAGGGTGCCGTGGACCAGGACGACCGGGCGGGGATGGGCGGCGGAGGGCTTGCACGACCAGTCGTTCCAACCGCTGCTGGGGGCGGTGGCGGCATGGGCGGTGGCGGCGGGGACGGCGGCAACGGCGGCGGTCAGAAGCAGCGCTGCGAGGGGTCTGAACACTCGCTTCCAGGGCAGCATCGGGTGATCTCCTTGCGGCTCAAGGGAGGTGTGACGGCCTAACCCTGTGATCCGGATCACGAGGATGCTGTTCACTCGTCAAGTTACGGGCGAGTAGTGCAGATGTGAAGTTACGCGCCAGTAAAAACTTCCAGTGGTAACCGACGCCCCTGCGACAGCCGACGGACCGTCACCAGGCAGGCTTGATCGGACCGTACGGCACGATCCGCGCCAAACGCTCCCGCAACGCATACACTTCACCCTCGCCGAGCAGCTCGGTCCACGCCGCCACGACCTCGGCCGCCGCCTCCTCGGCGGCCCGGGTGCAGGCCCACCCCCGTTCGGTGAGCACGACCAGCCGGGCCCGGGCGTCCTCGGGATGCGGGCGCCGCTCGGCGTATCCCTTGCGGACGATCTCGTCGACCAGCTGACTCGCCGCCTGCTTGGTCACCCCGAGGTGCGCGGCGAGATCGGTGGCCGTGGCCCCGTCCGGGGCGAGCCGCGCGAAGGCGAAGCCATGGGCCGGCCTCATGTCCGTGAAACCGCGGGCCACGACGCCGGCATGGATGCGTTGCGTGAGGTCGCCCGCGACGGCGAGCAGGGCGGCGGACAGGGCCATGGCTTCGGAGTTCTGCACGGAGGCATTGAAACACCCTTGACGCACTGGTCAAGTAGCTTGACCATATAGTCAAGCAGCTTGACCACACGAACGGAGATCACCGCCATGCCCGTCGTCCGCTCGTCCGAAGCCGTGACCCACGAGATCCACGGCGCCCGCTTCGTCGCGTACGCCAATCCCGGCACCGGCAGCAAGGAGTTGTGCGCCTGGCGTGGAGAGATCCCCGCGGGCACCAGGGCCCCCGCTCACACCGTCGGCCGGGAGGAGATATTCCACCTGCTCGTCGGCGATCTGCTGATCACGCTCGACGGCCGGACCGAGCGGATCTCCGCCGGCGACACGGTGATCGTCAACCCCGGCGCGACCCTGACCGTCGAGAACCCCACCGGCCACACCGCGATCTCCTGGGTCACCACCTCCGTCGGCCTCACGGCGGAGCTGGCCGACGGCACGCGCATCACCCCGCCGTGGGCCAACTGACCCCGGCCCGCACCCCGGAGCGGACGGCTTCGCCCGCCCTCACGCGGCCGGCCTCTCCGGCATCACACGACCGGGCCTCCCCACTCTCACACGACCGGCCTCCCCACCCTCACGCGGCCAGCCTCCCCGGCATCACCGCGCGCGGCCCGAACTTGGCCCGCGCGCGGTCCGCGACCTCCTCGATCCGGCGGACCTTCTCGTCCACGGGATCGAAGGTGAGCTGGTGGGAGGCCCGGTCGGCGGGGGCCAGACCCTCGGCGCGCAGCACGAGCGCACGGACCCGGGCGCGCTGGAGGCCGAGCGCCTCGTACATGCCGTAGGCCTCCTTGGTGAGGGCCGCCGAGTGCGCGGTCGGCTCCTTGAGGGTGCGGCTGCGGGTGGTCGAGGAGCGGTCGGCGTAGCGCACGGTCAGGGTCAGGGTGCGGCAGACCTTCTGCACCGCGCGCAGCCGGGCGCCGATCTCCTCGGCGGCCGACAGCAGGGCACGGCGGTGCCGGTCCGGGTCCACCTCGTCCAGTCCGAAGGGGCGTTCGGCGGCGAGGGAGCGGGAGACGGCGTTCGGGACGACCCGGGCGCGGTCGATGCCGTTCGCCTTCTCGCGCAGTTCGCGGCCCGCCTTCGCGCCGATCAGCCGCTGGAGCGTGGACAGCGGTGCGGCGGCGACCAGACCCAGGGTGTCCAGGCCGTACTCGCACAGGGTGCGGGCGGTCGCCGTGCCGACGCCGGGCAGTGCGGACACGGGCCGGCCGGCGAGGAACCCCGCGACGGCACCGGGCTCCCCGGGTACGGCGCAGGTCACCCCGGGACGGGCGTCGCGCAGCGCCACGCGGGCCAGCATCGGTCCCGGCCCGGCACCGATCACGCAGTCGACGCCGTACAGCGCGAGGGCGCGGACCCGGATCACCGAGGCCAGCTCCACGGCGCTGCGCCCGAAGTAGCGCTCGGCGCCCCGGAGATCGGCCAGCGCCCCGTCCGGGGGCAGCGCCTCCACGACCGGGGTGAACTCCTCCAGCAGCCCGAGCAGCCCGGGCAGGGCCGCCTCGTACATCGGCGGCAGCTGGAAACGTACGCAGAGGATGGTCATCCCGCACTCCCCGGACTCTGGTGCCACAACTTCCTTACCGTCGAAGGCCCTTGTGAGGCCTCCTGGCCCGCGGGCCGCAGGTCGGCCCACGGGTGCATCTCGTATCCGGTCGGCAGACGGATCCGGCGGCCGCCCGTAGGGTCCTCCCCGTCCGGCCGCCCCGGGACGGGCTCGGCCAGCCGGGCGGCCACCTCGTCCAGGCCGCCCCCGGCGCGCAGTTCGACCAGTTCGGCCAGGTTCCAGGCGGCGGAGCCCACCACGCTCAGGCTGCGCGGACCGCGCCGCTGCACCACTCCGCGCACCAGCAGCAGCCAGGAGTGGAAGACGGTGTGCGCGCAGGCGTCGTGGGAGTCGTCGAAGAAGGCGAGATCGACCAGGCCCGTACCGTCGTCCAGCGTGCTGAAGATGACCCGCTTGCCGGAGCGGACCGGCGGGGTCTGGGTGGCCGCCTTGGCGCCCGCGACCAGCACGGTCTCCCCGTGCCGGGCCTCGCGCAGCCGGCGTGCCGGGACCACGCCCAGCTCCGTCAGGAACTCCCGGTGGTCGTCCATCAGATTGCGCGAGGCGTCCATGGACAGCACCCCCAGCTCGGCGCTGAGCCGCTCCGCCGGGGTGAGGTCGGGCAGCCCGGCGGACGCCGTCTTCCGTCCGCCCGCCAGGGGGAGCTGGCCGCCACCGGCGCCCCGGGCGCCCCGCTGCAGCTCGGCCAGGTGCAGTTGCAGATCACGGCGGTTGTCCCCGAAGGCGTCCAACGCGCCCACCTGAGCGAGCCTCTGGGCCAGCGGACGGCTCGGCCGGGCCCGCTCCCAGAAGTCGAGCAGCGAGGCATACGGCTGTCCGTGAGCGATCCGCGCCGCCTCGGCCTCGCTGATGCCGTGCACGTCGGACAGGGCCAGCCGAAGCCCTCGGACCTCAGGAGATTCAGACACCAGTTCGATCCGATGGGCGACCCCGGACACGTTCACGTCCAGCGGCAGGATCGGCACCCCGCGCCGGCGCGCGTCCGCCAGCAGCAGCCGCTTCGGGTACATCCCGGGGTCGTGCGTGAGCAGCCCGGCGTAGAAGGCGGCCGGGTGATGGACCTTCAGCCAGGCCGACTGGTAGGTCGGCACGGCGAAGGCGACCGCATGCGCCTTGCAGAAGCCGTACGACCCGAAGGCCTCGACGATCTCCCAGGTCCGCTGAATCGTTTCCGCGCCATATCCGTTCGCCGCCGCGTGCTGCGCGAACCACACCCTGATCCGCCCCTGTGACTCCGGATCGGACAGCCCGCGCCGCACGCGGTCCGCCTCACCGCGCCCGCAACCGGTCATGATGGCGACGATGTCGATGACCTGCTCGTGGAAGACGACGACCCCGTACGTCTCCTTCAGCGGCCGCTCCAGGTCCGGATGCGGAAAGCGCACCGGCGCCCGCCCGTGCCGCGCCTCGATGAAGGGCCGCACCATGTCGGCGGCGACCGGCCCCGGCCGGAAGAGGGAGATGTCGACGACCAGGTCATGGAAGGTGGCCGGCTGGAGCCGCCCCACCAGATCCCGCTGGCCCGGCGACTCGATCTGGAAACAGCCGAGCGTCTCGGCGGACCGGATGAGCCGGTAGGTCGCCGGATCGCCCGGCGGCAGGGCATCCAGGTCGATCCGCTCCCCCGTCACCCGCTCCACCTCCCCGACCGCGTGCGCCATCGCCGACTGCATCCGCACCCCCAGCACGTCCAGCTTGAGCAGCCCGAGGTCCTCCACGTCCTCCTTGTCGAACTGCGACATCGGCAGCCCCTCGCCGCTGGTCGGCACCACCGGCGTACGGGCGAGCAGGGAGGCGTCGGAGAGCAGCACCCCGCACGGGTGCATGGCGACTCCGCGCGGCAGGGCGTCGAGGGCCTCGACCAGCTCCCACAGCTTGCCGTAGCGCTCCTTCTCCCCCGCGAGCCGGCGCAGCTCGGGCAGCTCCTCCAGGGCCGCGCGGGCGTCCCGTGCCCGGATGTGCGGGAAGGACTTGGCGATGCGGTCGATGTCGGCCGGATCCATGGACAGGGCGGCCCCGACGTCACGGACGGCATGCCGGACCCGGTAGGTCTCCGGCATGGAGACGGTCGCGACCCGCTCGGTGCCGAACCGGCCGATGATCGCCCGGTAGACCTCGAGGCGGCGCGCGGACTCCACGTCGATGTCGATGTCGGGCAGCACGACCCGCTCCTTCGACAGGAAGCGCTCCATCAGCAGCCCGTGCTCGACCGGATCGGCGTGCGCGATGCCGAGGAGGTGGTTGACGAGACAGCCCGCGCCGGAACCGCGCGCGGCCACCCGGATGCCCATCTCCCGCACGTCGTCCACGACTTGAGCGACCGTCAGGAAGTAGGAGGCGAAACCGTGATGGGCGATGATGTCCAGCTCACGGTGCATCCGCTCCCAGTAGACACGCCGGCCGGCGTAGCCGTACAGCACCATGCCGGCGGCCGCCCGCGAGGCGAGCGCCCGCTGGGCGGTACGGCGGCCGGCGCCGACGAGGTGCGGCTCGGGAAAGTGGACGGTGCCGATACCGAGGTCGTCCTCGGGGTCGACGAGGCACTCGGCGGCCGTGGCCCGGGTCTGCTCCAGCAGCCGATGGGCGGTGTCCCGCCGGTAGCCGGCCGCCTCCACCACCCGCTCGGCGACCCGCAGCATGGCCTGCGCGTCCTTCAGCCAGGCCGCGCCGGAGTCCAGTTCCTTGCGGGGGTCGATCGGAACCAGCCGGCGGGCGGCGTCCAGCACATCGGCGACCTCCCCCTGGCCGGGGTCGGCATAGCGGACGGCATTGCTGAGCACCGGCCGGATCCGCTGCTCGGCGGCGAAGCCGACGGTGCGGGCGGCCAGCCGCAGGGAGCCGGACCCCGTACCGTTCCGGCCGTGCCAGACGACCTCCAGGCGCAGCGCGTCGCCGTAGACCTCGCGCCAGGGCACGAGCAGCCGGGCGGCCCGGTCGGGGCGTCCCGCGGCCAGGGCGCGCCCCACGTCGGAACCGGGTCCGAGCAGCACGGTCAGGCCGTCACCGCGGCTGTCGGCCCAGGGCAGCAAAGGCGCACCCGTACCGCCGTGTGCCGCCGTGACGAGCCGGCACAGGTCGGCCCAGCCGCGGGCGCCGTCCCGGGCGAGAAAGGTCACCCGGGGTGTCGACTCATCGATGAAGGCACCACCGCGCACCGGGGCACGCCGTCGCTCACGCCGTACCGTCTCCGGCCCGGTCACCGCCAGATCGGCACCGAACAGCGGACGGACGCCCGCCGCGGCGCACGCCTTGGCGAAGCGGACCGTGCCGGCGAGGGTGTCGCGGTCGGTGAGGGCGAGGGCGTCCATGCCCCGCTCCGAGGCGCGCTCGGCAAGCCGCTCCGGGTGCGAGGCGCCGTAGCGCAGGGAGAACCCGGAGACGGTGTGCAGATGCGCGAAGCCCGGCACACGCACCTCCCGTACTCGTGAGCCCCGAACGACTCTCGAACATCTGTTCCCACCCCCACCATACCCTCATTCCCGAACAAGTGTGCGACATCCATTCGAGCGCCTCCCACCTGCACAAACACCCTCCCGCCCGGCCCCCGGGGGAGGGGCGGGCCCGCGCACGGAACCGTGAAGTCCCGCCCCCTCACACACGGGGGCGGGACTCCACGGAACGCGTACGGGCGGGCGGTCAGCCGATCTGGGTCCCCGTGGCCGACAGCGCCTCGGTGACGGGCTGGAAGAAGGTCTCCCCGCCGGAGGTGCAGTCACCGCTGCCCCCCGAGGTCAGCCCGACCGCGTTGCTGCCCGAGAAGAGCGAGCCGCCGCTGTCACCGGGCTCGGCGCAGACGTCGGTCTGGATCAGACCGCTGACCGTGCCCTCCGAGTAGTTGACGGTGGCGTTCAGCCCGGTGACCGTGCCGTCGTGCACATGGGTGGTCGAGCCGCTGCGGGTGACCTTCATGCCGACGGTGGCCTCGGCCGCGCCGGTGATCTGCTGGGCCGAGCCGTTGTAGAGGTCGACCTCGCTGGGGTGCTCGGTGTCCGAGGTGTACTTGACCAGACCGAAGTCGTTGCCCGGGAAGCTGGACTGGTCGTTCTTCCCGATGACGTTGCCGGAGGAGTCCGACCAGCTGGAGATGGCGTCGGTGCAGTGGCCCGCGGTCAGGAAGTACGGCTGCCCGCCCTTGACCACGTTGAAGCCGAGCGAGCAGCGCCCGCCCGATCCGGAGATCGCGTCGCCGCCGGCGATGAAGGGCTTGAACTCCCCCTTCGAGCGTTTCAGTTCGGCCTTGGTCCCGAGCCCGTCGACCACCTGGCCGAGCTTCGCCCACTCCGCGCCGGACACCGTCCTGTCGGCGGTGACGACGACCTTGTCGGTGACCGGGTCGGTCGCCCACGAGGTGCCGGGGATGGTCGCGTGCGTCTTCAGGGTCGCCCGCGCACCGTCGAGTTCGGCGAGGGAGTGGGCGACGATTCTGGCCTTGGCGCCGGCCGCCCGGACGGTTTTCGCCGCGTTGGCGTCCAGTACGTTGACGACGAGACTCTTCGCCCGGGCGTCGTAGTAGCTGCCCGCCGCGTCGGACCCGAGGCCCTTGACGAGCGTCGAGGCGAGCTTTCCGGCCGCCGGGGCCGACAGAAGCTGCGGCTCCGGAGCGGACTTCGAGGGTTCGCTGGCGTTCGCAGTCTGGAAGGTGACACCCGCGGCGACCAGTGCGGCGATTCCCGCACCGGCCAGTGCGGCCCGCCGCCCGGATATGCGTCGGTGCTTCAACTCGCGTCCTCCTGTGGGGGGTCGGCCCGGAGGTTGTGGGGACCTCGCGGACCGGAAGGCTGGTTGACGGGCGCCCACTCTTCCGAACCGCACAGGGAGCACACAAGGTCGACTTCAGGACGCGCGCACGGCGAGCCCCGTACGCCCCCTCCGCTTGACCGGGGACAGTCACCCCAGAGAATTCGCACTGCAAACACTACGCGCGAGTAACCCATCGGCGGACAGTGACCGTTGCCCATGGCCGGAAATCACCTCTCAGGCCCTGCTGTTGCAACGCCGCCCCGGCCTCTGCCCCCGGATCCCGGCCCGCCCTCACCCTCACCCTCACCCTCACCCTCACCCTCATTCCCGCCCGCGCACCCACCCCCCACTCCGCCCCCGTCCCCGTTCCCGCGTCCGCCCCCGTCCCGTCCCCGGATACGGGAAAGCCCCCGCACGCGGACTGCGTGCGGGGGCCGGAGTCGGCCGTGCCCGTCGTCAGGGCAGGGTCACGCCGTAGTAGCTCAGCGCCTCGGTGACCGGCTGGAAGAAGGTCGTACCGCCGGAGCTGCAGTCGCCGCTGCCGCCGGAGGTCAGGCCGTAGGCCACGCTGCCGCCGTAGAGCGGGCCGCCGCTGTCGCCGCCCTCCGCGCACACCGTGGTCTGGATCAGGCCGTAGACGATGTCACCGCTGCCGTAGTTGACGGTGGCGTTCAGCCCGGTGACCCGGCCGCTGTGCGTACCGGTGGTGGAACCACGGCGGTAGACGGTCGTCCCCACGGACGGGGTGGCCGCGCTGCTGATGGTCTGGCTGCCCACCGCGCTCGGGTGCGCGATCGAGGAGTTGGTGTAGCGCACCAGCGCGAAGTCGTTGCCCGGGAAGCTGTAGCCGACGTTCGTGCCCAGCACGGTGCTGTGGCCGGAGTTGCTGTACCAGGTGGAGGCGACCTGGCCGCAGTGGCCGGCGGTCAGGAAGTAGTAGGTGCTGCCGCTGTGCACGTTGAAGCCGAGCGAGCAGCGGTAGGAGCCGCCGTAGATGGCGTCGCCGCCGCTGATCAGCTTCCTGAACTTGCCGGGGGTGTGCTTGATGGTCAGCGCGCCCGCGTTGGTGCCGGCCTGCTGCTTGATCTTGGCGATCGCGGTCTTGGAGACCGTGCTGTCGACGGTGACGACGACCCGGTTGGTCTTGCTGTCCACGGCCCAGGCCGTGCCGGCGATGTCGGCCCTGAGGACGGAATCACTCGCCTGGGTGAGCTGGTTGGCGCTGAACGTGTGGTCGTCGCTGGCGCTCGCGGTGGGGGCGGCGAACGCTGCCGCGGCCAGGAAGCCGGTGGCCACGGCGATCAGCCGGGTCCGTCTCGCGGTGCCGCTGCGGGGAGTGGTGCGCTTGATCCTCACTTTTCGTTCCCTCCCAGGGGAAGTCGGGGGCCCGCGTGGGGGTCGGGGCCCGTGAGGCGCAGCCAGGGACCGGTCCGGAAGTCCGAACACGCATACCACCCTGACAAGCGCTGAGGGGGAGTATTCGGCCGAACGGCCGGTCGGCACAAGAGTGCCTTTCGGCCGCAGCCTTGAACCACTCTTTAGACAACCCCCGCTGACGTCAACTCAGCACACGCTCTCCCGCCGCGATCGCCACGTCCAGCCCATTGCCGGGCGGCGGGAAGGGGCAGACGAAGTGGTCGGCGAAGGCGCACGGCGGGAGCTGGGCGCGGTTGAAGTCGACGGTGGTACGGCCCTCGGCGTCCGGAGCCTGCGGAAAGAGGAACCGGAAGCGGTAGCTGGTGCCACCGCTGGTGGTGTCGGCGAACACCGCCCACAACCGGCCGTCGCCCTGCTGCGCGACCTGGAGCGTCAGCTCCTTTCCGGCCAGGGTGAAGGCGAGTTCGCCCGAGAGGGCGAGGCCGCGCTCGCGTCCGTCCGCGTTGCCCACCCGCACGGTGCGCGTCTCGTCGTACGGCGTGAAGCGCCCCGGCACCGACCAGCCCGGGGTGTACGGGGTGGCTTCGATGCCCCGGAAGGCGCGGCGGGCGTGGGCGCCGGGGTCGTAGACCCGCACCCCCCAGACGCCCTCGCGGACCAGTACGACCAGCCGCTTCTCGCCGAGCGCGACCCGCGAGGCGGCCGCAGGTCCGCTGTCGGCGGCGAGCCGGACCCGGCCGGAGAAGGGCCGGCGGTCCAGGGTCAGGCCGTCGGTCCCGGCGGCGGTGAGCACCACCCCGTCACCATCGGCCACCCACGTCCCGGGAATGTCCGGAAGTCGCCCCTCCGGATGGCCCTCGACCCAGTGGGTGGCGATCAGCGCCAGCGGTCCGTAGGGCGCCGAGACCGTCTCCACGCGGTACTCGTGCCACCGCTTCCACGCGTCCGGTGCGTCCGGTGCGTCCGGTGCGTCCGTCGTCATGCGATCGAGTCCTTTCATCTGCTCAGCCGTTCCCTGCCGGGCCGGGCAGCCCGAGGTGGGAGCGCAGGGTCGCGCCCCGGTATTCCGTGCGGAACGCGCCGCGCTCCTGGAGCAGCGGCACCACCCGGTCCACGAACTCCTCGAGGCAGCCGGGTGTGTGGTGCTGGAGGAGGAGGAAGCCGTCGGCGGCGCCCTCGCACCCGTATCTCCACAGGCCGCTGGCGACGGCCTCCGGGGTGCCGACGAACGACTGCCGGCCGGCCGCGTCGAGGTCGTGGACGCGTCCCCGGTGTCCGGACAGCCCCGGCTCCCCGGAGAGCAGCAGGAAGTCGAACAGCCCGCGCTCGGCGGTGCGCGCCGGCCGTTCCAGGGAGGCGAACACGGTCCGTGGGCCGCGGCGCCGGCCCGTCCGTACCGCGGCCGTCCGTACCACGGCCGTCCGTACTGCGGCCGTCCGTACCGCGGCCGGGCCTTCCGCGGGGAGCCGGGCCGCCAGGTGCGCCGTCCGCCGTACGGTCATGACGTTCCCCCGGTCACGGCGTACCGGTCGGCGGGCCGGGCGAGGCCCAGGTGCTCGCGCAGGGTGCTGCCCGGGTAGAAGGTGCGGAACAGGCCGCGGTGCTGGAGCAGCGCCACCGTGCCGTTGACGAGCCGCTCCAGGTCACGGCGCGGTTCCACGGGGACGAGGTGGAAGCCGTCGGTGGCGCCCTCCGCGTGCCAGGCGGCGATCAGCTCCGCGAGGCCGACGGGGCCGCCCCGGTACAGCGGGCCCCGCGCGGTCGGCCGGGGCCCTCCCCCGCCGTGCCCTGGCTCGGCCGCGTGCTCGCCGTCGCCGAGGTCGACGAGGAGGCTCACCAGGACCCGCAGGGTGCCGGGGCCGCGGCCGGACTCCTCGGCCCGGCGGCGCAGTTGCCGGCGCACGGCGGCGGCCTGGCCGGGGGTGGCGGCGCGGACCAGGGCCACATCGGCGTACCGGGCCGCGACGGTCCCGGCCCGTTTCTCGGTGGCGTCGACCACCCGGACGGGGTGGCCCTGCGGGGGCCGGGGCACGGTCGAGGGGCCCTTGACGGAGAAGGCGGCACCGGTGAAGTCGACGTGGTGCAGCCCTGCCCGGTCGAGGAAGCGGCCGGTCGCCGGGTCCCGGACCCCGGCACCGTCCTCCCGGCCGTCCCAGAGCTTCGCCGCCAGGTCGGCCGTTTCGGCCGCCTCCGCCCACAGCGCGTCCGGGGAGGCGGTGCGCCGGCGGCCGAAGAGGCGGGCCTCGCCCTCGGTGCCGGACACGCCGATCCGCCAGCCGGCCCGGCCGTGGCTGGCCCAGTCGAGGGTGGCGACGGCGGCCTGGACCCGGAAGGGTTCGGTGTACGTGGTGGTGACGGTCGGGACCAGGCCGATCCGCCGGGTGACGGGGGCCAGGCTGGACAGCACGGCGAGCGCGTCGGGCCCCGGCCGGGCGAAGGAGTCGTCCAGCGTCACGAAGTCGAGCCCACCGCGCTCGGCGAGCTGCACCAGCTCGGCGTAGGGTGCGGCGCCGAAGGAGCCCGGCCGGTCGACGGCCGCGGCCAGATGCAGCAGGCCGCGCCCGTGCCGCGCGCTCATGTCGGCACCCCCTGCCCGCAGCACACCGCCGGGCCGCACATGCCGGTCGTCACTCACAGCACCTTCGACAGGAACGCCCGGGTCCGCTCCGCCCGCGGAGCGTCGAGGACCTCGTTCGGCGGGCCCTGCTCGACGATCCTCCCGTCGGCCATGAACACCACCGTGTCGGCGATCTCGCGGGCGAAGGCGATCTCGTGCGTGACGACGATCATCGTCGTGCCCTGGCCGGCCAGGTCCCTGATGACGTCGAGGACTTCACCGACCAGCTCGGGGTCCAGCGCCGAGGTCGGCTCGTCGAACAGCAGCAGCTTCGGCTCCAGTGCGAGCGCCCGCGCGATGGCGACCCTCTGCTGCTGGCCCCCGGACAGCTGCCGGGGACGGGCACCGGCCCTGTCCGCAAGCCCCACCCGCTCCAGCAGCCGGCGCGCGGTCTCGACGGCCTCCCTGCGCGGCCGCTTCAACGCCGAGACCGGCGCCTCGACGACGTTCTCCAGCACGGTCAGGTGCGGGAACAGGTTGAAGTTCTGGAAGACGAAGCCGATCCGGGTGCGCTGCTTCAGCACCTCGCGCTCGGGCAGCTCGTACAGCTTGCCGCCGGAGCGCCGGTAGCCGATCAGCGTGCCGTCCACGCTGATCGCGCCGTGGTCCACCTTCTCCAGGTGGTTGACGGTACGCAGCAGTGTCGACTTCCCGGAGCCGGAGGGGCCGAGGACGACGGTGACCTCACCGGTGCGCACTTGCAGGTCGATGCCCTTGAGGACCTCGAGCGAGCCGAAGCTCTTGTGGACGGATCTGATGTCGACCATGACGCTCATCGTGGGATTCCTCGGGGTCGGGGGGTCATGCGGCTGCACGGAGGGCGAGTTCGGCCAGGAACCGCAGTGCGGCCCGCGCCGTCGCGTCGTTCTGCCGGAACGCGGGCCCGCCGGTGCGCGGCCGGGTGAAGGCGCCGGGGGCGCGGGCGTCGGTGTACGGGCCGAGCGCGAAGCGCCGCGGATGGGGACGCCCGGCCCCGTCGAGGATCCGTCCGTCGGCGGGGTCGACGCGCAGCAGGCCCTCGGGGGTCTCGGCGGCCCCCTCGGCATGCAGTTCCCGCAGCAGGGTGTCGCGGGCCCGTGCCACGGTCGGTTCGGGCAGCCGGGCCTCGACCAGTGCCCGTGCCCGGACGGTGAACCCCGGCACGGTCGGGCTGGCGGCGCGGAACGCCCCGTTGTCGGCGGTGACGGTCATGCCGGCTCCGACGAACCGCAGCAGGCCGGCCCGGGAGAGCGCGAGCATCTGCCGCAGCCGGGGGCCGGGCGGGCCGGAGGCCAGGTAGCTGAAGAAGCCGTGCCACCAGGGGCCGATGTCCCCGAGCCGCACCAGCTGCCCGTAGACGGACAGCAGGCCGAGGAAGACGCCCAGGTCGGCACTGTGATCGGGATCGTGGCGGCGGCTCAGGTCACCCTCGACATAGCCGCGCAGGCCCTTCTGGAACTCCTCGTGCGAGGCGTGGCGCACCCCGTCGAGCGGATGGTCGAGCGCGGCGAGGTCGAGCCGGTCGGCCGGGTCCGGTACGGCGGCGGCGACGAGCGCCCCGATCTCGGCGGGGCCGGCGGCGGTCGCGTACTTCGCCTCGAAGTCGGTCCACGCCATCGCCGTGCGCTCGGCGTGGGCGGTGAACAGGCGGTGGTAGTGGGCGAAGCCCAGCTCCTTCTCCACCAGCGGCCACACATCGCGCCGGAAGTCGGGGCGGCCGGCCCGGGCCAGCAGTTCCCCGACCTCGGCGGGCCCGAAGAAGCGGGGCAGCGGGGGCCGGGGGCCGGTCCAGTCGTAGCCGATCTTCGCGTGGTACGGCACTCCGCGCCGCGAGCCGACGTACAGCACCGGTTCACGGCCCGAGGGGAGGTAGGCGTCACCCTCGTAACGCCCGCCCCGCCCCTCGGTGAGCAGCACCATCAGGTCGACGAAGGCCAGTCCGAAGCCGCGCACGAGGACCGCTTCGCCGGCCTTCAGCGGGGACAGGTCGCTGTCGGCGGTGAAGTCGGGCGGCAGGTGGACCAGTCCGTGCTCGCGGGCGTAGGCCGCCAATTCGGCCTGCTGAGCGTCGAGTTCGGAGTCGAGGTGGCCGAGGGCGAGGACGACCAGGTCGGCGAGGAGGGGGCGCGGCCGGCCCTCGAGCCACACCTGCTGGCGCCCCTGGCGCGGGCCGCCGACGCGCAGGGCGCGCCGGGCGTGGTGGTGGACGGTGATGCCCGGGGGCAGCCCGGCGCGGGCACGCTCGTACACCCAGTGCAGATAGCGGCCCTGGATCTGCCGGTCGGCGAAGGTGCGGCCGTCCAGGCCCGCCCACTCGTGCAGGGTGGGGCCCTGGTGCACCGGGCCGTCCATCGTGACCGTCTCGTCGGTGAACATGGTGACGTCCTCGGCGTGCGAGTTCATCCACAGCAGCGGCGACTGCGCCTGGCGCCAGATGCGTCCGCCGCCCGGCGGGTGGGGGTCGACCAGATGGATGTCCAGGCCCGGGGCGGCGTACAGCTCGGGCGCGTTGGCGGCGATGCGTTCGAGGAGTCCGGTCCCCCGCGGCCCGGCTCCCACGATCACCAGCTGTGGTCTCATCGGGCGGACTCCGTCCCGCGCGCGTAGTGCTTCTCGACGTAGTACTGGCCGACGCCGAGCACGGAGGTGACCACGGTGTACCAGAGGGTGGCGACCATCAGCAGCGGGATGACCTGATAGGTGCGGTGGTAGATCAACTGGGCCGAGAACAGCAGGTCGTCGACGGCGATGACGCTGACGATCGAGGTGCCCTTGAGGGTGCCGATCAGCATGTTCCCGGCGGGCGGCACGATGGAGCGCATGGCCTGCGGCAGCACGATCCGCCGCCATCGCCGCCACCGGCTCAGCCCGAGTGCCTGGGCGGCCTCTATCTGCCCGCGGTCGACGGAGAGGATGCCGCCGCGCACCACCTCGGCGGCGTAGGCGGCCTCATGCAGGGTGAGGCCGACGATCGCGACGGCGACCGGGCTGAGCAGGTCGACGGTCTTCACCCCGAGGACCTGCGGGTACAGCGCCCCGATGTTGAACCACAGCAGCAGCTGCACGAGGATCGGGATCGACCGGAACAGCCAGACGTACCCCCAACCGACCGCCCGCAGCACGGGGTTGGCGGACAGCCGGAAGGCCGCGAGCAGGGTGCCGAGGGCAAAGCCGAGGACCATCACCACCGCGGTCAGCCACAGCGTGAGCCACAGTCCGCGCAGGACGGAGTCCGAGGTGAAGTGGTCGGCGACGACGTCCCACTGGAACGCCCGGTTGCGCAGGACCGAGTTGACGGCGAGTCCGAGCAGCACCAGGACGGCGACGGCGGCCGCCCACTGGCCGAAACGGCGCTGCGGGACGATCGTCAGGGCGTCCGCACGCTCGGGCACCTGGGGTGCGGCGGGGACTTTGGCGAGGGTGTCGGATGACATGCGAAGGCTCCGTGATGGGAGTCCCCCGCCCGGGCGGAGCCGGGCGCGGGGGAAGGTCGAACACGGTGGGTGCCTTCACACGGGTGCGCCGAGCGGCGCGGACACGGCCGAGCCCCTCAGCAGGGCCGTCCACCGAGAGTACGTGGGCGTTTCGGTCCACTGTCAAGGCCGTCCGCACTGTGAGCCGTACGTCTCAACTCGGTTGACGCGGAACCGTATGCCTGTTCCACTTGGCCCATGCATCCACAGCAGTGGCTGGTCACCCGCTCCCACATCGACTTCGGTCGCGTGTGGTCCTCCTCCTGTTGAGCTGACCCCCCTGCAGGCGCCCGCCGTCCGGCGGGCGTTCTCGCGTTCTCCCTTCGCCGCACACGCCGTCCCAGACGTGGCTGCACATGCCTTCACACGCGCACCCCTCCCCTCGCGCTCTGCACCCTTTCTGCTCCCTGGAGACCGCTGTCCGATGCGTACGCCTGCCCGTCGCCATGCCATACCTCTTGCCGCCGTCACGTCGGCCGCTCTGCTGCTCACCGCCTGCGGCGCCGGGTCCGGCGGTCCGGGCGGGGCGGACGCCGCCGGGGCCGCGGCGAAGTCCGGCGAAGTGCCCACGAAGGACGTCGTCTCCGCCGAGAGGAAGGACGAGGCGGCCGCCAAGCTGCTGCCGTCGGGGGTCAGAAGCCTGACCGTCGCCGTCAGTGTCGGCGGCACCCCGCCCGGCACCGCCTATCTCGCCGACGGCAGGACCCTGACCGGCCAGGACGTCGACTTCACCCGGGCGGTCGGCAGGGTGCTCGGCCTCCGGCTGAAGGTGGAGCAGGCGAGCTTCGAGGCGATCCTGCCCGCCCTGGACAGCGGCAAGTACGACGTCGGCGCCAGCAACTTCGGCGTCACCGACGAGCGCCGCAGGACGATCGACTTCGTCACCTACGTCAACGACGGACAGGGCTTCGTCACCCGCAAGGACAGCAAGCTGTCCCGGATCACCGATCTGAGGCAGCTGTGCGGTCTGAACGTCGCGACCGGCGCCGGCACGACCTTCGAGGCCACCCTGGAGGAGAACAAGCACGTGTGCACCGAGGCCGGCAAGAAGGCGTACCGGGTGCAGACCTACGCCGAGTCGAGCGCGATCTGGTCCTCGGTGCAGCAGGGCCGCAGCGATGTCGTGATGTCCACGATCAACGGGCTGCGCTACGCGGTCGCCCACCAGCAGGGCCTGAAGTTCCTCGGCGCATACCACCGTCTGGACGTCGGCTTCGCCTTCAAGAAGGGCACCGAGCTGGCCCCGGCCTTCCAGGCGGCGGTGAACAGGCTGATCGCCGACGGCACGTACGACCGGATCCTGAAGAAGTGGGGCACGACGGGCTCGGCCGTCACCGAGTCCCGGATCTCTCCGCCCGAACGGAAGAACTGAGGAGCGCGGTCACAGCCCGCACGGCCGCAAACCCGCGTAATCACCGCCCGCACGGCCACAACCCTCGCGGTCACCGCTCGCACGGCCACAACCCTCGCGGTCACCGCTCGCACGGCCACCACCCGCGCGGTCACAGACCGCAGTCGCAGCACGAGCAGCATTCACAGCACTCGCAGCACTCGCAGGCCTCGCAGCACGACCAGTCGCAGTTGCAGTCACAGGTGCCGCAGCAGCCCTCGCGCTTCTTGCGCGACCAGGGGCCCTCGAACTCGTCGGCACAGCACACCTTGCAGGTGCAGCACAGGCCGAGGGCGGCGGCGCAGCCGGCCCAGAAGCCCCGCTTGTCCGGGTGCGGCGGCTTGACGTCGAAGGGGGTGCCGTACGGGTGCCCCGGCGCCCCCGGTGCGTGCTGCCCCGGGGGCGGCCCGAAGGAGGCCTCGGGCGCGTGTCCGCACGAGCGTGTGCCGAACGCCCGGTCCACGGAACGCCCCAGCTCGTGCACGAGCAGCAGATGGGTGAGCCTGCCGTCGGCGAACTCGGCCTCCCGCAGGGCGAGCCGGATGCCGTGCAGGGCGTCGTCGGCGAGCCTGCGGGCCTGCGCGAGGGAGGTGCCCGTGGCGGTGAGCGGGTTCCAGGCGCCCGACAGGGCATCGGCCTGCTGGTCCTCGACGGCGTCCAGGAGGTGCGCGAGCCGGCCGAAGAGACGGCCCGCCTCGGCCAGCGGCTCGGCGTTGCCCGGCCGCCCGGCCAGCACCGCGGTGTGCGCGAAGGCGGCCGCGGTGGCCGTCTCGGTCGGCTCGGTGACCGTCAGGATCGGCGTGCCGGGCCCGGCGAGGGTCTCGATGCCGGTCTGCCGGTCGACGGCGTCCACCAGGACGGCGGTGTCGAACCCGACCGCCGATCCGCTGTGGGCCCCGGCCCGGCCCCAGCTCGCGGCGACGCGGCGCGCCGCGGCCGCGACCGGCCGGTGGGCCAGCAGCCCGTCCCGGTCGGCGACATGGTCGCGCACCTTGGCGGAGGCGAGCACCAGTGAGACGGCGGCGGCGAGGCGCGCGCCCTCGCCCTGGGCGACGGACGCCGTCCGCATCCCGCGCAGCGCGCACGGACCGGCCGTCCGCCGGGATCCGCCCGTCGTGCCGAGCTGAGCATCCGTCAGAACCGATATGAGCAGCCCGTCATAGTTCGTCACGATGCGCGCGAACTGTCCGTGATCCCGGCGCAACGCGAGACACAACCCGCACAAGTGCGCCATCCACTCGGTCTTGAGACCCTCGGTGAGCCGGTGGGTGCACGGCCTGACGATTCCGAACATGATGATCCCCCGTGGAGTGCCGCGACGTTGAGCTGCGGCATCGTATCGGCCGACTGTCAGCTCGTATCAGCCCGTGCGTTCACCCGGACGCACCGTGCATCACCCATCCGCCAACGACAATCATATTTCACTCACAGTCAGCAGCCGTATGAGTCACGACCCTTGGGGCACAAGGACTCTCGACGGATCGTCTGTGCACCAGTACCGTCACAAACCCCCCGCGCGGCGTCTATCCGCTTGGCGCGCCGTCCGCATCATGGATGACCATAGGGATGCGGAAGCAAGAAGGACCGCTGTGAGAGGAGGCGTCCATGGGATCGGTACGCAAGGCGAGTGCGTGGCTCGGCCTCGTCGACGACAACGACGACGAGCGCTACTACGACGACGACTACTCCGAGGGCACCGAGTCCGGGAACGCATGGGTCACCGACCCCCGGGTGAAGGTGGCCACGGACACGGCCGAGGAGAAGGGTCACCGGATCGGCACGGTCACCCCGGACAGTTTCCGGGACGCCCGCGCCATCGGCGAGCTGTTCCGGGACGGTGTCCCGGTCATCATGAACCTCACGGCGATGGAGCCCTCCGACGCCAAGCGCGTGGTGGACTTCGCCGCCGGACTGACCTTCGGCCTGCGGGGCACGATCGAGCGGGTCGCGAACCGTGTCTTCCTGCTGACGCCCTCGAACACGGAGATCGTCAGCGGTGAGCCGGCGGCCCACCGCGAGGGCGGCTTCTTCAACCAGAGCTGAGGCAGGGCCGCTCGCCGGCCCTGCCCCGCTCATGAGCGGTGAGCGGTCAGCGGAAGGCGTCGAGCCCGGTGAGCGCCTTGCCCAGCACGAGCTGGTGCATCTCGACGGTGCCCTCGTAGGTGAGCACCGACTCCAGGTTGGTCGCGTGCCGCATGACGGGGTATTCGAGGGAGATCCCATTGGCACCGAGGATCGTCCGCGCCGTACGGCAGATCTCGATGGCCTCGCGGACGTTGTTGAGCTTGCCGAAGCTGACCTGCTCGGGGCGCAGGCGGCCGGCGTCCATCCGCCGCCCCAGATGGTGGGCGAGCAGGATCCCCTTGTGCAGTTCGACCGCCATGTCGGCGAGCTTGGCCTGGGTGAGCTGGAAGCCGCCGATGGGCCGCCCGAACTGCTCCCGCGTCCTCGCGTACTCCAGGGCCGTCTCGAAGCTGCTGCGCGCCGCGCCCATCGAGCCCCAGACGATGCCGTAGCGGGCGTGCGAGAGACAGCTGAGCGGTCCGCGCAGACCGGTGACCCCGGGAAGGACGGCGGCGGCGGGCAGCCGTACGTCGTCCAGGACGAGTTCGCTGGTCACGGAGGCGCGCAGGGACCACTTGTGCTTGATCTCGGGCGCCGAGAAGCCGGGCAGGCCGGTCGGTACGACGAACCCGCGGATCCCGTCCTCGGTCTGCGCCCAGACGACGGCCACCCCGGCCACCGACCCGTTGGTGATCCACATCTTGCGGCCGTTCAGCACCCAGTCGTCGCCGTCGCGCTTGGCGTGGGTGCGCATGGCGGCGGGGTCCGAGCCGTGGTCGGGCTCGGTGAGCCCGAAGCAGCCGATCACCTCGCCGGCGGCCATGCGGGGCAGCCACTCCCGCTTCTGCTCCTCGCTGCCGAACCGGTGGATCGCGTACATGGCGAGAGAGCCCTGCACGGAGACCAGGGAGCGGATGCCCGAGTCGGCGGCCTCCAGCTCGAGACAGGCGAGGCCGTACTGAACGGCCGTGGCACCGGCGCAGCCGTACCCGGTGAGGGACATGCCGAGCGCGCCGATGGCGCCCAGTTCACGCGCGAGTTCCCTGATGCCGGGCAGCTCGCCCTTCTCGTACCAGTCGGCGACGTACGGCAGGACGCGGTCGGCCGCCCAGCTGCGGACGGTGTCCCGGACGGCAAGGTCCTCGGGGTCCAGCAGGTCGTCGATCCCGAGCGGATCGGCGGCATCGAACGGGGGCAACTTCGCGGACGCGGACATGGAACACCCTCCGGCACACTGAGGCACAGTGAAAACTAGCAACGCTAGTTACGACTCTGCCGCCGACGTTACGGCGCAGTGTCCCGCACGTCCAGAGCCGGAGTCAGGCCGACACCCTCGGCTTGGCGGCCTCCCGCGGGGACGGCAGATCCACTTCGGTGCCCCGCTCCGCGCTCTCCTCGCCGCACTGCATCACCCGGGGCAGCCGCAGCGCCATCACGGCACCGAGCAGCAGCAGACCCGCGCTCACCAGCAGCGTGATGTGGAGCCCGTGCACGAAGGAGTCCCGCGCCGCCCGGCGCAGGGCGTCCCCGACGGGCCCGCCGAGCCGCCCGGCGACCTCGTAGGCCTCGCCGAGCGAATGCCCCGCCTCGTCCGACGCGCGCGAGGGCACACCCGGCACCGACGCGAGACCGGGCGCATAGGCCGCGTTCATCACGCTGCCGAGCAGCGCGATCCCGATGCCGGCGCCCAGCTGGTACGACGTCTCGCCGATCGCCGCCGCCCCGCCGGCCTGCTCGGCCGGAGCCTCGCTCAGCATCGACTCGTACGCCCCGAAGAGCGTGGTCTCCAGACCGAAGCCGAGCAGTACGAAGCCGAACAGCAGCAGGCCCGCGTCGTCGGTGCCGCCCATCGCCGTCAGGGTGACGACCGCCGCGGCCGTGAGACAGAAGCCGAAGCACACCATGCGGCGCGGTCCGAAGCGGCGCAGCATCCGCGCACCGGCCAGGCCGGCCGCCATCGCCGCGACGGTCAGGGGCAGCAGCCTCAGGCCCGTCGCCAGCGGCGACAGCCCGAGCACCAGCTGCAGGTACTGCGCCGCTATCAGCTCCAGGCCCACCAGCGCGAGCATCGCCAGCACGATGCAGCCCACCGAGGTGCTGAACGCCGGCCGCCGGAACATCCGCAGATCCACCAGCGGATGCGGGCGCCGCCTCTGGCGCCGTACGAAGAAGAGGAGCAGCGCCGCGCCCGCCAGCAGCGGCACCAGGGTGAACGGGCTCGCCACCGGCTCCCCGCCGCCGAGCCGCTTCACCCCGAGGACGACTCCGAACAGGCCGGCCGCCGCCGTCAGCGCGCCGATCACGTCCCACGGGCCGTCGCCGTCGCCGCGCGACTCGGGCAGCAGCATCCGCCCCACCGGCAGGCTGACCAGCATCAGGGGGATGTTGACCAAAAAGACCGCGCCCCACCAGAAGTGCTCCAGCAGGAAACCGCCGAGCAGCGGTCCGACCGCCGCGCCGACGGCGGCGACCGCGCTCCAGACACCGATGGCCAGCGCGCGCTCGCGCCGGTCCGGGAAGACCTGGCGGAGGATCGACAGGGTCGCGGGCATGATCATCGCGCCGCCGACGCCGAGCAGTGCGCGGGCGAGGATCAGCATCTCGGCGGTCTGCGAGAAAGCGGCCGCGGCGGAGGCGACACCGAAGAGGGCGTAGCCGAGCAGCAGGATGCGGCGGCGGCCGACCCGGTCGCCCAGCGTGCCGAAGAGGATCAGCAGCGAGGCGCAGACCAGCGGGTAGACGTCGACGATCCAGAGCAGTTCCATGGCGCCGGGCCTGAGGTCCTCGGTGACGGCGGGGACCGCCACGTGCAGCACGGTCGCGTCGAGGGCGACGAGCAGCAGACTCACACAGAGCACGACGAGGACGACCCAGCGGTTGGCACCGGCCCCGGCCGCCCGACGGCGCGGCCGAACGGCAGCCGTGGTCGTCCCGGACATGTACGTACCTCCCAGATGGTCCCTCGCGTGCAGCGGATCGGCGGGGTGGGGATTCCCCGTCGTACGGCCGGAGAGGAGCGGTGTCCCCGGCCCGCGCAAAGCCACGTGAGTGACTCGTCAGCGTACGCGAGTCCGTCGCGCGGACGCGTGGCGGACCTCTCACACGCAGGACCGAACCCGTGTGGCGTACGCCACTTCACCTGCTCTTGACCACGCCCCGGCCGGCGGTCCGGTTCCCCGCTCGGTCAATAATCGAGCCCGTGACCGATCTTGAAGCGCGCGTGGCCCCGCTCCGCGCCCCGACGCTGCGCCGGGCGGCTCCGGCCCTCCTCGGGTACGTGGCCGTCCGCGCCCTGGGCCTGGTCGTGCTGGCCGGGTGGAGCGCCGCGCGCGGCAGGAGCGCGTACACACTGCTGACCGCACGCTGGGACTCCCTCTGGTACACGCGGGTCGCCGAACTGGGCTACGGCTACGAGGTGCGGCTGCCGAACGGCGACGTCCATTCCAACCTGGCGTTCTTTCCGCTGCTGCCCTGGCTGGAGCGGCTGATGCACGCGGTCGCGCCGTTGTCGTACGCGGACGCCGGCTTCGTCGTCGCTCTGCTCGCCGCACTGGCGGCGGCCTGGGGGATCTTCGCGGTCGCGGACCACGTCCACGGCCGGCGGGCGGGGGTCTGCGCGGTGCTGCTGTGGGCGGTGCTGCCGGTCGGGATCGTGCAGTCGATGGCGTACAGCGAGTCCTTGTTCACGGCCCTGGCCGCGTGGTCGCTGTACGCGGTGCTGACCGGCCGGTGGGTGAGCGCAGGCGTTCTGGCGGCACTGGCCGGGCTGACCCGGCCCGTGGGGCTCGCCGTGGTCGCCGCGGTGTGGGTGGCGGGCATGACCTCGTTCGTGCGAGACAGAAGCACGCGGGGCGCGCACGCCGAGCGCGCCGTGGATACGAACGGCGCGCAAGAGACAACGAGCGCCTCTTCCTCGCCGCGAGGCGCACATGGAGCAACACGCGCCCCCTGGCTCACCACCAGCGCACCCGCCTGGCGCCGCGCCCTCGGCATGCTCCTCGCCCCCCTGGGCACCGCCGGCTATGTGCTCTGGGTGGGCCACCGCACCGGCAAGGGCCCGCTCGGGTATCTGGACGTACAGGCCGGCTGGCGCAACGGGTTCGACGGCGGATATGCCTTCGCCCGCTTCGTGGCCGACAAGTTCACGTCATTTCCGTCGGCCCTGGCCGGCGCGGGCCTGGTCGTCGGCGTCGCCCTGCTGATCTGGCTCTATGTGACCGGCGTGCGCCAGCATCAGCCCGTCGCGCTGCTGGTGTACACGGGCGTCGTACTCGCCCTCGCCCTGTGCGCGTCGAGCTACTTCGGATCGAAGCCGCGGCTGATGATGCCCGCCTTCCCGGTACTGTTCCCCCTCGCGCGCGCCCTCGCCCGGCTGCGGACGTCCAGATCAGTGCTGGTCACAGTGGGTGTGGCGGTGGCGACGGCGGCCTACGGGGCCTTCTGGCTGAACGGCTCCGGCCCCCCATGATCAACTCCGGCGCACCGGTGAGCACCCTCTGAATTCCGCCCCATGGTCCGGTGAACGAATTCATAAGTGCCATTAAACTGCCCCCACAACATGATCAAAGGAATTGCAGGAAGCAGGCTCACAGGATTGCGGAATCCCAGGAATTCGGACCGCGCCTGAGAGGTTTCCCACATCACATCGTCATCACAAAGCCGCTGTATCGACCGGGAACAGAGCTCACTCGCTGTAACGTCGATTGGGTGCGTACCGAACGAAACCTCACCCGGAGTCTGGACCGGGTGTTCGCCAGGCTGGACCGTGAGCCGGAACGACCGGCTCACATCGATGTGCCGCGGATGAGCCGGCACCGGGTCGTGCTGTTCACCGCGACCCTCGCCTTTTACCTGGCGATCGTCTGGTCCGTGGTGATCACCTCCTGGCTGGTCCGGCTCGACTGGCAGGTCATGTTCTTCCGGCCCTACCAGCAGTGGCCGGAGATCCACGCCTTCCTCGACTACTACGTGGTGCTCGGCCAGCGCGGCCCCACCGCCGTCATGGTCGCCGCCTGGCTCGGCTGGCGCTCCTGGCGGCAGCACACGCTCCGCCCGATGCTGACCCTGGCCACGTCACTGCTGCTGCTGAACATCACCGTCGGCGCCGCCAAGCTCGGCATGGGGCGGCTCGGTCCGCACTACGCGACCGTGATCGGCTCGAACGAGATGGGCCTGGGCGGCGATATATTTCCCAGCGGCCACACCGCCAACGCCGTGGTGACCTGGGGAATCCTGGCATATCTGGCCTCCACCCCGAGGGCGCGCCGCTGGCTGTCCGCGCTGTCCGCGCTCACCGCGCTCGGCGTCGGCCTGACCACCGTCTACCTCGGTACGCACTGGCTGAGCGATGTACTGCTGGGCTGGGCCGCGGGCCTGCTGATCCTGCTCGCCCTGCCCTGGTTCGAGCCGCTGATCGCCATGACCGAGACCGCGCTCTTCGACCTGCGCGACCGCTGGCGTGCCCGCCGCGGCCGTACGGTGCCGGCGCCGGCCGTCCCGGTCACCCCCGCACCGGTGCTGCTCAAGCCGCGTCCCGCGACCGCGGAGCGGTCCGCCCCGGCGCGCGAGCCGGTGTCGACGGTGCGCGCTTCGCGGCCCCCGATCCATCTGGCCCCGGGCCCGCACACGGCCCGTTCGGAGCGCACCCCGGTCACCCCGGCGGGCAGCCGGCGCCCGCCGCACGCCGACCGCCTGCCGCGCGGCACCTCCCAGCCGGCCCGTCCCCTGACGGGCGGCTGACGCTCCACCACGAACAGCGGGGTCCGGTACGCACAGCCCACCCCCGCAGCCACGGCGAAGGCCCCGCTCCCTCTTCCGGAGCGGGGCCTTCGCCGTCCACGCGTCGGGGCTCAGCCCTTCCAGGCGCGGGCCACCCGGCCGTCGCGCACCTCGAAGTTGAGCCGCCCGACCCGGTACTCCATGGTGATGATCGTGCCCGGCGGCAGCGACCGGACGGCCGACCACCCCCGCTGACGGGCGAGCCGCTCGGCGCTCGGCGCATCGAGGCCGACGTACCCGTCCGGACTGTCGTTGGGCTCCGCTGGCGGAGTGGGAATCGGTGCCATGCGGCCACGCTAGGCCGCATCGGGCGGCGACGGAAGCCGTAACCGGCCGCAGCCGCGGCCGGTCCCTCTCCGGTCACACTTCTGTCACAGGTTCCCGACACCTGTTTCCGGCTAACTCCCTCACACGTACGGGGGTTTCCGTACCGCTTGCCGGGGTAATCGAACAGCATTCCCGCGTGTCTGATTACCCCTCCGAATTACCCGGCCGAAAGCACCGGAGTGTCGATCGGTTCGAGCCGTGGGAGCGATTCCCGGCGGAATCCGGCACAGCGCCGCACGAGCTGACGACGCATAGGAATTTCACGGATTCTGCACACAACCGCCGTAGGTTCTCGGCCGGAGCACCCGCCCGGCACGCCGCACGACGCCGCGGGCCCCGCGGCCCGGGCCGGAGCGGCGTCGCGCCGCTCCCGCACCCCCCTATGACCTCGCTCGGTCCGGCGGGCTCCAGCACCTCTAAGGGGACGGCTGTCCTCTAAGGGGACGGCCGTCATCGCGACAGCACCTCGAAAGGGACGGCCGTCATCACGATGTGAACGGCCATCACCTCCAGGTCCGGCGCGCCGCCGCGCAGGATGCACGCCTGCACGCCGTCGGCCTCCCGCGTTCCCGAGGTCTCCGCCGCGGGGCCGAGCGCACCGGCGGACGCGGACAGCCGCTGTCCCTCGACGGGGACAGCGGCTGTGCGCTTCAGTCAGGTGACCGGCACCCGGAGCCCGCTCAGAGCACGAGGCGCTGGCCTGGCACGATCAGGTCCGGATCGTCGCCGATGACCTTCTTGTTGACGGCGTAGATCCGCTGCCAGGTGGTCCCGTGCCGGGCGGCGATGACGCTCAGGGTGTCGCCCTCGCGGACGGTGTAGTCGCCGCGGGACGCACTGCGGCCGGAGTGGGCGGCCGGGCGCTCCGGCGCCTTCGCCGGGGCGGACTTCTCCACAGCGGACTTCGCCGGAGCCGGCTTCGCCGGGGCGGACTTCGTCGTCACGCCGCCCTTCGCGGCGGTCGTACCGGACGAGCCGGCCGCCGGTGCGCCGCCGGAGGCTCCGGCGCGGGCCGAGCAGACCGGCCAGGCGCCCCAGCCCTGGGCGCCCTGGACCTTGGTGGCGACGGCGATCTGGGCGCTCCTGGAGGCCTGGGCGGCCGTCGGGGCGTAGGCGGTGCCGCCGTACGCGCGCCAGGTGCCGGCGGAGAACTGGAGCCCGCCGTAGTAGCCGTTGCCGGTGTTGATGTGCCAGTTGCCGCCGCTCTCGCACTGGGCGATGCGGTCCCACACTCCGTTGTCCGCCGCGGCGGCGTTGCCGCTCACGGCCAGCAGGCCCAGCGGGGCCAGCAGCGCCGCCCCGGCGAGGGCGGCCGTCGTACGGCCCTTGCGGGCGCCGTCCTGACGAGCGGTGTTGCGGGTGGTATCGGCACACTCGGACATGTAATTCCCTCTCCACGAACCCGGGCTCCCCCGGGCGAGGCGCGTTCCGCCGCGGATGACCGCGGTTCCTCGCGCCCGCCCCGTCCACCACGGCCGGTGCGGCGATCGTGCTGCCTGTGCCGGCCGGCGGACGTACCCGAGCGGTGCTCGTTGCACACGGCGGAGGAATGTAGAGAGGTCGAGCCGTCGATATCAACCAACTCGCCTTCGCTCCAGGCCAGTTAGCCGTTACCCGGGGTATCGTCGATTTTCGGACACCCCTTTCATGCATTGATTTCCTGATTTATCGACCACCCGCTGAGTCGATCTGTGACCCACTTCACCCATTCAAGTTCCTTGACAGCGTGCAGAGTTGACAGTGAGTGTCCGATTCCGTACCGGAGGTGACCGTGTGCGGTGGATGGTTCGATTCCGTTCCTCCCGGGGCGTGACCCCCACCACAGGACGCCCGTTGTCTTCTTCATGAGCCCGGAACCCCGGGGCTCAGGCGCCGGGAGCCACCCGGCCGACCCAGTACCGCATCCCGAGGGAGCCACCGTGCCGCGCATGCTCGACGTCAGTGACGCCGTACGCGCCGAGATCGGCGACGAAGAAGCCGACCGGCTGCTCGCCGGAGAGAACGCACCGGGCAGTTACGACTGCACCTCCTGCCGCACCCCGGGCGACTCCGAGCAGGAGCGCACCAGCACCGTCCTGTTCGTCGGCGACGAGACCGCCGTGCTCGCCTTCGCCCACGCCAGCTGCCTGCCCTCGCAGGTCGTCCAGGTCACCGAGGAGCAGTTGCAGGGCGCCGTCCGCTCCATCGGCGGCACCGGTGCCGACATGGCCGCCGGCGGCGAGCCGCACAAGGCCGTGCCCGAGCAGGCCGTGCTCGGTGTGACCAGCGGACTCGTCCTGGTCGAGGGTGAGCTGCACCCCGCGCTCGTCGTCGAGCCGACCGCGCCGATCGTGCGCCCGGGCTCCACCGGCACCGGCGACGACTTCCTTCCGCTGCTCATCGAGCAGGGCTTCATGCCGGTGCCCGAGCTGGCGTCCGTTCCGCCGGTGCTGCACGGCTGGTCGGTACTGGTCGCCATGGGCCAGCTGCACGCGGTGCTCCAGCCCGGCCCGGGCGGCGGTCAGCCGGTGGCCTGGTGGCAGGCGCACCAGCCGCTCCAGGTGACCGACAGCTGGCGGTCGGCGGCCAACAAGCACCAGCAGGTGCTGATGTTCGCGGCGCCGGTGGGGTCCATCGGACGCCAGCCCCGGGAGGACCTGCTCCGGGATGCGCTGGACAAGGCCGCGGCGAACGGGAAGCTGGTCGCGGCGGCGCTGCCGCTCGCGGGTACCTGAGACCGCCCGGGAGACGGGGACCGCGGACTGTCCGGCGGCCGTAGGGCGTGCATGGTGCGGCGCGCCCACACGGCGGAGCCGGACGGTGCTGCGGTCCTGCGCCCCTGCTCGTCCGACCGCATCCCTTTAAGGTTCCGGTCGTTTGGACATACGTGCACGCATACGACACTCCTGCCCGCCGGTCCGCCTTCTCCTCCGTTCCGTCCGCGCGGTCGGGGCAGGAGGGTGCCGGTGGGCCATCGGCCACGCCGATCTACGACATGCTCTACGCGGAGTGGGTCAGGACCTTCCGTACGCTGCCGGGCGACCGCAGCGGTGAGGAGGATATGGGCTTCACCGCCTTCGGAAGCCTCGGGAGCCTGTCCGACGGCACGGGCTCGTACGGCGGCCACCGTCCGGGTTCGTTCAGCAGCTCGTACAGCGCCTACAGCGCCGGGGCCTACAGCGCACGGCAGCAGTCGCAGTGGCAGCGGATCGGCACGCTCGGGCGCCACCACGAGACCGGGATGCACTACGTCCCGGCTGCGCTGCCGCCCGGTCCGCGCCGGGGCATGTGACCTACGGCGAAGGGCGGCCCCGTACCCCGGGGCCGCCCTTCGCCGTACAGCGACGACCGCGCTCTGCCGCCGCGCCGAGGCCCGCTGCTTCGCGCGTCCGCCTCTTGCGTCTGCTTCCTGCGTCCGCTTTCTTGCGTCCGCTTCCTGCGTCCGCCTTCTTGCGTCTACTACTTCTTCTTCGCGCCGCGCTTCTCGCGCACCCGCACCGAGATGTGGATCGGGGTGCCGTCGAAGCTGAACTCCTCGCGCAGGCGGCGCTCGATGAAGCGCCGGTAGCCCGCCTCGATGAAGCCGGAGGCGAAGAGGACGAACCGCGGGGGCTTGGTGCCGGCCTGGGTGCCGAAGAGGATGCGCGGCTGCTTGCCGCCCCGGACCGGGTGCGGGTGCGCCGAGACCAGCTCGCCGAGGAAGGCGTTCAGACGGCCCGTGGGGACACGCGTCTCCCAGCCCGCCAGCGCCGTCTCGATGGCCGGGACCAGCTTCTCCATGTGCCGCCCGGTCTGGGCCGAGACGTTGACACGGGGTGCCCAGGCGACCTGGCCCAGCTCGGTCTCGATCTCCCGCTCCAGGTAGTAGCGGCGCTCCTCGTCGAGGGTGTCCCACTTGTTGTAGGCGATGACCATCGCGCGGCCCGCCTCCACGGCCATGCTGATGATCCGCTGGTCCTGCACGGAGATGTTCTCGGAGGCGTCGATCAGGACGACCGCGACCTCGGCCTTCTCCACCGCGGCCGCGGTGCGCAGGGAGGCGTAGTAGTCGGCGCCCTGCTGGAGGTGGACGCGCTTGCGGATGCCGGCCGTGTCGACGAACTTCCACGTCACGCCGCCCAGCTCGATCAGCTCGTCGACCGGGTCGCGGGTGGTGCCCGCCAGCTCGTTGACGACCACGCGCTCCTCGCCTGCCACCTTGTTCAGCAGCGAGGACTTGCCGACGTTCGGGCGGCCGATGAGCGCGATGCGGCGCGGGCCGCCGACGGCGGTGCCGAAGGTCTGCTCGGGGGCGTCCGGCAGCGCCTCCAGGACGGCGTCGAGCATGTCGCCCGTGCCGCGGCCGTGCAGCGCCGACACCGGGTGGGGCTCGCCGAGGCCGAGGGACCACAGGTAGGCCGCGTCGGCCTCGCCGCTCGGGCCGTCGACCTTGTTGGCGGCCAGCACCACGGGCTTGCCGGCCTTGCGCAGCAGTCGTACGACCGCCTCGTCGGTGTCGGTGGCGCCGACCTTGGCGTCCACGACGAAGACGACCGCGTCGGCCGCCTCGATCGCGTACTCGGCCTGGGCGGCCACGGAGGCGTCGATACCGAGGACGTCCTGCTCCCAGCCGCCGGTGTCGACGACCTTGAAGCGGCGGCCCGCCCACTCGGCCTCGTAGGTGACGCGGTCGCGGGTGACGCCCGGCTTGTCCTCCACGACGGCCTCGCGGCGGCCGATGATGCGGTTCACGAGGGTCGACTTGCCGACATTGGGGCGGCCGACGACGGCGAGCACGGGCAGCGGACCGTGGCCCGCCGCCTCGATGGCGCCCTCGACGTCCTCGATGTCGAAGCCCTCTTCCGCGGCGAGCTCCATGAACTCCGCGTACTCGGCGTCGCCGAGCGCCCCGTGCTCGTGCTCGTGCGCGGCCGAGCCGTCGGGCTGGATGTGGTCGTTCATGAAGTCCGTACCTCGTCGTTCATTGTGGTGATCGGTGGAACGGCCCGCCGTGGGCTGATCCACTACTCAAGTGTCGCCTAGCGCCCGGTCAGGCGCCTGGCGTTTTCCAGGTGGCTGGCGAGCTGCTTCTGGATGCGCTCGGTCGCCTCGTCCAGCGCCCGGCGCGTACGCCGCCCGCTCCCGTCGCCCGCCTCGAACGGGTCGCCGAAGACGACGTCGACGCGGGAGCGCAGCGGAGGCAGCGCCTTTATCAACCGTCCCGGCCTGCCTGAGCTTCCCAGCACGGCCACGGGCACGATCGGCGCCCCGCTGCGGACCGCGAAGTAGGCGAGCCCGGCCCGCAGGGAGGCGAAGTCGCCCTCGCCCCGGGTGCCCTCCGGGAAGATGCCGAGCACTCCCCCGTCGTCCAGGATGCCGAGGGCCTCGGTGATCGCCGCGCGGTCGGCGGTCGTACGGTCCACCTTCAGCTGGCCGATGCCGGTCAGGAAGGCGCCCAGCGGGCCGATGAACGCCTCCTTCTTGATCAGGAAGTGCGTCGGCCGGGGTGACACGCCCATGACCATCGGGCCGTCGATGTTGTGCGAGTGGTTCACGGCGAGGATCGCCGGGCCGCTCGCGGGCAGCCTCCAGGCACCGAGCACGCGTGGCTTCCACAGCCCGTGCATCAGGCCGACACCGATGCGCCGCCCGACCTCGGCGCCCCGCTCGGACGGAAGGCTCACTTCCCGGCCCGCTTCTCCTCGACCAGGGTGACGACGCACTCGATGACCTGGGCGAGGGTGAGGTCGCTGGTGTCCACCTCGACCGCGTCGCCGGCCTTGGCGAGCGGGGAGGTCTTGCGGCTGGAGTCCGCCGCGTCCCGCTTGATCAGCGCCTCCCGGGTGGCGTGCACGTCCGCACCCTTCAGCTCGGCGCTGCGGCGGGCCGCACGGGCCTCCGGGGAGGCGGTGAGGAAGATCTTCAGGTCGGCGTCGGGCAGCACGGTCGTGCCGATGTCGCGGCCCTCGACCACGATGCCCTGCTCCGCGGCGGCGGCCAGCGAGCGCTGCAGCTCGGTGATCCGGGTGCGCACCTCGGGCACGGCGCTGACCGCGCTGACCTTGGAGGTGACGTCCTGGGTACGGATCGGGCCGGCCACGTCGACGCCGTCGACCACGATGGTCGGGCCGGACGGGTCGGTGCCGGAGACGATCTCCGGCTTGCCGGCGACGGCGGCCACGGCGGTCGGGTCCTCCAGGTCGATGCCGTTGGTGACCATCCACCAGGTGATCGCCCGGTACTGGGCTCCGGTGTCCAGGTAGCTCAGGCCGAGCTGCGCGGCCACGGCCTTCGACGTGCTCGACTTGCCCGTGCCGGAGGGGCCGTCGATCGCGACGATCACGGGCTTGACGGTCGGGTCGCCGTTTTCCACGGGGGGACACCTTCCTGGTGCGGTGCGGGGAGCGGGGTGCGGGGAGCGAGAGCGCCCTGCACAAGGTTACTGGGTACGGGTCACTCGTCCGGACGCGCCGGACCGGCAGCCCACCCGGCCCCCGAGGACGGGTCCCCAGAGAATCCAGCCCACCCGGCACCCGAGCACAGGTCCCAGAGAGTCCAGCCCGCCCGGCGTTCGAGGACGAGACCCGGAAGATCCAGCCCACCCCAGCGTGCGAGGGCAGGTCCTGGAAAAGCCGGCCTGCCCCAGCGTGCGAGGACAGGCCCCGGAAAATCCAGCCTGCCCCAGCGTGCGAGGACAGGCCCCGGAAAATCCAGCCCGCCCGGCGTTCCAGGCCAGGGCCGGGAAAATCCAGCCCGCCCGACGTTTGAGGACCAGGCCCCGGAAAATCCAGCCCGCCCGGCGTTCCAGGCCGGGGCCCGGAAAATCCAGCCCGTCCGGCGTTTGAGGACGAGGCCCGCAGGGCCGATGCGGGGGGCCGGGGGCGGCAGCCCCCGGGACGGCCACGGCAGCGCGCGGGGGCTCTACTGCCGCAGCGCCCACCCCCGCTCCCGCAGCGCAGCACCCAGCACCGGCACCGCCTTCGGCTCCACCATCAACTGCACCAGACCGGCCTGCTGCCCCGTCGCATGCTCGATGCGCACGTCCTCGATGTTGACCCCGGCCTGTCCCGCGTCCGCGAAGATCCGGGCCAGCTGTCCGGGCTGGTCGTCGATCAGGACCGCCACGACCTCGTAGGCCCGCGGTGCGGACCCGTGCTTGCCGGGCACCCGCACTTGTCCCGCGTTCCCGCGCCGCAGCACGTCCTCGATGCCGACGCCGCCCTCGCGCCGCTTGTCCTCGTCGGCGGACTGCAGGGCGCGCAGGGCGCGCACGGTCTCGTCCAGGTCCGCGGAGACGTCCGTGAGGAGGTCGGCGACCGGGCCGGGGTTGGCGGAGAGGATGTCGATCCACATGCCCGGTTCGGAGGCGGCGATCCGGGTCACGTCCCGGATGCCCTGCCCGCACAGCCGTACGGCGGCCTCCTCGGCGTTCTCCAGGCGGGCGGCGACCATGCTGGAGACCAGGTGGGGCATGTGCGAGACGAGGGCCACGGCACGGTCGTGGGCGTCGGCGTCCATGACGACCGGCACGGCCCGGCAGTGCGAGACCAGTTCCAGGGCGAGATTGAGCACCTCGGTGTCGGTGTCCCGGGTCGGGGTGAGCACCCAGGGGCGGCCCTCGAAGAGGTCGCCGGTGGCGGCCAGCGGGCCGGACTTCTCGCGGCCGGACATGGGGTGGCTGCCGATGTAGCAGGACAGGTCCAGGCCGCGGGCCTCCAGCTCGCGGCGCGGGCCGCCCTTGACGCTGGCCACGTCGACGTAGCCGCGGGCCACGCCCCGGGCCATGGCGTCCGCGAGGAGGGCGGCCACGTGGGCGGGCGGGGCCGCGACGATCGCGAGGTCCACCGGGCCCCCGGGGGCCTCGTCGGTGCCGGCGCCGAGCGCGGCGGCCGTACGGGCCTGTGCGGGGTCGTGGTCGCTGAGGTGGACGGTGACGCCGCGCTGGGACAGGGCGAGCGCGGCGGAGGTGCCGATGAGCCCGGTGCCGATGACGAGTGCGGTCCTCACTGGGCGATGTCCTTGCGCAGGGCGGCGGCGGCGCCGAGGTAGACGTGGGCGATCTCGGCGCGCGGCCGGTCCGACTCGATGTGGGCGAGGACCCGGACGACCCGGGGCATCGCGCCCGCGATGTCCAGCTCCTGGGCGCAGATCAGGGGTACGTCGACGATGCCGAGCTTGCGCGCGGCGGCCGCCGGGAAGTCGCTGTGCAGGTCGGGGGTGGCCGTGAACCAGATGCTGATCAGGTCGTCCGCGGTGAGCCCGTTCCGCTCCAGGACGGCGGTGAGCAGGGCGCCCACCTGCTCGTCCATGTGACCGGCCTCGTCCCGCTCCAGTTGGACGGCCCCCCGGACCGCTCGTACCGCCACGGCGCTGCTCCTTGCTGAGATGCGTATCGGCTTGGTCCGTCCAGCGTAGTCAGCCCGCGCCGTCCGGGCGTGCGGCGCCCGACCGCTGAGACAGTACACAGATTCTGGTATTTCCCCTTTGGCCACCATGTGCGTTCGGAGTGATGACATGACCCGGAACTCGACACGCCGCACGGTTCTCGCGACGGGCGCGGCCGCGCTCGCCGTCGGATGCGTGGGCTGCGGCGCCGGCGAGAGCGGGGCCGCTCCCGCCTCGGGCGGGAAGGAACTGGCGAAGACCGGCGACATCCCGGAGGGCGGCGGCAAGGTCTTCCCGGCGCAGAAGGTCGTGGTCACCCAGCCGAAGAAGGGCGACTTCAAGGCCTTCTCGGCGATCTGCACGCACCAGGGGTGCACGGTGAGCCGGGTGGCGGACGGCACCATCGACTGTCCGTGCCACGGCAGCAGGTACCGCATCGCGGACGGCTCCGTCGCGCGCGGTCCGGCGCCCAGGCCGCTGCCCCCCGAGACGATCGAGGTGAAGGGAAATTCGATCCGCCTGGCGTGAGCGGCCCGCGTACGCTCCGGGCATGCAGCCCGGGACCCTTGAGAGTTCGGCGAATCCGGAGAATCCGGCCGATCCGGCGCATCTCGTACGCGACCACACGGTCTACGCCTGCGTCATGGGCTCGCGGGCGTTCGGCCTGGCCACGGAGACCAGCGACACCGACCGGCGGGGCGTCTTCCTCGCCCCCACTCCCCTGTTCTGGCGGTTCGAGAAGCCGCCGACGCATGTGGAGGGTCCGGGCGAGGAGCGGTTCTCCTGGGAGCTGGAGCGGTTCTGCGAGCTGGCGCTGCGCGGCAACCCGAACATCCTGGAGTGTCTGCACTCCCCGCTGGTGGAGCACATGGACGGGACCGGGCGCGAGCTGCTGTCCCTGCGGGCCTCGTTCCTGTCCCGGCAGGTCCACGGCACCTTCACCCGCTACGCCCTCGGCCAGCGCCGCAAGCTCGACGCCGATGTCCGTACGACGGGTGCCCCGCGCTGGAAGCACGCGATGCACCTGCTGCGTCTGCTGATGAGCGCCCGGGATCTGCTGCGCACCGGGGAGCTGCGGATCGACGTCGGCGACCAGCGGGAGCCGCTGCTGGCGGTGAAGCGGGGCGAGGTCTCCTGGACGCGGGCCGAGGCGTGGATGGCCCGTCTCGCGGCCGAGACCGAGGAGGCACTGCGCCGCACCCCGCTGCCGCCGGAACCGGACCACGCGGGCGTGGCCGACTTCGTCTTCCGGACGCGGCGCGCCTCAGCCCTCCAGTCGGAGCCGGACCACCAGGTCGTGCAGGGCGTCGTGGGCGGTGGGCGCCTCGGGCAGGGCTGAGGCGGCCTGCGCCTCGTCGAGCTGGGCGTGCAGCCGCTCCACGTCGGCCTCCGCGCGCGCGTGGTCGAGGTCGGCGGTGCCGTGCTCGCGCTCCGCCTTGGCGGCTATCAGCTCGGGCAGATAGCCGGGCGCGGCCACCTGGTCCAGGAGCGTGGGCAGATGGGCCTGGACCTCGCCGCTGCGCATGAGGTGGATGCCGGTGAGCAGCACACGGAACGTGTAGAGCAGCGGCTTGAGTTCGCCGGTCTTCTCGAACAGCCGCCACTGGGTCACCGCGAAGCCCCGGTAGTGGTGGGCGTGGTGGCCGGTGAGGACGCCCGGCACGAGCGCGGTCAGCTCCCGGTGCGCGTCGGTGGTGTGCGCGACCAGCGGGGAGAGCAGCTGCTCCAGCACATAGCCGTTGCGCCGGAGCATCAGCCGTACGAACTTGCGCAGGTCGTGGGTGACGAGGTCCATCTCGACGCCGAACCGCACCCAGGCCCGCGACCGCGTCTCCTCCGGCTCGTGCAGCCCGAGCAGGTCGGCGGCGGGCAGCAGGTGGACGCCGCGCAGGTCCAGGTCGGAGTCCTCGGAGGGAAAGCCGTACAGGTGGGCTCCGGAGACGGTGGCGAACAGCAGGGGGTGGGGCTGTTCGGCGATCACGGGGGCCAGGTCCAGGTCGAGGTCGTCGATCATGCGCCTAAGCGTCCCAGAGCGCTCCCAGCGTCAACAGGTCCCCCCGGTACTCGATCCGGTCGGCCCACTCGGCCGGCCAGGCGTCCGCGCCGTGCCGGGCGCCCGCGAAGGCCCCGGTGAGGCAGGCGATCGAGTCCGAGTCGCCCGAGGAGCAGGCGGCGCGGCGCAGGGCGGTGACGGGCTCGTCGGGCAGGAGCAGGAAGCACAGCAGTCCGGTGGCGAAGGCCTCCTCGGCGATCCAGCCCTCGCCCGTGGCCAGGCAGGGGTCGCTCTCCGCGGAGACGGTGCGCACGGCCTCCTGCAGGCGGCCGAGGATCTCCAGGCACTCGTCCCAGCCGCGTGCGATGAAGTGCTCCGGGCCGGGGTCCTGGGAGCGGGTCCACAGGTCGCCGAGCCAGGTGTGGTGGTAGCGGGTGCGGTTGTCGTGGGCGTACGCGCGCAGCTGTCCGACGAGTGCGGCCGGATCGGTGCCCTGGGCGAGCAGGCGGACGGCGCGGGCGGTGAGGTCGGAGGCGGCCAGCGCGGTGGGGTGTCCATGGGTGAGCGCGGACTGCAACTGGGCGGCGCCGGCGCGCTGTTCGTCGCTCAGGCCGGGCGCGAGCCCGATGGGGGCGACGCGCATGTTGGCGCCGCAGCCCTTGGAGCCGACCTGGCTGGCGTCCTGCCAGCTCCGGCCCTCGTCCTGGAGCAGGTCGCAGGCGGTCAGGCAGGTGCGGCCGGGGGCGCGGTTGTTCTCGGGCGACCGGTACCAGTCCACGAACTCCTCGCGCAGCGGCCGGGCCAGCGGACTCGGCGCGAGTGACCCGCGGTCCATGGCCGTCCGCAGCGCACGGCCGACGGCGAGGGTCATCTGCGTGTCGTCGGAGACGAAGGCGCGCGCGGGCAGCTCCATCTCCCGCCAGGGCCCGCACTTGGCGAGGATCGAGGGCACGTCGTTGAACTCGGTGGGGAAGCCCAGGGCGTCCCCGAGGGCCAGGCCGATGAGGGTTCCGGTGGCGGCGCGCTTGCTCGTGCCGACGGTGGTCGTGCGGGGCTGGATGACGGTCATGCGGGGCGTCCTTCCCGGGACGGGCGGAGCAGGGGCGGGTGCAGGGCGGTGGCGGTGCCCGCACGGTAGAGCGCGGCCGGCTTGCCGCGGCCGCCGGTGAGCCGGGCGGCGCCGGGAACGGGTTCCACGAAGCCGGGCGTGGCGAGCACTTTGCGGCGGAAGTTGGGGCGGTCCAGGGCCCTGCCCCACACGGTCTCGTAGACCCGCTGGAGCTCACCGAGGGTGAACTCGGGCGGGCAGAAGGCCGTGGCCGCACAGCCGTTCTCCAGCTGGGCGCCGATCCGGTCGTGGGCGTCGGCGAGGATCCGGTCGTGGTCGAAGGCGAGCGGTCCGGCGGAGCCGTACGGCAGCCAGCGGGCCTGGGCCGCGTCACCGCCGCCGCGCGGCTCGGGGGGCTCGGGAAGCAGCGCGGTGAAGGCGACGGAGACGACCCGCATCCGGGGGTCGCGGTCCGGTCCGCTGTAGGTGCGCAGCTGCTCCAGGTGCAGTCCGGAGACGTCGGCCAGGCCGGTCTCCTCGGCGAGTTCGCGCCGGGCTGCCGTCTCCGCCGACTCGTCGGGCAGCAGGAAGCCGCCGGGCAGCGCCCAGTGGCCGGCGTACGGCTCCTGCCCGCGCTCGACCAGCAGCACGTGCAGGGCGTCCGCGCGCAGGGTGAGGACGGCGAGGTCGACGGTGACGGCGAAGGGTTCGTACGCGTACTTGTCGTAGCCCTGCACCTCCGGCCGCCCCCTTCATGTCCCCGACGCCCTCATGGGCTCGCCGTCCAGCCGCCCACTCGACTAATAGTCACTACGACTATAAAGAGCGGGATCGTGGTCCGCAAGCCCTCAGCGGCCCCTGGAGTGCCGTTCCCGCAGACGACGACGGCCGGCCCCGGGACACCCGGGACCGGCCGTCAGAGCGGCGTACAGACCTCTCCTAGAGGTCGACCTCCTGCATCAGCATCCCGACCTCGGTGTTGGACAGGCGGCGCAGCCAGCCCGACTTCTGGTCGCCCAGGGTGATCGGGCCGAAGGAGGTGCGCACCAGCTTCTCGACCGGGAAGCCGGCCTCGGCGAGCATGCGGCGCACGATGTGCTTGCGGCCCTCGTGCAGGGTCACCTCGACCAGGTAGTTCTTGCCGGTCTGCTCGACCACCCGGAAGTGGTCCGCGCGCGCGTAGCCGTCCTCCAGCTGGATGCCGTCCTTGAGGCGCTTGCCGAGATCGCGCGGGATCGGGCCCACGATGGCGGCGAGGTAGGTCTTCTTCACGCCGTACTTGGGGTGCGTGAGGCGGTGCGCCAGCTCACCGTGGTTGGTGAGCAGGATGACGCCCTCGGTCTCGGTGTCGAGCCGGCCCACGTGGAAGAGCCGGGTCTCGCGGTTGGTGACGTAGTCGCCGAGGCACTGGCGCCCGTCGGGGTCCTCCATCGTGGAGACGACTCCGGCGGGCTTGTTGAGCGAGAAGAACTGGTACGACTGCGTCGCGACCGTCAGGCCGTCGACCTTGACCTCGTCCTTCTCCGGGTCGACGCGCCGGCCCTGCTCCAGCACGATCTCGCCGTTGATCTCGACGCGGGCCTGCTCGATCAGCTCCTCGCAGGCGCGCCGGGAGCCGTAGCCCGCGCGCGCGAGGACCTTCTGCAGCCGCTCGCCCTCCTGCTCGGCACCCGGGAAGGTCTTGGGGAGCTTGACGTCCTTCTTCCCGGCGTACCGCTCGCGGTTGCGCTCCTCGGCCCGGGCCTCGTACTCACGCGAGCGGGCAGGGGCGGTACGGCCGCGCCCGGTGCCCTGCTGGGGCTGCTTGGGGCCCCCCTTGGCGCCGCCGCGGGCCGCGCCGCCGCGCCCGGACTTGGGGCCGTCCTTGGTCGCGCCGGGGCCCACGTCGTAGCGGCGCTCCTCGGGGCGGGGCTTGCTGGGACGGCCCTGCCCCTGGCGCTCGTCCCTGTTGTTGCCTGCGCCGCGGTGGTTACCGCGCCCGCCGCTCTTTCCGCTGCCGCTGCTTCGCATCAAAGTTCCGTCTTAGTCGTCTGCGTCCTGCCCGCCGGGCGCGTCGGGCGCGTCCGGGTCGAACGACGGGACTCCCTCCTGGGTCTCCGCCTCGATCGCCTCCGCCTCCGGGAGGAAGGGCGCGAGCTCCGGAAGCTCGTCCAGGCCCCGCAGGCCCATCCGCTCCAGGAAGTAGTTCGTCGTCCTGTACAGGATCGCACCTGTTTCGGGTTCCGCGCCCGCCTCCTCGACCAGACCGCGCTGCAGCAGGGTGCGCATCACACCGTCACAGTTGACTCCGCGCACGGCGGAGACGCGGCTGCGGCTGACCGGCTGGCGGTAGGCGACGACCGCGAGGGTCTCCAGCGCCGCCTGGGTGAGGCGGGCGGTCTGGCCGTCCAGCACGAGCCGCTCGACGGCGGGCGCGTACTCGGCACGGGTGTAGAAGCGCCAGCCGCCCGCGACGAAGCGCAGCTCGAAGCCGCGCCCCTGCACGGTGTACTCGTCGGCCAGCTCGCGCAGCGCGTCCGCGATCTGCCGCTTCGGCCGCTCCAGGATCTTGGCCAGGTGCTCTTCCGTCGCGGGCTCGTCCACGACCATGAGGACCGCTTCCAGGGCGGGCTTGAGGTCCAGGCCGGCCACGGTACGGAGCCCCGCCGGGAGTTCCGCGGTCTCCTCGCTCATACCGTCTCCTCCTCCTTCTCGGGCCCCTCGGGCTTTTCGGGCTTCCCGGCCTTTTCAGGCAGCTCGGGCGGCCGGTCGAACTCGTCGGTGACCATGGGCGCCGCGTCCCCGTCCCCGCCGGTCCAGCGCACGAGCAGCTCCCCGAGCGCGGTCTCCTGCTCCAGGGCCACGGCCTTCTCGCGGTACAGCTCCAGCAGGGCGAGGAAACGGGCCACGACGGTGAGGGTGTCGTCGGTGTCCTCGACGAGCGCGCTGAAGGCGGCCTCGCCGAGCTCCTTGAGGCGCCGGACCACGATCTGCGCCTGCTCCTGCACGCTGACCAGTGGTGCGTGGATGTGGTCGACGTACACCTGCGGCTTGGCCCTGGGCTGCATCGCCTTGACGGCGAGCTTGGCGAACCCCTCGGGGCCGATGCTGATGACGACCTCGGGCAGCAGCTCGGCATGGTGGGGTTCGAGGCCGACGGTACGGGGGTAACGGCGGGCCTCGTCGTCGAGGCGCCGGGTGAAGATGTCGGCGATCTGCTTGTACGCGCGGTACTGGAGCAGCCGCGCGAACAGCAGGTCACGGGCCTCCAGCAGGGCCAGGTCGGCCTCGTCCTCGACCTCGGCGGTGGGCAGCAGCCGGGCCGCCTTGAGGTCGAGCAGGGTGGCGGCGACGACCAGGAACTCGGTCGTCTGGTCCAGGTCCCAGTCCGGCCCCATGGCCCGGATGTGCGCCATGAACTCGTCGGTGACCTTGGAGAGGGCGACCTCGGTGACGTCCAGCTTGTGCTTCGAGATCAGCTGGAGGAGCAGGTCGAAGGGTCCTTCGAAGTTGGCGAGCCGGACCTTGAAGACGCCGTCGGCGGGTGACTCGGCCGCACCGCCGGACTCGGTACCGGGGGCGGGGGCGTGTGCGGCAGCCGACCGACGGGACTCGCCGGGGGGCTCCGGCTCCACGGCGGCAGACGGCGGCAGGTCGCCCGGGACTTCCGGGTCCACAGCGGCAGACCGAGGGAGGCCGCCCGGCACTTCCGGTTCCGCGGGTCCGGGCCCGACGGGCCCGGGTTCGGCGGACTCCGGCTCCTCGGGCTCCGGCTCGGCGGACTCCGGCGCCACACGCTCGGGTTCGGCGGACTCCGGCTCCTCGGGCTCCGGCTCCGCGAGTTCGGGCTCCGCGGGCTCCGGGTCGGCAGGTGGCGGCTCGGCATACGGCGGCTCGGCAGGCCCGCGCTCGGCAGGCCCGCGCTCGGCAAGCACAGCGTCGGCCTGCACGGGACCGGCCGGCGCAGCCCCTGGTCCCCGTCCCAGCGCACGTCTGCGGCCGGCGCCTGGGCCGGGGACGGGAGCGTCGTTCGAGGTCATCGCCGTCGCAGGCTACCGCTTACCGCCCGCGAGGCCGGCTAGCGACCCCGCAGCCGCCGTACCAGGATGCTCGCGTCCCCACGGGACTCCAGGTCGGCCAGGACCACGGCGACCGCCTCGCGGACGATGCGGCCGCGGTCGACGGCGAGCCCGTGCTCGCCTCTCAGGACCAGCCGAGCGTGCTCGAGGTCCATGAGTTCCTCGGCGGACACGTACACCGTGATCTTCTCGTCGTGCCGCTCGCGCCCGCTGGGCCGCCGGGCCGCGGCCCGTCCGCGCTTGCGCGGCTGCGCGGCCGCCTCGGAGGCGGCAGAACCTTCCTGCGCCGCCTGGCGCCGTGCCGGGCGCGTGCGGGACTCACCGGCCTCGGCCGGCTCCGTCCCGACCGCCGCCGCATGCTCCGCACCCTCGCCGTCCCCGCCCTGGGCGGGTACCGACGGCGGCGCGTCCTCCGCCGCGGCGGCCGCGGCCGCCGGGTCGCTCTCTCCCGCGGGAGCCGGCACCCGGGCCTCACCGTTGGCCGGGCGCCGGGGCGTGGACGGCTGGAGCGCCATCCCCCCCGTCGTACGGAACAGTTCGTCGGCCCCGGGCAGACTCACTCGGCGTGACACCGGGCGAGCACCTCCCTGGCGAGCTGGCGATAGGCGGCGGCACCGACGGAGTTGGAGGCGTACGTGGTGATCGGCTCACCGGCGACCGTGGTCTCCGGGAAGCGGACCGTGCGCCCGATGACCGTGTGGTAGACGTGGTCGTCGAACGCCTCGACGACACGCGCGAGCACCTCACGGCTGTGCACGGTGCGCGAGTCGTACATCGTGGCGAGGATGCCGTCCAGTTCCAGCTCGGGGTTGAGCCGCTCCTGGACCTTCTCGATGGTCTCGGTCAGCAGGGCCACACCGCGCAGGGCGAAGAACTCGCACTCCAGCGGCACGATCACCTTGTGCGCGGCCGTCAGCGCGTTGACGGTGAGCAGGCCGAGCGAGGGCTGACAGTCGATCACGATGTAGTCGTAGTCGGGCAGCAGCGGCTTGAGCGCCCGCTGGAGCGTCGACTCGCGCGCGACCTCGGAGACCAGCTGGACCTCGGCGGCCGACAGGTCGATGTTGGAGGGCAGCAGGTCCATGTTGGGGACCGCCGTCTTCAGCAGGACCTCGTCCGCGGACATGCCCCGCTCCATGAGCAGGTTGTAGACGGTGAGGTCGAGCTCCATCGGGTTGACGCCGAGACCCACCGACAGCGCGCCCTGCGGGTCGAAGTCCACGAGCAGTACGCGCCGGCCGTACTCCGCGAGGGCGGCACCCAGGTTGATGGTCGACGTCGTCTTGCCGACGCCGCCCTTCTGGTTGCACATCGCGATGATCGTCGCGGGGCCGTGACTGGTCAGCGGACCCGGGATCGGGAAGTACGGCAGCGGGCGTCCGGTCGGGCCGATGCGCTCACGGCGCTGGCGTGCAGCGTCGGGGGCGAGCGTGGCCGCGTACTCCGGGTCGGGCTCGTATTCGGCGTCGGGGTCGTAGAAGTGCCCCTCGGGCAGTTCGTCGTAGTCGGCGAAGTGGTTGTGGGGCGCGCCACTTCCGTCGCCGGCCATGGCGTTCACGTGATGGCCATCCATGCTCTGGTGTGCTGTCCGGGCGGTCTGCGGTCCCGGACTCTGGTGGGCTGCGAAGGTGCGCACAGCTACGGAGCCGACAGCCTCGAATCCCGCGGGGCCATGGCCCCGTACAGGCATTCCTGGTTGACCACCCCCGGGAGAAAATGTCGACTCATTCACAAGTCGTCTTACCTCCTTGGTGACCAGGGAACTTCTAGACAAGGTCAGCGTGGCACCATGCCGACGGTTGGCGACTCTATGGCGTGTCGGCGGTCCGCAGCAACACAATCCGCCGGACCCGGCAGGATGTGTCGGCAATGAAACATCCCTCTGTCAAGGGCGTACGGCCGTCGCACAGCAGGTTTCACCGGTGTGCGAATCGGTCGAAGGGTTACGTTCGAGGCGAGTTGACCGAGAGTCGCAAAGTGACCATACACACATCCGGCCGGACCTTGTCGGGCAAGGTCCGGCCGGATGTGTGCTGTTGACGATCTGTGTTGACGTATCGCCTTTTACCTGTCGGTGACTTAGCGACACGCCAGGCCGGAGGGGTCAGCCGAGCAGGGACTCCAGCTCCACGCTCTCCAGACCGTGGGCCTCGGCGACCTCCTTGTAAACGACCTTGCCGTCGTGGGTGTTGAGACCCTTGGCGAGCGAGGCGTCGCGGCGCAGCGCCTCGACCCAGCCGTTGTTGGCCAGCGAGACGATGTACGGCAGCGTGGCGTTGGTGAGCGCGTTGGTGGAGGTGTTCGGCACCGCACCCGGCATGTTGGCGACGCAGTAGAAGACCGAGTTGTGGACCCGGAAGGTCGGCTCGGCGTGCGTGGTGGGACGCGAGTCCTCGAAGCAGCCGCCCTGGTCGATCGCGATGTCGACAAGAACACTTCCGGGCTTCATGCGGGACACCAGCTCGTTGGTGACCAGCTTGGGGGCCTTGGCGCCCGGGATGAGGACGGCGCCGATGACGAGGTCGGCGTCGAGGACGGCCTTCTCCAGCTCGAAGGAGTTGGACATGATGGCCTTGACCTTGCTGCCGAAGACCTTGTCGGCCTCGCGCAGCTTGTTGATGTCGCGGTCGAGCAGGGTCACGTCGAAGCCCATGCCGACGGCGATCTGGGTGGCGTTCCAGCCGGAGACGCCGCCGCCGATGACGACGACCTTGGCCGGGGTCACACCCGGGACGCCGCCCGGCAGCACGCCTCGGCCGCCGGCCGGACGCATCAGGTGGTAGGCGCCGACCTGCGGGGCCAGACGGCCCGCGACCTCGGACATCGGGGCGAGCAGCGGCAGCGCGCGGTTCGGCAGCTCGACGGTCTCGTAGGCGATGGCCGTGGTGCCGGACTCGATGAGCGCGTCCGTGCACTCCTTGGACGCGGCCAGGTGCAGGTAGGTGAAGAGGATCTGGTCCTTGCGGAGGCGGTGGTACTCCTCCGCGATGGGTTCCTTGACCTTCAGCAGCAGGTCGGCGGCGGCCCAGACCTCGTCCGCGGTCTCCAGGATCTGGGCACCGGCGGCCACGTACTCGTTGTCCGTGATCGAGGAGCCGAGACCAGCGGCCCGCTCGACGACGACCTGGTGGCCGTTGCGCACCAGCTCATGCACACCGGCGGGGGTGATGGCCACCCGGAACTCGTTGTTCTTGACCTCGCGGGGGATGCCGACCTTCACGTCGATCACGGTCCTTGGCTCAGAGGGTATGGGGGGTGCAATACAAGACATACCCAGGCATGCGGGGGCATACCGGGAGACACCGCAGGAGAATGTGCGGCAGAGCCAGTTTAATGAAGGTGTTCCGACTGTCTAGCCTTTCATTGCATCAATCTTCGTCGGATGCACTACGGATTTCGCAGGCGTCGGGGTCGGATTCCGGACCGGATCCCTCCTCCGGGGCCTCCGCGACCCCCTCATCCCCCTCGTCGTCCTCCTCGCGCAGCATGCGCTCCGCCACCGAGCGGTGCAGGTGGGCGGACGTGGGATCGCCGAGCCGTTCCAGGGTGTCGGCGAGCCGGAGCTGCAGCGCGGCCTGCAGTCTGACCTCCTCGGCGCGCCGGGCCCACTCCACCGCCTCCTGGCAGGTGCGCAGCGATTCCTCGGGCCGTCCCGCGTACTCCTGGACCCGGGCCACTTCGCTCAACGCCCGCGCATGGGCGGGGACATCACCGTTCTTGCGGTACCCGGCGGCGGCCGCCCGCCAGTTCCTGAGCGCCTCGCCGTAGCGGCCCGCGTAGGTGTGCGCGGTGGCGATGCGGCCGTAGAGCCGGGCGGCCTCCGCGCGCTCGCCCCGGGCCAGCCGCTCGGCGAGGGCCCGGCCGAACCAGTCCGCGGCCCGGTCGTAGTCCCCCAGCTCCTGGTGGGCACCGCCTACGGATTCCATCGCGCGGCGGGTCGCATAGGGGTCGTTCGCTTCGCGTGCGGCGTCCAGGGCGGTCCGGTAGCGGGCCAGCGCGGCCCGGGTGCGGCCGGTCTGCGCGTCCAGATCGCCCAGGTTCAGCAGCGCCGCGGCCTTCTCCCGGTGCAGTCCGCGCCGCTCGGCGACGTCGAGGACCAGGCCGTGGACGCCGTACAGGTCGGGGGCGGCCGCCTGGGTGCCGAAGTGCGCCGCCATGGCCCTGACCAGCTGGGACATCAGCCGGCGGGCGAGGGTGTCCAGCTCCCCGTCGGCCACGGCCAGACGGACGGCGGCGAGCAGGGCGGGCCTGCGCACCCGCAGCCACTCGGCGGCCGCGCGCGGGGTGGGGAAGCGCAGCGCCGGCGGCGTCTCCTGCAGCTTCTCCCGGGCCTGCGGGCTGTCCGTCTCGGTGATGGCCCGGCAGGACTGCAGCAGCCGTACGGTCCGCTCCAGCATGCGGGCCCGGGCCAGCTGCAGCTCGGCCGGGCGTTCCTGGCTCTCTGCACGGGCGTGCAGCAGCGGGTGCAGACAGCCGGGGACGTCGTACTCGGGCAGCGGGGAGTCCACGGCACGCAGCAGACCGAGGGCGACGAACTCGTCCAGCGCGCCGCGGGCGGCATCCACCGAGCAGCCGGCCAGGGCCGAGGCGGTGTGCGGGTCGATCAGGCCGGCCGGGGCGAGGGCGAGCAGTCGCAGTATCCGGGCGGCGGGGCCGGGCAGCTCGTCGTAGACGAGCCGGAAGACGCGGGCGAGAGGTGTGCCGTCGGCGCCCTCGTCGGTGTCCGAGCGCAGCCGCTTGGCGAGGTCGGAGACGGCCGCCTGGGGCCGGGAGGCGAGCCAGCCGCCGGCCAGGGTGAGCGCGGCCGGATGCCCCTGGCAGGCCTCGGCCAGGCTCTCGGCGGCGCGCGGGTCGACGGTGATGCGCACGGAGCCGGTGTAGCGGGTGAGGAGTTCCAGCGCCGACTTGGTGTCGAGGCCGCCCAGGGTGCAGGGGCGGACGTCGGCGATGCCGGTGAGCGGACCGTCGGAGACCGCGACCACCAGGCAGTCCGGGGCCTGCGGCAGCAGCGCGTCGACCTGCTCGGCGCCGGCCGCGTCGTCCAGCAGGAGCAGGATGCGCCGCTCGGCGAGAGCCGCGCGCAGCGCCTCGGTCAGGTCGTCCTCGCCGGCTCCGGCGGCAGCCTGCACCTCCAGCGCCGACAGCAGCTCCCGGGCGGCGCGCTCGATCGGCACCGGGGTGCCGTCGGGTTCGCTGAGCCGGGCCCGCAGCACCCCGTCGGGGTAACGCTCGGCGACCTGACGTACGAGTTCCCGGGCGAGGGCGGTCCGGCCGGAACCGGGGCGGCCCGCGATGAGGAGCACGCGCGCGCGGGGGGCCTTGCGGCCGGAGAGGGTGTCCAGGCCCGCGCGCTCGATGTCGGCGCGCAGCTCCTTCAACTCCCGTGTGCGGCCGAGGAAATGGGCCTGTACGGCTGGAGACGCCGACAGCCGCAGGTCGTCTGTGTCCACCACCTGATCCGTCACGGGCCACACTCCCGTCCCACCGCACGCGCGAGCCCGCCGGGTCCTTCCGGTACGGGCGTTCCCAGAGCCTAGTTCACGCTCTGCGACGTTCCGTGAGGAGCGCGGCGGGCACATCCCCCGATCGGATCAGGCGATCGTCACACCAATGTGCGAACGGATGGGTTCAGGACGTGAACGGACGCGCGGGCCAGGGCGCGTCGGCCGGGCGCAGGGAGTCCAGGCCGTCCCCGCCGCGCGCGGCGACCAGGGAGAGGACGCCCACGACGAGGCAGTTGTTGTGCACATCACCGGCGAGCACCCGGCGCACCAGGTCGCCGACCGGCACGCGCGCGTACTCCATGTCGGTCTCCTCGTGCTCCGTCTCGAAGCGCTCGCCCTCCGCCTCGGAGAGATCCCGGGCGAGGAAGATCCGGACGGCCTCGTCACAGCCGCCGGGGGTGGTGTACACGTCGGTCAGCACCCGCCAGTCCTCGGCCTTGACGTGCGCCTCCTCGTACAGCTCGCGCTGGGCGGCGTGCAGCGGGTTCTCGCCGGGCACGTCGAGCAGACCGGCCGGGATCTCCCACAGCTTGTGCCGCACCGGGTGGCGGTACTGGTTGATGAGCAGGACCCGGTCCTCCTCGTCCAGGGCGAGGACGGCGACCGAGCCGGGGTGCACCTGGTAGTCGCGGCGGACCACCGAGCCGTCGGGCATGACCACCTCGTCCGTGCGCACCGAGGTCTTGTTGCCCACGAAGGGGGTGTCCGTCGAGCGGATCTCCCACTCCTCGGGGGTGTCCTTGATCGTCATGCCCTGTCCTTCCACACGCGCCCTGTCCTTCCACATGCCTTGAAACAGGCCGGCCGCCTGAAACCGGGGTGCTCACCTTGTGAAGGCAGGCACCCCGGCCACCGTACGACCGGTGTGTTACTTGGAGTTCTTCCGCGCGGCGACCGTCCGCTGGACCGCCGCCTTCACCAGGCCGGCGAAGAGCGGGTGCGGGCGGGTCGGCCGCGAGCGCAGCTCGGGGTGCGCCTGGGTGGCGACCAGGTAGGGGTGGGCGTCGCGCGGGTACTCGACGTACTCGACGAGCTTGCCGTCCGGCGAGGTGCCCGAGAAGAGGATGCCCGCCTTCTTCTCCAGCTCCGCGCGGTAGGCGTTGTTCACCTCGTAGCGGTGGCGGTGGCGCTCCTCGACGTACTCCTTGCCGTCGTAGACCTCGCGCACGATGGAGCCCTCGGCCAGCTTCGCCGGGTACATGCCGAGCCGCATGGTGCCGCCCATGTCGCCCTCACCGGCGACGATGTCCATCTGCTCGGCCATGGTGGAGATGACCGGGTGGCCGGTGGCCGGGTCGAACTCGGTGGAGTTGGCGTCCGGGATGTCCGCGAGGTTGCGCGCGGCCTCGATCACGATGCACTGCAGGCCGAGGCAGAGGCCGAGCAGCGGGATCCTGTTCTCGCGGGCGAAGCGGATGGCGCCGACCTTGCCGAGCACACCGCGGTCGCCGAAGCCGCCGGGGATGCAGATGCCGTCGACGTCGCCGAGCTGGGCCTTGGCGCCGGCCGGGGTCTTGCAGTCGTCCGAGGTGACCCACTTGATCTTGACACGGGCCTTGTTGGCGAAGCCGCCCGCGCGCAGCGCCTCGGTCACCGACAGATAGGCGTCGGGCAGGTCGATGTACTTGCCGACCAGCGCGAGGGTGATCTCGTGGTCGGGGTTGTGGACGCGGTCGAGCAGGTCGTCCCAGGTCGTCCAGTCCACGTCCCGGAAGGGCAGGTCGAGCTTGCGGACGACGTAGGCGTCCAGGCCCTCGGTGTGCACGACCTTCGGGATGTCGTAGATCGAGCGGGCGTCGGGGCAGGCGACGACGGCGGCCTCGTCCACGTCGCACATCAGCGAGATCTTGCGCTTGATCGCGGTGGGCACCTCGCGGTCGCAGCGCAGCACGATCGCGTCGGGCTGGATGCCGATGTTGCGCAGGGCGGCGACGGAGTGCTGGGTCGGCTTGGTCTTCAGCTCGCCGGACGGGCCGATGTACGGCAGCAGCGAGATGTGGACGACGAAGACGTTGTCCCGGCCGACCTCGTGGCGGACCTGGCGGACGGTCTCCAGGAACGGCAGCGACTCGATGTCGCCGACCGTGCCGCCGACCTCGGTGATGACGACGTCCACCTCGTCGGTGGCCATGCGCCGGATGCGGTGCTTGATCTCGTTGGTGATGTGCGGGATCACCTGGACCGTGTCGCCCAGGTACTCGCCGCGCCGCTCCTTGGCGATCACGGTCGAGTACACCTGACCGGTGGTGACGTTGGCCGAGCCGTCCAGGTCGCGGTCGAGGAAACGCTCGTAGTGGCCGATGTCCAGGTCGGTCTCGGCGCCGTCGTTGGTGACGAACACCTCACCGTGCTGGAAGGGGTTCATCGTGCCCGGGTCGACGTTCAGGTACGGGTCGAGCTTCTGCATCACGACGCGCAGGCCGCGGGCCTTGAGCAGCATGCCCAGGCTGGAGGCGGTGAGGCCCTTGCCGAGCGAGGAGGCGACACCCCCGGTGACGAAGATGTGCTTGGTCGTCGTGGATTTGGGCGTCATGGCCAAGAGGGGGCTCCCGTGGTCGCTGTCTGTGATGCGGTGCGGCTGCCTGCCGGAGATTTCTGTGCTTTCTCGCGGAGGAGTCGTCGCTGCGGTTCGGGGGTTTTTCGCCCACCGGTCCACGGGCTACCAGCGTAACAGCGCCTCGGCGTGCTGGCTCCCGGCCACGCTCCGCGCTCACGCCGACACGGAACACTCGGCGCATCCGTCACATGCGACGACACAGACGCGCACCGGACACACGGGTTTCATCCGCTGGTCACTCGTTCGGCCCACACGGGTTGCCCGGAGCGGCACGCAGATCATCTACGTGCGTCGTATCCTGCTCGGACACTCGCTGCCGAGCCCGGCCGGAACGACGGCAACACCCCCGCCTGCATCACCCGGAACAACGAGAGCGCGGCAGTTCGTTGAGCAAGGACTGCCGTGTTGCCTCAGGGCTCGGCGGGCTGCTTTGCTTCACCGCTCAACGACGCACAACAACGACCCCTTGACCGCACTAGCGACAGCCCCCCTGCGCGGGGGTGACGTGGCCGTTCGACTGGAGTTGCACGTGGCCGGGCGCATCGAAGATTACGCACTCATCGGAGACATGCAGACCGCGGCACTGGTCTGCCGGGACGGCACAGTCGACTGGCTGTGCCTGCCCCGCTTCGACTCGCATGCCATCTTCGCCGGCCTGCTGGGCACCGAGGAGCACGGCTTCTGGCGGCTCGGCCCGGCGCACGCGGCCGACTCACCGCCGCCCGCGGCCGCCCGGCGGACCTACCGGGGCGACTCGCTGGTCCTGGAATCGGAGTGGGACACCCCGCGCGGCACCGTGCGGGTGACCGATTTCATGCCCCCGCGTGACGGCGCCCCGCAGCTGATCCGGATCGTGGAGGGCGTCACCGGCCGGGTGCCGATGCGCTCGGCGCTCAGGATGCGGTTCTCCTACGGCCGGGTGGTGCCCTGGGTGCACAAGCACGAGGGCCGTACGGTGGCGGTGGCCGGCCCCGACTCGGTGTGGTTCGACACGGAGGCCGAGACCTACGGCAAGGCGCTGACGACCTACGCCGACTTCACGGTCGCCCCGGGTGACCGGATCGCGTTCACGATCTCGTGGGAGCCCTCGCACAAGCAGCCGCCCGCGCTGCCGGAGCCGGAGCAGTCGCTGCAGGCGACGGAGGACTTCTGGCGGGAGTGGGTCGAGCACTGCACGTACCACGGCCCCTACCGCGAGGCGGTGGTCCGCTCGCTGATCACCCTGAAGGCGCTGACGTACGCCCCCACCGGCGGCATCGTCGCGGCCCCGACCACCTCGCTGCCCGAGGACATCGGCGGCGTCCGCAACTGGGACTACCGCTACACCTGGCTGCGGGACGCGGCGATCACCCTGTCCTCCCTGCTGCGCACCGGTTACCGCGAGGAGGCCCGCGCCTGGCGCGAGTGGCTGCTCCGCGCGGTCGCGGGCGACCCCGAGAACCTGCAGATCATGTACGGGATCGCCGGCGAGCGCGAGCTGGGCGAGGCCGAGCTGGACTGGCTCCCCGGCTACGAGGCCTCCGCCCCGGTCCGGGTGGGCAACGGCGCGGCCCACCAGCTCCAGCTGGACGTGTACGGCGAGGTCACCGAGGCCCTGCACCTGGCGCACATGACGGGCCTGGCCCGCAACGACTACGCCTCCCTGCTCCAGCTGAAGCTGATCCGCTACCTGGAGGACCACTGGCAGGAGCCGGACGAGGGCATCTGGGAGGTGCGCGGCCCGCGCCGGCACTTCGTGCACTCGAAGGTGATGGCCTGGGTGGCGGTCGACCGCACCATCAAGCTGATCGAGTCCGGGGACGCGGACGGCCCGCTGGAGCGCTGGAAGGAACTGCGCGACGACATCCACCGGGACGTGTGCGAGAAGGGCTACGACCAGGAGCGCAACACGTTCACCCAGTCCTACGGCTCCAAGGAGCTGGACGCCTCGCTGCTGCTGATCCCGCAGATGGGCTTCCTGCCCCCGGACGACAAGCGGGTGATCGGCACCATCGAGGCCATCCAGCGCGAGCTGTCCACCACGGACGGGTTCATCCTGCGCTACCCGACCGAGGGCAAGGACGAGGGCGTCGACGGCCTGCCCGGCGACGAGGGCGCCTTCCTGGCCTGCTCGTTCTGGATGGCGGACGACCTGGCGATGATCGGCCGGGTGGACGAGGCCCGCAAGCTGTTCGAGAAGCTCCTCGCGCTGCGCAACGACCTCGGCCTGCTCGCCGAGGAGTGGGACCCGCGCCTGCAGCGCCAGGTCGGCAACTTCCCGCAGGCCTTCAGCCACGTCCCGCTGATCGACACCGCACTGCGGCTGACGGCCTCGGGCGCCTACGGCGGCTGAGGCTGTGGGATCTCACATCCCGTGTCGGAATCTCACGGCCGCTGCCGGATCGCTGTCGGATGCGACACCGGCCGTGAGACCACCCAGGTCAGAGGATCGGCTGCCCGAGCCGCCCAGCGCGGACGGCCGAGCAGACGACACGGACGTGAGACTCCAGCATCCGACGCGTCGTGAGACAGCAGACGAAGCCGCAGGGCATGAGGGCGGCATCCGACACGAGCGACGAGAACCTACAGAGGCACGGGCCGGGTCCCTCCGGCGGATCATGCCGGAAGGCCCCTAGGCTGGAGGCGCTCGGGGGTGTCCCTTCCGGAAGGGGATGCCATGGCCCGGTCCAAGGCGGGCACGGCCCTCGCTGCACTGCGCGAGGATCTGTCCGGCGCCGTGTTCGCCCCCGGGGATCCGGGCTACGACCAGGCCCGGGCCGCCTTCAGCGCGCTGCCCGAGCGGCGGCCGGCCGTGATCGCGCAGTGCGCGGACGAGGCCGACGTGGTCCGGGCCGTGTGCTTCGGCAGGGACCTGGACCTGCGGATCGCGGTGCGCGGCGGCGGGCACGGTCTGGCAGGTGCCCTGGTCGACGGGGCGCTCGTGGTGGACCTGCGCCGGATGCGCCGGGTGACCGTCGACCCGGCGGCCGGGGCCGTCCGTGCCGAGGGCGGCGCCACGGTCGGCGACGTGGACCGGGCCGCCCGGCGCCACGGCCTCACGGCGGGCGGGGCCCGCGCCCCGGGCGTCGGCATCGGCGGCTTCGTACTGGCCGCAGGCATCGGACGGCTGGACCGCGTCATCGGCCTCGCCGTCGACGGCCTCCTCGGCGTGGAGCTGGTGACCGCCGGTGCCGAGCGGGTACGGGCCGGTGCCCGGGAGCACCCGGAACTGTTCTGGGCGCTGCACGGCGGCGGCGGCAATTTCGGTATCGCCACCGCGCTCACCCTGCGGCTGCACCGGCTGCCGGAGATCTCCCCGGTGCTGCTGCTGTGCCCGCCCCGGTGCGGCCCCGCCGTGATCCGTGCCTTCCGCGAGGTCGTCCGGACCGGCCCCGACCGGGTGGGCGGCACCGTGACACAGCTGAGCACCGACCGGCCGGTGTGCGCCGTGCTCCTGACCTGCGCGGGCGGCGAGGCGGAGCTGCGCAGACTGGCCGCACCGCTGCTGGCGCTGCCGCACGAGGCAGAGGTGTGGGGCGCGCAGGCCTGGAGCGCGGATGCGTGGGGTTCGAAGGCGTGGGGCGTGCAAGCGTGGGGCTCGGAGGGGTGGGACGCGCGGGCGGGCGCGGAAGCGCGGCGTCTGCCGGGGGCGCCGTCCGGGCTGAGGGCCCACTGGTCGGCGGAGTGCCTGGCGTCGCTGCCCGATGAGCCGGTGGACGCCTTCTGCACCCGCGCGGAGGACCGTCCCGTCCCGGCCCTGTCACGGCTCAGCCTCTTCCCGCTCGGCGGCGCGGTCGCCGCCGGGCCCGCCGGATACCCGGTGCCGTACCGGGACGCCTCCTGGGTGGTGCACCCCTTCGCCTGCTGGGCCGACCCGGCCGGCGACGAGCGGGCCCTCGCCTGGGTGCGGGACGCCCGGGCCGACGTCCGGCCCTGGAGCACGGGCGCCGTCTGTCTCGGTCTGGTCGGCGACGAAGGCCCCGAGCGGGTGCGTGCGGGCCTGGGCGCCCAGAACCTGCTGCGGCTGGAGAAGGTGAAGCGGGCCTACGACCCCGACAACGTGTTCCGCTTCAACCACAACATCCGGCCCGTGTAGCCGGGGGCGCAGGCTGTCGTCCAGGGGTTTGCGCAGGTAGCGTCCGCTGCATGGACAGCGGTACGGAGAGCAGATTCGCCACTCAGGGCGCCGGGATCACCGTTCAGCGGGCGCTGGAGCTGCCGGGGCTGCGCAGCGGACTCCCGGAGATCGTGGCGGGCGCCGACCGGCTGGGGCGCACCGTGCGCTGGGTGCACGCGGGCGAGGTGCCGAACATCGCCTCGTTGCTCAAGGGCGGTGAGCTGCTGCTGACCACCGGCTACGGACTCGGCACCCGCCCGGCCGAGCAGCGGGCGTTCGTGCGCACGCTCGCCGAACGCGGCATCGCGGCCCTGGTGGTGGAGCTGGGCCCGCGCTTCACCCGGCTGCCGGCCGCGCTGGTGGACACCGCGCGCAGCGCGGGGCTGCCGCTGGTGCAGCTGCACCGTGAGGTGCCGTTCGTGACCGTCACCGAGGAGATCCACACCGAGATCGTCAATGGGCACTACGCGCTGCTCCAGCGGGCCGAGGAGGTGCACCGGCGGTGTACCGAGGCACTGCTGGGCGGGGGCGGGGTGCCGCAGGTGCTGGGCATCCTGGCCGACTTCAGCGCCAACCCGGTGTTCCTGGAGACGGCGGACGGCCGCCTGCTGTACGCCGCCGGTTCCGGACCCGAGGGCGCGGATCCGCTACAGGTGTGGGAGGGGCTGCGCGGTCCGCACAAGGACGCTCCGCCGCCGGCCGGTTCGGTGCTCGTCGACGTGCCCGGCGGCGGCCCCGGCCCCGGCCCCGGGGCCGGGGCCGGGGCCGGGGCCGGGGCCGGGGCCGGGTCGGTGCGGGCCCGGCTGGTGCTGCTGCCGGTGCGTTCGCCGCTGGCCCCGGTGCACCGGATCGCCGCCGAGCGGGCCGCGGGCATCCTGGCCGTGGTGCTGATGCAGGCCCGGCAGGAGGAGGAGCTGGCGGCGCGCGGCCGCGGCGACTTCCTCACCGACCTGGCCGAGGGCCGGATCACGGCGGAGGACGCGCCGGCCCAGGCCCGGGTCCTCGGCTTCAAGCCCGGCAACAGCCCGCTGCTGCCCGTGGTGATGCGCGTCGGGGACTCCCTGTCCCCCGGCGGCAGCTGGGCGGTGCTGGCACGCGCGGTCGCCGAGGAGCTGGCCTCGGTCGGAGTGCCGGTGCTGCTGGGCGTCCGGCCGGTCGAGGGCCGGGTCCCGGTGCTGCTGGGGCTGCGTTCGGAGTCGGAGCGGTCGGCGGTCGCGGACCGGGTGGCGGCGGCGCTGCGGGCGGGCGTCGAGCGGGCCGGGATGCAGCGGCCGGGCGCCCCGCCGCCGGTCGTGGTGGTCGGGGTGGCCGGCGGCTGGGCGGCCGCGTCGGCCGGACTGCGGCACGCGGCGGAGACGGCGGCGGCGGCACAGGGCCTGACCGACCGCCCCTGGTACGACGCCCGCCGCCTGGACATCGACCTCCTTCTGTGGCGGCTGCGCGACCACCCGGACCTGGCGGCCTTCGTGGACCGCGCGATCGGCCCGCTGCGCGATCACGACCACCGTTCCAAGCCGCCGCTGCTGCCCACTCTGGAGACCTATCTGGCGCACGCGGGCCGCAAGGCGGAGACCGCCCGCGAGCTGCATCTCAACCGCCAGACCCTGTACAACCGGCTCGCCCGCATCGGAGAGTTGCTGGGCACCGACCTCGACGACCCGCAGACGGTCCTGGCATTGAGCCTCGCCCTGCGAGCACGCAGACACGTGACCTAGACGAGGAGAGCCCGGGCCGAGGAGCCAAGGCGAAAGACCCGGGTGAAGGGCAAGGCAACGGGCCCGGGCGAAGGGAACGGGCCCGAGCGAAGGGCTTCGAGGCACGGGGCGACCGTCTACGCAAGAGGCGTCGGCTGGGTCAACTCGTCGTAGACGCTGAGGACTTGGGCGACGGTCTCGTCCTCGGTCGGCCAGGTCGCGGCCTGTCGTACGCCCCGCTCGCGCAGCTCCTCGCGCCGCTCCGGATCCGCGAGCAGCCGTACGACGGTGTCCGCGAGCGTCTCCGCGTCGCCGTACGGGACGAGTTCGGCCGCGTCGCCCACCATGTCGGGGATGCCGCCGACGGCGGTCGCGACGAGCGGCACGCGCGCGTACAGGGCTTCCTGGGCGAGCACGGACCGCGACTCCCAGCTGCTGGTCAGCAGCGCCAGATCGGCGGCCGCGAGCAGCTCGGACACGTCCTCGCGCCGTCCGATGAGCCTCACCGGCAGCCCTTCGTCCTCGATCCGCCGCTGCAGTTCGGACCGCAGCGGCCCCTCCCCCGCGACGGCGACCAGCGGTACGGGGTCGAGGTCCCGCCAGGCCCGGGCCGCGTCCAGCAGGACGTCGTAGCCGCGCTGCCGGTCGAGGGAACCGACGGCCAGGAGCAACGGGCGTCCGGTGGCGCCGAGTTCGGCGCGGAGCTTGGGCCGCTGCGGGTCCGGGTCGTCCAGATCGACGGGGCGTCGCCGGCCGGGCAGGGTCACCGCCGCGAGCCGGGCGTCCCGTGCCCCCGTGCGGCGCGCCCGGTCGACCAGGTCGGAGGTGGTGCCGAGGACCACGACGGCCGTCCTCACCACGCGCCGCTCCAGCAGCCCCAGCAGATGCGCCCGCGCGCCCTCCGCACGGGCGCGGTTGTGCCAGGTGACCACGAGCGGGGTGCGGCGCCCGCTGAGCGCGAGCACGGCACGGAAGGAGGCGTGCAGCCCATGGGCGTGCACCAGGTCGGCGTCCGTGCAGGCGGCCCGGAGTGCGGCCACGGAGGCCGGATCGCTGCTGCGCGGGACGTGCACGTGGTCGGCGCCGACCCCGGTGAAGTCGTAGGCGCGGTCGGCCTCGACGGGGGCGCACACCGTGACCCGGACGCCCCGGGCGACGAGCCCCTCGGTCAGGGAGCGAACGTGCGCACTGCTGCCGGCGTTGCCCCCGCCCAGCACCTGCACGGTGCGCAGCGACGACTGGCCGTGCGGTGCGTTGCTGCTCACGGGGCTCACGGGGCCGGGGCTCCTGATTCGGCGCGGGGCGGTCACGGAGAAACGTACAGAAGGTAGCGGGCGGAGGGGACGGACGGACGTGCCGCGCGCCTCCCGCGCGGGCTGTGTTCGACGCGCTGCCCGCACTGTGCTCGACCCGCCACCCACCCAGCGTTCTCCGCCAAGCATGCCAGGACGTACGGCCGTTCCGGGAACTCCGGGGAGGCGCACAGCGCGGCGGGCCGGAGCAGTGCGCCGGAGCACGTCACCCACAAGGGTGAGAAGAAGCCCGGGGAACTCCGCCGAAGTCCGCCGGGCCCGAACGGCCTGTGCACCCGTATCCCGAGGTCGGACGCCCGCAGCGCCCGGCCCCTGACCCTTGCCCGGTCCCCCGCGCACCCGCCCGCCGCGAGCAGGACGGCGCGCGGGCCGTCCCACGCGCCCCTGTCACACAACCACGCCGATGCCCGGCCCCTCCCCGCCCCGGGCACGCAACCACCCCGACACCGAGCCCCGTCCCGAGGCCCGGGGCGCCGCCTAGAGATCGGCCCTGGCCGTCGCCAGGAGCTCCTCCGCGTGTGCGCGCGCCGTCTCCGAGTCCTCCTGGCCGGCGAGCATCCGGGACAGTTCGCGCACCCGCTCCTCGCCCTCCAGCACCTTCACACCGGAGCGGGTGACCGAGCCGTCGTTGGTCTTCTCGACCAGCAGCTGCCGGTCGGCGAAGGCGGCGACCTGCGGAAGGTGGGTGACGACCACGACCTGCGCGGTCCTGGCGAGCTTGGCCAGGCGCCGCCCGATCTCCACCGCGGCCTTGCCGCCGACACCGGCGTCGACCTCGTCGAAGAGGTACGTCGGCACGGGGTCCGTTCCCGCGAACACGACCTCCACGGCCAGCATCACGCGGGACAGCTCACCGCCGGAGGCACCCTTGGCGATGGGCCGCGGCGGGGCGCCCGGGTGCGGGGCGAGCAGCAGCTCGACCTCGTCCACGCCGAAGGACCCGTAGGCGACGGTACGCCCACCGACCTCGACGCCCTCGGGATCCTCGGTCTGCCGGATGTCGAAGGACACGCGCGCGTGGGGCATCGCCAGCGAGGCCAGCTCCGCGGTCACGGCGGCGGCGAACCGCTCGGCGGCCTCCGTGCGCGCGTCCGTCAGTGCCTGTGCCAGCCCGCCCAGTCCGGTGCGCAGTGCGTCCCGCTCGGCGGTCAGCTCGTCGATCCGCTCGTCGTCGCCGTCCAGCTCGGTCAGGCGTGCGGCGCTCTGCTCGGCCCAGGCGAGGACGGCGTCGATGTCGTTGCCGTACTTGCGCGTCAGGCCGTTGAGGGCGGCCCGGCGCTCCTCCACGGCGGCCAGCCGCAGCGGATCGGCGTCCAGGTCGTCGGCGTAGCCGGCCAGCTCGCCGGCCACGTCACCGAGCAGGATCCCGATCTCACCGATCCGGTCGGCGAGGGAGGACAGTGCCGGATCGTGGGAGCGGACGGCCTCCAGAGCCCGGTGTGCGCCCGCGACGAGGGTCGAGGCGTCGATCCCCTCGGGGTCCTCGGGATTGCCCGCGAGAGCCGCGTGTGCGGCGGTGGCGGCGGACGACAGCGCCTCGGCGTGCCCGAGCCGCTCCGCCTCCTCGGCCAGCTCTGCGTCCTCTCCGGCCCTCGGTTCGACGGCGGCGATCTCGTCGAGCCCGTAGCGGAGCATGTCGGCTTCCTGGGCGCGCTCACGGGCGCGCGTGACGATCTCCTCCAGCTCGACGGAGACGGCCCGCAGCCGGCGGTAGGCCTCGGTGTACTTGGCGAGCGGCACGGCGACCGCGTCCCCGGCGTACCGGTCGAGCGCCTGCCGCTGCCGGGACAGCTTCAGCAGTCCCTGCTGGTCGGTCTGCCCGTGCACGGCCACCAGGTCGTCGGCCAGCTCGGCCAGCAGGCCCACGGGCACGCTGCGTCCGCCGAGGTGCGCCCGCGAGCGGCCCTCGGCGGAAACGGTACGGCTGACCAGCAGGACCCCGTCGTCCAGTTCGGCCCCGGCCTCCTCTGCGCGTACGAGGGCGGCGGCGTCGCGGGGGACGGCGATCCGCCCCTCCACGACCGCCTTCTCGGCCCCGATCCGCACGAGTGCCGGGTCCGCCCGCCCACCGAGCAGCAGTCCCAGGCTGGTGACCACCATGGTCTTGCCCGCACCTGTCTCGCCGGTGACGGCGGTGAACCCCGGCGACAGCTCGACGACGGCATCGTCGATGACCCCGAGCGACCGTATCCGCATCTCCTCCAACACGGAACAGACCATACGAGGTCCGGGGCGGCGAGCGCACATGGCCCGCCCTTGTCACTCCGCCGAGTGGTGCGGCGCCCCCCGCCATCCCGTGGTCGGCAGCGCAAACTTCGCCACGAGCCGGTCGGTGAAGGACGAATGGTGCAACCTGGCCAGCCGCACCGGCACGGCCCCCCGCCGCACCTCCACCCGCGCCCCCGGCGGCAGCTCGACGGTCCGCCGTCCGTCGCACCACAGCACACCCGGCGGGATGTGCGGCAGCACCTCCACCGCGAGCACCGAGTCCGGCGACGTCACCAGCGGCTTGGCGAACAGGGCATGCGCGCTGATCGGCACCATCAGCAGTGCCTCCACCTCCGGCCACACCACCGGTCCCCCGGCGGAGAACGCGTACGCCGTGGACCCGGTGGGCGTCGACAGGACGACGCCGTCACATCCGAAGCCCGTCACAGGGCGCCCGTCGATCTCCAGCACGACTTCCAGCAGCTTCTCGGCGCCGGCCTTCTGCACGGCCGCCTCGTTCAGCGCCCAGTCCGTGTGCACGATGTCCCCGTTGCGGTGCACGACGACATCGACGGTCATCCGCTCCTCGACCTCGTAGGACCGCGCCACCACCCGGTCGACCACCCGATCGAGGTCGTCGCGTTCGGCCTCGGCGAGGAATCCGACACGCCCGAGGTTGACGCCGAGCATCGGCACCCCGGAGGCCCGCGCGAACTCGGCGCCGCGCAGCAGCGTGCCGTCGCCGCCGAGCACGATCAGCAGCTCGCAGCCGTCCAGGCACTGCGGTGTCGCCTCCTTGACGAGTTGCACCTCGTCGGGCAACGGCAGGTCGCGCGCCTCCTCCTCCAGCACCCGCACCCCGATGCCGGACCGCAGCAGCCCCTTGACCACCAGCTCCGCGCTGCGGATCGCCGCGGGACGCCCGGTGTGGGCGAGCAGGAAAACAGTACGCGCTCGGTTCTGTGTCAACGCGGCCCCTCCGCCACTGCACGGTCAACGTCTGCCGGGTCCAGTTCGGGGGCGCCGGCCCGCAGCCAGAGAAAGTACTCGACATTGCCCGAGGGACCGGGCAGCGGACTGGCGGTGACTCCCCGCACCCCGAGCCCCAGCTCCCAGGCCTTCTCGGCCACCCCGCGCACGGCCTCCGCCCGCAGCTGCGGACTCCGTACGACACCCCCGCTGCCCAGCCGTTCCTTCCCCACTTCGAACTGCGGCTTGACCATCATCACCAGATCGGCGTCCGGCTTCACGCACCGCTTCAGGGCGGGCAGCACCAGCCCGAGCGGGATGAAGGACAGATCGCCCACGACAAGATCCACAGGTTCCCCATCGATCGCCTCAAGCGTCAACTCGCGTACGTTCGTACGGTCCTTGACGGTGACGCGTTCATCGCTCTGGAGAGACCACGCGAGCTGGCCGTAGCCGACGTCCACGGCGACGACGTGCGCGGCGCCCGCGCGCAGCAGGACATCGGTGAAGCCGCCGGTGGAGGCGCCGGCGTCCAGTGCGCGCCGGCCCTCGACCACGAGCCCCTGCGGCACGAACGCCTCCAGCGCGCCGGCGAGCTTGTGGCCGCCCCGGGAGACGTAGTCGGGATCGCCGCCGTCGGCCTGGACGACGATCGCCGCGGCGGTCTCCACCTGCGTGGCCGGTTTGGTCGCCACGGTCCTGCCGACGGTGACCCGCCCGGCGGCGATCAGCTGGCTGGCGTGCTCGCGCGAGCGCGCGAGCTTCCGGCGGACCAGCTCGGCGTCCAGACGGCGGCGTGCGACTCCTGCCACGTTCGGTTCAGCTCCTGTTCCCGTACGACGTCGGGGGCGCCGGACGTTCCGGGCGGGCGTCGAGCGCGGTGAGCGCGTCGCGCAGCCCCCGGTGTACATCCTCGTACACCTCGACGTGTCCGCCGGTGGCGAGGTGGTCGGTGTCGGCCAGCCGCTCCAGCTGGGCGTCGACGTCGGCGTGACCGGTGGGGGTGCGCGGGACGTCCAGGGGGGCCGGGGCGGCGGGGCAGTACTCGGGATCGGCCGCGGTGACGATCTCGGCCTCGGACACGGACTCGCTCATGCCCAGACGCTACCCCGAACCGCTGGGGTACCGTCGTGCGCGATGGCCACGATCGAGGAGTGCCGCGCAGCACTGGGAAAGCTCTCGGACAACATGCAGGGCGCCGAGGGCGACGTCCGCGCGGCGGCCGCCCTGGACCGCTCGGTGAGCTGTCACATCACCGATCTGAACGTCACCTTCGGCGGCCGGCTGACCGGCGGCCGGATCGAGGTGGACGAGACCCGGCCCGGACCGCCGCGCGAGAAGGCGCAGATCAGACTCGCCATGGCCGGGGACGACCTGGTGGCGCTGGTGGGCGGCGAGTTGAACTTCGCCACCGCCTGGGGCTCGGGCCGGGTGAAGCTGGAGGCGAGCCTGCTGGACCTGTTCCGGCTCAGGAAGCTGCTGTAGCGGCGCCTTCCCGGACGGCGGTGCGTGTCTTCCTGGCCGCCGGCACCACCAGCGGCGTGCCGGTCTCGGGGTCGTCGATGACCTGGCAGCGCAGCCCGAAGACCTCCTCGACCAGCTCGGCCGTCACGATGTCGTTCGGGGCGCCCTCGGCGATCACCCGGCCGGCGCGCAGCGCGATGAGATGGGTGGCGTACCGGGCCGCGTGGTTGAGGTCGTGCAGGACGGCGACCAGAGTGCGGCCCTGGGTCTCGTGCAGTTCCGCGCACAGGTCGAGCACGTCGATCTGGTGCTGGATGTCCAGGTAGGTGGTCGGCTCGTCCAGGAGCAGCAGCGGGGTCTGCTGGGCGAGCGCCATGGCGATCCACACCCGCTGCCGCTGGCCGCCGGACAGTTCGTCCACGTACCGGTCGGCGAGTTCGGCGACGCCCGTCTGCGCCATGGACTCCTGCACGACCCGCTCGTCCTCGGCGGACCACTGCCGCAGGATGCCCTGGTGCGGGTAGCGGCCGCGGCCCACGAGGTCGGCGACGGTGATCCCGTCGGGCGCGACGGACGACTGCGGCAGCAGACCGAGCGTGCGGGCGACCTTCTTCGCGGGCATCGACTGGATGACCTGCCCGTCGAGCAGCACCCGGCCCTGGCTGGGCCTGAGCATCCGGGACAGGGCCCGCAGGAGCGTCGACTTGCCGCACGCGTTCGGCCCGACGATCACCGTGAAGGAGTTGTCGGGGATCTCCACCGACAGCTCTTCGGCGATGACACGCTGGTCGTAGGCGAGGGTGACGTGCTCGGCGGACAGACGGTTCACAGTGCTCCTTCGGGTGTTCTCGATCGCTGAGCCGTTCGCCCGCGGCGTTCCCGAGCCGCTCATATCCGGCCCGCCCTGCGCTCGGTGACCAGCAGCCAGAGCAGATAGCCGCCGCCCAGGACGCCGGTGACCACGCCCACGGGCAGCTGGTCGGCGCCGAAGGCGCGCTGCGAGGCCCAGTCGGCGGCGACCAGCAGGGTGGCGCCCATGCACAGGGAGGGCACCAGGTTCGGCCCGGGCGAGCGGGTCAGGCGCCGGGCCAGCTGCGGGGCGGTGAGCGCCACGAAGCTGACGGGTCCCGCGGCGGCGGTGGCGGCCGCGGTCAGCAGGACGGCGCAGACCATCAGCACCAGCCGTACGCGCTGCACGCGCACCCCGAGGGCGCCCGCGACGTCGTCGCCCATCTCCATCATCCTCAGGCCCCGTGCGTTGACGAGGACCAGCGGGACGAGGACGGCGCACAGCCACAGCAGCGGCCAGACCTGGTCCCAGTCACGGCCGTTGAGGGAGCCGGTCATCCACACCACCGCGCGGGCCGCGTCGACCAGGTCCGCCTTGGTCAGCAGATAGCCGTTGACCGCCGTGACGATCGCGGAGACGCCGATGCCGACGAGGACCAGCCGGTATCCGTGCACGCCCTGCTTCCAGGCGAGGAGATAGATGGCCAGTCCGGTCACCAGGCCGCCGATCAGCGCACCCACGGTGACCTGGGCGGCGCTGCCGGACATCAGCACGATCACGACCAGCGCGCCCGCCGTCGAACCCTGCGAGAGACCCAGGACGTCCGGGCTGCCCAGCGGATTGCGGGAGACGGACTGGAAGAGCGCGCCGCCCAGGCCCAGCGAGGCACCGACCAGCAGGCCGACCAGGACCCGCGGCAGCCGCAGCTCGTTGACGATGAAGTCCTGGTACGCCGTGCCGTTTCCGGCGAGCGTGTCGATGACGTCGGAGGCCGGGATCTTCGCGTCGCCGGTGCCGATCAGCGCCACACCGGCGGCGCACGCGGCGGCCAGCAGCAGGACGACGACGATCAGCGCGCGCACGTCCAGGCGCAGGGAGAGCCCGCCGGGCGTGCGTACGGCACGGCTTCGGGAGAGTGTCTTCACAGCTGGGCCGTCCTCCGCCGTCGTACGAGAAAGATGAAGACCGGGCCGCCGATGATCGCGGTGACGATGCCGACCTGGAGCTCCGAGGGGCGGGCGACGACCCGGCCGACGACGTCCGCGCCGAGCAGCAGCGCCGGCGACAGGACGGTCGCGTACGGCAGGATCCAGCGCAGGTCGGGGCCGGTGAAGGAGCGCACGACGTGCGGGACCATCAGACCGACGAAGACGATCGGACCGCAGGCCGCGGTCGCGGCACCGCACAGCACGGTGGCGGCCAGCATGGCGAGCGCCCGGGTGCGGCCCAAGTGGGCTCCGAGGGCGCGGGCGGTGTCGTCGCCCATCGCCACGGCGTTCAGCGGCCGGGCCAGTGCGAGTGCGAGAACCGTGCCGACCGCGAGGAAGGGAAGCACCTGCACGATGGTCGAGTTCGTGGCCGAGGCCAGTGAACCCACCGTCCAGAAGCGCATCCTGCCCAGCGCCGCGTCGTCCATGATCATCACGGCCTGGAGGTAGCCGTAGAGGGCGGCGCTGATGGCCGTACCGGCGAGTGCCAGCCGCACCGGGGTGGCGCCCCGGCTGCCGCCGAGGAACCAGACCAGCGCGCCGACCGCCGCCGCACCGGCGAAGGCGAACCACACATAGCCGGTCAGGCTGGTGACGCCGAAGTAGGTGATGGCCGTGACGACGGCGGCCGAGGCGCCGGCGTTGATGCCGAGCAGGCCGGGGTCGGCCAGCGGATTGCGGGTGAGCGCCTGGAGCACGGCCCCGGACAGGCCGAGCGCGGCACCGGCCAGCAGACCGAGCACCGTGCGCGCGAGCCGCTCGTCGACGACGACGTCGCCGTAGGTCCCGGTGTCGTGGAACAGGCCGTGCCAGACCTGGTCCGGCGACAACGCTTTCGCCCCGATCGCGATACTCGCCGCGGCGACGAGCACCAGGATCGCGACAGAGAGGAGGAGCCCAAGGGCCCGCACCGCCCGACGGGTTGGGGGCGCGGGGGCGGTCTCCGCGCGTTCTTCCGGAGGACTGTCGACCAACACGAGGTTAGGTTAGCCTACCCTCCCATCCGATCTCGATCCCACCGCGGCAAACGGTCCGCCCCGAGGCGCGGTACCCATGGCCGAAGGCGGCGACGCTCGGAGCCCGGAGCGCCGTGCGTCTGAGCCCGAGCCGGCGCACCTGGAGCTCGGACCGCCGCGCATCGCAACCCGAGCCGCCACACCCGCAACCTGGACCACCGCGCATCGCAACCCGAGCCACCGCACCCGCAACCTGGACCACCGCGCATCGGAACCCGAGCCGCCGCGCCCGGACCGTCGTACCCCGAGCCCGAGCCGCCGTGTGTCGGAGCCTGGACCGCCGCGCCCAGAGTCCGAGCCGCCGTACGCGGAGCCCGGGCCGCCATGACCGGAGCCAGGACCGCCTGCTCAGAGTCCGGAGCGCCGTGCTGGAGCCCCGCTCGCGCTCAGAGGCCGAGCCGCGCCAGTGCCTTGGCTGCGTCCAGGTCGCAGGAACCGTCCCCGGCCGCGGTCCAGGCCGCCGCGCACAGCGCCCGCAGCCCGTCCGGGGCCTCGCCGTCGCCCTCCAGCTCCAGCCGTTCGGCCCCGGCGGTCGCCGTCCAGCCCCCGCAGCGGAAGTCTTCACCCTCCTGGGTGATCTCCGGCTGACCGGTCAGCAGCCCGCGCAGATCGGCATCCACGTACGTCGGCCGGTGCTGCGGCGGCGCGGCGAGCAGCTGGGGGCCGTCCGTGACACCGGTCAGCACCAGCAGCGAGTCGACCTGGCCGTTGAACGCGCCCTCGATGTCCGTGTCCAGCCGGTCCCCGACCACCAATGGCCGCTTCGCGCCCGTGCGCAGGATCGTCTCCCGGTGCATCGGCGGCAGCGGCTTGCCCGCCACCTGCGGCTCCGCACCGGTCGCGATCCGCACGACCTCCACGGCCGCTCCGTTGCCCGGCGCGATGCCCCGTCCGCTGGGAATCGTCAGGTCGGTGTTGGACGCGAACCACGGCACCCCACGCGCCACGGCGTACGACGCCTCGGCGAACCGCCCCCACGTCAGGTCCGGCCCGCCATACCCCTGCACCACTGCCGCCGGATCGTCGTCCGCCGACTCCACCGGGGTCAGGCCCCGCTCGCGCAGCGCCACCCGCAGCCCTTCACCGCCGATCACCAGCACCCGCGCACCGTCCGGCACCTGCTCGCTGATCAGCCGCGCGACCGCCTGCGCCGAGGTGATGACGTCCTCAGGGCCCGTCGGTATGCCCAGCTCCGTCAGGTGCCCCGCCACCACATCCGGCGTCCGCAGAGCGTTGTTGGTGACGTAGGCCAGATGCATCCCGCCCGCACGGGCACGGTCCAGCGAGCCGACGGCATGCGCGATCGCGTTCCCACCCGCGTACACCACTCCGTCCAGGTCCAGCAGCGCCGTGTCGTACGCCTCGCTGAGGGGCTGTCCACTGCCCTCGGGCCTCGTCCTGACGCCCTGGCTCATTTCGCATCGCTCCTCGTTCGACCGTCTTTCCCCCGATCATCCCGCACACCACTGACACACGTACGATGCCGGGATGAACACTGCAGGTCACTCGGAAGCAACGGTGCGCCGAGGCCTGGAACTCACGCCGTTCCGAGGCCTCCGATACGACCCCGACCGGGTCGGCAGCCTCGCCTCCGTCACCTCCCCGCCCTATGACGTCGTCGTACGCCCGGACGGTCTCCACCACCTCCAATCGGCCGATCCGTACAACATCGTCCGGCTGATTCTTCCCCAGGCCGACACGCCGACCGCCCGCAACGAGCAGGCTGCCGACACCCTGCGCCGCTGGCTCGCCGAGGGCGTCATGACCACCGACCCGGAACCTGCCCTGTACGTGTACGAGCAGCGGGACGGCGGCGGACTGCTCCAGCGCGGTGTCATCGGCGCTCTACGCGTGTCAGACCCCGCGGAAGGCGTGGTGCTGCCGCACGAGGACGTCATGCCGCCGGTGGTCGCCGACCGCGCCGCCCTGATGCGTGCCACCCGCGCCAATCTGGAACCCCTGCTGCTGACCTACCACGGCAACGGCACGGCGGCCGGGGTGATCGAGCGCACGGCGGAGCAGCCCCCGCTGCTGGCCACCACCACCGAGGACGGCTTCCACCACAGCCTGTGGTCGGTCACCGATCCCGCCGAGGTGGCCCTCGTCCAGTCCGACCTGGCCCACCACCAGGCCCTCATCGCCGACGGCCACCACCGCTGGGCCACCTACCGGCAGCTGCGCGCGGAGCATCCCTCCCCCAGCCCCTGGGACCACGGCCTGGTCCTCCTGGTCGACACCGCCCGCTACCCCCTGCGCGTGCGCGCCATCCACCGCCTGCTGCACGGCCTGCCGGTCGCCGAGGCGCTGGCCGCCCTGGACGGCCGGTTCCGGGTGCAGCACCTGACGACGGCGCTGCCCAAGGCCCTGGAGGCGCTGGCGGACGCGACCTGTACGGGCAACGCCTTCCTGCTGGCCGGGGACGGCGCCTTCCACCTGATCGACCGGCCGGACCCGGATCTGCTGGCCCGGACGATCCCCGAGGACCGCCCGGCCGCCTGGCGCTCCCTGGACGCCACTGTCCTGCACGCCACGCTCCTCGAGCACGTCTGGCACGTCCCCGAGGACTCCCCCGCCCACATCGCCTACATCCACGACACGGCCGCCACGGTCGCCAAGGCGGAGCGGGACGGCGGCACGGCCGTCCTGATGCACCCGGTCCGCGAGGACGTCGTCCGCGATCTGGCCCGTCAGGGTGTGACGATGCCCCGCAAGTCGACGTCGTTCGGCCCCAAGCCGGCGTCGGGACTGGTGCTGCGGGCACTGGAGCTCTGAGCCCCGGGACCAGACCCGGGCATGCGAAAGGGCGGGATCGCTGGGATCCCGCCCTTTGTCACGTGGTCACCGTCACCCGGTCACCGGCTCACGTCAGTCCTTGTCGTCCTGTGCGTGGTCGCCCGTGGAGCCGGCGCCCCCTTCGCGCTCGCTCTCGTTCCCGGCCTCGACCTCGGCCTCGGCCTCGGCAACGCCATCGACGTCTGCCACGTCATCGACGGCTACGGCGTCTGCCTGGTCCTCGGCAGCTACGGCGTCCACGTCGTCCTCGGCAGCTGCCTCGTCCTCGACCTCTGCCGCATCCTCGACGTGAGCCGCGGTCGTGCCCTCGGTCTCGTCCACGACGTCTGCCGCGTCCTCGGCGTCAGCCGCGGTCGTTCCCTCGGTCTCGTCCAGGGCGTCGACGAAGTCCACGCCGTCCAGCTCGGCGAGCCGGTCGGAGGCGTCCGTGCTGCCGTCCCGGTCCGCCTCGACGGCCTTCGCGAACCACTCACGCGCCTCGCCCTCCCGGCCGACAGCCAGCAGGGCGTCGGCGTAGGCGTAGCGCAGGCGCGCGGTCCACGGCTGGACCGAGTTGGAGGCCAGCTCGGGGCTCTGCAGGGTCACGATGGCGGCGTCCAGCTGCTCCATGTCCCGCCGGGCGCCGGCGGCGACGAGCCGCATCTCGACCTGCCCGGCCTTGTCCAGCTTGTGGACCTCGGGAGCGCCGGCCATGTCCAGCGCCTTCTCCGGGCGCCCGAGTCCGCGCTCGCAGTCGGCCATCACCGGCCACAGCTCCACGCTGCCGCTCATGCGCCGTGCGGCGCGGAACTCGGCGAGGGCCTCGGAGTACTTCTGGCTGGCGTACGCGGCGAAACCGGCGGCCTCGCGCACGGCGGCCACGCGGGACGCCAGGCGCAGGGCCACCCTGGAGTAGCCGTACGCGCCCTCGGGGTCCTCGTCGATGAGCCGGGCGACCATCACCAGGTTCTTGGCGACGTCCTCGGCGAGCGTCTTGGGCAGGCTCTGCAGCTCCTGCCGGACGTCCTTGTCGATCTCGTCGCCGGTGACGTCCTCCGGGATCGGCAGCCGCTTGATGGGCTCCCGGTCCCGGTCACGCTCGTCACGGAAGCGGCCACCGCCGGTACGGCGGTCGTCACGACGGTCGTCCCGGCCGTCACGTCCCCGGAAGCCACCGGGCCGACCACCGCGGTCGTCATGGCGGGGCCCACGGCCACCTCGGTCGTCCCGGCCCCGGAATCCGCCGCGCTCACCACGGCTGTCGTCCCGCCGGAAACCTCCACGGTCCTCACCCCGACGGTCGTCGCGCCGGTCGTCACGGCGGTCGTCGCGCCGGAACGCGGGACGGTCGCCACCGCGGTCATCACGGCGGTCGTCACGACGGTCGTCGCGGCGGAACGCGGGGCGGTCGCCCCCACGGTCGTCACGGCGAAAGCCGCCGCGGTTGTCGTCACGCCGGAAGGCGGGACGGTCGCCACCGCGGTCGTCGCGGCGGTCATCACGACGGTCGTCGCGCCGGAAGGCGGGGCGGTCGCCACGGTCGTCCCGACGCGGCCCACGGTCGCGGTCGTCACGCTGGAACGCCGGACGGGAACCACGGTCACCATCACGCCGGTCGTCCCGACGGAAGCCCCCACGGTCACCACGATCGCCATAGCCCCCACGGTCACCACGATCGCCGTAACCACCACCACGGCGATCATCACGACGCTCGCCGCCACGGTCATCACGCCGGTCATCACGACGGAAACCACCACGGTCACCGCCGCGGTCATCACGACGGTCGCCGCCGCGGTCATCACGACGGTCGTCACGGCGGAAACCGCCGCGGTTGTCGTCACGCCGGAAGGCGGGACGGTCGCCACCGCGGTCGTCGCGGCGGTCATCACGACGGTCGTCGCGCCGGAAGGCGGGGCGGTCGCCACGGTCGTCCCGACGCGGCCCACGGTCGCGGTCGTCACGCTGGAACGCCGGACGGGAACCACGGTCACCATCACGCCGGTCGTCCCGACGGAAGCCCTCACGGTCACCACGATCGCCGTAACCACCACCACGGCGATCATCACGACGCTCGCCGCCGCGGTCATCACGCCGGTCATCACGACGGAAACCCCCGCGGTCGCCACCGCGGTCATCACGACGGTCACCGCCGCGGTCATCACGACGGTCACCGCCGCGGTCATCACGACGGTCGTCACGGCGGAAACCGCCACGGTTGTCGTCACGCCGGCCATAACCGCCCCGGTCGTTGCGGTCGTTGCGGTCGTTGTCGCGACGGAAGCCGCCACGGTCACCGCGGTAGCCGCCGCGATCGCCGCGGTCACCACTGTCCCGTCGCCGCTGGTCGCGCTCCGGACGGTCCTCGGGCGAGTTGGTGGACATGGGTGACTCCTGTCTTCGGTACCGCAAGCATTGTAAAAACAAAAGGACCCCTGGTCCCAGCTGAACGCTGGGACCAGGGGTCCTCCAAAGATTGTTCGGCGGCGTCCTACTCTCCCACAGGGTCCCCCCTGCAGTACCATCGGCGCTGTGAGGCTTAGCTTCCGGGTTCGGAATGTAACCGGGCGT
>NZ_JBVKBH010000015.1:0-265285 GCF_055657175.1 Streptomyces sp. NPDC107581
GTTGATTTTTGGCACGCTGTTGAGTTCTCAAGGAACGGTCGCTTCCTTTGTACTCACCCTCTCGGGCTTTCCTCCGGGCTTCCCTTCGGTGTTTCAAACTCTATCAGGGTTTTTCCGACTCTCTGACCACCCTTCTGCAAACACGCAAAAGGTGATCCCGAGATAGGATCTGACGAGTTTGGGTGCTGCTCGGTGGAGGCACTTTTGCGTCGCCCCGCCTCAAGCAGGAGTACGACTGTACACGGGGCCCTGAAGCACGTGCAAATCGATCGGGTTGGTGGTCTAGACCACTACCTGGTAGCTTCAAACGGAACCGCCACTTCATCTGACATACGCTGCTGCTCAGTGCCGTCCGGGACAGGCAGTGACGGCTCGTATGCAGCTCCACTCCTGGGAGGCTTCCCATGACCACCGTGACGTCCCCCCTTGCTGGACGTGCCATCGGACTGGCCGCCGTGCCGGATCCGGTCTTCTCCGGGGCCATGGTCGGCCCGGGCACCGCGATCGACCCCGTGCGTGAGCCCTCCGTGGCCGTGGCGCCCGTGGACGGCGTCATCGTCTCCCTGCACCCGCACGCCTTCGTCGTGGTCGACGCGCACGGGCACGGCGTGCTCACCCATCTCGGCATCGACACGGTCCAGCTCAACGGCGAGGGCTTCGAGCTTCTCGTCAACAAGGGCGACACCGTCACCCGCGGTCAGAGCATCGTGCGCTGGAACCCCGCCGCGGTCGAGGCCGCCGGCAAGTCCGCGGTGTGCCCGGTCGTGGCGCTGGAGGCCACGGCCGAGTCCCTTTCCGACCTCCGTGAAAGCGGCGACGTGAAGCCCGGCGACAGCCTCTTCACCTGGAGCTGACGGCAAGGCCGCCGTAAGGCGGTGCTCAGGACAACCACCGCGGCGGCGGGACCCGCCGCACTAACGGAGACGGGTGAGATGGAGACAACGCTGCGAGGCGTCGGCGTGAGCCACGGTGTGGCGATCGGCGAGGTTCGGCACATGGGAACGGCGGTGCTCGAACCGCCGGCCAAGCAGATCCCGACGGAGGAGGCGGAGCGCGAGCAGGGGCGGGCTCGCCAGGCCGTGGACGCCGTGGCGGCCGACCTGATGGCGCGTGGCAACCTCGCGGGGGGCGAGGCCCAGGCCGTGCTCGAGGCGCAGGCCATGATGGCCCAGGATCCCGAGCTGATGGCCGACGTGGACCGGCGCATCGCCGTCGGCAGCACGGCGGAGCGCGCGGTGTACGACGCGTTCGCGGCGTACCGCGAGCTGCTGGCCGGTGCCGGGGAGTACCTCGCCGGGCGCGTGGCCGACCTCGACGACGTGCGGAACCGTATCGTCGCCCGCCTGCTCGGGGTGCCCATGCCGGGTGTCCCGGACAGCGACGAGCCCTATGTACTGGTGGCACGGGACCTGGCTCCGGCCGACACGGCGCTGCTGGATCCGTCTCTGGTGCTCGGTTTCGTGACCGAGGAGGGCGGGCCGACCAGTCACAGCGCGATCCTGGCGCGGGCACTGGGCGTTCCGGCCGTCGTGGCGCTGCCGGGCGCCGGCGAGCTGGCCGAGGGCACGGTGATCGCCGTCGACGGCAGCACGGGGGACATCTTCGTGAACCCGAGCGACGAGAAGAAGGCGCTGCTGCGGGCCGCGGCTGCCGAGCGCAAGGCGGCGCTGGCCGCCTCGACCGGGCCGGGTGCCACGGCGGACGGGCACAAGGTGCCCCTGCTGGCCAATGTCGGCGGGCCGGCGGACGTGCCGGCCGCGGTGGAGGCCGGGGCCGAGGGCGTCGGTCTGTTCCGTACCGAGTTCCTGTTCCTGGACGACAGCAAGAACGCGCCGTCCGAGGAGAAGCAGGTGACGGCCTACCGGCAGGTGCTGGAGGCGTTCCCCGAGGGCCGTGTGGTCGTGCGGGTCCTGGACGCGGGTGCGGACAAGCCCCTGGACTTCCTGACCCCGGCGGACGAGCCGAACCCGGCGCTCGGCGTGCGTGGCCTGCGGACTCTGCTCGACCACCCTGACGTCCTGCGTACGCAGCTGACCGCGCTGGCGAAGGCCGCGGAGGGTCTGCCGGTCTACCTGGAGGTCATGGCGCCGATGGTGGCGGACCGGGCGGACGCGAAGGCGTTCGCGGACGCCTGCCGTGCGGCGGGTCTGCGGGCCAAGTTCGGTGCGATGGTGGAGATCCCGTCGGCCGCGCTGCGGGCGCGCTCGATCCTGCAGGAGGTCGAGTTCCTATCGCTGGGGACCAACGACCTCGCGCAGTACACGTTCGCCGCGGACCGGCAGGTGGGTGCGGTGTCGCGGCTTCAGGACCCGTGGCAGCCCGCGCTGCTCGACCTGGTCGCGCTGTCCGCCGAGGCGGCCAAGGCCGAGGGCAAGAGCTGCGGTGTGTGCGGTGAGGCCGCCTCGGACCCGCTGCTGGCCTGTGTGCTGACGGGTCTGGGTGTCACCTCCCTGTCCATGGGTGCGGCGTCGCTTCCTTATGTCCGGGCGACGCTGGCGAAGTACACGCTGGCGCAGTGCGAGCGGGCCGCCGCTGCCGCGCGTGCGTCTGACAGCGCCGAGGAGGCGCGCAGCGCTGCTCAGGCGGTGCTGTCCGGCGAGTAGTCGCGGCCGGTGACCGCTGCTCGCGGTGTTCAGGGGCGTCCCGCCTTCGGGTGGGGCGCCCCTGACGCGTTCAGTGGCGATGCGCCGGTGCCGTGCCTTCCTCCCCGAGGTCCGGCGGTACGCAGTAGTCGACGCCTGGCTCGGGGGAGATGATGTCGCCGGATTCGGCGTCGGTGCAGTAGGCGTCGAAGACCTCGGAGGCGGTCAGGGGTTCGAGAGCACCTCCGCGCAGCCGCCAGCCGTGGACGCGGTCGGCCGTGTCGGGGGCGCTGATGCGCATGACGACTCCGCCGGGACTGCGAGTGGCGAGGCCGAGGGCCAGGACGCTGGTGAATTCGAGGGCCTCGGCCTCGTCGAGTTCGAGGGTGCCTTCGGCGCTGTCGTCGGCGTGCAGGACGGAGAGGAGTGTTTCCGGTGGTCCGCAGACGCTGCAGACGAGGTGCCGTTCGCCCGGCGGGGCGGTGTCGAGGATGCGGACGACGAGGTCTGAGGCGCGCGTGAAGGCGGCGCGTCCGATGTCCTCGCCGCAGGTGGGGCACGGGCCGAGGCGAGTCAGGAGGGTGGTGGCGTACTCCCAGGTGGCCTGCCGTACGGCCTCGTCGACGAGGGCGGGCAGGAGTGTGGCGAGGGGGCGGCCGTCGTAGGGGACGGTGGGTCCGGTGGCCGCGAGTTCCGCGGTGAACCGGGTGCGGCTGGCGGGGGCTTCCGGATCGAGGCCGGTGTCCGTGCAGAAGGCCGCGTAGTCCTCTGGGTCGAAGAGGGCCAGGACGGTGTGGCTGCCCTGGGCCGCGCGGCTCTTGAGGAGGGCCTCCACCTGCTGCAGGTAGGTGGTGTGGTCGTCGAAGGCGAAGCTGCGGTAGCGCCGCATGGCGCGGAAGTCGTGCTCGTCGGTGAGCAGGCCGATGGTGCCGGCGATTTCGCGGCGCAGGACGCGTCGCATGGTCTGGTGGTCGGTGTGCGCCATGTTTCCCCCAATGCGCAGTCGATCAATGCTCACTCACAGTAACCGGCGGCGCTGACAACGGGGTGCGCTGAAGGCGGTCACGGACCAGTCGGTGCTGAATTCCGCAGGTCAGAGCGATGGTGGCGCCGAAGACGGTCCAGCCGACGGGTCCGGTGGCGATGGCCGCCGTGACGGCGAGCGGGCCGATGCTGCGCTGGGCGGACTGGGCGAGCCCGTGGACGCCCAGGTAGGCGCCGAGGGTGGTGTCGGGGGCGAGGGCCACGGACAGCTCCCAGGAGACGGTTGCGTGGAGCATCTCGGCCACAGTGAAGGCGACGGCAGCGGCGGTGAGCATGCAGACGGCCTCGAAGGTGCTGTCGGTGGCGGAGAGCGCCAGGGTGATGCCGCCGAGGGCGAAGGCGGCGGACAGCGGGAGGAGGAGCTTGCGGGCCGCCGCGGTGGAGGCGCCGTAGCGGGCGAGCGGCACTTGGAAGGCCACCACGATCAGGTTGTTGAGGACGAGCAGCAGCGGTGCGAGGCCGTGGGGGACGTCCTGGCTGTGCGCGATCCACAGGGGCAGGCCGATCTTGAAGACGGTGTCGTCGAGGCAGAGGACGGTCTCGGTCGCGACGTAGGCGAGGTAGGTGCGGTCGCGCCAGGGGTTGGCAGGCTTGGTCTTGCGGGGTGCGTCGTCGCAGGTGGCGGCGGTGCGCGTGGTCGACGGGGGCTCCGCGCAGGTCAGGGTGAGGAGGGCGACGACGACGAAGGAGAGGCCGTCGCCGGCGAGGAGGAAGCGATAGGCCGTGGTGGTGCCGAGGGTGAGTGCGGCGGCCGCGGCGAGGCCGCCCAGGGCCCAGCCGGCGTTGGAGGCGGTGCGGTTGACCGCCTGGTAGCGGACGCGGTCGGCTCCGGCGACGCGGGTGGCGTAGAGCCTGGTGAGGATGCTGGAGGCGCGGTCGCCGAGGCTCCCGAGCGCCGAGAACGCGAGCAGCGCGAGGTAGTGGTCGGTGGTGAGCAGGGCGAAGGAGGCCAGGGCGCGCAGAGCTTGGAGTGCGATCAGGACGCGGGTGAGGGGGAAGCGGTCGGCGATGCGGCCGCCCAGGGGGGCACCCGCGATGCCGATGGCGCCGGAGACCGCGGCGAGCGTGCCGACCTGGGCGACGGAGAGGCCCGACACGTAGGTGAAGTAGAGGACGGAGACGGATGCCCACAGGCCGCTGCCGGTGCGGTCGAGGAAGGTGACGAGGAGCATCCGGCGTCCGTCGCGGCCTCCGGGTATGCGCGGCGCCCGGCCGGCACCGCGTGGTGTGGCGTCCACTGTTTTCCCCCTTGCGCGGAGCTTGTGTTGAGTTTTGTATCGGTACATAATTATCAACGTGGTAACACAATATGAGATCAGTGGTACGACGGCCAAGGCAATTGCCGGCTCCGTCGAACGGGGCGTGGCCGAGGGGGTGCTGCCGCCGGGTGCCGCGCTGCCGCCCGTGCGGCGGCTCGCGGACGAGTTGGGCGTGAGTCCGGGCACGGTCGCCACGGCCTACAAGGAGCTGCGGCGGCGAGGCATCGTCGTCACGCGCGGACGCGGCGGCACCGTGGTCGCGCAGGCCCCGGCGGTCGCGTCACGCCGGCCGCCCAGGGTGCCGGAAGGGCTGCGGGACCTGGCCGGCGGACATCCCGATCCGGCGCTGCTGCCCGCGCTGGTGCCGCCGTCACGGCTCTCCCCCGGTGCCCACTCCCATCGCTCCGCTCCCCGGCTCGCCCGGCTCGAGGGCGCCGTACGCGACTGGCTGGGGGCGGACGGCATCCCCGTGGAGCACGTGACGTTCGCGCACGGGGCGCTGGACCTGATCAGCCGGGTGCTGTCGGTGGAGTTGCGGCCCGGGGACAGTGTGGCCATGGAGGATCCGGGCTATCACCATCTGCTGGATCTGGTCCCGGCGCTGGGGCTGCGGATGGTCCCGGTCGCCGTGGACGACGAGGGGATGTGTCCGGAGGCTCTGCGGGCGGCGCTGCGGGCCGGTGTGCGGGCGGTGGTGTTCAGTCCGCGGGCGCAGAATCCTTACGGCGGCTGTTTCTCCGTGGCGCGCCGGAACGCGCTGGCCGATCTGCTGCGGGACGAGCCCGATGTGCTCGTGGTGGAGAACGATCACGCCTCCGAGGTGGCCGGTGCCGCCCTGCACACGGTGACCGGCTCGGGTCTGGTCCGCTGGGTCCATGTGCGGACCGTGAGCAAGTTCCTGGGCACCGACCTGCGGTGGGCGGCCGCCGCCTGTGACCCGGTCACGCTCGCCCGCCACGACGGGCGGCTGCTGCTGACCTCGGGCTGGGTGAGTCATCTGCTGCAGGAGACCGTGCACGGGCTGCTGGCGGACGAGGGCACGCGTGCGCTGGTGGCACGCGCGCGCGAGACGTATGCGCTGCGACGCACCGCCCTTGCCGGGGAGCTGGCCGCGCGGCACATCGCCTCGCACGCCGCGAGCGGGATGAACCTGTGGGTGCCCGTGCGGGACGAGTCGGCAGCGGTGAACGGGCTGCGGTCGTACGGATGGTGGGTCGCGGCCGGAGCGCGGTTCCGGCTGGCGTCGGCGCCCGGCCTCAGGATCTCGACCGCGGGTCTCGGACCCGCCGAGGCCGAGCGGCTGGCCTCGGACTTCGCCACCGTGCTCGGCGAGTCCGAGGCCACCTATGGAGGGTGACGTGCGGGTGGGTCAGGCGCGCTTGCGGGCCAGTTCCTCGTAGAAGCCCAGCAGGGCGAGGTTGTCGATGGAACCGGGGTTGACGGCCTTCTCCAGGGGCGTGCCCTGGAGAAGGCGCTTGACCGGGACCTCGATGCGCTTGCCGGTCAGGGTGTGCGGGACGGCCGGGACCTCGATGATCTCGTCGGGCACATGGCGCGGGGAGAGTTGTTCGCGGATGGCACGCTTGATGCGGTCCAGGAGTGCTTCGTCCAGGACGGCGCCCGGTGCCAGGTGCACGAACAGCGGCATCCAGTAGCCCCCGTCGGGCTGCTCGACGCCGATGACGAGGGACTCCTTGATCTCGGGCAGGCGTTCGACGACTTCGTAGATGTCGGCCGAGCCCATGCGGACGCCCTGCCGGTTGAGGGTGGAGTCGGAGCGGCCGTGGATGATCACGGAGCCGCGCGAGGTGAGGGTGATCCAGTCGCCGTGGCGCCAGACGCCCGGGTAGGTGTCGAAGTAGCTGTCGTGATAGCGGCTGCCGTCGGGGTCGTTCCAGAAGCGGATCGGCATCGAGGGCATGGGGTTGGTGACGACCAGCTCGCCCACCTCGTCGACGAGGGGGCTGCCGCTCGGGTCCCAGGACTGCAGGTCGGTGCCGAGGCCCGGCGCCTGGAGTTCTCCGGTGTACACGGGCAGGGTCGGCACGGCTCCGGCGAAGCAGGAGCAGACGTCCGTGCCGCCGCTGACGGAGGCGATCCACAGGTCGTCGCGGACCTCGTCGTGCAGCCACCGGAACCCGTCGGGGGGCAGGGGCGAGCCGGTGGTGGCGACGCACTGCACCCGGGAGAGGCCGAAGTCGCGGGAGGGGTGTACGCCCGCCTTGCGGCAGGCCATGACATAGGCGGCCGAGGTGCCGTAGAGGGTCGCCCCGGTGCGTTCGGCGATCCGCCACTGGGCGCCGGTGTCCGGGTAGCCGGGGCTGCCGTCGTACAGGACGATCGTGGTGCCCGTGAGCAGGCCGGAGACGAGGAAGTTCCACATCATCCAGCCGGTCGAGGTGTACCAGAAGAAACGGTCCTCCGGACCGAGGTCGCAGTGCAGGCCCAGCTGCTTGAGGTGCTCGACGAGGATGCCGCCCTGGGACTGGACGATGGCCTTGGGCAGGCCGGTCGTGCCGGAGGAGTACAGCACCCACAGGGGGTGGCCGAACGGCACCTGCTCGAAGACCGGCTCGGTGTCGGACGCCGTCAGCGCCGCCCACTCCAGGGCGCCCTGCGGGGCCTCGGTGCCGAGGAGCGGGATGTGGACGACGGCGCGCAGGGTGGGCAGCTCGCGGCGCAGCTCGGCGACGATCTCGCGGCGGTCGTGTTCCTTGCCGCCGTAGCGGTAGCCGTCGACCGTGAACAGCACCACGGGCTCCACTTGCTGGAAGCGGTCCAGGACGCTGCGGGCGCCGAAGTCGGGGGCGCAGGACGTCCACACGGCGCCCACGGCGGCCGTGGCGAGGAGGGCGACCACGGCCTCGGGGATGTTCGGGAGGTAGCCGCTGACGCGGTCGCCGGGACGTACGCCGAGGGCGCGGAGTTCGGCGGCGAGGGAACCCACCTGTCGGCGCAGCTCGGACCAGCTGACCGGGCGCGGTTCGTGGGTCTCGTCGACGTACAGGAGGGCGGGCTCGTCCGGGCGGTCGGCCGCGGCGCGCAGCGCGTGCTCGGCGTAGTTGAGGGTGGCTCCGGGAAACCACTGGGCACCCGGCATCGAGCGGTCGCCGAGCACGCGCGCGTAGGGGGTCGAGAACCGTACGTCGAACCACTCCGTGACCGCTTGCCAGAACGTTTCCAGCTGGTCGACGGACCACCGGTGCAGCGCCGGATAGCCTCCGTGGGCCGGGGCACCGTGGTGTTCGGCGGCCCATGCCTGGAACGTGGTGATCCGGGCCCGGGCCATCCGTTCGGGGTCGGGCTGCCAGAGCGGCTGGGGGTTCGCGGTCGACATGGGGCGGCTCCCGGACTGTGCGCGTCGTGTGCGTCGGTCCGCGCACGGGCTGGGGTGTGCGCGTGACGCGGCTGACAGGGACGATGCCATGTGATCGACTTCTGCACCAGGGTGTGTCCCCCATGGTCCGTGTCGTGAAGATGTGGTCCCGGCAGGGGTGAACGGAAATTGAACGACACGCGCGCGTGAGGCGGTCAGTGGCAGGGTGAGCAGCATGAACGGTCGTGACCTGGTGCGTTCGGTGAGTGTGGTCGGTTCGGGGAGGGCGGCTCAGGGATTGCGTACCGTGCGGGCCGCGTGGCGCAGGAGGCGTATCGACGCCGCCGGGTTGCCGCCGCGGGGGGCCGAGCGTGCCCGGGTCCCGGGGCAGGTGCAGGGTGCGGAACCGGGCCCGGGGGGCGGTCTGATCCGTTTCGACCGGTCCGAGCTGCGGATCACCGTCGCGGTCAACGGGGCGGTCTTCTGGGGCTGGGACGGGGCGGGTCCGGAACCGTCGTACGCGCTTGCCGGGGGCTGTCCCGAGCCGGATCCGCGGGCGGTGCTGGAGCCGGACAAGGACGGTGGCTGGCGGGTCGTGGCCGAGCGGGTCACGGTCGTCGTCTCCCGGCACGGCGCGATCGAGGTGTGCACGCCCGGTGGCGTGCTGCTGCGGCGCGATCTGCCGCCGCGCTGGTGGGAGCCGGTCGCCGGGGGCACGGCGCGGTGGATGCAGCGTTCGCAGGTGGCGGCGGACGCCCGCTTCTTCGGTCTGGGCGGGCGCGCCGCGGGGCCTCGGCTGCGGGACGGTACGTACCGGCTGTGGAACACCGATCCGGGCCGGGCGTTCGGGCCCGGTGACGATCCGCTGTACGTGACCATGCCGGTGCAGCTGGTGGTGGCCGATGCCGCGGCCCATCTGGTGTTCCACGACACCTCGTGGGACGGCCGGGTGACCCTGCAGGAGGGCGAGGAGGGGGCGGGGTCCGGGCACGACCGGGCCGGGCGCTGCGAGGTGCGCATGGAGGGCGGCCCGCTGCGCTGCTGGGTGATGGTGGGCACCCCCGCGCGCGTTCTGCACAACTGGGCTTCGCTGACCGGGGCACCCGCGCTGCCGCCGCAGTGGGCGCTCGGGCACCATCACGCGCGGTGGGGGTTCGGCAGCGAGCAGGAGGTGCGCCGGATCGTCGCGGGCTACCAGGAGCGCGGTCTGCCGCTGGACGCCGTCCACCTGGACATCGACCACTACGAGGGTCATCAGGTGTTCACCGTCGACCAGGAGCGCTTTCCGAAGCTGCCGGTGCTCGCGCAGGAGCTGCGCCGGGACGGGATCCGGCTGGTGTCCGTCGTCGACCCGGCGGTGAAGGCCGCCCCGGGCAGCGCCGTGTACGACGGCGGGTCGGCCGTGGACGCTTTCGTGCGGGACGCCTCGGGGCGCTCGGTGCGGGGCGAGGTGTGGGCCGGCGAGTCGGTCTTCCCGGACTTCACGCACGCGCGCGTGCGCAAGTGGTGGGGCGGGCTCTACGAGGAGCGGCTGGGGCAGGGCTTCGCGGGGTTCTGGCACGACATGAACGAGCCGACGTCCTTCAACGCCTTCGGTGAGCCGACACTGCCGCGGTCGGCCCGGCACTCCCTGGAGGGGCGCGGCGGCGACCACCGCGAGGCGCACAACGTGTACGCGCTCTGCATGGCCAGGGCGGCCTACGAGGGGCTGCGCGAGCTGACGCCCCAGGAGCGGCCGTTCCTGTTCTCGCGGTCGGGCTGGGCGGGCATGCAGCGCTACGGCGGCACGTGGTCGGGGGACGTGGCGACGGGCTGGCCGGGTCTGCGGGCTTCCCTGTCGCTGGTGCTGGGCCTCGGGCTGTGCGGGGTGCCGTACTCGGGCCCGGACGTGGGCGGCTTCGACGGGAGTCCGTCGCCCGAGCTGTATCTGCGGTGGTTCCAGCTCGGCGCGTACCTGCCGCTGTTCCGTACGCACGCGAGCCTGCGGGCGGGGCGCCGCGAGCCCTGGGAGTTCGGCCTCGAGGTGCTGGAGCACGCGCGCGCGGCGCTGGTGGAACGCCAGCGTCTGCTGCCGTACTTCACGACGCTGGCGCACCTGGCCCGGCGTACCGGCGCGCCCTATGTGCGGCCGGTGTGGTGGGGATCGCCGGAGGACCGTGCGCTGCGCGACTGCGAGGACGCGTTCCTGCTCGGCGACTGTCTTCTGGTGGCGCCGGCGCTGGAGCCGGGGGAAGAACGGCGTGCGGTGCAGCTGCCGCGGGGCCGTTGGTACGACACGGTGACGGAGCAGGTGTACGAGGGGCCGGCACAGGTCCTGGTCGACGCGCCGCTGTCCCGGATCGCGGTGCTCGCGCGCGCGGGCTCGGTCGTTCCCGTTCGCGGTGCGGACGGCGGGCTCGAGCTGGAGGTGTGGGCACCCGCCCCTGGACGGACCGGGGGCGGGCTGGTCGTGCCGGACGCGGGCCAGGGGTGGGAGGAACCCGCGATCGAGCGTTACGCCGTACGCCGGCAGGGCGGGCGGGTGGTGGTGACCCGGGAGGGGGAGAACGGCGCGGGTGAGCCGCCCTACCCGGTGCGCATACGGGGGCTCGGCTGAGCGGCCGGTCTCAGAGGTAGCGGCCCTCGAACCATGCCCGCACGGCCAGGGTGTGCAGGGGGAAGGCGAGTTCCTCGGGCCTGCGCAGCAGGTGCCAGCCCTCGGTCTCGTCCGTGGCCTCGGACTGCGGGAGTCCTTCGGCCGGGCGTTCGGGGAGGGCGCCGAACAGCAGCAGATGCCCGTCGGGGGAGCTCATGGCGTCCACGAGCCGCACCTCTCGGGCGGACGCGTCGATGCCCGTCTCCTCCTTGAGTTCGCGGACGACGGCCTGCTTCCAGTCCTCCCGGTCGTCGACGTATCCGCCGGGGAGTGCCGTGCCTCCGCGCGCGGGGGAGACGGTCCGGGTGATGACTACCAGGGCCGTGCCCTTGGTGTCGTAGACCGGCTGGAGCGCGATCGCTACCGGCAGCGGGTTGCGGTAGGCGACGGTCCCACAGGACGGGCAGGTGCGCGGCCAGCCGGAGATGCCCTCTCCGTAGGGCGCTCCGCAGCTCGAACAGTGTGAGTTCGGCACGGAGTTGACAATTGAGTGCTGATTTTCGGACACGCGCGGACTGTATCCGATCAGAGGAGGGACGTCTTCCGGCAACGGTGCACAAGGGGAAGGCAGGGATCAGGAGGGGCGGCCCGGAACCACCCCCGTCGGCCCCGGACCGCCTCTCCTGTTGTCACGACGCAGGAACCGGCCGTCCGGTTGACCGGCACGCCTGCCCTTTTCCGGTCGCCCGTGGCACACTTCTGACGCTCCGTCAGATCACGTGATGCCGGGAGGAATGTTGTCGCATACACGCACACCCGCGGTCTCCGGCTGGTTCACCGGTGAGGGGGACCGCTTCCGGCTCCTGGGCACCCGCTGCTCGTCCTGCGCCTCTGTCTTCTTCCCGCGCGAGGACGGCCACTGCCGCAATCCGCACTGCGCGGGCGGCACGCTCGAGGAGGTCCCGCTGTCACGGAGAGGCCGGATCTGGTCGTACACCGACAGCCGCTACCGCCCCCCGTCACCCTATGTGAGCAATCCGGAACTTCCGTGGGAGCCGTACGCGTTGATCGCGGTGGAGCTGGAGTGCGAGCGGATCGTGGTGCTGGGACAGGCGGTTCCCGGGGTCACCGTCGCCGATCTGACGGTGGGCATGGAGGTGGAGGTGGTGCCCGGAGTGCTCGACGAGGACGCGGAGACGACCTGGACGACCTGGCACTGGCGGCCGACGGGGGTGACGGCATGACGGCGGAGGTGGCGGTGCTCGGTGCGGGCATGCACCCGTGGGGCAAGTGGGGGCGCAGCTTCACCGAGTACGGGACGGCGGCGGCCCGCGCGGCCCTCGCGGACGCCGGCCTCGACTGGCCGGACGTCGGCTCGATCGTGGGCGCGGACACGGTGCGTGGCGGATATCCGGGGTACGTGGCGGGAGCGACGTTCGCCAGGGCCCTGGGCTGGCAGGGGGCCCGGGTCGCCAGCGTCTACGCGGCGTGCGCGTCCGGAGCACAGGCGATCGCGACCGCTCGGGCACAGATCCTCGCCGGGCTCGCGGACGTCGTCCTCGTGGTGGGGGCGGACGCCGCGCCCAAGGGGTTCTTCCGGCCCGCGGGCGGGGATCGCCCGGACGATCCGGACTGGCTGAGGTTCCGTCTGCTCGGCGCGACGAACCCGGCGTACTTCGGGCTGTACGCGCGCCGGCGGATGGCGGTGCACGGCGACACCCCGGAGGATTTCGCCCAGGTCAAGGTGAAGAACGCCGCCCTGGGGGCGCTCAACCCGTACGCGCGCTACCGCAAGCGGGTCACCGCCGAGGAGGTCGCCGCCTCCGCGGTGGTCGCCGATCCCCTGCGGCTGCTCGACATCTGTGCGACGTCCGACGGCGGCGCCGCACTGGTGCTGTGCAGCTTGGACTTCGCGCACCGGCACGGGGTGGCGCGGCCGGTGCGGATCAGGGCCGTTTCGACGGTGACTCCACGCTTCCCGAACACGCTGCTGGATCTGCCGGACATCGCCACCGACTCGGCCGCCGCGGTGCGGCCCCCGGACGAGACCTTCCGCGCCTCCATCGCCCGGACTGCATACGAAGAGGCGGGCATCGGCCCCGAGGACCTGTCCCTCGCGGAGGTGTACGACCTGTCCACCGCGCTGGAACTGCAGTGGTACGAGGATCTGGGGCTGTGCGGCGCGGGCGAGGGGGCGAAGCTCCTCAGGGAGGGGGCGACGGCCCCGGGCGGCCGCATACCCGTCAACACCAGTGGTGGGCTCGCGTCCTTCGGTGAGGCGGTACCGGCCCAGGCCATCGCCCAGGTCTGCGAGCTGACCTGGCAGTTGCGGGACTCGGCGGGCGACCGGCAGGTCGCCGGGGCGCGGGTGGGGATCACGGCGAACCAGGGGCTGTTCGGGCACGGCTCGTCGGTGATCGTGGTGCGGTGAGCGGAGACCGCGACGGCGGAGGAGAAGTGAGCGGTGCCACGACGGCGGAGGGGCAGTGAGCGGAGGCCGACAGGACGGCGGGCGGGCGGAGGCCGACAGGACGGCGGGCGGAGGCCGATATGAGCGGTGTGCGTCAGGCGGGACTCATAAGGTCGCGCACGCTGCGTGATCACCCCGGAATGCTGCGTGAACGTCTTATGAACTGGGCCTGGGGGTACTCGGGCAGCGCCATCATGCTCCCGTGCACTCCTGGACGGATACTCTCCGCTTCGCCTTCCAGCCGGTGGTCAACCTGAGGACTGGCGCGGTCGCCGCACTGGAGATACTCGCCCGCCCGGAGGCCGGCGACATCCTGGCCGAAGCCCGCCGGGACCCCGAACTCGACGGCAGGCTGGCGGTGTTGGCCCTCCGCACGGCCACGCGCAAGGAGACGCTGCTGCCGCTGCACCTGAACGTGTTCGCGGCCACGCTCGCCGACCTCGGCGGCCTCACCCCGCTGTACGACGCCGTACGCGCGGCGGGGCGGATGCCCTGGGAGGTGACCCTCGATGTCGTGCCGCCCTACACGCATGTGCCCCAACGGGCCCTGCTGGAGGCGGTGACCGCGCTGCGCGACCAGGGCTTCCGGATCAGCGCCGACGGCATCGGGGACGGGGACGTACCCCTCAGGCTGCTCACCGACCTCTCCCCCGACCTCGTGAAGCTCGACGCCTCGCTGCTGGCCCGCCCGGCCGCGGTGCGGGCGATGCGGACGCTGTGCGAGCACCTGGGCGCCCTGGTGGCGGTGGAGGGCGTGGAGACCGAACTGCAGTGCTCGGCGGCGCTGTCGGCAGGCGCACAGCTCGCCCAGGGCCAGCTGTTCGCCCCGCCGGCCCGGATTCCGGCGGCGGAGGTATACGTTCCGCCCCGCACTCCGGGTGCGGAGGCCGTGCCCCGCCCGGGGCCGTCGGTGCGGGAGTTCGTACGGCCCGCAGCCGTCCTGCCGGTCACCGCGTCGGCGGGGCAGGTGCGCGCCCTGCTGACGGGCTCGCCGGACGTCTCCGGGGTGTTGCTCGTGGACCACTCCGGGGCGCCCGTCCGCTCGGTGCACCGTTCACGCTTCCTGCTGTCGATGTCCGGCCGGTACGGGCACGCCCTGTACGCGGACCGGCCGGCCTTCAAGCTGGGCGACGCACCGCGCACGGTCGGCGCCGACGCCACGGCCTGGGAGGTGCTGGACGTGGTGGCGGTCGGCGGCCGCGACCGTACCTCGGACGACGTGGCGGTCGTCGACCGCCGTGGCCGGTGCGTGGGCGTCGTACGGCTCGCGGATCTCGTGCGGGCGCTGGCCGAGACCCGCGTGGAGGAGGCGGCCGGGCTCAATCCGCTGACCAGGCTGCCGGGTTCCGACACGATCACGAGCGAGGTGGACCGGCGTATCGCCGACGGGCGGGCGTTCGCGCTCAGCTGGCTGGACATCGACCACTTCAAGCAGGTCAACGACGGTGCCGGGTTCGCGGCAGGTGACGAGCTGATCCGCTCGGTGGGGCGGGCGCTGCAGCAGACGGTGGCCGGGCACGCGCGCGTGGGCCACATCGGCGGGGACGACTTCCTGGTGCTGGCCGAGGAGGAGGCGCTCGATCCGCTGGTCGCCGCCGTGCTGGACGCGCCCTGGTCGGCCGGCGGCCGTGCGGTCACGCTGTCCCTGGCGACCATCGTGTGCAGGCCCGGCAGCGTCTCCGACCACCGGCAGGCCGCCGCCCGGCTCGCTCCGCTGAAGAAGACGGCGAAGGCGCTGAGCGGGACGAGCTGGGTACTGGGGCGCGCGGGCCTGTCCGGGCACGAGATCCGGCGCGGTTCCGGGGCCGCCGCGGCCCAGGCGGAGTGCGCGGCCGCCGAGCCGCTCGGGTGAACATCCCGTTCGTGTCCGGCCGTTGGCCGCCCACCTGCGGGAAGGAAGCCGCGGGCCCCGGGGGCCGGGAAACCGCTCTCACCGATGCCGTCGGCGACCTTGACGGTCCCTCTGTGCCGGTGAACACTTCCCGGTGTCAGCCGACATCGCCGTACATTTTCTGCGTAATCAGGCACTGCGCCGTGGGCCTTTCCTCATCCACGATCCGTCCCTCCTGGGCGATCCGGCTGCGACGGCACGCTCGTCACGGACGCCGGGCGGGGCGCGGGACCCTCCCTGCCTTCGGCTGAAGTCGCCAAGGGAACCGTTCCTGCACGGAGGGCCGGGGCCGCTCGCCCCGAGCCGGCGCCTAGGGAGCCGCCATGAGCAACGGAGACATCTTCGTCGGCGAAGTCATCGGCACCGCGATCCTGATCCTGTTCGGTGCCGGTGTCTGCGCCGCCGTCACCCTCAGACATTCCAAGGCGCGGGCCTCGGGATGGGTCGTCATCGCGTTCGGATGGGGGTTCGGCGTGCTCGCGGGCGCCTACACCGCCGCTCCCCTCTCCGGCGGCCAGCTCAATCCCGCGGTCACCATCGGCATCGCGATCGACACCGGCAAGTGGGGCAAGGTCTGGGTCTATCTGCTGGGCCAGATCGTGGGTGCGATGCTGGGCGCGGTCCTCGCCTACCTGGTGTATCTGGCGCAGTTCCAGGCCAACGTCCGCGAGGAGGGAACGGCCGAGGACGCCGCCGGCGAACCGGTGCCGACGCTAGGCGTCTTCTCGACCGTCCCGGAGATCCGGAACCCGGTCGCCAACCTCATCACCGAGATCATCGCGACGATGGCACTGGTGCTCCCGGTGCTCGCCTTCGGGCTGACGAAGGGGCTCGGCGAGTCCGGCACCACGGCGCTGATCGTCTCGCTGCTCGTCGTCGGCATCGGGCTCTCCCTCGGCGGGCCCACCGGTTACGCCATCAACCCGGCGCGCGACCTCGGACCGCGCATCGTGCACACCTTCCTGCCGATCCCGAACAAGGGCACGTCCGACTGGGGTTACGCCTGGATCCCGGTGGCCGGCCCGCTGATCGGCGGGGCGCTCGCGGGCCTCGTCTACAACGCGGCCTTCTGACCCAGCGACCCGACCCAGCGACCGAGGGGCAGCCATGACGGACACCGCCGAGAAGTACGTCGCCGCCATCGACCAGGGCACCACGTCCAGCCGCTGCATCGTCTTCGACCACGGCGGCGCGATCGTAGCCGTGGACCAACGCGAGCACCGCCAGATCTTCCCCAAGCCGGGCTGGGTCGAGCACGACGCGACCGAGATCTGGTCCAAGGTGCAGGCCGTGGTGGCGGGGGCGCTGGCCAAGGCCGGGCTGCGCGCCGACCAGTTGAGCGCGCTCGGCATCACGAACCAGCGGGAGACCACCGTCCTGTGGGACCGCGCCACGGGCAAGCCGGTGCACAACGCGATCGTCTGGCAGGACACCCGCACCGCGGCCCTGTGCCGTGAACTGAGCGGCGCCGACGGCCAGGACCGCTTCCGCGACCAGACCGGACTGCCGCTCGCCAGCTACTTCTCCGGGCCCAAGGCGACCTGGCTGCTGGACCACGTGCCCGGCCTCAGGAGCCGCGCCGAACGCGGCGAGATCGCCTTCGGCACCATCGACTCCTGGCTGATCTGGAACCTCACCGGCGGCACGGACGGCGGCCGGCACGTCACCGACGTGACGAACGCGGGCCGCACCATGCTGATGAACCTGGAGACCCTCCAGTGGGACCGCACCATCCTGTCCGCGATGAACGTGCCCGAGGCGGTCCTGCCCGAGATCAGGTCGTCCGCCGAGGTGTACGGCACTGCCGTCGGGCAGCTCGCCGGTGTGCCCGTGGCCTCGGCGCTGGGCGACCAGCAGGCCGCCGTGTTCGGCCAGGCCTGCTACGACGTCGGCACCGCGAAGAACACCTACGGCACCGGCAGCTTCCTGCTCCTGAACACCGGTGACCGGCCGGTGCCGTCGAAGAACGGGCTGCTGACGACGATGGGCTACAAGATCGGCGGTGAGGCGCCGGTGTACTGCCTGGAGGGGTCCATAGCGATAACGGGTGCGCTGGTCCAGTGGTTCCGCGACCAGCTCGGCATCATCCGCACCGCCGACGAGATCGAGACGCTGGCGGCGAGCGTCGAGGACAACGGCGGCGCCTACATCGTGCCGGCCTTCTCCGGCCTGTTCGCGCCGTACTGGCGGTCCGATGCGCGCGGCGTCGTCACCGGGCTGACCCGCTACGTCACGAAGGCCCACCTCGCGCGCGCGGTGCTGGAGGCGACGAGCTGGCAGACGCGCGAGGTCGTGGACGCCATGCACCAGGACTCGGGGGTGCGGATCACGACCCTGAAGGTCGACGGCGGCATGACGCGGAACGACCTGCTGATGCAGCACCAGGCGGACGTCCTCGGCGTGCCGGTGATCCGGCCCCGGGTGTCCGAGACCACCTGCCTGGGCGCCGCCTACGCGGCCGGTCTGGCGACGGGGGTGTGGAACGACCTCGACGAACTGAAGGCGCACTGGCAGCAGGACGCCCGGTGGACACCGGCCATGGAGGCGCCGGTGCGCGAGCGCGAGTACCGCAACTGGCGCAGGGCGGTGGAGAAGAGCTTCGCCTGGCTCGAGGACGGCGAAGCCTAGGCGAGGCGGTACGCGCTTCTCGCGCGCGTGCCGGGTACGTGGGCACGCGCGCGCGTGGCTCCCCACAGGGACCGCGGCCCGTACCCCGGTCGGCGGGGGTACGGGTCGTGCCCTGGGTCAGGTGGCGACGGCCCGGCGGCGGTCGGCCGCGTAGTCCATCGCGTGCTGCACGACTCCGATCAGCACGTCCTTGGCCGACTCCCGGTCGCGGGCGTCGCACAGCAGGACCGGCACGTCCTCGTCCAGGTCCAGGGCCTGGCGGACGGACTGCGCGGGGTACCGGTCGGCTCCCTCGAAGCAGTTGACGCCGACGAGGAAGGGGATGGCGCGCCTCTCGAAGTAGTCGACGGCGGCGAAGCAGTCCTCCAGGCGGCGCGTGTCGGCGAGGACCACGGCACCGAGCGCGCCCTCGGACAGCTCGTCCCACATGAACCAGAACCGCTCCTGTCCGGGTGTTCCGAACAGGTACAGCACGAGGTCCTCGCGCAGGGTGATGCGTCCGAAGTCCATGGCCACGGTGGTGGTGTGCTTGGCTTCCACGCCCGAGGTGTCGTCGACCGGGCGCCCCGCCTCGGTGAGCAACTCCTCGGTGCGCAGCGGTCTGATCTCGCTGACCGCGCCGACGAGGGTCGTCTTGCCCACGCCGAAGCCGCCGGCCACCAGGATCTTGAGCGTGACGGGCTCGACCGGGGGCTTGCCGCGCTCAGAACGCCCGAAGATCATCGGTCTCTTCTCCTGCTTGATGGTGGTCGGGCGACGGTCGGCCGTAGCCGCCGCCACCGGGGGTGTCCGTGCGTGGGTGGGCGGCCGTCCCGGCGGCGCGCGACGGTGTCGGCGGAGGTGCCGCCCCGGTCGGCCCGCAGCTGCCGGCCATGCACGTCACTCCCCCGTCTCCGCGCCGGTCACAGCGCCCGGAGGCCATTGATCACATCCCGCAGAATGCTCTCGTCAGGCAGCTCGGCCGGAGGCACCGGGCGGGTCACATGGACGAGTTCGGCGTGTACGAGATCTCCGACGAGGACGCGCACCACTCCGGTGGGCAGGTCGAGTTCCGCGGCGAGTTCGGCGACGGACTGCGGTTCTTCGCGGCACAGTCCGACGATCTCCACGTGCTCCGGGGCAAGGGTCGGGTCCCCCTCCGGATCACCCGCGCCGGGTTCGGTGACGACCACCGCGATCAGATCGAGGCGGTGCTGTGCCGGGCTCGTGGTCCGTCCGCGCGTCATGGCGTAGGGACGGACGACCGGCCCGGCCTCGTCGTCGAACCAGTGGCTTCTTCCCTGACCGTCTCCGCTCATGTCATCCCACTACCCGCCTGCGGACAGATCGGTGCGCGGTGCGCTGCCCAGATGCACACCGACCCGCTTGACCAGGAGCGTCATCTCATAAGCGACCTGCCCGACGTCGGAGTCGGCGTCCGAGAGGACGGCGAGGCAGCTGCCGTCCCCGGCGGCGGTCACGAACAGGAAGGCGTCGTCGAGCTCGACCACGGTCTGCCGGACACTGCCCGCGTCGAAGTGCCGGCCCACCCCCTTGGCGAGGCTGTGGAAGCCGGATGCCACGGCGGCCAGGTGCTCGCTGTCCTCCCTGGTCAGATCCTTGGACACCCCTGTGGGCAGACCGTCGCCGGAGAGCACGACGGCCTTGCGGATGCTGGCGACCCGGTCGACGAGGTCGTCCAGGAGCCAGTTCAGCTCCACTTTGTTCGTCGCCGTGTGGCCGGTGGCCTTCGGTGCGGTCATCGACCGTCTCCCTTAGTCGTTCCTTGTGCTGTGCCGGTCTGGGCGCCGTCGCCCGTGGCATTCTCCTCGCGGCCGCGCTGCCAGCCGCGCTGGAGGGATGCCATCCGGCTGCGGACCTCGTCGGCATCGCGGTCGGCCGGCTCTGCCGGGGGCTCGGCGCGCCGTTCGGGTTCCTGCTTCAGCTGCGGGGCCAGGTTGGCCTGCCGTACCCGCCGGGGCAGCGGCCCGCTGCCGGGACCGGGCTCCGGGGGCGCTCCGCCGGAGGGCGGGGCGGCGTCGCCCGGCCCTCCGCCCGAGGCGGCGGCCGGCTGCCGGGGCCGCCTGGGCAGGGCCGGGGCCTTGGAGGTCTCGTCCGGGCCGCCCGCCTCGGCCGCCGTGCGCCCGTCGCCGGGGCCGACGGGCCCGGCGGGCCGGTGTGCCGCATCGCCTCGGCGGCGGGCGGGCAGCGGAGCGAGTCCGCCCGGGTCGGTGCGGCGCCGGCCTGCGGCGGGCTGCTCGTCCGCGTCGCCGCGCCGGGAGCGCTGCTCGATGACGGGCCTGCCGTGCGAGCTGACCAGCTTGGGGGTCTGCCGCCGGGGCAGCGGTACGGGTCCGCCGGTGCGGTCACCGGCCGCCGTCTCGTCGGCACCGCCGTCGTCGGCCCGCGGGGGGAGCGGCCGATGGGCTTCACCCGGCCGGGAGGGTGCCGGGCCGTCGGCGCCGCCGCGGGTGCGGCGGGGGCGGAAGAGTCCGCCGCGCTCGCTCTCCTCGTCCGTCAGGGCGCCCGGGAAGTCGTCGATGGCGTCCAGGTCCACAGGGGCCTCCAGCTCGACCGGTCCGTCCAGCAGGGAGGTCGGCAGGCCGGGCAGCTGCACCGGCGCCTGCGACCGGGCGGGGGTGAGGCCCGCCGCCTGCCCGGCTTCCTTCGTGGGGCGGTCCCGGTCGAGGCGGAAGCCGATGCCGTTGGTGTCCGGGACCTCGTCGGTGAGCAGCGCGTCGGGGATGAAGACGACGGCCGTGGTGCCGCCGTAGGGGGACGGCTGCAGGGAGACCCGGACGTTCTGGCGCTGGGCGAGGCGGCTGACCACGAACAGTCCGAGCCGGTCCGTGTCGGAGAGTTCGAACTCGGGCGTCTCGGCGAGGCGGAGGTTGGCGTCCAGCAGCGCTTCGGCCGTCATACCCAGGCCCCGGTCGTGGATCTCCAGGGTGAAGCCGTTGGCGACCCGCTCGCCGAGCACCTGGACGGCGGTGTGCGGCGGCGAGAAGACCGTGGCGTTCTCGAGGAGTTCGGCCACCAGATGGGTGAGGTCGGCCACGGCAGGGCCGGTGACGGCGACGCGCGGCAGGCGCCGGACCTCGATGCGCTCGTAGTCCTCGACCTCGGCGACGGCGGCACGGACGATGTCCATCAGCTGCACGGGACGGCGCCACTGCCGCGACGGAGCGGCGCCGGACAGGATCACCAGGCCCTCGGCGTGCCGGCGCATACGAGTGGTGAGGTGGTCCAGGCGGAAGAGGTCGGCGAGTTCGTCGGTGTCCTCGGTCCTGCGTTCCATGGTGTCGAGCATGGTGAGCTGCTTGTGCAGCAGCACCTGGCTGCGGCGGGCGAGGTTGACGAAGACCTCGGAGACTCCGGCCCGCAGTTCGGCCTGCTTGACGGCGGCCTCGACGGCGGCGCGCTGAAGGGTGTTGAGGGCCTGGCCGACCTCGCCGATCTCGTTCTTGTCGTACTCCAGCCGGGGCACCTCGGTCTCGACGTCGACCTCTTCGCCGGCGGAGAGGCGGCGCATCACGCTGGGCAGCCGCACCCCGGACGCCTCGTGCGCCTCCAGACGCAGCTTTCGCAGATCACGGATGAGGCTGCGGCCGACACGCACGGACAGGAGGACGGAGACCAGCAGGGCGACGAGACCGAGGACCCCCGCGACGGCGGCCTGCACGATCACCCCGACGGCCACGGGCCGCATCCGGTCCTGGAAGCGGTCGCCGGCCTGGTCGTCGAGGGTGCCGAGTTCGTCCAGCACGCCGCCCGCGACGGAGTCCCAGCTCCGGGCGGTGAGGCCGCGCGGGGTTCCGGCGTCGGTGCCGACGGCGGTCTCCTCGGCCACGCGCAGCGGGGCGGTGGTGGCGTTCTTCCAGAAGCGTTCGTACCGCTCGCGCTCCCCGGCGGGCAGCAGCGGCAGGCTGGTGTCGTACAGGAGGGTCCGCTGGGCGATGAGGTCGGAGATGTCGCGGGTCTCGTCGTGGGAGAGTCTGCCGACCACCAGCGCCGAGCCGAGCAGGGCGTCCTCGCGGGAGAGCAGCTCGCGGGCGCGGCTGAGGTCGACCAGGGCCTGGCCCTGCTTCGAGATCTCGACGTCGTCGATGCCGTCGAGGGCGGAGAGCAGGGAGTAGCAGGGATCTACGAGCCGGTTGTAGAGGTTGAAGGCCTGGGCGCGGCTGACCGTGCGCTCCTCGACGCTGCGGCGCAGGGACTCGAGCCCGTCGAAGGCGTCCAGGACGGCGGTGAGACGCTCGGTGTCGTCCGGGTCCATGCCGTCGAGGACGTCGTGGTGCCTGGCGTTCTTGCGGATCTTGGCGATGGCCCGGTCGGTGGCGGCACGGGTGCGCTGCAGCGCCGAGAGGGAGTCGGCCGCCCGCGGGTCGGCGAGGTAGACGAGGGTCTGGCGGCGTTCCTGCTGCACGACCCGGACCATGTCGTCGGTCGGATAGCCGATGTCCTGCACGACGTCGGACACACGGAAGAGCCGGGTGACTTCGCGCCCTGTGAGCACCGTGGCGAAGCCCCAGACGGCGGTCAGGGACACCAGCGGCACGAGAAGCAGCGCCACGATCTTCCGGCGGATCGACTTCCCGCGAAAGCGCATGGCCTCCCCCAGCTCGACCCCCGCCGGCCGGGGGTACACATGTCCGTCAACAAACGGCGCGAGCCTACTACCGCCCCACAGCTAACTCGAAGACACGTCCGGAGGATGAGCTTCCGTTCTGGTGGCGAGAGATGGCGAGTTGTCCGGGCATGAGGGGAGATTGCACCCAGGAAGTGCGGGCCTGTTCCGGGGCGGCTGAAGCAGTACGGACAATCGGTTGGCTGGAAGTTTTCGCAAGAAGGGAATCTTCGGGGGCCGTTGTTCGTCCTTCTCTACGGGAAATGGGGGCGGAATCGGCCACAGGAGCCGCATCCCGCACCCCGGCGGCGTAAAAGAGCGCAAGCCGGGCAGCCACTGGGGAGTCGGGGTCTTCGGACACCGGGGCAAGCGGTCTGCTGGCGGTGGGGAGTGACACGGTGACGGGGACGGCGGAGCGGCGCGAGAGGCCCGACGAGAGCGTGGCGGGGCGCTCGACGGGGCGGCGGAGACAGCGGGCGACGGATCGCGACATTCCGGTGCGCGTGCATGCCCGGGAGCCGGACGAATCGCAACAGGAGCCGGATCACCGGCCGTTGTGGGTCGAGGAGCCGGCGCGCAGGCGCCGGATGCCGGACCCGGTGCGGACGGCGGCGGTGCGGGCGGTGCTGATCATCGCGGTGACCCTGATCCAGGCCATGGTGGCGTTCCTGTGCACGCTGGCCGGGACCTGGCCGGCGTTCCCGATGGTGATCAGCAGCGTGGCCAGCACGGTGGTGGCCACCTGGGCCGTGGTCGACGTGTGGGTGACCCGCCAGGTGTGGAGCCAGCGGTACGGCGTGGTCTCCGAGCCGAGCAGCACAGCCCGTTCGCTGCGCCGCGAGCGCCGCGCCCGCCGGCGCCAGCAGCGGAGCGCGCTGCGGGAGCAGGAGCGGATACGCCGGCGGGGCGGCACCGGCCAGCTGTCGCACCCCTGACCTTCGGGTGGTCCGGTTCCGGTGACCGGGCGCGGTCGGTGTCGGGCCGCGCCCGGCAGGCCGGGCGTGCCGCTCGGCGCACCCGGTCCTCGCCGCCCTCACAGCACGGCCGGCTCCACCCGCTTCTCCTCCCGCCCGAGTTCCCGCCTGGCCCGTGTGAAGGGGCGGGGGCGGTCCACGGAGAGCACGGCGACCGTACGGCCGTCCCGCTCGTAGCGCGCGAGGAAGCCGCTCTCGCCCGGGGCGCCGTCCGTGAGGCCGCCCTCCGCGATCCGCACGGTGTCGCCGTCATGGCGCCTGCCCGCGAACTGGACGCGGGAGCCGTACTGGTCCGACCAGAAGTACGGCACGGGGCGGACGGTGTCGAGGGTGCGGCCGGCGAGCAGGTTGGCCACCGCGACGCGGGGCTGTTGCGTGGCGGAGGTCCAGTGCTCGGCCCGGACGCCATCGACACGGGCCACGTCGCCGACCGCGACCACCTGAGGCAGGGCGGTCATGCATCCGTCGTCGCACAGCACGCCGTCGTGCAGGGCGAGCGTCGAGCCCGCCAGCCAGGAGGTGTTCGGGACGGCACCGATACCGACGATCACGACGTCGGCGGGCAGTGTGCGGCCGTCGGTGAGACCGACACCGGTGACCGTGGCGGTGCCGCGCAGTCCCGCCACACCGGTGCCGGTGACCAGGTCCACGCCGCCGCGGCGGTGCAGCATGGCGCACACCGCGGCCATCTCCGCGCCGAGTTGCGGCACCAGCGGGAGCGGGGCGGCTTCGACGACCGTGACCTCGTGGCCGAGCAGGGTGCAGGAGGAGGCGGTCTCGGCGCCGATGAAGCCCCCGCCGATGACCACGACCCGGCGCGGGCCCCGGGTGAGATCGGTGCGCAGGGCACGGGCGTCGTCCAGGGTGCGCAGGGTGTGCACCCCGGCGAGGCTCTCTCCGGGCAGACGCCGGGCGGCGGCACCGGTGGCGATGACCACACCGTCGGTGGCGACCGTACGGCCGTCGTCGAGCAGCACGGTACGGCCACGGGCGTCGAGGCCGCGGGCGCGGACGCCGAGCCGCCACTCGGCGGCGAGGCCGGCGCTCTCCTCGGTGTCGGTGAGAGCGAGCTGGTCCTCGCCGGCGCGGCCGGTGAGGAAGTCCTTGGAGAGAGGGGGGCGGTCATAGGGGAGACGGGGTTCCTCGCCGACGATCACGAGTCGGCCGTCGAATCCCTGGGCGCGCAGCTCACGGGCCGCGTACAGCCCGGAGAGGGAGGCGCCCACGATGGTCACGGTCCTCATACGAAGCTGCTCCTCACCTCACGGGAGGGAAGTCTCACCTCGCGGGACGGACACCCCACCTGGCGGGAAGGACTCGCCGCCTCGCGGGAAGGACACCTCAGCTGACGGGAAGGACTCGCCGCCTCGCGGGAGGAACGGCGCCCGCGGGAGGTGCCGGTCCCGGGAGGGGTGCCGGTTCCGGGAAGGGGCGTCAGGGGAAGGACCGTGTGCCGGTCCGCGGCGGGGTTCATGCGGCCGTGCCCTCCTCGGCGGTGAGGTGGACGTGGATGACACCTTCGTCGACGGTCACGCGGTGGGTGCGGACGGGGCGCCGGGCCGGGAGGCAGGTCGGCAGGCCCGTGCGCAGATCGAAGGAGGCGGCGTGCAGCGGGCATTCGACCAGGCAGCCCTCGAGCCAGCCTTCGGAGAGGGAGGCGTCCTGATGGGTGCAGGTGTCGTCGATGGCGTACAACTCGCCCTCGTCGGTGCGGAACACGGCGACCGGCGGCGTGGTGGCGACGCGCACGGACTCACCCTCGGGGAGGTCTTCGAGGCGGCAGACGGGAATCACGGGCCCCCCTCTCGGTCCGGGACACTCGGTCCGGGACCTGCTCGATGCAGGCGGTAGGGATGCAGGCAGGAGTCCGGACCTTCGCAGGTCCGGGCGGTGGAGCTGTGCGGGAGAGTCGGACCTTCATCGGTCCGGGTGGGTCCGGCACCCTTCCGGGATCCAGACGCTTGGGTAACATGATGTTTCGCATGGCGCACGATCCAGCGCTATGCGCAACAGAATCCGCGCGGGACGACCGTCGCGTCAAGGGCTTCCCGCAGATGCGGCCCGAACCGGGCCGACAGGTGGTGAGAGTTGAGCCATGACCCGCACGCAGAAGCGGTCTGACCGCAACGAGGAGACCACCGGGAACCCAGAACCCCCAACGAGGCAGAACGGCCGGGGAACGGCCAGTGCGGTGCAGTCGGTGGACCGCGCCGTGAGCGTGCTGGAGATCCTCGCCCGGCACGGCGAGGCCGGCGTCACCGAGATCGCCGAGGAGCTGGACGTGCACAAGTCCACGGCGTTCCGCCTGCTCGGCGTGCTGGAGAACCGCGGCCTGGTGGCCCAGGCCAAGGACCGCGGCAAGTACTACCTGGGGGCCGCCGTACTGCGCCTGGCGGGGGCGGCGGCAGTGCGGCTGGACATCTCCCAGGAGGGCGTCCCCGTCTGCCGTGACGTCGCCGACGAGCTGGGCGAGACGGTGAACATCGCCGTGCTCGACGACGATGCGGCGGTCAACATCATGCAGGCCCGCGGCACCGCGTCGGTGACCGCGCAGAACTGGCTGGGCAGACGCACCCCGTTGCACGCCACCTCCAGCGGCAAGGTGCTGCTCGCGCACATGCCGCCCACTCTGCGCGAGGGGCTGCTGGCCCGGCCGCTGCCGCGGTTCACTGACCGCACGATCACCGGCGCCACGATGCTCCGTGCCGAGCTGGAGGCCGTGGTCCAACAGGGGTACGGCATCACGATGGAGGAGCTGGAACTGGGCCTCGCGGCCGTCGCAGCGCCGGTGCGGGCGCACGACGGCAAGGTGATCGCGGCGATCAGCGTGTCCGGACCGGTGTACCGGCTCAATGCGGACCGGCTGCCGGAGGTGGCGAAGCGGACGGTGGCGGCCGGCGCCGAGCTGTCCCGCCGCATGGGCTACGGCTTTTGACGTACGCGTTCCGGCACACGGGTTCTGCCGTACGGCATCCGGCGGAGGCGCGAGCAGACGGCTCGAAGAGACGGGCAGACGGCTCGAAGAGACGGGCGGACGCCCGACGGGGCCTGAGGTCCCCGGGGTGGACCTGACCACCTGGACGGACACGCGAGGGCACGCACAACGGGCGCACCGCGGCGCGGGACCGGGACCTTCCCGGTCTCGCGCCGCCGTGTGTCCGAGAGATTTCGCCCCACAGATTCCTTTTGCCAAGGGTTAACGCGCACCCCTTGACGGCTCCGTGACCCCGTTCTCAAGATGTTCCCCATCACGCAACCCATCGTGCAATGCGCAACAGCAGAGGAGCTTGTCGTGCCACACGAGGTCCGTGCCGTAGTCGCTGTGAAGAAGGGCGCGCCCGTCGAGGTGCGGACGATCGTCGTCCCCGACCCGGGCCCCGGTGAGGTGCTCGTCGATGTGCAGGCCTGCGGGGTGTGCCACACGGACCTCCACTACCGGGAGGGCGCGATCACGGACGACTTCCCCTTCCTGCTCGGCCATGAGGCCGCCGGCACGATCGAGGCGGTCGGAGCGGGGGTCACCGACCTGAGGCCGGGTGACTATGTCGTTCTGGCCTGGCGGGCGCCCTGCGGCAGCTGCCGCTCCTGCCGCCGCGGCCGGCCCTGGTACTGCTTCGACTCCCGCAACGCCGCCCAGCCGATGACCCTGCTGGACGGCACCCCGCTCAGCAACGCCCTGGGGATCGGCGCCTTCGCCGGGAAGACCCTGGTCGCGGCGGGCCAGGCCGTGAAGATCGACCCGGCCGCACGCCCCGAGGCAGCGGGCCTCATCGGCTGCGGCGTGATGGCCGGCTACGGCGCGGCGGTCAACACCGGCAACGTCGGCCGCGGCGACTCGGTCGCCGTGATCGGCTGCGGCGGCGTCGGGAACGCGGCGATCGCCGGCGCCTGTCTGAACGGCGCGATGAAGGTCATCGCCGTCGACATCGACGACAAGAAACTGGACCAGGCGGAGAAGTTCGGCGCCACGCACACCGTCAACTCCCGTGGCACGGACCCGGTCGAGGCGGTCCGTGAACTCACCGACGGTTTCGGCGTGGACATCGCGATCGACGCCGTGGGCCGGCCCGAGACCTTCAAGCAGGCCTTCTACATGCGTGACCACGCGGGCCTGCTGGTCCAGGTCGGCGTGCCCTCCCCGGAGATGAAGGTCGAACTCCCGCTGATCGACGTGTTCTCACGCGGCGGTGCCATCAAGTCCTCCTGGTACGGCGACTGTCTGCCGAGCCGGGACTTCCCGTTCCTCATCGACCAGTATCTGTACGGCCTGCTCGACCTCAACGCGTTCGTGTCCGAGACGATCGCGCTGGACCAGGTGGAGGAGGCGTTCGGCAAGATGCACCGGGGCGAGGTGCTGCGCTCGGTGGTGGTGCTGTGAGCGTCCACGGCAGCGTACGCGTCGAACGTGTCGTCACCTCCGGCACGTTCAGCCTCGACGGCGAGACCTTCGACGTCGACAACAACGTATGGCTGATCGGTGACGACGCGGAGGTGCTGGTCGTCGACGCCGCCCATGACGCCGAGGCGATCCACCGCGCCACGGCCGGCCGCCACCTCACCGCCCTGGTCTGCACCCACGCCCACGACGACCACATCGGTGCCGCTCCCGGACTCTCCGCCCTCACCGGTGCGCCCGTGCTCCTGCACCCCGAGGACCACAAGCTCTGGTGCCGCACCCACCCCGCCCGCGAGCCCGACGGAAAGCTCACCGACGGCCGGATCGTCACCGTGGCCGGCATCGAGGTCCACGTGATCCACAACCCCGGGCACACCTGGGGCAGCTGTTCCTTCCACGTCCCCTTCCTGGACGCCGTCTTCACCGGCGACACCCTCTTCCACGGCGGCCCCGGAGCCACCGGCCGCTCCTACTCGGACCGCCCCGCCCTCGTGGCGTCCCTCCGCGAACGGCTCCTCACCCTGCCCGGCGACACGGTCGTCCACACCGGGCACGGCCAGGACACGACGATCGCCGCCGAGCGCCCCCACGTGCCCGCCGCGTAGGCCGTGCGCCCCGTGTGCCCGCCGCACAGGCCGGCCACCCCGACCCCTGCCGTCCCCGCCAGCACAAGGAGGGGCATGTCCAGCACACCCGAAGACGGCTCCCGCACACCCGAAGACCGCTCCCGCACGACCGAAGACGGCTCCCGCACACCCGAGGACCGGTCCCGCCCGCCCGGAAGCCCTCCCCGCGGCCCCCGTGTGATCGTGATCGGCGCCGGCATCGTCGGCTGCTCCCTCGCCGACGAGCTGACCGCCCGCGGCTGGACGGACGTCACCGTCCTGGATCAGGGCCCCCTGCCCGCCCCCGGCGGCTCCACCTCCCACGCACCCGGTCTCGTCTTCCAGACCAGTCCCTCGAAGACCCTGGCCGAGTTCGCCAAGTACACCGTCGAGAAGTTCGGTTCCCTCCGGGCGGACGGCGTCTCCTGCTTCCACCAGGTCGGCGGTCTGGAACTCGCCACCACCCCGGAGCGCCTGGCCGAACTGCACCGCAGGGCCGGATACGCCGCCGCCTGGGGCATCCGCGGCGAGATCGTGAGCACCGCCCGCTGCAAGGAACTGTGGCCGCTGCTCGACGCCTCGGTCGTCCTCGGCGGCTTCCACACCCCGGACGACGGCCTGGCCCGCGCCCTGCTCGCGGCCCGCGCCCAGATGGAGCGGGCCACCGCCCGGGGCGCCCGCTTCCTGGACCGGCACACGGTCACCGGCATCGAAAAGGAGGGCGGCCGGGTCACCGCCGTGGTCTCCGACCGGGGCACGTTCGTCGCCGATCACGTCGTCTCCGCGGCCGGCTTCTGGGGTCCGGTCATCGGCCGGATGGCCGGCATCGACGTACCGCTGCAGCCCCTCGCCCACCAGTACGCGAGGACCGGTCCGCTGTCCGAGCTGAGCGGTGTCACGGCCGAGGCCTCGAAGCCGATCCTCCGCTTCCAGGACCGCGACCTGTACTTCCGCGAGCATGCGGACCGCATCGGCATCGGGTCCTACGCGCACCGGCCGATGCCGGTCGACCCGTTCGCGGTCCTGGCCTACGACGAGGCGCGCGCCCGGGACATGGAGATGCCGTCCTCGTACCCCTTCACCACCGAGGACTGGGCGCCGAGCTGGGAGGACTGCCGCCGTCTGCTGCCCGCCCTGCGCGAAACGGAGATCGAGTCCGGCTTCAACGGGGTGTTCTCGTTCACCCCCGACGGCATGCCGGTCCTCGGGGAGGCGCGGGAGCTGCGGGGCTTCTGGCTGGCCGAGGCGGTGTGGGTGACGCACTCCGCCGGAGTGGCCAGGGCCGTCGCCGAGTGGATGGTCGAGGGGCGGCCGTCGATCGACCTGCACGAGTGCGACCTCACGCGGTTCGAGGAGGCGCAGCGCTCGCCGGCGTACGTCCGGGAACGCGGCTCGCAGCAGTTCGTCGAGGTGTACGACGTGCTGCACCCGCTCCAGCCGATGGAGCATCCCCGGCCGCTGCGGGTCAGCCCCTTCCACGCACGCCAGCGGGAGCTCGGCGCGTTCTTCCTGGAAGGCGCCGGCTGGGAGCGACCGCACTGGTACGAGGCGAACGCCCCGCTCGTCGACGCCCTCGGCGGGCTTCCGGAGCGCGACGCCTGGTCGGCGCGCTACTGGTCGCCGATCGCCGCCGCCGAGGCGAAGGCCACCCGCGAGAAGGTCGCCCTGTACGACATGACCCCGCTGCGCCGTCTGGAGGTCACCGGCCCCGGCGCCCTCGCCTTCCTCGACCGGATGACCAGCAACAACCTCCGCAAGAAACCCGGCGCGGTCACCTACACCCTGCTCCTGGACGAGACCGGAGGCATCCGTTCCGACCTCACGGTCGCCCGTCTCGCCGCCGACCGCTTCCAGGTGGGCGCCAACTCCCCCGCCGACCTGGACCGGTTGCTGCGCCACGCGCCCGCCGATGTGCAGATCCGGGACATCACCTCCGGCACCTGCTGCATCGGTGTCTGGGGGCCGTTCGCCCGGGACCTCGTCCAGCCGCTGAGCCGTGACGACTTCTCCCACGAGGGCTTCGGCTACTTCCGGGCGAAGCAGACGTATCTCGGACACGTGCCGGTGACGGCGATGCGCCTGAGCTACGTCGGCGAGCTGGGCTGGGAGCTGTACACCACGGCCGACCTGGGCCTCAGGCTCTGGGACACGCTGTGGGAGGCCGGCCGGGACCTCGGTGTGATCGCCGCCGGCCGCTCCGCGTTCAACTCCCTGCGCCTGGAGAAGGGCTACCGCGCCTGGGGCACCGACATGACCGACGAGCACACCCCGTTCGAGGCGGGCGTCGGCTTCGCGGTCCGCATGGACAAGGAGAACTTCGCCGGCCGGGACGCGCTCCGCGCTCTCCCCGAGCCCGCCCGCCGGCTCACCCCGCTCCTCCTCGACGACCCGGCCGCCGTGGTCCTCGGCAAGGAGCCCGTGTACGTCGACGGGTCCCCGGCCGGCTATGTGACCAGCGCATCGTACGGCTACACGCTCGGCCGCTGTGTCGCCTACGCCTGGCTCCCCGCGCATCTCGCCACCGGCACCGGCGTGCACATCGCGTACTTCGGCGAGAAGGTCCCCGCGACCGTCGCGGAGGAGCCGCTGTTCGACCCGAAGATGACCCGTATCCGCCGGTGACACACCCTCAGGAGGTCCGAAGCGTGTCCCCCACCCACGACGTGATCGTCATCGGTCTCGGCGGCATGGGCAGCGCCGCCGCCCACCACCTGTCCGCGCGCGGCGCCCGCGTCCTCGGCCTGGAGAAGTTCGGCCCGGTGCACAACCGCGGCTCCAGTCACGGCGGTTCCAGGATCACCCGCCAGTCCTACTTCGAGGACCCGGCGTACGTGCCCCTGCTGCTGCGCGCCTACGAGCTGTACGAGGACCTGGAGCGGGAGACCGGCCGGGAGATCGCGATCCTGAACGGTGGCGTGATGGTCGGCCTTCCCGAGTCGCGTACCGTCTCCGGTTCGCTGCGCTCGGCCCGGCAGTGGGACCTGCCGCACGAGATGCTCGACGCCAAGGAGATCCGCCGCCGCTTTCCGACGCTCGCGCCGCGCGACGACGAGGTGGCGCTGTACGAGAAGAAGGCGGGCCTGCTCCGGCCCGAGAACACCGTCGCCGCCCACCTCCAGCTGGCCACCCGGCAGGGCGCCCGGCTGCACTTCGAGGAGCCGATGCTGCGCTGGGAGCCGTACCGGGACGGTGTGCGTGTCCATACGGCCGAGAACAGCTACACGGCGGCCCGGTTGGTGATCTGCCCCGGTGCCTGGGCGCCGCAGCTGCTCACCGATCTCGGGGTGCCGTTCACCATCGAGCGCCAGGTCATGTACTGGTTCCGGCCGAGGGGCGGCACCGAGCGGTTCGCGCCCCGCAGCCACCCGATCTACGTCTGGGAGGACGCGGAGGGCGTCCAGGTGTACGGCTTCCCGGCCATCGACGGCCCGGAGCTGGGCGCCAAGGTCGCCTTCTTCAGGAAGGGCCTGGTCACCACCCCGGAGACCATCGACCGGACCGTGCACGAGGACGAGATCCAGGCGATGGCGGGCCACATGTCCCGCTGCGTCCCCGATCTGCCCGGCACCTTCCTCAAGGCCGCCACCTGCATGTACTCCAACACGCCCGACGAGCACTTCGTGATCGCCCGGCACCCCGCGCACCCCGAGTCGGTCACCGTGGCCTGCGGGTTCTCCGGGCACGGCTTCAAGTTCGTGCCGGTGGTCGGCGAGATCCTGGCCGATCTGGCGCTGACCGGCTCCACCGCGCACCCCATCGGCCTGTTCGACCCCGCCCGCCTCGCCGCCGCGTCCGTCTGAGGAGCGCCCCGTGACGACGACACCGATCTCCCCGAGCCTCATCGCGACGCTTCCCGGTCACTACTACACCGACCCGGACGTCTTCCGGCAGGAGCAGGAGCTGCTGTTCGAGTCCCTGTGGTTCTGCGCGGTCCGCAGCGCCGACCTGGACAAGCCGGGTGCGTTCCGTACGGTCCAGGTGGGCCGTGAGAGCGTCATCCTCACCCGCACCCGGACCGGCCGACTGCGCGCTTTCCTCAACGTGTGCCGGCACCGCGGTGCACGGCTGTGCACCGAAGAGTCCGGCGAGGTGCGCCGCAGTCTGCAGTGCCCGTACCACGCATGGACGTACGACCTTGACGGCAGGTTGATCGCCGCACCCAACTTGATCAAGATGCCCGACGTTGATCGAGACGAGTACGGGTTGATCAACGTCGCCCTGCGCGAATGGCTCGGCTACGCCTGGGTGTGCCTCGCCGACGAGCCGCCCTCCTTCGAGGACACGGTGATGCACGCGGCCGTGGAACGGCTCGGTGACGCTGCCGCCATCGAGCACTACGGCACCGGGAAGCTGGCGCTCGGCAAACGCATCACCTACGACGTGCGGGCCAACTGGAAGCTGATCGTCGAGAACTTCATGGAGTGCTACCACTGCGCGACGATCCACCCCGAACTCACCGAGGTCCTGCCGGAGTTCGCGGACGGATACGCGGCCCAGTACTACGTCGGCCACGGCGCGGAGTTCGGCGAACGGATCCAGGGCTTCACGGTCGACGGCAGCGCGGGCTTCGCCAAGCTCCCCGAGGTCGGCGCCGACCAGGACCGGCGCTACTACGCCATCACCGTCAAGCCGACCGTCTTCGTCAACCTCGTGCCGGACCACGTCATCCTGCACCGCATGTTCCCGCTGGCCGAGGACCGCACGGTGGTGGAGTGCGACTGGCTCTACGCACCGGAGGTGGTGGAGTCGGGAGCGGACGTGTCCAAGTCCGTGGAACTGTTCCACCGCGTCAATGTCCAGGACTTCGAGGCCTGTGAGCGCACCCAGCCGGCGATGTCCTCGCGCGCGTACCGCAGGGGTGGTGTGCTGGTCCCGAACGAGCACCACATCGGGATCTTCCACGAGTGGCTCCTGGAGAAGCTCGGAGGCGGCCATGCCTGACCTGTTCATCGACGGCCGGTGGCGGGGTGCCCTGGACGAACGCACCCGGGAGATCCGCTGTCCCGCCGACGGCTCCCCGGTCGGGGTCGTGGACGAGGCCGGCGGCAAGGACACGGCGGAGGCGATCGCGGCGGCCCGCCGGGCCTTCGACTCCGGCCCCTGGCCTCGCACCTGCCCGCAGGAGCGCGCCGGCCTGCTGCTGCGCGTGGCCGCCCTCCTGGACCGGGACAAGGACGCGCTGGCCCGCGCGGAGTCCCTGGACACGGGGAAGCGGCTGGTGGAGAGCGCCTACGACATCGACGACGTCGCGAACTGCTTCCGCTACTTCGGGCACCTGGTGGCGGGCGAGGCCGGGCGGGTGGTCGACACCGGCCGGGAGGGCGTCGACAGCCGGGTGGTGTACGAGCCCGTCGGCGTCTGCGCCCTGATCACGCCGTGGAACTACCCGCTCCTGCAGACCGCGTGGAAGGTCGCCCCGGCCCTCGCGGCCGGCAACACCTTCGTCCTGAAGCCGAGCGAGCTGACCCCGCACACGGCGATCCACCTGGTCCGGCTGCTGGCGGAGGCGGGGCTGCCGCCGGGCGCGGGCAACCTGGTCCTGGGCGCCGGGCCGGAGGCGGGGGCGCCGCTCGGCGACCACCCGGACGTCGACCTGGTCTCCTTCACCGGCGGCCTGCAGACCGGCCGCCGGCTGATGGCCGCCGCGGCGGGCACGGTGAAGAAGGTCGCGCTCGAACTGGGCGGGAAGAACCCGAACATCGTCTTCGCCGACGCCGGCTTCGAAGCGGCCGTCGACATGGCCCTGACCGCCGTCTTCCTCCACTCGGGACAGGTGTGTTCGGCCGGGGCCCGGCTGCTGGTCGAGGACGCCCTGCACGACCGGTTCGTGGACGAGGTCGTACGGCGGGCACGGCTGATCCGGCTGGGCGGGCCGTTCGACGAGCGGGCGCAGACCGGGCCGCTGATCTCGGCGGCGCACCGGGCGAAGGTCGAGGCCTATGTGGCCCAGGGGGTCGAGGAGGGCGCGGTGCTGCGCTGCGGCGGCGCCCGGCCCGCCGGCCCCGGTTACGACGAGGGTTTCTACTACCTGCCGACCGTCCTGGACGAGTGCACGAGCGGGATGACCGTGGTCCGGGAGGAGTCCTTCGGGCCGGTGCTGACGGTCGAGCGTTTCACCGGCGAGGAGGAGGCCGTCCGGCTCGCCAATGACACCGTCTACGGGCTCGCCGGCGCCGTCTGGACGGGCGACGAGGCCAAGGCCGCCCGGGTCGCGGGCCGGCTGCGGCTCGGCACGGTCTGGATCAACGACTACCACCCGTATGTGCCGCAGGCCGAATGGGGTGGTTACAAGCAGTCCGGGTTCGGCCGCGAACTCGGGCCCTCGGGGCTCGCCGAGTACCGCGAGACGAAGCACATCTGGCGGAACACCGCGCCGTCACCCCAGGGTTGGTTCGACTGACCCTCCGGCTGTCCCTCCGGACCCGGCACCCGCGCGAGCCACTCCCACCCCTCCCCCAGGCCCACGAGGAGTCCGCTCATGACAACCACCGAGCAATCACCAGGCCCGCACCACCACGACGACGCCGAACTCGCCGAGTTCGGCTACCGGCCAGAGCTCAAACGCACCCTCGGCAACTTCCACACCTTCGCCGCCGGGATCAGCTACATCTCGATCCTGACCGGCACCTTCCAGCTGTTCTACTTCGGCTACGGCAGCGGTGGCCCCGCCTACTGGTGGTCGTGGCCGATGGTGTTCGTCGGCCAGTTCACGGTGGCCCTGTGCTTCGCCGAACTGGCCGCCCGATACCCGGTGGCGGGTTCGGTCTACAACTGGTCGAAGAAGGTCGGCAATCCGCATCTCGGCTGGCTCGCCGGGTGGATGATGCTGATCGCGTCCATCGTGTCCATCGCGGCGGTCGCCCTCGCCTACCAGCTGACACTGCCGCAGATCTCGTCCGCCTTCCAGTTCGTCGGGGACGGCACCGGCAAGTACGACGTGGCGGCCAACGCGGTGCTTCTCGCGGGTGTGTTGATCCTGTTCACCACACTGGTCAATGCTTTCGGCGTCAAGTTGATGGCCACGATCAACACAGCGGGTGTCTTCATCGAGTTGATCGCGACCGTTGTACTGATCATCCTGTTCGCCGTCCACATCACCCGGGGCCCTCAGGTCGTCATGCAGACGAACGGAACCGGGACGGGACACGGCGCCGGCTATCTGGGCGCCTTCCTGGTGGCCTCACTGGCATCGGCGTACGTCATGTACGGCTTCGACACGGCGGCCTCGCTCGGCGAGGAGTCCCTGGACCCGTCGCGCAACGCGCCGCGCGCCATCATCCGCGCGATCGTCGCCTCCTTCGTCCTGGGCGGACTGGTGCTCCTGCTCGCCCTGATGAGCGTCTCCAGCCTCAAGGGCGACAAGCTCTCCACGGACGGCCTGCAGTACATCGTGCTCGACGTGCTCGGCCCGACGGCCGGCAAGGCGATGCTGTGGTGCGTGCTGATCGCCGTCACGGTGTGCGCGCTGGCCGTGCACACGGCGGCCATCCGGCTCGCCTTCGCGATGGCCCGGGACAACAACCTGCCGGCGTCCTCGCTGCTGGCCCGGGTCAGCCCGCGCTTCCGGACCCCTGTCCTGCCGGCCGTGATCATCGGTGTGCTGGCCCTGGCGATCCTCGTGGTCAACATCCGCCAGCCGCAGATCTTCACGGTCGTCACGAGCATCGGCATTGTGATGATCTATCTCGCCTACCTGGGTGTCACCGGGCCGATGCTGGTGGCGCGGCTGCGCGGCAGGTGGCAGCCGGCGGGCGCGGGCAGGTTCTCGCTGGGCCGCTGGGGCCTGCTCGTCAACATCGTGGCGGTGGTGTGGGGCGCGGCCATGACCGTCAACCTCATCTGGCCGCGGACCGCCGTCTACAACGCGAGCGCGCCGTACCACTGGTACCTGCGCTGGGGCGCGGTGCTGTTCGTGGCCGTCATCGCGGGCGGCGGATTCGCCTACTACTGGTTCGTCCAGCGTCATCGCACCGGTGTCCTCGCCGAACACCGCCTCGAGTCCGGGTCCGCCCCGGCCGCTCCCCTCACCGCCCCGACGGCCGACTGACTCCGGCTCCAAGGAGGTCACGCTCATGAGCATCGACGAGTTCGACTACGTGGTGGTCGGCGGCGGCACCGCGGGCAACGTCGTGGCGGCACGGCTCTCCGAGGACCCGTCCGTGACGGTGTGCGTCCTGGAGGCGGGCCCCAGCGACGTCGGCGACGACGACGTCCTCAAACTGGAGCGCTGGATGGGCCTGCTGGAGTCCGGCTACGACTGGGACTACCCGGTCGAGCACCAGGCCGACGGCAACAGTTTTATGCGGCACGCGCGCGCGAAGGTGCTGGGCGGCTGTTCGTCGCACAACTCCTGTATCGCCTTCTGGGCACCGGCGGAGGACCTGGACGACTGGGCGGCCCGGGGCTGCACAGGCTGGAGCGCGGCCGAGCTGTTCCCGCTGTACCGGCGCCTGGAGAACAACGACGCGCCCGGCGAGCACCACGGCCGCACCGGACCGGTGAAGCTGCGCACCCTCAAGGGCGCGGACCCGTGCGGCGCGGCCCTGCTGGAGGCGTGCGCGCAGGCCGGCATCCCCACGGTCGCGTTCAACACCGGCAGTACCGTCGTGCGCGGGGCCAACTGGTTCCAGATCAACTCCGACGAGAACAACATCCGCCAGTCGTCATCGGTGGCCTATCTGCACCCGGTGCTGGGCAAGCGGCCGAACCTGGACGTACGGACGGGAGTGCGGGCCAAGAAGCTGGTGCTTCAGGGGCGCCGTTGCGTGGGCGCCGAGTATCTGGACCCCGACCTGGTGCACACGCGCACGGTGCGGGCCCGGCGCGAGGTGATCGTCTCGTGCGGCTCGATCGACTCCCCGAAGCTGCTGATGCTGTCGGGCATCGGCCCGGCCGGGCATCTGCGCGAGGTCGGCGTCGAGGTCGTCGTCGACTCGGCGGGCGTCGGCGAGAACCTCCAGGACCACCCCGAGGGCGTCATCATGTGGGAGGCGAGGCAGCCGATGACCACCGTCTCCAGCCAGTGGTGGGAGGCGGGCATCTTCTACGACACCGAACCCGGTCTGGACCGCCCCGACCTGATGTTCCACTACGGCTCGGTGCCGTTCGACATGAACACCGCGCGGTGGGGCTACCCGAGTTCGGAGAACGCGTTCTGCCTGACGCCGAACGTCACGAAGGCGAGGTCGCGCGGCACGGTGCGGCTGCGGACGCGGGACTACCGGGACAAGCCGAGGGTCGATCCGCGGTATTTCACGCACGAGCACGATGTCCGGGTGATGACGTACGGGCTGAGGCTGGCGCGTCGCATAGCCTCACAACCCGCGTTGAGCGGGTGGGCGGGGGCGGAGCTGGCTCCCGGGCCGGACGTGCGCAGCGACGGGGAACTCCTCGACTACATCCGCAAGACCCACAACACCGTCTACCACCCGTCCTGCACCGTGAAGATGGGCGCGGACGACGACCCCTCGGCCCCGCTCGACGCGCGGCTGCGGGTCAAGGGGGTCGAGGGGCTGCGGGTCGCCGACGGGTCGGTGATGCCGGATCTCATCGCCGTCAACCCGTGCATCACCACGATGATGATCGGCGAGAAGTGCGCGGATCTCCTGAAGGCCGACGCCTGAGATCCCGGCAGGCCACGACGCGGGGCGACTGCGGGACCGTATCGGGCCCGCGGTCGCCCCGCGTCCCTCAGGACGCTGCCGGTGCCGGGCGCTTGAACATGCGCGTCGCTGTGATCTCACTGTGTCCCGCCTCACCGGCCTGGGGCTGCTGGGGCAGGCCGGGACGGAGGTGTTCCTCCACGCTGATGTACTTCAGGCCCGCCCTGAGGTCGGCGTCGTTGCGCAGCCGGATGACCAGCGGGAACTCGGCCAGCGCGGTCGTGTCGAACAGGCCGGTGGTGTACAGCAGCTGCACGCCCAGCGCGTCGGACACGGCCCGCTGCAGTTCCAGCAGGTACGTCGCGTTGGCGCGGCCGATGGGATTGTCGAGGAACAGCGTGCCGGCGTGCCGCTGCTTGTCGCGGCCCCGGTCGTTCGACCGGAGCGCGGCCATCGTGCAGTACAGGGCGATGGCGGCGGTGAGCAGCTGGCCGCCGGAGAAGACGTCGCCCATCTGCCCGACGGGCACCCGCTCGGCGCGCAGTACGGCGTCGGGCTTGAGGATCTCGACGGCCACGCCCTTCGGCTGGAGTGCTGCCGCGACTCCGCGCAGCAGCAGGGACATGCCGTCGCGGCGCAGGTCGGAGTTCTTCTTCACGGCCGCGCGCGTGGCGTCGTCGATGACCTCGCCGAGCCGTTCGGTGAGGGTCGCCTGGTCGGGCTCCTCGAATCGGATGCGCAGGAACTCCTGACCCGACCACTCGCCGAGCCCTTCCGGCAGGCGGGAGAGCCGCTGAGCGGAGCGCAGGGTGGCGAGGGCCGACTCGACCAGTCCCCTGAGCCGGTCCACGATCGAGTCCCGGTTGCGCTCCAGCTGGGCCAGCTCGTCGGTGAGGACGCGCAGCCGGGGCGCGAAGGCGTCCGCCCACTTCTGGGCGTGCTCGGGCAGCGCAGAGGCGGGCAGCTCACGGATCTGCTGCCGGGCCGGGGTGCGAACCTGCTCGTAGCGCGTGGAGTTGGCGTGCCGCACGAGCACGTCGCTCGCCTCGCGCACGGCCGACTCGGCGGCGGACAGGTCGGCGGCGCAGCCGCGCAGCGAACGGCGCGCCTCGGCGGCCGAGTGCCGGGCCTCCTCCGGGCTGCCCGGGTACGGCTCCGGCTCCTCCGGCTCCTCCTCGGGCGGATGTTCGCGCAGCAGGTCGCGGAGCATCGCGGCGATCTCGTCGAAGCCGCCGGCCGCGTGCTCGGCGGCCCGGTGGGCGTCCAGCAGCTCGGCGTGCGCCTCCCGGGCCTCGGCCAGCGCCCCGGTGCGGGAGGCTAGTTCGGCCGTGGCGGTGCGCAGCAGCGCCTGGGCATGCTCGGCGTCGCGCGGGACGAGTTCCCCGGGCAGCTCGGTGTGTGCCCCGCCGTCCTCGGGGGCGTGCCGCTCGGCCTCGCCGCGCAGTCGTCCGAGCTGCTCGCTCGCGGTGGACATCCTGGTCTCCAGGAGCTGCACCAGCCCTTCCGCGCGCGCGGCGGCGGCCTGCCGGGAGGGGCCGTCCGCGCCGTCCGGCGACTGCAGCAGGTGCTCGGCACGGGTGCGGACCTTGTTGCTGAGCCGGTCGAGCTCGGCGCGAGCCGCGCTCTCGTCGCTCTCCGCGCGGGCCTGCTCGGCGCGCAGATCGGCGCCGACGCCGACCTTCTCGTACAGCTGGGAGGCGGCCCGGTAGGCCTCGCGGAGAGCCGGCAGGGAGCCCTTCGGGGCGTCCGTGCCGTCCTCCGGCACGTCGTCGGGGGCGCCGGCGATCTCGGAGCGCTCGGCGCGCAGCGCACGCGCGGTGCGGCGGGTGTCGTCGGCGGCCCGCTGTGCGGCGCGGCGGTCCTCGTCGGCGGCCCGGGCGCGCTCCAGGCAGGTCTGGGCGCGGACCTCCGACTCGGTTGCCTCGTCGGCGAGTTCGCGCAGCTTCACCTGCCAGCCGGCGCGCTCGCGCAACCGGAACGCGAGCCCGGCGAGGGCGTCGGCGGCGCGCCGTGCCTTCTGCGCGGCCTCCTGCCGCTCGTCGCGGACCTGCACGGCCTCGGCGGCGGCCTCGTCGGCCTCGGCGCGCACGGTGCGTGCCTCGGCCAGTTCGGCCTCGGTCTCCTCGGTGAACGCGCGGGCGGCCCGGGCGGCATCGGCGAGTTCGGTGAGGCGGCCGGCCGGACAGCCGGTGCGCCAGGAGGTCAGGCGTGCGGCCAGCTCGCGGTCCTTGCCGAGCCGGGTGGCGAGGGCGCGGATCTCCTCGTCGCGCTCGGTGGCCCGCGCGCGCAGCGCCTGCCGTTCCTCGTCGGCGGCGTGTTCGTCGTGCATGGCCGGGTTCGGCGGGACCAGGAAGACGTCACCGGGGGTCGCGTCCGGGGCCGGGGTGGGGGCGAGCAGCGCGGCGGCCGTGCCGACGGCCACGGCGGAGCGCGGCAGCAGGGCGGCGTCGCCGAGCGCCTGGCGGGCCCGGGCGTGCGTGTCCGGGTCGGTGATGATCACGCCGTCGACCAGTTCGGGCCGGGCGGCGAGCACGCGCGCGTGATCGGCGGGGTCGACGCTCTGCGCGAGATAGCGCCAGCCGGGCAGCGCGGGGATGCCGTGCTCGCCGAGGAACTCGACGGTGGCCAGCACGTCCGGGCCCGGCGGCAGCAGTCCTCCGTCGCCGAGGGCGCCGAGGATGCGGGCGTCGTCGGCGGCGGCGGTGCGCAGGTCGAAGAGATGCCGTTCGGCGGTCGACACCGCGTCGTCGAGCAGCCGGCGCAGTTCGTCGGCGAAGCGGTCGAGTTCCTCGGTGGTGAAGGGGCCTTCGGCCGAGGGGCCGGCCGCACCGGACGCGTCGGCGCCCTCGGCCCCGGCGCCCGCTCCCGCCGCGCCCCGGCCGCCGGCCGGGGCGCCGGTCCGGCCGTCCGACACGTCGTCGGCGCCCGACCGGGGTGCGGGCACACCGGGCCTGCCCGGTCCGAAGGTACCCGGCAGGCCGAGCAGTTCGGCCAGCCGTTCCTCTGTCACGAGGGCCTCTGCGAGGCGCTGCTCGGCCTCGTGGGCCCGCTCGGCCGCGGTCGCCGCGTCCGCCGCCCGGGCCGCGGTGAGCTCCGCGCGGGATTCGGCGGAGGCCGCTTCGCGAGCGTGCTCGGTCGCCTTGCGGGCGGCCTCGCGGGCCGCGTCCCAGGCGGCCACGGCGGTCTTCTCGGCGTCGCTGGCGGCGAGCGCGGCGCGGGCCGGGTCGGCGTCGGGGGCGCTGTCGTCGAGCCAGCCCGCGCGCACGGCCTCGGCGGTCTCCTGCTCGACCTCGGCGAGGCGCTGGCGCAGGTGACCGGCCTCGCTGCGGGCGCGCTGCGCCTCGGTGGCGGCGGCGGTGGAGTCCTGGTAGGCGCCGTCGCCGACTTCCTGGAGGGCGGCGGAACGCTCCTCCTCCTCGTTGGCGAGGGCCTCGGCGCTGCCGGCGGCGGCGTGCAGGGCCCGTACGAGGTCCACGGCGGCCTTGGCGCGGGCGGCGAGCGCGGGTGCGGCGTCCCGCTCGGCCTCCTGGATGGCGGCGGACACGCGCGCGACCCGGTCGGCGGCGGCACGGTGGCGCAGCACGGCTTCGGCGGCCTGCCAGGCGGAGTGCAGGGTACGCGCGTCGGCCAGCTCGCGTTTCTGCGCGGCGGCGGACTTCTCGGTGGCGGCCAGCGCCAGGGAGGCGTGCCGGTAGGCGAGTTCGGCGGCGACCAGGGCGCTGCGCTCCCGTGCGCCTTCGGAGTGCGTGACCGCGTAGGCGGCGGCCGTGACGCGCTGCGCGAGGTCGGTGGCCCGCACCCGCTCCTGCACGGCCCGCGCGGACAGCCGCCGGGCCAGGGTGCGGGTTCGGCGCTCGGCGCCGGAGTGGACGTCACGCGCACGCGCACGCGCCTCGGCGGCCTCGACGATCCGCCCGAGCAGGTCGGCCGAGCCGGCGGTGAAGTCCCGCTCGGCGATCAGCTCGGCGCGCCGGCCCAGCTTGTTCCCGAAGCCGCTGACGAGGTCGGCGAGACCGTCGGTGTCACGGGTGTCGGTGACCGCGCGCAGCAGCAGGTCGGTGAAGTCGGAGTCCTTCTTGACCGCGAAGAGGCCGGCCGCCTCACCTTCGTCGGCGTTCATCTCCCGCTGGTAGCGGAAGAGTTCCGGGTCGAGGCCGAGGTCGCCGAGGTGCTCGATCCACCGGTCGTGGATCTCCTCCCAGTGCACCTCCAGGTGCGGATAGGCCTTGCCCGCCTCCATGAGGGCGTCGCGGAAGCCCTTCATGGTGCGGCGGCGTCCCTGGGCGCCCGAGGCCCCCTCGACCGGCGGCCGTACGGCGGTGGACTCGGCGACCGGCAGGCTGTCCAGGCTCAGACCGGGGCCGGGCCGGAAGGAGTACCAGGCTTCGGCGAACTTGCGCGGGTCGTTGGAGACCTGACGCCCGCGCCACTCGCTGACCTTGCCGACGACGACGCACTCGCCGGTCTGCACGTGCTGCCACTCGAGCGCCACATGCCCGCAGTCGTCGGCGAGCAGGAACTTGCGCAGCACGCCGGAGCTGGCACCGCCGAGGGTGTTGCGGTGGCCCGGCAGCATCACCGAGAAGATCAGCTTCAGCAGCACCGACTTGCCGCCGCCGTTCTCCAGGAACAGCACGCCCGCGGGCGCGGGGCGGCGCGGCGGGCCGGTGGGCTCCTCCTCGAAGAACTCCGCCTGTGTGGGCGCGGGGTCGGGCACGGGCTCGCCCACACCCCGCAGGTCAAGCACGGTGTCGGCATAGCGCGCACCGGCAGGCCCGATGGAGTAGAGGCGGACCCGGGACAGCTCGTACATGGCGGACTCTCGTCAGTCTTCCGGCAGATCAGGGAGGTTTCAGGGGTGCGAAGGCGCGTGGAAGGGCAGCCCGGCGTCGGCCACCAGGTCCAGGTCCGCGCTCTCCTCGGCGGGCAGCAGGCTGGCCGTGCCGTCGGTGACCGGGACGACGCCCAGCTCCAGCAGTTCGGCCAGCGCGGCGCTGCCGGCCATGTCGCGCACCTGGAGCTGGTAGCGCGCGGTGGTGCGGTAGGTGCCGCCGTGGTCGTCCCCGGTGCGCTGCAGGAATCCCGAGTCGGTGAGGAAGGTCACGGCCTTGGCCACGATGCCCGTGGTGGAGGCGGCCGGCCGGCGCGCGTCCTTGGTGGCGCCGGTCGCGCTGCGTCTGGCCCAGATCCGCCAGGCCGCCTCCAGTCCGGGGGCGTCGGTCGCCGGGTCGGTGTTCTCGCCGTGCTCCTCGGCGCGCTCCTCAAGGCGGCGGCAGGCCTGCCGGACGAAGGCGTCGACCCCGTTGACGGTGACCCGGCCGATGTAGGAGTCGTCGGCCAGGTCCTCGGGGCGCGGGAACGCCAGGGCGGCGACGGCGAGATGGGCCAGCCCGTGCAGGAAGCGGTCCCCGGAGTCGGCGGCGGTGCGACGCGCGTAGTCGCCCATGCGGACGGCGAACACCGAGTCCTCGGCGGCCGTCACGGCCATGCCCGCGCGCGGGGACACCTCCAGCACGACGAGTCCGAGACCGGCGGCGACGGCGTCCGCGAGCCGCGCGAAGGGCGGGTCGTCGCGGTAGCGGCGCAGCAGCTCCGTGTACTCCTGGTCGCGCGCGGGCTGCAGCTTGGGCTGCAGCCCGAAGGCGACGAGCCGCGCCGCGTCGGCGGCGTCGGCGGGGGTGACGGCGCTGGTCGCCGATGCGGCGGGGGTCTCCGCCTCACTCCACTCGACGTGCTCGCTCACGGACACAACTCCTTGTTCTTGTCCTTGTTCTTGAAACTCTTGGAACCGAGGGAAGGCGCAACTTCCCACGAGGCGCGGGACCGCAGCCGTCCGCGACCGCGCCACGGGAGGCGACCGGCCACGACGGATGGGCACGCGACCGCCGGCGGGACCATCACGCGGCCTCCGTTCTGTCGGCGGCCATCCCTGCCGCGTCCAGCAGGGCGGTCCCCACGATCAGGTCGGCCCCGCCGAACTCCGGATCGTCCAGCTCGGTCCCGTCGTCCACGGCGAACAACAGCTTTTCCTCGCCCTGCCGGTAGGCCGTGCCCACGGCGGGGCTGGCGGCGTGCACCGCCAACAGGGCGACCAGGTAGGCAAGATCGGGGTCCCCGGTCCGGCGCGCTTGCGCCAGCAGCCCCGACAGTCTCCTCGGCGCGTCGGCCGGCAGATCCAGCAGCTCCATGGCGACAGCGAGCTGCTCCTCGCTGAACCGGCTGTCGTCGGGCGTCGCGATCAGGTCGGGCTCGGGCATCTCCGCGCCGAGGTGCTCCCGCTCCACCGGCGGTGTCAGCAGTATGTCGACGAGGTCGCCCACCCGTACGGAGACGGGCGTGCGCAGACCCGTGCCGTGCGCGAAGAAGGCGTCCGTGACCCGGATCGCCTGCTCCAGGGGCAGCGGCAGCACCGGGGCGACCAAGTGGCCGTAGAGGTCCGTTCCGGACGTGGTCGTGGGCGTGGCGAAGGCCTGCCGGTCCTGTTCGGCGCGGAACAGGGGGCCGGCCTCCAGCAGGCGCGACTGGAGCTGGGTGTGCCGCCGGATGCAGTCCTTGACGATGTCGACCAGCTCGGCGGCGCGGCGCTTGTGCTCGGGCTCCTCGGTCTCGTCGCGGGCCTTGCGGATGTTGGTGAGGATCGCGTTCTCGTGCCGGTAGCGGTCGGCCACGTGGTCCAGGGCCTCGGTGATCATGTCGGGCACGGCGTTGAGCCAGTCCACCGCGCGGACGTTGCGCCGGGTGGCCTCCAGGGCGCGGCGCAGCGTCTCCGAGTACTGCACGGTGCGGTAGCGGGCCTGCTCCGCGGCGAGCTGGGCGTCGGCGAGGCGGCCGCGGCTGATCAGCACCTCCAGCTTGACCTCGGCGGCGATCTGGGCGCTGGTGACGTCGGTGTCCAGGGCGCCGACCAGGACGTTGACCGCCTCGTCGGTGGTGCGGAGGTAGACGGTGCCGCCGGGGCCGGGGACCTCCTCGATCAGCTTGAAGTCGTAGTCACGGCGGACATAGGTACCGTCCGGCGCGAAGGTGCCGTACACGGCGCGGAAGCCGCGGTCCACGCTGCCGACGTTGATCAGGTTCTCCAGGACCCAGCGGGCCACGCGCTCGTGCTCGGCGGTGGGCCGGTGCGGGGCCTGGGCGGCGATGCGCGGGACGAGCCGGGCCACGATCTGCTCGTGGTCGGCACCCGTGTCGAAGTCCATGTTCAGCGTGACCAGGTCGATGGCGGACAGGGCCACCTCGGCCATGCCGTACACCGAGTACTCGCCGGCCAGGTTGGCCTTGCGCGCGTCGAGGTCGTGCAGCGGCGCGGTGCAGGCGAGCGCGCGCAGCCGACGCGCCAGCCCCTCGTCGGCGGCCGGCCCCGGTGCTGGGCGCGGCCCCGCGCTGAGCTGGGGCGGAACACGGTCCGTCGGTGCAGGCGAAGTCACGGTGCACAGACTAGGTCCTCAGTCTGACAACAACCCAAACGACGCAGAAGCGACGGGCGTCACAGCCGCTCAGGAGGCGTCGGCGCCGTCCTCGCCGACCCGTCGCAGGTACACCTCGACGACCCGTTCCAGCGAATCCGCGAGGTAGGTCTCCAGCAGCCGTTCCGCCCCGATACGGTCCCCGGCCTGCAGCGCCTGGAGGATCTGGCGGTTGCGGATGAGGTAGGGCTCGTGCAGTCGGCGCGGATCGTCCACGACGTGGAAGGCGAGCCGCAGTTCGGCGAAGACGCTGCGCATCAGCTCGTCGGTGCGTTCGCTGCCGGCCAGCGCGACCAGTTCCCGGTGGAAGTGGATATTGGCCGTACCCAGTGCCTTCCAGTCGTTCTCGTGGGTGGCCAGCTGCCCCTCGGTGACGGCGGCGGCCAGGCCGTCGAGGACGTAGGGCGGCTCGCCGAGTCCGCGTACGACCGCGCACTCGACGAGGGTCCGGGTGCGGTAGATGTCCTCGACGTCCTCCACGGTCAGGACCCGCACGAAGACGCCGCGGTTGAGTTCGTGGACGAGCAGACGCTCGTGGGTGAGCAGCCGGAACGCCTCGCGCAGGGTGTTGCGGGAGACCCTGAGCGCGCCGCCGATGGCGTCCTCGGACAGGCGGGTGCCCGGCGGGAAGTAGCCGTCGGCTATGCGGCTCCTGAGAATGTCGGAGACCCGTTCGGCGGTGCTGGTGCGCCCCAGAAGGGCGCGGTCGTCGGCCAGTCCCGTCAGCTGCTCTGCCATGCCCGGAATTCAACCGCAGACCGAGGAACGAAACAACGTAGGTATTGATGGATCGTCGAACGATCCCTGGCTGCGCTCCGCCTGGCACGGGTGCCGGGACGGAGGGCGCGGCACGGAAGGGCGCGGCACAGGAGGGGCACGGTGCCCGGGACGGTGCAGGTCCCGCCGGGCGGCCGGCCGGTCGAGTTCTCGGCCGACCGTCCGAGCGTCCGACCGCGGGAGGTCGCCCGGTGACCGCCGGGGCTGTCCGGTGACCGCCACGCGCCACGCGGGGCCCGCCGCGGGCCCTCCAGGGACCGCTGCGAGCCACGCGGTGGCCACCGTGGACCCAGGGGAACCGCCGTGACCACGCGGTGACCGCCGCGGGCCGCCAGGGACCCGTGAGCCACGCGGTGGCCACCGTGGACCCAGGGACCGCAGTGACCACGCGGTAACCGGCGCGGGCCGTCCAGGAACCGCCGTGACCACGCGGTCACCGCGTAGCCGCGGGTCGTCCAGGAGCCGCCGGCGGCTACCCAGGTACCGCCGTGGGCCTTGCCTCCGGCCTCTCCGCGGCCGCGCAGGCCGCACCGGGCACCCCGGTCAGGTGCGTGGCCGTGCGGCGCCGCTGAGCCTCGGCGTCGTCGGGTGTGCCCTGCGGCCGCTCCGTCACCGGCAGGGCGGCCAGGGCCGCGGACACCGCGGCCGTGGCGCGCAGATCGAGACGTGCGCTGGTGCCCCGCGCGCGGTGTCTCATCTCATCGGCGGCCAGCTGGAGCAGTTGCGGCAGCAGATCCCTGCACCGCCTGACCACCCAGGCGGTGCCCGCGGTGGCCAGCCACAGCAGGCTCGCCGACCGGGTCGGGGCGGGGAACTCGGGTTCGGTGGACGGCGGCGTGCCCATGCTCAGGTGCGCCTGCGCGAGCAGGGCGTGGAAGCGTACGGCCAGCTGCCGGTGACCGCGCTCGCCCGGGTGCAGCCGGTCCGAGCTCCACAGGGCACGGTCGGTGAGCCACTCGCCCTGCGAGGCGTGCAGATGCACGGCCCCGTACCGGTCGGACAGCGCGTGGACCACCGCGTTGACCGCCCGCTGCCGGCGGGCCAGCGGACGGGCCAGTGCGGCCGGGAGCCTGAGCATCGCGCCGGGATCGGGCAGGCAGGCGGTGAGCAGGGTCGCTCCCTGCCTGGTGAAGGCCGCGTACACCTGGTCGAGCCGGGCGGTGACCGCGTGGATGTCGAAGGTGGCGCGCAGGGTGTCGTTGACGCCGATGACGACGGCGACCACGTCGGGGTGCAGCGCGAGACCGGCCGGAGTCTGCCGCTCCAGCACGTCCCGCGTCTGGGCCCCGCTGACCGCGAGGTTGGTGAACTCCACGCCCCCGGCGTCCGCGGCGAGGCCGCCGGCCAGCAGCGCGGCCCAGCCCCGCCAGCCGTCTGCGACAGGGTCGCCCACGCCCTCGGTCAGCGAGTCGCCGAGGGCCACGAAACGGACGGGTCTCATGCCACGCCCTCCCGGGCGGCGGGGCGGACCGGGGTGTCGTCGCGCCTGAGCACCTCCGCGTCATGGGCCGCCAGGAAGGCCTCCACAGCCGTTGCCCATCCGAAGCACTCCGCACGCGCGCGTGCCGCCTCCCGCCGCTCGTGCTCGGGACGCGACAGGAGCAGCTCCACGGCGTCCGCGAACGCCTCTCCGCGGTCGGCGGCCGTCGCCCCCGCGGAGCCGATCACCTCGGGCAGCGCCGAGGACGCGCTCGCCACCACGGGCGTACCGCAGGCCATGGCCTCCAGGGCGGCCAGGCCGAAGGTCTCGGCCGGCCCGGGCGCCATGCACACGTCGGCGGAGGCCTGGAGCGCGCCGAGCAGGGCCCGGTCGGAGACGTGCCCCAAGAAGGTCACCGGCAGCCCGCGCTCCCGCGCACGCTGCTCGAGCCGTATCCGCAGCGGCCCGTCCCCTGCCACCACCAGCACGGCCCGCCGGCCGCGGCGCAGCAGGGCCTCCAGGGCGTCCAGGGCCGTGCCGGGCCGCTTCTCCACGGACAGCCGGGAGCACATCACGAGCAGCGCCTCGGGCGCGCTCGCATGGAGTGCGCGCAGCCGCGCGTCGCGCAGTGCCGGATGCCGCTCCATCAGGTCGACCCCCAGGGGGGCGCGTACGACGTTGCGCGCGCCGATGCGGACGAACTCGCGCTCGGCGAACTCCGTGGTGCACACGACCCGCGAGTAGACGTGCGCGGTACGGGTGTTGAGGGCGTCGGCGGCCCGGCGGGACAGGTTCTCGGACAGGCCCCAGGTGCGCAGCACTCCGTCGGCGGTCTCGTGGGAGACCATCACGGCGGGCACCCGGGCCCGCCGCGCCCAGCGGCCGGTCCAGCGCAGGGTCGTGCGGTCCGAGACCTCCAGGCGGTCGGGGGCCAGTTCCTCCAGGAGCGCGGCCACGCGGCGCTTGTCGGTCAGGACGCGGTAGCCGCCGGTGCCGGGCAGCTGCGGCCCGGGGAGGGTGATGACCCGGCCCTGCTCGGTGTCCCGGTCGGTGTACCGCTCGCCCGGCACGACGAGCACCGGCTCGTGGCCCGCGGCCAGGAAGCCCCTGCCCAGTTCGCGCAGGGCCGTGCGCAGGCCGCCCGAGGACGGGGCGACGAAGTTGGCGAGCCGCACGATGCGCAGCGGGGTGCCGGTCATGCCGCCACCACCGTCCTGCGCGCCGCGAGCACGTCTTCGTAGTGTGCGATCAGCTGGTCGCCGACGGCGGCCCAGGTGCGGCCCTCGACCGTGGCGTGCCCGGCGGCGCCGTACGCGGCCCGCAGGCCGGGGTCGGCGGCGAGGGTGCGTACAGCCTCCCGTACGGCGTCCGCGTCGCGCGGCGGGACGAGCAGTCCGGTGCGGCCGTGGTCGACCAGGTCGAGCGGGCCGCCGGCGGCGGGGGCGACCACCGGTACGCCGCTGGCCATCGCCTCCTGGACGGTCTGGCAGAAGGTCTCGAAGGGGCCGGTGTGCGCGAACACGTCCAGCGAGGCGAAGATCCGGGCGAGGTCGTGGCCGGTGCGGCGGCCGAGGAAGACCGCGCCGGGCAGGGCCTCGGTGAGGTGCGCGTGGCTGGGCCCGTCGCCGACGACCACGACCCGTACGCCGTCCAGGCCGCAGACTCCGGCGAGGAGTTCGACGTGCTTCTCGGGGGCGAGCCGGCCGACGTAGCCGACGATCAGTTCACCGTTCGGGGCGAGCTCGCGGCGCAGCTCCTCGTCGCGGTGGTCCGGCCGGAAACGGGCGGTGTCCACGCCCCGCTGCCACAGCCGTACCCGGGGCACACCGTGTGCCTCCAGGTCGTTGAGGGCCGCGCTGGACGGTGCCAAGGTGCGGTCGGCGGCGGAGTGCACGGAGCGGATCCGGCGCCAGGCGGCGGCCTCGCCGGCGCCCATGTAGGTACGGGCGTAGCCGGCCAGGTCGGTCTGGTAGACGGCGACGGCGGGGATGCCGAGCCGGGCGGCGGCGGCCATGCCGCGGACGCCGAGGACGAAGGGACTTGCCAGGTGAACGACGTCGGCGCGGTGCTCGGTGAGCGCAGCGGCGAGGCGCCGGCTGGGGAGCGCGACGCGCACCTGGGGGTAGCCGGGGAGGGGGAGGGAGGGGACACGGACGACGGGGCACGGCGCCTCGAGGGCGTCGGCCTTGGTGCCGGGCGCGGTGGCCGGCGCAACGACGAGCGGATGGTGGCCGCGATCCACGAGGTGCCGGGCGGTCTGGAGCGCGCAGTGGGCAACGCCGTTCACATCGGGGGGAAAGGATTCGGTCACGATGACGACACGCATACGGGTGTTGTCGCCGTGCCGGACGTGGCCGCGTCAACGTCGATCTTTCCGGTGGGGGAACGTCCCATGAGCGTTGGCCTGCACACCCGAGCAGGTCAGACGGCCGTCATGACCGGCTGACCTCCGGGTCACCCCGCGTTCACCCTGCGGGCGGTCTCCCGCCCGTCCGCCCTTGCAGAACGGCTCCGGTGGGTCACATGGCTTGGGCGTCCGGTCCGAAGCGGCTGCGGACCGCCGTCTGCACCTCGTCCTCCTCGGCCGGGTCGGCGGCGAGGCGGCGCAGTCGCTCGACGACGCGGGCGTCACCGGTCTCGGCGTGCCGGGCGGCGACTTCGCGGGTGGTCTCCTCGCAGTCCCACAGGCATTCGACGGCGAAGCCGGTGGCGAAGGAGGGGTCGGTGGCGGCCAGGGCCCGGGCGGCGCGGCCGCGCAGGTGGGAGGAGGCGGTCTCCCGGTAGATGTGGCGCAGCACGGGGGCGGCGCAGGCGATGCCGAGCCGTCCGGTGCCGTCGACCAGGGTCCACAGGGTCGGCGCGTCGGGCCCTTCGCCGCGTACGGCCTCGCGCAGGGCGCCGAGGACCAGATCGCGGTCCTGGGCTCCGCCGCGGACGGCCAGTATGCGTCCGGCGGCGGCGCCGAGGGCGTCGGGGCGCTGGGCCCAGCCGCGCGCGCGGTCGACGGCGGCGATACTGCACATCCGTTCGAATGCGTCGACGGCGGCCTCCACGACGAGGGTCGTCCCGTCGGCGACGGCGGCCTCGATCAGGTCGAGGGCCTCGGGGTCGTTGCTGTCGGCGAGGTAGCGCAGTGCCGTGCACCGGGCGCCGTCGATGCCGTTCCTGGCGGCCTGGAGGATCTCCGGCCGGTCCTCGGGGCAGGCCACGGCCACCAGACAGCGGGCGGCCGGCACATGGAGGGCGGCGCCGCGTTCGATGCCCAGCTGGGCCCACTCGAAGACGGCTCGCACGCTCCATCCCGGGCGGGGCCCGGTGGGTCGCATCTGGCGCTGCCAGCGGTCGAAACAGCCGGTTTCCTGGGCGGCACGCACACGCGTGGCGATCGATTCGCGCGGATCCTCGGCCCACAGCCGCCAGGGCCGCGGCTCGAAGGCGTCGCGCACGGCGACGGCCAGCTCGGCCTCGCCCTCGGGATCGGTGGCGAAGCGGGCCAGGACGGGAGCGGCGAGGGCGCGCAGGCCCGCGTCGTCGTCCCGGAGGGCCAGCTCGTCCAGGGCCCAGGCCCAGCTGGAACCGCGGGCGGCGTACCTGCGCAGCAGTTCGAGCGCGTCCCGCCTGCCGTAGGAGGCGAGGTGCCCGAGGACGGCCAGGGCGAGGCCGGTGCGCGACTCGTCGGTGTCGAGGACGTCCTCGGGATCGAAGAGGTGCGCCTCGATGGCGTCCAGCTCGCCGTTCAGGTCGAGGTAGAGCCGGGCGTAGTAGAGGGAGCGGTTCTCCACCTGCCAGTCGTGGCGGGGGTCGCGCAGCACGCAGTGGTTCAGGGCCGCGAGCGCTTCCGCGCGCGGGGCGGTGAGCGCGTGCAGGGTGCCGTCGCCACGGCCGCGCTGGAGCAGGCCGAGCAGCGTGCCGCTGGGCGCTATGACCGGATCGAACATGGGAAACAGCCTCACATCAAGCGTCGACGCAACCGGAGAACACGCATTACCTGGCCGCGTGACACAACGTCGGAGCGCCCGCCGTCTCTTGCTTGCTGTAGACCATTTCTCTCTGCCTCTCGTCGGTGGCCCATGCGGACCGTGCATCACAGTCCGCGCGGTGCGGCAACACCTGCCCAGCCATCGCGTCCGTGAATCACGTCGTCATGATGACCCGCGGTGTGTGCTGCCGCGACCGTATTTCCGGCGGCCCTTTACCGCCTCCCCCGTTTTCCGTGCCGTATCTGGTCAGGACGTTCGCATCAGTGCGCGCCGAACAGTTCCAGGAGTTCCGTCTTGCCGAACATGCGCGCCGTGTCCACGGCCGAGGGAGTACCCGCGGCAGGGTCGGCGCCGCCCTCGAGGAGGGCCTTGATCACTTCTGTCTCACCCTTGAAGACCGCCCCGGCGAGCGGGGTCTGGCCTCGGTCGTTGATGCGGTCCCCCTCCGCGCCCCGGGCGAGCAGGGCCCGTACCGCGTCGGCGTGGCCGTGGTAGGCGGCGAGCATCACGAGGGAGTCGCCACGGTCGTTGGTGAGGTTGGCCGGAACACCCGCGTCGACGTACGCCACCAGCTCCTCCGTCCGCCCCTGCCGGGCCAGATCGAAGATCTTGGTCGCCAGCTCCACGACCTCGGGGTCGGGGGCTTCGCTCATGGACCGGACCGCCTCTCATTACAACCGTTCAGGTGAATCGCAAGGGTACTGGCTCGCGCCTCACATGACCCGATGTGCCCGAGGTAAAGATCACTGCAGAGCCCGCGGGACGCAAGCGTCCTGCTCAACCGGACCATGACCGGGTCCACCGGGCGGGGGAAATGCGCCGGATTTCACCCGGTTGCACCTTTTATCGTATAGACACATCCTGTGATCCTGGAAGTACTCATGGTGACTGTCCCCTCCCGACACCAGGAGACCTCAAATGATCCTCTCCATTTCAGGCGTCATGCTGCTCGGCGTCGTCGTCTTCCTCTTCTTCCGCAAGGACGGGCTCAAGGGCTCGCACGCGTGCACCTCGGCCCTGTTCGGCTTCTACCTGGCCAGCACGGGCATCGCCCCCAGCATCAAGGCGGGCGGCGAGAGCCTGGCGAGCCTCCTCGGCGGCATCAAGTTCTGACGCCGCCCGTCCCGCCCGTACGCACCCACAGGAGACAGCAGTGGCCCGGCGTCCTCTCCCCCGCATTCTGAGCAAAGACAGCGCGCAGATCGCCCGGATGCAGATCGCCCGGAGCCGGGAGCTGGCCCGGACGGCGGCCGACAGCGCCACCGACGTCCTCCACCCGCTGATCACCATCTCGCGCGGGCTGCGCCGGCTGGCCTCGGCCGGGCGGCGCAAGTGGGCCGAGACACCCAAGGACAAGCGCGGGCCGTTGCTGTTCCTGACGGCCTCCGTGGTCCTGGTCGTGGCGCTGATGCCGTACGGACCGCTGCTCGCCGCCATCACCGTGATGGCGGCAGCCGCCTGGCACGGCCGCGACCGCACGCCACCGGCGCCCGAGGGCCCGGACGAGTCGCAGACCGAGCGGCTGCGGTCCCTGTACGAGGCCCTGGTGCCCTACTTCTCCACCTCCGAGGATCCGACGCCGCTGTACGCGCACGGCGGCGAGTGGGAAAAGGCCTTCGCCGAGCACGAGTTCAACGACGCCGGGCGCGTCGGACACCTGGTGATCCGCTACCCGGCGTACTTCCCGGACAACGAACCGGATGCCCGCGCGCGCATCGAGCAGTTGCTCACCGCGAAGGCCGGACGGGGTCGCGAGTACCACTTCGCCTGGGAGGAGGAGGCCAACCGGCTGACGGTGACCGCCCTCGCCCCGCTGCCCACCGGCATCGCCGCCCAGCGCTTCGTCACCGCGCCGGGCGAGACGGTCCTCGGCTTCACCGACGCGAGCGAAGTGCAGCGCACGCTCCCCCTCTCCTACGGGGAGGAACAGTGCGACGTCCCGCCGGTCGTCTGGCGCACCGGCCTGCGCTCCACCGAGCCGCACCTGCTGGCCATGGGCCACCCCGGCAGCGGCACCTCGACCCTGCTGCGCTCGATCGCCCTGCAGGCCCTCCAGTACGCCGACGTACTGATCGTCGACGGTGGCGGCACCGGCGAGTACGCCTGCCTGATCGGCCGGGACGGCGTACTGGCCGTGGAGTGCGCGCCGAACGGGGCGCTGGCCAGCCTGGAGTGGGCCGCGCAGGAGACCGAGCGGCGGCTCATCGCCATCAACCGGGCGCGGCAGGCGGGCGACCCGCCGCCCGAGGACACCCGGCGTCCGCTGTGGATCCTGCTGGACCGTCCGACCGTCTTCACCCACCTCGCCGCGACGGACGGCCGCAAGGATCCGCAGACGCTGCTCCAGATGCCGCTGCGGCACGGCCGTGCGGCCAACGTGACGGTGGCCGTGGCCGAGCAGTTCGACAGCACGGAGACCCTGAGCGAGGCGGTACGGCAGCACACACGCGCGCGGATCGTCCTCGGGCCCGCGACGCCCGAGCAGGTGGCGGCGGTGCTCGGGGTACCGCCGCACACCACCCCGCTGGCGCAGATGCCGCCCGGGCGCGGGTATGCGCGGCTGGGGTCCGCGGCGGTGCACCGGCTGCAGGTCCCGTCCACTCCGGACCCGTACGACGACGCGACCAGCGAGGCCGACCGACAGGCGGTCCTGGGCCTGCTGCCACCCCGGACGACAGCCGTCGAGACCGAACCACTGCCCGCGGAGCCCGTGGCCGCAGAGAGCACCTGACCCGGGGACTGCGCGATCAGCAACAACGCCGCACACCACCCAGCGCCCCCAGAAGGGCGAGGGGAACTGCGCAACCAACAACAACCCACCCGCACCCGCAAGACACCCACCACCGCGCACAACCGCCACAGCCACCACCCCAACCGGCGACCACCCCAAAGGGGCGCGGGGAACGGCGCGACCAGCCACAACCCACCCGCACCCGGAAGACGGCCCGCACCCCGACGGCGCGTAGCCGCCACGGCCACCACCCCGACGGCGCGTAGCCGCCGCGGCCACCACCCCTACGCCACGAACGTGCGCGGCGCCTCCGTCCCCCCGGTCGCGCCGGATTCGACGAGGCGCGCCGCTGCCGCCAGACGTACCGCCGCCTCATCGGCGACCGCTCCGCCGACCGTGAACGGCAGACGCACGTAGCCCTCGAAGGCGCCGTCCACTCCGAAGCGGGGGCCGGAGGGGACGCGGACGCCGACCCGCTCCCCCGCCTCGGCCAGCCGCGATCCCGAGAGGCCGCCCGCGCGGACCCACAGGGTCAGCCCGCCCCGGGGAACCTCGAACTCCCAGTCGGGCAGTTCGCGGCGCACCGCGGCGACCAGGGCGTCACGGTTCTCCCGGGCCTGGCCGCGCCGCAGCTCGACCGCCTGTTCCCAGCCTCCCGTGCTGAACAGCCAGTTCACGGCCAGCTGCTCCAGGACCGGCGTGCCGAGGTCGGCGTACGCGCGGGCCGCGACCAGGCTGCGGATCACGTCCGGTGCCGCCCGCACCCAGCCGATGCGCATGCCGGCCCAGAACGCCTTGCTCGCCGAACCGACCGTGATGACGGTCGAGCCGGCCGGGTCGAAGCCGCAGACCGGCCGCGGCATGCCACCGTCCCCGAACTCCTCGCCGAGCCACAGTTCACTCATCGTCTCGTCGGCGACGAGGACCGTCCCGGCCGCGCGGGCCGCGTCCACCAGCCGGCGCCGCTGGTCCTCGTCGGCGAGCGCGCCGGTCGGGTTGTGGAAGTCGGCGACGACGTAGGCGAGCCGGGGCGCGGCCTCGCGCAGGACCTGGCGCCAGCGGTCCATGTCCCAGCCGCTCAGCCCCTCGGCCATCGCGACGGGCACCAGCCGCGCGCCCGCCTCCCGCATCAGCTGGAGGATATTGGCGTAGGACGGCGACTCGACGGCGATGCGTTCGCCGCGGCCGGCGAAGAGGTGGCAGATGGCGTCGATGGCGCCCATCGCCCCGGTCGTGACCATGATCTGCTCGGGCATGGTGGGGATCCCGCGCGCGGTGTACCGCTCGGCGATCATGGAGCGCAGGGTCGGCAGTCCGGCCGGGTAGTCGCCGTGCGTGTGAGCGTACGGGGGCAGCTCTTCCAGCGCTCCCTGGACCGCGCGGGTGAGCCACGGCTCGGGGGCCGGGAGTGAGGCACAGCCCAGGTCGATCACCGAACCGAGGGTCTCCGGAGGCAGCGGTTCCAGGCCCCGCGCGGGGAGCGGGTTGCCGGCCGGCACGGCGGTCCAGCTGCCCGCGCCGCGCCGGGACTCCAGGAAGCCCTCGCTGCGCAGCGCCTCGTAGGCGGCGGCGACCGTGGTGCGGCTGACGGAGAGGGCCAGGGCGAGTTCACGCTCGGCGGGAAGGCGGGCTGCCACGGGGACGCGCCCTTCGAGCACCAGCAGCCGGATGCCGTCGGCGAGGGCACGGTAGGCGGGTGGACGGCGTGTGCCGGGGCCGGCCGGGCGGTCCTGCTGGGAGTTGAGGAGCCGGCCGAGCTGCGCGGCCCCCACCGCTGAGGTCCACTGCGCCATGACGATCAGTCCACCTTCCCCGAATTGGCCATGGATGGGATTCCATCCCAAGCCACAGAGTGTCATGGGTCAGGCCACCATCACCACCCTGGGGGGTATGTCGTGTCCACGCGCAGTCGGCTCGGACGCCGCTTGTTCCAGCTGTACGCGGGGCTCGCGCTGTACGGCGTGAGTTCCGCGCTCCTGGTGCAGGCGGGTCTCGGGCTCGAGCCCTGGAACGTGCTGCACCAGGGCCTCGCCGAACTCACCGGGCTCAGCATGGGTCTGGTGCTGACGATCGTGGGGGCGGCCGTCCTGCTGCTGTGGATCCCGCTGCGGCAGCGCCCCGGGCTCGGCACGGTCTCCAACGTCCTGGTGATCGGCTTCGTGATGGACGCCACCCTGGCCGCGCTCCCGGAGGAGCACTCCCTCGCGGTCCGGGTGCCCGTCCTGCTCGCGGGCATCGTGCTCAACGGCATGGCGACCGGCCTCTACATCTCCGCCGCCTTCGGGCCGGGCCCGCGCGACGGCCTGATGACCGGGGTGCACCGGCGCACGGGCCGCTCGATCCGGCTGATCCGCACCGCGGTGGAGGTCACCGTCGTCGCGACCGGATTCGCCCTCGGCGGCAGCGTGGGGGTCGGGACCGTCCTGTACGCACTGTCCATCGGCCCGCTCGCCCAGTTCTTCCTGCGCGTGTTCGCCGCCCCTTCGGCACCGGGGCGCAGCACGGTCGTTGCCACCGGGCAACCGGAACGCGCCATACTGCGTCCGTGACCACCGCAATACGCCACCCCTATCTCGACCATCCCGGCCCCATCGCCTTCGCCCACCGCGGCGGGGCGGCAGACGGGCTGGAGAACACCGTGGCGCAGTTCCGGCGCGCGGCCGACATGGGCTATCGCTACATGGAGACCGACGTCCACACCACGGCGGACGGCAGGCTCGTCGCCTTCCACGACGCGACGCTGGACCGGGTCACCGACGGGGCGGGCCGCATAGCCGACCTGCCGTGGGAGGACGTACGGCACGCGCGCGTGGGAGGGAAGGAACCCGTCCCGCTCTTCGAGGAACTGCTGGAGACCTTCCCCGGGGTCCGCTGGAACGTGGACATCAAGGCGGAGCCGGCCCTGCGCCCCTTCCTGGAGCTGATCGAGCGCACGGACGCCTGGGACCGGGTCTGCGTGGGCTCCTTCTCCGAGGCACGGGTGCTGCGGGCGCAGCGGCTGGCCGGTCCACGGCTGGCCACCTCGTTCGGCACGCGCGGAGTGCTCAGCCTGCGGCTGCGTTCCTGGGGCCTGCCGGCCGCGGTGCGCCGCTCCGCGGTCGCCGCGCAGGTGCCCGAGGCCCAGTCGGGCGTCCCGGTGGTCGACCACCGCTTCGTACGGGCCGCCCACGCGCGCGGGCTGCAGGTGCACGTGTGGACCATCAACGATCCGGAACGGGTGCACCGCCTCCTGGACCTGGGTGTCGATGGCATCATGACCGATCACATCGACATGCTGCGCAAGGTCATGGAGGACCGCGGAGTCTGGGTCTGACCCCCGGACCGCCCGGACCGCGCCTTCGCACGGAACTTCAGCGGGGAAGCGAGGGCACGGGTGGGCACCGACACCGTGCGGCCACAGGCGGCCGAAGAGACCGCCGGACTGCGGCGCGAACAGCGTGGCTGGTACGTCTACGACTGGGCGTGCTCGGTCTACTCGACGAGCGTCCTGACCGTGTTCCTGGGTCCGTATCTCACCTCGGTCGCCCAGAAGGCGGCGGATGCCGACGGCTATGTGCACCCGCTGGGCGTCCCGGTGCGGGCGGGCTCCTTCTTCGCCTACTCGGTGTCCCTGTCGGTGATCCTGGCGGTCGTGATCATGCCCCTGGTGGGCAGCGCGGCCGACCGTACGGGCCGTAAGAAGCCGCTGCTCGCAGCGGCGGCCTACACCGGCGCGGCGGCCACGACGGGCATGTTCTTCCTGGACGGCGACCGCTATCTGCTCGGCGGGGTGCTCCTCGTGGTGGCCAATGCCGCGCAGTCGGTCGGGATGATGCTCTACAACTCCTACCTGCCGCAGATAGCCCCGCCCGAGGAGCGCGACGCGATCTCCTCCCGGGGCTGGGCCTTCGGCTACGCGGCGGGCTCCCTGGTGCTGGTGGCCGACCTCGTCCTGTACTCGGCGCACGGCTCCTTCGGCCTGTCCGAGACGGCCGCGGTCCGGGTCTGCCTGGCCTCGGCCGGACTGTGGTGGGGCGCCTTCACGCTCGTACCGCTGCGGCGGCTGCGCGACCGGCACGCGCGCGTGGAGCGCGCCACCGCCCCCGGGCTGCGGCAGCTGGGGGCGACCGTCCGGGACATGCGCCGGTATCCGCTGACGCTCGCCTTCCTGCTGGCGTACCTCGTCTACAACGACGGCATCCAGACGGTGATCTCGCAGGCGTCGATCTACGGCTCCGAGGAGCTGGGCCTCGGCCAGTCGACGCTGATCGCGGCGGTGCTGCTGGTACAGGTACTGGCCGTGGCGGGGGCGCTGGCGATGGGGCGGCTGGCCCGGACCCACGGGGCGAAGCGGACGATCCTCGGTTCCCTGGTGGCCTGGACGGTGACGCTGGCGGCCGGGTACTTCCTGCCCGCCGGGGCACCCGTGTGGTTCTTCGTGCTGGCCTCCGGGATCGGACTGGTCCTCGGCGGCAGCCAGGCGCTGTCCCGGTCGCTCTTCTCGCACCTGGTGCCGCCGGGCAAGGAGGCCGAGTACTTCTCGGCGTACGAGATGAGCGACCGCGGGATGAGCTGGCTCGGACCGCTGCTGTTCGGGGTGACCTACCAGCTGACCGGAAGCTATCGCTCCGCGATCATCTCACTGGTGGCCTTCTTCGTCATCGGCTTCGCCCTGCTCGCCCGGGTTCCGGTGCGGCGGGCGATCGGCGAGGCGGGCAACCCTGTCCCGGAAAGGATCTAGCGACGATTTAGCACTCAGCGCGAAAGGGCGGTAGTGTACGCGTTTGGCCTGCCAGGCGGACCGTTACTGCGCGTCAAAGATGCCGAAACGCTGGGTGACATCTGATAGCAGATGTGACAAACCGGGCGCCTGTGGGTAGAACAAGGGGCGGCTACGACGGCGACGCATGACCCGGAACGGGAATCTTTACCGCCGACCGGACGTTGACCGGATGACGACGACAGCGACACCTGTCCTGTGGGCGACAAGCCCGGGAGGCACGATTCATGAGTGAGCGAGCTCTTCGCGGTACGCGCCTCGTAGTGACCAGCTACGAGACGGACCGCGGCATCGACCTGGCTCCGCGCCAGGCCGTGGAGTACGCATGTGAGAAGGGGCATCGCTTCGAGATGCCCTTCTCGGTCGAGGCGGAGATTCCGCCGGAGTGGGAGTGCAAGGTCTGCGGGGCCCAGGCACTCCTGGTGGACGGCGACGGCCCTGAAGAGAAGAAGGCCAAGCCCGCGCGTACCCATTGGGACATGCTGATGGAGCGGCGCACCCGTGAGGAGCTCGAAGAGGTCCTCGAGGAGCGCCTGGCGGTTCTGCGCTCGGGGGCGATGAACATCGCGGTTCACCCCAGGGACAGCCGCAAGTCCGCGTAGTCCCTGCAGGGCTGCGCCGGAGAAACAGCGCACGTGAACAACCGCGGGCGCCGTACGTGAGGTTGACGTACGGCGCCCGCGGTTTCGTGTTTGGGGTGCGCCACGGGTTCGAGTGCGCCACCCGCGTTCGGGTGCACCGACGTCCGGACACGCCCTCATCCGCACACACCTGCGTCCGGACACGCCCGAATCCGGACACGCCCGCGCCCGGATACGCCTGCGCCCGGATACGCTCACGTTCGGCCGGCGCCCGGAGACAGCCACGTTCGGGTGCGCCCACACAGGCGTGAGCGGCCATGGGGAGGCGCCCATCGGAGAAACCCCCGCGCCGGCCCGGAGGACTCGCCCCTGTCCTCGAACGGCGCAGGGGCCGGACAATCCGGCCGGGGCTCGACGGCTCAGCGCTTCAGCGCGCCAGCGGTGGCCACTGCTCCCCCGGCTCGGGCCGGTCCTCCCTGATCACCTCGCCCTGGACCACCTTGCCGTCGGGGCGGTGGATGCGGGCCTGCTGGAAGGCGTCGCCGAGGCTGCCCGGGTCGGCACGGCGCAGGCTCCTGTCGAAGGCGCTCTCCGCGGAGCGGCTCACGGCCTTCTGGACCGGCGGGAGCAGCAGGAGAAGGCCCACCGCGTCGGAGATCAGGCCGGGGACGATCAGCAGCAGGCCGCCCAGCATCATCCAGCCGTTGCCGTTGCCGCCGCCCCCGGCCGGGGAGCCGCCGCGCTGCAGCGCCTCGTTCAGGTTCCGGAAGGCGCGACGGCCCGCCCGCTTGATGACCACGGAGCCGGCGACGAAGCCCGCCACCAGGAGCAGGAACACGGCCGGGCCGCCTGCCGCGCCCGCGACCAGGGTCAGCAGCCAGATCTCCAGCACCAGCCACGCCGCGACCCCCAGCGGCAGGTACCTGCGCAGCCGGGAGCGCCGGGGCCGGGCGGTGGGCGGAGAGGTGGGAGCGCCAGTCGTCATGCTCCCAGTGTGCCTGGACGCGGCTCAGTGCGGGATAAGGGAGCGATCACCCGCGACCGAGGAGGCGGGCCTCAGGCCCCCTTGCCCTTTCCGGTGAGCTTGCCGACGCGGTCACCGACGCCCCAGGCGGTGACCCGCCACAGCGCCTCGACGAGGATGTCGCGGCTCATCTTGGAGTCGCCGAGTTCCCGCTCGACGAAGGTGATCGGGACCTCGACCACGTGGTAGCCGGCCTTGACCGCGCGGCGGGCCAGGTCGACCTGGAAGCAGTAGCCCTGCGAGGCGACCTCGGTCAGGCCGAGGCCCTCCAGGGTCTCGCGGCGGAAGGCGCGGTAGCCGCCGGTGATGTCGCGCAGCGGGAGGTCGAGGGCGAGGCGGGAGTACAGGCTGCCGCCGCGGGAGATGAACTCGCGTGACTTGGGCCAGTTGACCACCCGGCCGCCGGGCACCCAGCGGGAACCGAGGACCAGGTCGGCGCCCTTGAGGGCGGTCAGCAGGCGCGGCAGCTCCTCGGGCTGGTGGGAGCCGTCGGCGTCCATCTCGACCAGCACGCCGTAGCCGTGCTCCAGGCCCCAGCGGAAGCCCGCCAGGTAGGCGGCGCCCAGGCCCTCCTTGCCCTTGCGGTGCAGCACCTGGACGTGGTCGTCCTCTGCGGCCAGTTCGTCGGCGAGCTTGCCGGTGCCGTCCGGGCTGTTGTCGTCCGCCACCAGTACGTGGGCCTCGGGGACGGCCCTGCGCACCCGGCCGACGATGGTCTTGATGTTCTCCGCCTCGTTGTAGGTCGGAATGATCACCAAGGCCGTGCCGAGCGGACCGAACTGCCTCCCCTGGGCCTTGGCCGCGAGGGTCCCGTCGCCGTCGTTCACTGCTGCCCCTTCATGTCGTACGCAGGCCCCCACCATAGTGGCCGCGGCCTGCGATGACGTGCCTGCATGGTCGTACGGTGGTGTCTATTCCACAAGAGTGGGGTAAGAGTGTGCTTTTCGGCACCTTCGTCCGCGGCGGATGGGGGCCCGGCGCCCTTCGGGCCGACCTGGGGCCCGCTGGCTGCGGGTCGACCGAAAGCCGTTGTCTACTGAGCACCCGGGCCCCACCCGGGTCACACCTTGCCGACCGGCCTGAACGTTCCCTCGTCGGCGCGGGCGCTGAGCCTGGCTGCCAGTGACGGTGCCCCGGTGCGGCACACCGTCCCTGACCCAGCGGCGCCGCGACGAGTTGCGTGAACGCTCCCCGGTCGGGCGTCCGGTGGTGGACTCGGCCGAACCTACCGGCCCCCGGCCGCCGACTGTCAACAGCCTCCTGACCTGCACGGACCTTCTTTCGCTGGCAAGGAGCCCGGAGGATGCGCAGGTCGGGCGACGCGACGGCCGGGGACGATCACCGCCGCGCCACCCCGGGAGATCACTCGCCCGGCCGTACGTACACCGTCCGTCCGCCCACCACGGTGCGCAGGCAGACGGGCAGGTCGCGGCCGGGGGTCAGGTCGGGCAGACCGGGGGTACCGGAGCGCGGGTCGGTCGACCAGCGGGCGACGCGGTCGTCGGGGGCCTGCACGACCAGCTCGTCGGTTCGCCAGACGGCGTAGTCGGCGGGCGCGCCGGGCACCAGGACGCCCGCGTCGTCGCGGCCGATGGCCCGCCAGCCGCCGCGCGTGTGCGCGGTGAACGCGGCCCGCACGGAGACCTGGTGCTCGGGGGTGCGGTGGAAGGCGGCGGCACGGACCGTGCCCCAGGGATCGAGCGGGGTGACCGGGCTGTCGGAGCCGAAGGCGAGCGGCACGCCGGCCCGCAGCAGGGCGGCGAGGGGGTTGAGGGTGCGGGCCCGCTCGGCACCCAGACGCCGGGCGTACATGCCGTCCTCGCCGCCCCAGAGCGCGTCGAAGGCCGGCTGGACCGAGGCGATGAGGCCCAGCTCGGCGAAGGCGGCGATGGTCTCGGGGGTGAGCATCTCGGCGTGCTCGACGCGGTGCCGGGCGGCCCGGACGCGGGCGAGTCCGGCCTTCTCGGCGGCAGCCCGCACGCCCTCGACGACCGCGTTGACGGCGGCGTCGCCGATGGCGTGGAAGCCCGCCTGGAGCCCCGCCTCGGTGCAGGCGGTGACATGGGCGGCGACGGCGTCGGAGTCGAGGTAGGCGGTGCCGGTGTGACCGGCGTCGGCGTACGGCTGGTGCAGGCAGGCGGTGTGCGAGCCGAGGGCGCCGTCCACGAAGAGGTCGCCGGCTGCGCCGTGGGCGCCGAGCGCGCGGGCCTTGTCCACATCCTGTTCGGCCCAGTAGCCGATCACACGCGGCCCCGGCACCTCGGCGGCGAGCCCCAGCAGGTCCGTGAAGTCGTCCTCGGAGGAGATCCGCGGGCCGCCGCACTCGTGCACCGAGCCAATGCCGAGGGAGGCGGCGTGGGCGAGGGCGGTGCGCTGGGCCTCGGCGCGCTGGGCCGGGGTGACGGCGGCTAGGGCGGCCTCGCGCACGGCGTGGTGGTCGTCGGCGGTCAGCGGGCCGTCCACCGGGCGGAGACCGGGCACCAGGTCCAGCAGGGCCGTGCTCACGACCGCGGAGTGGACGTCGATGCGGGAGAGGTACAGCGGGCGGCCGCCGGTGGCGGCGTCGAGTTCCGCGCGGGCCGGCGGGCGGCCGCCGGGCCAGCGCGCGGCGTCCCAGCCGTGGCCCAGCAGGACGCGGTCGTGCGGCCGGGCCGCGGCGAAGTCGCGCACGAGGGCGAGGGCCGCGTCCAGGGACGGGGCGTCGGACAGGTCGAGGCCGGTCAGGGCGAGGCCCGTGGCGGTGGTGTGCACATGGGCGTCGGCGAAGGCCGGGGTGACCAGGGCGCCGTCGAGGTCGACGACCTCGTCCACACCGTCGGCGAAGGCGTCGGCGGCACCCTCGGAACCGACCCAGGCGACCTGGCCGCGCTCCACCACCATCGCGGTGGCGAAGGGGTCGGCGGGGCTGTGGACCTCTCCGCGGCGCAGGAGGACGGTCTTGGGGTCGGCGGACTGCTCACTCATGCCCCACAGTCTCTCGTGTGCACGGGAGACACCGGGCATCGGGGCGGCCGGTTCAGATCTTCGGGGGACGCGCCTCGTACGGGGTCGACAGCACGACGGTGGTCCGGGTGGAGACCCCGGCCAGGGAGCGCAGCCGGGCCAGCAGCTCCTCCAGTTCGTGCGGGGTGGCCACGCGCACCTTGAGGATGTAGTTCTCGTCGCCGGCGACGCTGTGACAGGCCTCGATCTCAGGGACGCCTGCCAGGCGGTCCGAGATGTCGTCGGGTGCGCTGGGGTCGAAGGGCTTCACCGAGATGAACGCGGTGAGCGGCAGCCCGACGGCCTCCGGGTCGACGACCGCGGCGTACCCGCGGATGACACCACGCTGTTCGAGCCGGCGCACCCGCTGGTGCACGGCCGAGGTGGACAGGCCCGTGGCCTTGCCCAGGTCTGTGTAGCTCATCCGCCCGTCCTTGACGAGCAGCTGCACGATTTGACGGTCCAGCTCCTCCATGGCGCCAAAACCTACAGTGCGCTTGATCTCCTCGGATACCCGAGCAACGCAGGTCATGCCTGGTTTGTAATGTGCCCGACAATCGAGAGGGGGCCGTCCGGGCGGCACGGGGGCGGGCGCGGGGCGGGGCAGAGGCGGGACGAAGGCGCGGCGCACCGGGCATCTTCACTCGGCATGTGACGAACGCCACAGCGCTGGTGCGGGCTCCGTGATGTTCTCGTGATTACCGCCGAGAGCGGACGGGAAATGCTTGCTGTGGTCGAGGCCGCAGTGCCTTCACGGCCCAGCCTTAGGGGGAGTTCCCATGCAGAGTCTCAAGCGCCCTGGTCGTCCTGCGTCCAAGCGCCAGCAGCCGGTCGTCGAGCCCGAGCCGGAGGGCGTCGAACCCGACGCCTACGAGGTCGAAGAGCTCGACGCCTACGACACCTTCGAGATGTACCGGGTGATCTGCCCGGACTGCGCGCAGCCGATCGCGCTGCTGGCGGACGAGGAGATCCTGCCGGAGCACGCACTGTGCGCCTCGCCGTGGAACCCGTTCGGGCTCACGGTCTGTGCGGGCACGGGCCGCACGGCGGCCGAGGCCCGCCCCGCGGACGAGTCCTTCGCTCCGCAGGAGCAGGACACCGCCCTGCTGCTGACGCTCCCCCAGGGTCTGAACTGGCGGACGCAGCCCTTCTCGCACGTCGGCGGCCCGGGTTCGCGCCCGATGCGCGTGCCGGAGAGCCGCCAGGCCGCCTGAGTCCCTCCGGACCGCCGGCCCTCAGTCCCAGTAGCTGTCCTGCACCATGGCGCGCAGACTGCCGTGGTGCAGGATCAGTGCGTCCGGGTCCGCCGGAAGGGCCACTTCACCGAAGTACGCCTGGCGGTAGGCGATGCGCAGCATGACGATCGCGTGCCGCAGGGCGGCGTACAGGGTGTAGAAGTCCATGTCGCGCGGGGTGTGTCCGGTCAGGCGTGCGTAGCGGGCCTCGATGCGGTCGCGGCGCAGGAAGTCCGGCAGTCCGCGCTGTCCGGAGGTGACCGTGAGGTCGTGGAAGAAGCGGTGCAGGTAGACGGTCCAGCCGAGGTCCACCTCGCGCGGTGCCAGGGCCGCCATCTCCCAGTCCAGGACGGCGACGGGGTCGAAGCCGTCGTAGACGACGTTCCCGATGCGCGCGTCACCCCAGTTCAGGACGGGCGCGCCGGGCTCGCGCGGCCACAGCTGCTCCAGGCGGTCGAACGCGGCCTCGATCAGCGGGGAGCGGGCGAGTCCGTCGATCACCCAGCGGTAGTAGGCCCGCTGGGCCGTCACGTGCCGGCGCAGGGCGTCCCCTTCGCCCGGCAGCGCCAGGAACTCGGCCTCCCGTGCCGGTACTTGGTCGTGCAGCCGGGCGATCAGGGCGATCGTGGCGGCTTCCAGGTGCTCGCGCTCCGCGTCGCTCGCCGCATGCAGCCAACTGCCCTCGTAGGTGTACGGCATGACGTCGGGAGGCACGCGCCCGGCGGCCCGCTCCATGACGAAGAACGGGGCCCCCAGGGGCCCGGGGTCCTCCTCCAGCCACAGCACCCGGGGCACCGGAAGGTCGGTGCGGCCGGCCACGAGCCGCAGGGTGCGGTGCTGGCGGGCCATGTCGTACTCCGGGAAGACGGTGTACGCCGCCGGGTCCGCCGCAAGACGCAACGCGCAGGAGCGCACCGGCGGTTCGGGGTGCTCGATGTCGAACAGCAGGGTCTCGCTGGACATGCCGTTGGAGGCCGGGACGGTGACGCCGACGGCCTTGGCGCCGGGCAGCCGGGTGCCGAGCCAGGCGGTGACCCGCCGGGCGAGTTCCTCGGGGTCGCGGGTGCTGGTGCGGGGACGCGGTGCTGTCGCCATCTCGTCCTCCCTCAGGGCGCGACGGAATCGAAGCCGGTGAAGCCGCTCGGGTCGTGCCGGCCGAACGAGCCGTGCTCGAAGATGCCGTACCCGGTGTGTCCGTCGAGCCGGAAGCGGGCGGCGTGATCGGTGACGCCGTAGGCGGCGAGGGGGTGGGGCGACGCCATGTCGTAGGTGCGGCGGTCCACCCACCCCCGGCCCTGCCATGTGCCGTGCTGCCAGTCGTCGGCCGGCGGATAGCCCGCGCCGATCGCCAGCGGCGAGGAGGCCAGCATCTCCGCCTCCAGCTCCATGGGCTTGCGCGGATCGCCCAGGTGGATGACGGCGCGCTCCGGATGGCGGGTGCCGGAGCGGTAGGCGATCTCGGCCTGGGGCCAGCCCAGTTGGCGGTCGCGGTGGCCGGGGCGTACCAGCGTGGCGTCGTTCAGGGAGCGGTGGCCGTCGGCGTCCTCCTGGGTGATGACCATCAGGAAGCGGTCCTCGAAGCGGACCGGGCACCAGATCCAGTGGAAGCCCTCGGTCGGGTGCTCCGCGGCGAGCCGACCGCCGTCCTCGCCCGGCACCGGCCGCACGCCCCAGCTGCGGTCCCGGGTGCCGGTCCAGTCCTCCGGGGAGACGCCGAACTCTTCGCCGCCCGCCCGGATCACCCCCTGCGCCGTGCCCGCCTGGACGAAGCGGCGTCCCTCCAGGGTGAGTCTGCCGCCGCGGTGCTGGAGGTGGTGCGGCTCCCACAGCCCCGGGAAGGCGGCGGTCCACGTGAGGTCGTACGACAGCGGTTCGTCCTCGCAGACCAGACGCAGCTGCCGCAGCGGCTCCCGGACCTCGATGCGCAGCGGGCCGACCTCCAGCCGCATCCGGTCCTCGCCGAGCGCGTCGGAGGCACGGACGGCATGCAGGGTGTCGCCGGTGCGCAGGGTCGCGTAGGCGTCGATCACGCCCAGGTTGGGGTAGACCCCGAGGCCGAGGATGAGCAGGGCGCGACCGGAGTGGTCGAAGACGTGGAAGATGCAGCGGTCGTAGGCGTTGCGGTCCCCGGTCGCCACGTGCTTCATGGACAGCGGCACCTGGTGCACGGGGTACTCGTCGAGCGGTACGGGACGGTCGTCGGTCACGGACACCCCCCTGGAAGACAGTTCGCTGACGGTACGTCAGATACTGTGAGGAGGCCAGAGCGGGGACCGGACGCCCGTGAACTCACGCCCGATTCCGGGGGCGGGTGACCTGCCCGGCGCCTTCCGCGTTGTCCGGGTATGACCCCCACGTACTCCCCGGCCGGGCGTCTGCGCCGCATCTTCGTGCCCCGTCCCGCAGAATCGCTTCCGCCGCCCGTGCCGCAGGATCCGCCCATCTACCGCGACCTGATGCGCGCCTGGGCCGACGGGGGCCGCACCCTGCCGGGCCGCCACGATCCGGAGTGGATCAGGCTGGCGGCCCCGACGGTCCTCAGGGGACAGTTCAGCGCCCCTCCGGCCCTGCCACGTGACGGGCGATGACCATCCGCTGGATCTGGTTGGTGCCCTCGACGATCTGCAGGACCTTGGCCTCGCGCATATAGCGCTCGGCGGGGAAGTCGGCGGTGTAGCCGTAACCGCCGAGGATCTGCACGGCGTCCGTGGTGACCTTCATGGCCGTGTCGGTGCAGTGCAGCTTGGCCATGGCGGCCTGCTTCGCGAACGGCCTGCCCGCGTCCCTCAGCCGGGCGGCCGCGAGGTAGAGCGCCCGGCCGGCCTCGATCTGGGTCGCCATGTCGGCGATCATGAAGCGCAGGCCCTGGAAGTCGGCGATGGGGTGGCCGAACTGCCGGCGCTGGGTGGCGTACCCGACCGCCTCGTCCAGGGCCGCCTGGGCCAGGCCGATGGCGCAGGCGGCGATGCCCAGCCGCCCCGAGTCGAGCGCGGACAGGGCGATGGAGAAGCCCTGCCCCTCCTCGCCTATGCGGCGGTCGTCGGCGACGCGCACACCGTCGAAGTGGACCTGGGCGGTCGGGCTGCCCTTCATGCCCATCTTCCTCTCCGGCGCCGCGCTGCTCAGCCCCTCGGCGTCGCCCGGCACCAGGAAGGCGGTGATTCCGCGCGGGCCGTCCTCGCCGGTGCGGGCCATCACGGTGTAGAAGTCGGCGATCCCGCCGTGCGTGATCCAGGCCTTGGTGCCGGTGATCACCCAGTGGTCGCCGTCCCGGACGGCCTTCGTGCGCAGGGAGGCGGCATCCGATCCGGAGGACGGCTCGGACAGGCAGTAGGCGCCGAGCAGGCCGCCGCCGAGCATCGCGGGCAGGTGCTCGACCTGCTGCTGCTTGGTACCGAAGGCGGCGAGGGCGTAGGAGGCGAGGGTGTGCACGCTGACGCCGAGACCGACGGTGAGGCGGGCCGCGGCCAGCTCCTCCAGGACCTGGAGGTAGACCTCGTACGGCTGGTCGCCGCCGCCGTACTCGGAGCCGTACGGGAGGCCGAGCAGGCCCGCGTCGGACAGGAGGGTGAAGACCTCGCGCGGGAAGCGCCCGGCGTCCTCCTCCTCGGCCGCCTTCGGCGCGATCTCGCGCTCGGCGATGTCACGGACGAGTGCGAGCAGATCCCTCGCTTCTTCCGTGGGCAGTTGACGCTCCACCGGCTGCGGGTCGCGCTCGGACATGGCGTCGGTCTCCTCCCTGTCGGGCACCGGCGGTCCGGCCCTGTGGGTCGGGGCGGCTCCGCCTGATCGTTCCGTTCGGCCGAAGGCGTTCGCTCCCGGGTCTCGGAAGCTGCTGACCAGCGGCTCTGTGCGGTGAGTATGCCCGATCAGCGACCTCCCGTCACCAGTTAACGACCGCTTACTTCACGATGCGGCCGGAACTCTCCGTCCTCCCGAAATTGGTCCGAACCATTGACGCATTGGTCTAGTCCTCCTACTGTGCATGACCAACGCTTTACCGCGTTCATGCCAATCGGCGCGCGTTCCCCTCTCCCCCCACGAGGAGACACCGGATGCACACTCCCCACCGCCCCCGCGCCCGGTTCCGGGCGCTCCTCGCCGCAGCGTGTTCCGCCGCCCTGGGCGCCGGACTGCTGGCCGGCGCGGGCACCGCGACCGCCGCCGCCCCCGCGGCCCCGCAGGTCAAGGCCGGCTCGAAGGTCGTCGGCTACTTCACCGAATGGGGGACCTACGACCGCAAGTACTACGTCAAGAACATCGAGACCTCGGGCTCCGCGGCCAGGCTGACCCACATCAACTACGCCTTCGGCAACGTCACCGGCGGCAAGTGCGCCATGGGCGACTCCTACGCGGCCACCGACCGCGCCTACACCGCGGCCGAGTCCGTCGACGGCGTCGCCGACACCTGGGACCAGCCGCTGCGCGGCAACTTCAACCAGCTGCTGAAGCTGAAGAAGAAGCACCCGGGCCTGAAGGTCCTGTGGTCCTTCGGCGGCTGGACCTGGTCCGGCGGCTTCGGCGAGGCGGCGAAGAACCCGGCCGCCTTCGCCCAGTCCTGCTACGACCTGGTGAAGAACTCCAAGTGGGCGGGCGTCTTCGACGGCATCGACATCGACTGGGAGTACCCGAACGCCTGCGGCAACACCTGCGACACCAGCGGCCGGGAGGCGTTCAAGAACGTCATGGCCGCACTGCGGTCGAAGTTCGGCTCCGGGAACCTGGTCACCGCGGCGATCACCGCCGACGCCTCCGGCGGCGGCAAGATCGACGCGGCGGACTACGCGGGCGCGGCCCAGTACGTCGACTGGTACAACCCGATGACGTACGACTACTTCGGCGCCTGGGACGCGGCCGGTCCGACCGCCCCGCACTCCCCGCTGAACTCCTACTCCGGCATACCCAAGGCGGGCTTCAACAGCGCGGCGACCGTCGCCAAGCTCAAGGGCCTCGGCATTCCGGCCGCCAAGCTGCTGCTCGGCATCGGCTTCTACGGGCGCGGCTGGACCGGCGTCACGCAGGCGGCGCCGGGCGGCACGGCGACCGGCCCGGCGGCGGGCACGTACGAGCAGGGCATCGACGACTACAAGGTGCTCAAGACCAAGTGCCCGGCGACCGGCACGGTGGGCGGCACGGCCTACGCCAAGTGCGGCAGCAACTGGTGGAGTTACGACACCCCGGCGACCATCGCCACGAAGATGACCTACAAGAACCAGCAGGGCCTCGGCGGCACCTTCTTCTGGGAACTGAGCGGCGACACGGCGAACGGCGAGCTGATCAAGGCGATCAACTAGCCCCGTACAGGCCGAGGGAGCGGAGGACCACGAGCCTTCGCTCCCTCTCGTCAGCCGTCGCGGCGGGCCGGAGGCGGCGCCGGATAGGACGGGTCCAGTTCCGCGACGGCGCGCAGGGCTCCGCCGAGGGTCTTCACCAGCAGGTCGCGCATGGTGTCCCGGGAGAGTCCGGGGCGGTCGATCCAGTCGAGGGTGGCGCCCTCGACGCTGCACACCCAGGAGAGCAGACCCATGCGGGCCAGCGGAGCGATGTCGCTGCGGCCGTAGGCCCCTTCGGCGATGGTGGCGATGATCGCCTCGCGCACCCCGTCCCGGATGGCGTGCACCTCGGTGTCGAAGCCGACCCCGCCGCTGACGACGGTGCGATAGGCGGCCTGGTGGTTCTCGGCGAAGCGCAGATAGCTGTCGATGGTGCGGTGGACGCGGTCCACGGCGGGCAGTTCGAGGCCGCTCGCGGCGAAGGTGACCAGGTCGGCGACGGAGTCCTGGATGATCGCCAGGTAGTAGCCGCGCTTGGACTGGAAGTAGTAGTAGATGAGCCCCTTGGCGACATGTGCCTGCCGGGCGATGTCGTCCATGGACAGCGCGTCGTAGGACGTGTCGGCGAACAGCTTCCGCCCGATGGCGATGAGTTCGGCGCGACGCGCCACAGAACGCTCGGTGCCGCGCACCCGGGGACGGACGGCGGCACGCTGTTGACGCATATTCAATTTCGACCCTGGTCTAGGAGGTCGGCGGGACCTCCGCAGTATGTCAGAACAACTGGGACCGGTCGGGTGGAGCGTCGGCGCAGGGCCGGGTGCGCGGCCGGTTGCACGGCCGGGTCAGAGCAGCCCCAGCCGGGTCACGAGCATCGCGACCACCACGACGAGGACCCAGCCCAGGACGTGCTCCAGGATCTTGGGGCCGTCCTCCTGGGGGCCGCCGGTGCGGACGCGGGTGGCGGTGGCCGGGTGTGCGCTCATGGTTTCTCGCAGAGGTCGGACGTACGGAGTGGAATCCCCCCACCCTTTTGTCCACCTTGCCACCCGCGACGGCGTTTGCGGCGGAGACGTTGCTCACACAGGTCGGGTCAGCGCACCCCCACCGCCGCGAGCGCCTTGCGCTGGCGCGGGTTCGGGTGGGCCGGGAAGTAGAGGTAGCAGACCCCTCCGGTGCCGGAGACGACCTGGCCGGAGGCGTTGTACCGCTTGGTCCTGAGCCACACGTTCTCGAACTCCCGCCGCAGGTACACGCGCCGCACCGCCTGGTCGTCCGCCGAGGCCGGGTCGTTGGCGATCACGTCGCCGTCCGCGGTGAAGCCGATCACGGTCATCAGGTGGCCCGAGGTGCCGTACCCGGCGCCCGTCAGCTCGGTCTTGAGGAAGGACTGGGACGTTATGGCCGGGATGCCGGCCGCGATCAGCGTCTCCAGGTCGCCGAGCGAGGCCAGCCTCGTGACCACGCCCTGGAGGCCCTGGTAGGTGGCCGCGTAGGCGGCGTTGAACGGCCAGTTGCCGCAGCCCTCGTACTGGTAGTCGTAGGTGAAGCGGGCCGCGTGGTCGACCTGCGGGTCGGCGTAGGAGGGGTCGACCCAGGAGAGCTGCTCCGCGGTGAGCCGGCCGCCCCAGTACTCGACGATCATCTGCGAGGAGGTGGGGCTGCACCAGGCCTCGCCGCCGTTGTCGTACTCCGGGTACTGGCCCTTGTGGAGCTCCTGCGAGTACCGCGGGACGCTCAGCTCCTGGGCGAGGCCGGGGGCGGACGCCGGGACGGTGAAGCGGTCGGGGATGTCGGAGCCCATGGCGCCCAGCCGCCACACGGTGGGGGTGAGGCGGGTTCCCGGCCTGCGGTAGAGGGTCAGGCGCAGCCGGTACGAGGCCAGACGCAGTCCGGTGCTCGGGTCGTCGACGGCGAAGGTGTCGGTCCAGATGGTGCTCCTGCCGTCGCTCTGGCCGTCCACCGAGGTCCGCTTGATGTCCTGGTCCCCGGCCGCCCAGCGGCCCATGACGTACCAGGGCGTGCCGGTGCCGTCGGAGTAGGTGCCGCACAGCTCGACCTGGAGCCAGGTGCCGGCCGGGGTGTCGGCGTTCCAGGAGGCGACGACCTCGGTCGCGGGCACGTCGAGGTGGTGGACCGGGCCGGTCCAGGTGGCGTACTCCCAGGTGGCGGTGGTGCCGGTGTGCGGGTCGGTGTAGTCGCTGCGGCCCGCGGGGGCGCCGATCACGACGCCGGGGCGGTGGCCGGGGACGGCCCGCACGCCGTGCGCGGCGCCGTGGCGCCAGTCGCGGTACGCCGTCCAGGCGTGGTAGTCGACGGGGCGGACCGCGGCCCGGCCGGGGTCGTCGGTGTCGGCGGCGGGCGCCGGTGCGGTGGCGGCGGCCGCGGGGACGGCTCCTGAGGAGACCGCCGCGGCCACGGCGGCGGCGAGGACGGTTCTGCGGGACGGCTGTCGGGCTCTGCTCATGGGCGCGGTTACCCCCAGGTGTCCGGGTCGGGACTGGTCCGGTGCACGGTCGTGCGCCAACTATGGAGCAGGCGGCATGCCCCTGCCAGCACTTCCGCGGATGCCACGCCACGAATATTGGTCTGAGCCTCTGAAGGGGGAAGCCGCCGGCGCACGAAGGCCCCGGCGCGGGCACTGTGGCCTGCGCCGGGGCCGTGACGGCCGGTGCGGTCAGATGAGGTCCATCGCGGCGACCTCGTCGGGACGGCCGTAGCTGACCGGGCCCTGGAAGCTGCGGCGGGCGGTGGCGAACCACCAGACCGTGGCCACGAGCAGGACGGCGGCCAGCGCGATGGGCGCGTAGTTGAAGGAGTCGACGGTGATCGGCGAGGCCTGCGGCAGCATGAACAGGATGCTGCTGAGCACGATCCAGGTCACCGCGATCCAGCCGACCGGCTTGCTCCAGCGTCCCAGGTGCCAGGGGCCGGGCTCGAACTCGTCGCCGAGCCGCAGCCGCAGGAAGATCGGCACGGCGTAGGCGAGGAAGAGTCCGACCACGTTGACGCTGACGATGGCGGTGAACGCCGTGTGCGACCACCAGCCCGGCAGGACCAGGGCGAGCGAACAGACCACCGCGAGCCACACGGCCTTCACGGGCGTACGGGTGCGCGGCGAGACCGAGTGCCACAGGCGCGAGCCGGGCATGGCGCCGTCCCGGGAGAAGGCGAAGATCTGCCGGGTGTTGCTGGTGAGGTTGGCGAGACCGCAGAAGAGCATCGCGCCGATCACGATGAGCAGCATCGCCTTGGCGGTGCCGAGGCCGAGGCCGTCGATGAGAATCTGGACGGGCGGCGCGGAGGCACCGGCCACCGTGTCGTAGTCGCTAATGCTGTAGACCAATGCCAGCATCAGGATCAGGCCGGTGATCGCCGAATAGCCGACGGCACGGGTGATGCCCTTCGGGGCGTTGACCGTCGCACGGACGGTTTCCTCGGACATGTGGAAGCTGCCGTCGAACCCGGTGAAGGTCCAGCTGGTGACCAGCAGACCGAGCATGCCGCCGTAAAGCCCGCTCGTGAAGCCGGTGTTGTTCTCGAAATGCGTCACGAAGGACGCCGACTGATGATGATCAGGCATCACTATGAGTGTGGCCACGATCACCACGAGTCCGATCAGCAGCCACCACACGGAAATCCGGTTCAGCAGGGCGACCAGCTGGACGGTGTAGGTGTTGGCAAGGCCTTGCAGCACGATGACCAGAGCCGTGATCAGGACCGTCTGGTGCGCGGTGGGCCGGTACGAGGTCCACTGCAGGGCGATGAACGCCTGGATGAAGGTGGCGGCCGCGTAGCCGGTGGCCGCGGTGCCGCCGATCTGCCCCACGAAGTTCAGCCAGCCGGTGAACCACGACCAGGCGCCCTTGTGGCGCTTGGCGAGTTTTCCGGCCGAGAAATAAAGCGCACCGCTCGTCGGATACGCGGAGGCGACTTCCGCCATGGCGGCGGCGATGAAGAGCACCATGATGGAAACGCCGATCCAGCCGAACACGAGAATACGGGGGCCACCCGCGTTCATGCCGAATCCGAAGGACGAGAAAATACCCGAAAGAATATTGATGATGGTAAAGGAGATCGCGAAATTGTCGAACGCCTGGAAGCGGCGGGTGAGTTTCCGCGGATAACCCATCGCATGCAGCGTCGCGTCATCGTCGAGTACGACCGGGTCTTCTCCCCCGCGGGCTTTCGCCCGTGGAGCCGATATCCGTTCCGACACAGATCGACCTTTCTCTTGGTGGGGGGGCAGAGCATGTGCGGGGGTCAGGCGGGTCCCGGGACGGGCAGGCCGCAGGCGCGCCGGGCCCGGGAGAGCTGCTCGGCGGGGTCGCCGAAGGCACTCCAGGGCATGCGCGAGGCGTACGGGCCCATCGCCGCGAAGACCGCCCGGGCCTCGAACTCACGCTGGCCCATGACCAGCGCGTGCGCGAGGTAGGCCAGGTCGAGCACGGGGGTGAAGCGGTAGCCGGCCACCGTGGGCAGCCAGTTCTGGTAGATCGCCAGTGCGGTGGAGCGCCACTGGGGCTGTTCCCAGACGCGGTCGGCGAGCAGCTGGGTGGGGTTGTAGCTCTCCACCAGGGCCACCAGCGGCAGCAGCCTGAGGGCGGAGTCGGCGGGGGCCCGCTGACTGAGGAAGGCGGCCACGTCCCAGGCGGCGTTGACCGAGCCGCCGTGCCGCGTGAAGAAGCACGACAGGAAGCGGTGGTGACCTTCGCGGTGCCACGGGTCCAGGGACAGGACGTGCGCGAACAGCCGCCAGGGGCCGGGCGGCGCGGTGAGCAGGCCCTTCGGGGCGGGGTCGCGCAGCCGGTGCAGCCGGGCCATGGCGCGCTTCGCGACCCAGGGGGTGGGGTCGTCCGGGGCCATGGCGGCGGCCCGGTCGCAGGCGGCCAGCGCTATCCGCTCCAGTGCCTCGGCGCGCTCGTCGTGCGCATCGGCGGCGCGCACCGCGCGCTGCACCGCCACCCGGGCCCACATCAGCGCCGCCTCGGGCGTGGGCTCCTCGGCCAGCCAGCGCTCGACCAGGTCCGTGCCGGCCGCCTCCGAGGCCAGCACGAGCGAGCGGTGGGCGCGCAGGGCGAAGTCGGAACGGGTCTCGGCCAGGGCTTCGTACGCGCTCAGATAACGCCCGGCGCGCACATCGACGCATACGCCCGCCAGGACACGGTCGTCGGCCGCCGGATGCCATACGTAGTGCCCTTCGAATAACTCCGCGGCCATGTTCCCCTGTCCGTCCCCGTTCGGCGCATCGCAGTTGCGCAGGAGGCACCTTACTCAGCAGTCGGCGTGCCGGGAACGCCGAGCTTCACATATCGGTCAGCTGATTTCATAAGTTAATCTGTTTGATTGACCGGCGGTCAGCCAGTGGTTCAAGAAGCGACGTTTCCCCGCCCCGCCGGGTCCGTCAGTATGGGCCACTATTAGACTGTTTCCGGAAAACACCCCACACCGCACCACACCCCGGGAACCGCCATTCACGACCTCGCCGCCCGGCTGCGCGGGCTTCCCCCCTCCCTGGGACCGGTCCGGCTCATCGGTGTCGACGGACACGCCGGCTCCGGAAAGTCCACCTTCGCCGGACGCCTGGCGGCCGCGCTGGACGGGGCGCCGGTGCTGCACCTCGACGACATCGCCAGCCACGAGCAGCTCTTCGACTGGACGGAGCGGCTCCTGGCCCAGGTGATCGGGCCGCTCTCCCGCGGCGAGACCGCGCACTACACCCCTTACGACTGGCGCACCCGCGCGTTCGGCGCACCGTGCCCGTTGCCGGCGGCACCCGTGGTCGTGATCGAAGGGGTCGGCGCCGGACGCCGGGCGCTGCGCCCGCATCTGGCGCGGCTGCTGTGGATGGAGCTGCCCCACGAGGAGTCCTGGGCGCGCGGGCGCCGGCGGGACGGTGCGGAGCAGCGGGAGTTCTGGGCCGGATGGGTCGCGGCGGAGCACGCGCACTTCGCCGCCGACCCTTCGCGCCCCCATGCCGATCTCCTGGTGCTCCAGACACCGGAGGGGTACGAGGTGCTGCCGGGGCCCGCGAAAACCGTTGGACCGGACCAGGATGTCACCCACGGTGATGGTCCGTCCGCTGTGTGCTGAACGTGTGAAGACCCTTGCGGGGGAACTTCTTTGAGAGCCTCGAGGCCGCTTGACCCGGGGGCCGTACAGGACTTACGTTCTCAATGTGCGGCCATTCGGAGCCGCCCGCAGACGCGAAGCCCCCGGTTGTTCCCCCGTGATCGGGGGCTTCGTTCTGCCCTCAGCCCGTTTTCCGGGCGCCCCGCGCACCGATTCGCTCACCCTCGGTCACCGTTCGGTGTGCGCCCCGTCTGCTCCCACCTCGTCAAACGGCCCGTGCGGCACCCTTCGGTGCGCGGTCGTCCCACGGGTACGATGCCCTCGGTGCGACCTTCGAGCGGCTGCCTCGCGCACCTGCAACTCCGGTCCGCGGCACGGCGGTTCGGCCGCGGCGGCCGTCGGGCGCCTGCCCGGCGGTGAACCGACGGGGGCACGGTCTGTGGGGGACGTGATGGACTTCGGCACGCAGGGCCCCGAGGCCCCGGCCGACCTCGCCTGGCTGCGAGGTGTGGACGCCTACACGATGGGTGCCTATCCGCAGGCGGAGGAGGAGTTCCGCGCCGCGGTACGGATGGATCCGGGCATGGCGGACGGCTGGTTGGGGCTGCACGCGCTGCGGGTCGACACCACGACCGCGCTGCTGCGGATGTTCCGGCACCGCGAGCGCTTCGGGGAGCAGCGCGCCCGCCACCGCCGGACCCTCAACTCCTGGTACTGGCTCGGCTGGTGGGTGCAGCCGGTCCTTGAGACCCCGCGCGATCTGCTGCTCGCCCACGCCTCCCACTGGCTGGACGGCCGGCACGTCCCGGAGCTGGACCGGGCCCTGGCCGGGCTGCCCCCGGTGGACACCGACCCGCAGGTGCGCTTCCTGCACGCCTGCCGCGCCTATCTGGTCAAGGACTGGGACCAGCTGGTCCGGCACACCGATCCGCTGCTGGACGATGCCATGCTCGGCATCGAGGCCGGTCTCTTCGGCGGCATGGCCCGGGTGCGGCTGGAGATGTACGGGCAGGCCGAGCCGCTGCTGTCGGCGGCCCTGATGCGCTGCCGCAGCGAGCAGCCGCAGCGCAAGGAGCTGCGGTACTGGCTGGCGCGGGCGCACGAGGGCACGGGGCGCAGCGCCGCCGCGCTGCCGCTGTACCGGGCCGTGCACCGGGTGGATCCCGCCTTCATGGACACCTCGGCCCGGCTCGCCGCGATCGCCGAGGGCGACGGGTACGACGATCCGGCCGATCTCGCGGCGATCACTCTGACGGGTGCCGGGCAGGACACGGTGGACGGGCCGGACACGCTCGATCCGTTCTTCGGCACGGAGGGGCGGGACCTGCGGCTGCCGGAGCCCGACCTGCCGACCGGGCCGCTCCCGTCGGTCTCCGATCCGGCCGTGCGGGTGAAGAGCGGTGTGCCGTCGCCGTCCTCGCCCCTGCCGGCGGGCCCGACCGACCCCGGGCTGCTCGAGGAGGCGCTCGCCGAGCTGGAGCGCATGGTGGGGCTGGAACCGGTCAAACGCCAGGTCAAGGCGTTGTCCGCGCAGCTGAACATGGCCCGGCTGCGGGCGGGGCAGGGCCTGCCCGTGCAGCCGCCGAAGCGGCACTTCGTCTTCTCCGGTCCCTCGGGCACCGGGAAGACCACGGTCGCGCGGATCCTGGGCCGGGTCTTCTACGCACTGGGGCTGCTCGGCGGCGACCACCTGGTGGAGGCGCAGCGGGCCGATCTGGTCGGCGAGTACCTGGGGCAGACGGCCGTGAAGGCCAACGAGCTGATCGACTCCGCGATCGGCGGGGTGCTGTTCGTGGACGAGGCGTACTCGCTGTCCAACTCCGGCTACGGCAAGGGGGACGCGTACGGCGACGAGGCACTGCAGGTGCTGCTGAAGCGGGCCGAGGACAACCGGGACCATCTGGTGGTGATCCTGGCCGGCTATCCCGAGGGCATGGACCGGCTGCTCGCCGCGAACCCCGGGCTCTCCTCCCGGTTCACCACGCGGGTGGACTTCCCCTCCTACCGGCCGCTGGAGCTCACCGAGATCGGCAAGGTGCTGGCGGCGGAGAACAGGGACCTGTGGGACGAGGAGGCGCTGGAGGAACTGCGGTCCATCGCCGGGCACGTGGTGGACCAGGGGTGGATCGACGAGCTGGGGAACGGGCGGTTCCTGCGGACGCTGTACGAGAAGAGCTGCGCGTACCGGGATCTGCGCCTGTCGGCGTATCCGGGCGCGCTGTCCCGGCAGGACCTGGCCACGCTGCGGCTGCCGGACCTGATGCAGGCGTACGGGGAGGTGCTGTCGGGGCGGGGGCCGCAGGATCCGTCGGCCATGTAGGCACCGGGCGCCCGACAGGGGCGTGCGGAGCACCCGACAGGGGCGTGCGGAGCGCCCGGCAGGGGCGCGGGGAACCGCACGACCAGTCCCCCCACGCACCCTCAGCCCACCGGACGGCCCCGCGGCTCCCGAAGCTTCCGGGGCTCCCGCAGCTTCCGGGGCTCCCATGGCCCCCACGGCCCCCACGGCCGGGATTCGGCCGCTACGTGGCCAGCGCCCCCTCCGGTTCTCCGCTCGCCCTCGGCTCCGACACCTTCGGTTCCGGGGTCTCCCGGTGCGCCGGGTCCCGTACCTCGCCGACCAGGAGTTCCAGTACGTCCTCCAGGGCGACCAGGCCCAGTACCCTGCCGTTCGGGTCGGCGACCTGGGCCAGGTGGGTGGCCGCCCGGCGCATGACCGTCAGGGCGTCGTCCAGCGGGAGTTCCGCGCGAAGGGTCGTCATCGGACGCCAGACGCGCTGGGGGACGGCGCGGTCGGAGTCCTCCAGGTCCAGTACGTCCTTGACGTGGACGTACCCCATGAAGGCGCCCGTCCCGGCCGCCACCGGGAAGCGGGAGTAGCCCGTACGGGCCGTCAGCCGCACGATCTCCCCCGGTGTGACCGCCGGGGGCACCGTCACCAGGGACTCGCGCGGCAGCAGGACGTCCGTCACCGGGCGCGAGCCCAGCTCCAGCGCGTCCTCCAGCCGCTCCTGCTCCTCCGGGTCGAGAAGGCCCGCCTGGCCGGAGTCCTCCAGCAGCCGGTTCAGCTGCTCGCTGGTGACGACGGCCTCGACCTCGTCCTTGGGCTCGACGCGGAAGAGCCGCAGGATGCCCTGGGCGCAGGCGCCGAGAGCCACGGTGATCGGCCTGCACAGCCGGGCGAAGTACACCAGGCCGGGGCTGAGCCACAGCGCCGCCTTCTCGGGGGCCGCCATCGCGAGGTTCTTCGGGACCATCTCGCCGATCACCAGGTGGAAGAAGACCACTCCGGCGAGTGCGATCACATAGCCCAGCGGGTGGATCACGCCGTCCGGGAGGTGGATGGCCTCGAACACCGGCTCCAGCAGATGGGCCACGGTCGGCTCGGCCACCGCGCCGAGCGTCAGGGAGCAGACGGTGATGCCGAACTGCGCCGCCGCCATCATCTGGGGCAGCCGCTCCAGGCCGTAGAGCACCTGGCGGGCCCGGGCGGTGCCGAGCGGTTCGATCTGGCTGCGGCGGACGGAGACGAGCGCGAACTCGGCGCCGACGAAGAAGCCGTTGGCGAGCACGAGCAGCGCGGCGAAGACCAGCTGGAGGACGCTCATCGGACGGCCTCCATGACGTTCGCCGCCGGGGCCGTCCTGACCAGGCGGACCCGTTCGGCGCGGTAGTGGCCGACCTGGCGGACGGAAACCCGCCAGCCGGGCAGTTCGGCCCGGTCACCGGGGGCCGGGATACGGCCGAGCAGGTCGGCGACCAGGCCGGCGACGGTCTCGTAGGGTCCCTCGGGCACGTCGAGGCCTATGCGCTGCAGGATGTCGACGCGGCAGCTGCCGTCCACGTCCCAGGCGGGTCTGCCGTCCTCGGGCGGGGCGGCGGCCAGCTCGGGCACGTCCTGGCCGTCGTGCTCGTCACGGACCTCGCCGACGAGTTCCTCGACGATGTCCTCCAGCGTGACCACACCGGCCGTGCCGCCGTACTCGTCGACGACGACCGCGATGGGCTGCTCGCTGCGCAGCCGGGCGAGAAGGGGCTGGACCGGCAGGGTCTCGGGCACCAGCAGCGCCTTGCGGGCGATGCGGCCGACCGGGGTGCGCAACCGGTCGTACGCGGGGATCGCCAGCGCGTCCTTGAGATGGGCCATGCCGACGATCTCGTCGATCTTCTCCCGGTAGACCGGGAAGCGGGACAGTCCGGTGGCCCGGGTGAGGTTGACCACGTCCTCGGCGGTCGCCGAGTCCTGCAGGGCGCTGACCTTCACGCGCGGGGTCATGACGTGCTGCGCGGTCAGATCGCCGAGGGACAGGGTGCGCACGAACAGGTCGGCCGTGTCCTGCTCCAGGGCGCCGGCCCGGGCCGAGTGCCGGGCGAGGGAGACCAGCTCCCCCGGGGTGCGCGCGGAGGCCAGCTCCTCGGCGGGCTCGACGCCGAGCGCACGGACCAGCCGGTTGGCGACCGTGTTGAGCGCGGCGATCACCGGGCGGAACAGGCGGGAGAAGTGGTGCTGCGGGCCGGCCACGAACCGGGCGACCTGCAGGGGCTTGGACACCGCCCAGTTCTTGGGCACGAGCTCGCCGACCACCATCTGGACCGCGGAGGCGAGCAGCATGCCGATGACGACGGCGACACCGGAGGCGGCGCCGTCCGGGATGCCGAGCGCGCCGAAGGGGCCGCGCAGCAGCTCGGCGAGTGCCGGTTCGGCGAGCATGCCGACGACGAGGGAGGTGATGGTGATGCCGAGCTGGGTGCCGGAGAGCTGGAAGGAGAGCTCCTTCAGCGACTCGACGACCGTGCCGGCGCGCTTGTCGCCTTCCGCGGCGGCCTTCTCGGCCTCCGGGCGCTCGACCGTCACCAGGCCGAATTCCGCCGCGACGAAGAATCCGTTGGCGAGAATCAGCAGGAACGCGGCTCCGAGGAGCAGCAGGGGGAGAGTCATGGTGCCACCGCCTCCGCAGGGACGCGGAGGGGGTCCGCGCTCTGTCGGGAGGGGGTGGCGCAGGTACTACAGGACGATCCGTCCATCGCCGGAGGGAGTCACTCCTCGGGTAGCAGGAGCCCCTGTGCACCGGGCGGAGCGCAGGGGCGGAGGCGCGAGGAAACGCGCCTCCGTCACCAGATTAATCAAGACAGGGGCCGCTGTGGCAGGGTGGACGGCCCTGAGTCAGCCCTGATCTTCCGTGGCGTGGGTCGCCGCGCGGGCCTCGGCGAGCGCCCGGAGGGCCTGTGCGTCGGCGATGGCGCGCTGCTTGGCGATGCCCGGCTGGATGCCGAGCGCGGGCAGGCTGGTGCCGTCGCTGAGGTTCAGAAACACCCAGGGGTCGCCCGGACGGAGGTTCACCTGGAGGATCTCCTCCCAGGCCAGACGCCGTCTGCTGGCGATGTTGACCACGGTGACGCCGGAGTCGTCGGCGACGACCTTCACCCGGGCGAGCTGGGCGAGCACCCAGAACAGGAGCGCCCCGGTGATGATGAAGCTGAGCCGCTCCCCCGGTCCGAGCTGCTCCAGGAGCATCGCGATCCCTGAGATCACCAGGAAGATCGCGGCACCGGCTGTGAGCAGGATCGCGCGGGTGCGGCCCGGCCTGAACGTGACGGGAAGGCCGGGCAGGCGGGTCTGGTCGGACATGGCTGTACGGCCCTCAGAGGCGGCAGGCGTGGATCGCCGTGGTCAGGATGGCCCGGGCGCCGATCTCGTACAGGTCGTCCATGATCCGCTGCGCCTCCTTGGCGGGGACCATGGCACGGACGGCGACCCAGCCCTCGTTGTGCAGCGGGGAGACGGTCGGCGACTCCAGGCCCGGGGTCAGTGCGACGGCCTTCTCCAGCTGCTCGACCCGGCAGTCGTAGTCCATCATCACGTACGTCCGCGCGACCAGGACGCCCTGGAGGCGGCGCAGGAACTGCTGGACCTTCGGCTCCGCGGTGTCGTCGGCGGCGGCGCCGGTGCGGCGGATGACGACGGCCTCGGACTTCATGATCGGCTCGCCGAAGACCTCCAGGCCCGCGTTGCGCAGCGAGGTGCCGGTCTCGACCACGTCGGCGATGACCTCGGCGACGCCCAGCTCGATCGCGGTCTCCACCGCGCCGTCGAGGTGGACGACGGAGGCGTCGATGCCGTTGTCGGCGAGGTATCCGGCGACGATGCCCTCGTAGGAGGTGGCGACCGTCCTGCCCTTCAGGTCCGCGAGGGAGTCCGCGGTGCCCGGCTTGGCGGCGAAGCGGAAGGTGGAACGGGCGAAGCCGAGCGGCAGGATCTCCTCGGCGTCGGCTCCGGAGTCGACCAGGAGGTCGCGGCCGGTGACGCCGATGTCGAGCCGGCCGGAGGAGACGTAGATGGCGATGTCACGGGGCCGGAGGTAGAAGAACTCGACCTCGTTCACCGGGTCCACGATCCGCAGCTCTTTGGACTCGCGCCGCTGCTGGTAGCCGGCCTCATGGAGCATCTCCGCCGCAGGGCCGGACAGGGAACCCTTGTTGGGGACGGCGATGCGCAGCATGAGGTCGGCTTCCTTTGCGTGGAGTGCGAGCGGGGTGTCGGTGCGGGATCGGGTTCTACGGGTGGGCGTGGACGTCTTCTACAGATGGGCGTAGACGTCGTCCAGCGAGATTCCGCGGGCGACCATCATCACCTGGACGTGGTAGAGGAGCTGCGAGATCTCCTCGGCGGCCGCCTCCTTGCCCTCGTACTCGGCGGCCATCCAGACCTCGGCGGCCTCCTCGACGACCTTCTTGCCGATGGCATGGACACCCTTGCCGACCAGCTCTGCGGTGCGGGAGGTGGCGGGATCGCCGTTGGCTGCCTTGTGCTGCAGCTCGGTGAAGAGCTGCTCGAACGTCTTCTTGGACATGGTGGGCCCCACCCTACGCGCTCCGGGTGGTACCTCAGTGCCAGGGTTCAGATACTGAGCGGAGCGTGGCCGCCGTCGCCACGGCGGCCGTCACGGCCTCGTGTCCCTTGTCCTCGTTGGAACCCTCCAGACCGGCCCGGTCCAGGGCCTGCTCCTCGGTGTCACAGGTGAGGACGCCGAAGCCGACGGGCACGCCGGTCTCCACGGAGACCTGGGTGAGGCCGAGCGTGACGCCCTGGCACACGTAGTCGAAATGGGGGGTGCCGCCGCGGATGACGACGCCGAGGGCGACCACCGCGTCGTAGCCACGGCCGGCGAGGACCTTGGCGGCGACGGGCAGCTCGAAGCTGCCGGGGACCCGGATGAGGGTCGGCTCGTCAATCCCCAGGTCGCGCAGGGCGCGCAGGGCGCCGTTGACCAGACCGTCCATCACCTGCTCGTGCCACTGCGCCGCGATGACGGCGACCCTGAGGTCGCTCACGTTGCGTACGGACAGTTCCGGTGCACCCTTGCCGCTCACGTCTCTCCTAAGTGCTTTCGCTTACTGGTTGCCGCAGGTGGACGCGGCCGTGGCCGCGGAGGCGGGCACGGCGGGCGTGTCCAGCCAGGGCAGGTCGTGCCCCATCCGGTCCCGCTTGGTGCGCAGGTACCGGAGGTTGTGCTCGCCGGCCTGGACCGGCATCGGCTCGCGGCCGCTGACCTTGAGGCCGTGGCGCAGCAGCGCGTCGGTCTTCTCGGGGTTGTTGGTCATCAGGCGGACGCTGCGGACGCCGAGGTCGGCGAGGATCTGCGCACCGGCGCCGTAGTCGCGCGCGTCGGCGGGCAGGCCCAGTTCGAGGTTGGCGTCCAGGGTGTCGCGGCCCTGCTCCTGCAGTTCGTAGGCGCGCAGCTTGGACAGCAGTCCGATGCCGCGTCCCTCGTGCCCCCGCAGGTAGACGACGATTCCGCGGCCCTCCTTCTGGATGCGCTCCAGGGCGGTGTCCAGCTGGGGGCCGCAGTCGCAGCGCAGGGAGGCGAAGACGTCGCCGGTGAGGCATTCGGAGTGGACGCGGACCAGGACGTCCTCGCCGTCGCCGATCTCGCCGTGGACGAGGGCGACGTGCTCGACGCCGTCGACGGTGGACCGGTAGCCGTAGGCCGTGAAGGTGCCGTGCGCGGTGGGCAGGCGGGTCTCGGCCTCGCGGCGGACGGTGGGCTCGCTGCTGCGGCGGTAGGCGATCAGGTCCTCGATGGAGATGATCGTCAGGCCGTGCTTGCGGGCGAACGGGATCAGCTCGGGCAGCCGCAGCATCCGGCCGTCCTCGCCGGCGATCTCCACGATGGCGCCTGCCGGACGCAGTCCCGCGAGCCGGGCGAGGTCGACGGCGGCCTCGGTGTGGCCGTTGCGCACCAGGACGCCACCGGGCCTGGCGCGCAGCGGGAAGATGTGGCCGGGGCGGACGAAGTCGCCGGCCCCCGCCGTGCCGCCGGCCAGCAGGCGGAGCGTGGTGGCCCGGTCGGAGGCCGAGATGCCGGTGCTCACGCCGTGCGCGGCGGAGGCGTCCACGGAGACGGTGAACGCGGTCTTCATGGACTCGGTGTTGTCCGCGACCATCTGCGGCAGCCGCAGCCGGTCCAGTTCGTCGCCCTCCATGGGGGCGCAGATCAGGCCCCGGCACTCGCTCATCATGAAGGCGACGATCTCGGGGGTCGCCTTCTCGGCGGCGATGACGAGGTCGCCCTCGTTCTCCCGGTCCTCGTCGTCGACGACCACGACCGGCCGGCCGGCCGCGATGTCGGCGATCGCCTGCTCGACGGGGTCGAGCCTGAACTCCTCGATGCGGTCGGTGCCGTGGAGCAGAGAGGTCGAGGTCATGCCGGCGCTCCTTCCAGGACGGGCTGCGGGCCCCGGCGGGAGCGCAGCCACCAGTCGCGCATGCCCCACAGGACGAGTGCGCCGTAGATGACGTAGACGAAACCGGAGAAGGCGTAGCCGTTGGCGAAGTTGAGGGGCACGCCGACGAGGTCGACGAGCAGCCAGGCGAACCAGAACTCCACCATGCCCTTGGCCTGGGCGTACATGGCGACGATGGTGCCGACGAATATGTACGCGTCCGGCCAGGGGTCCCAGGACAGGGACGGGTAGGCCTTGAAGAGCAGGGCCACCGCGACGGTGCCGACGGCGGCGGCGGCGAGCATCGTCCCGCGCTCGGTCCAGGTGGCGAACCGGGGGGCGATGTGCCCGTCCGCGGAGCGGCCCCTGGTGCGCTGCCACTGCCACCAGCCGTACAGCGCGACGGCCATGACGACGACCTGCTTGCCCGCGCTGCCGGCCAGATGGCCGTAGAAGGCGGCGAAGAGGACGAGGCCGGAGAGGAACTGGACCGGCCAGGTCAGCAGGGAGCGGCGCCAGCCGAGGGCGAGCGTGATGAGCCCGAGGATGTTGCCGACCATGTCGGACCAGATGATGTGCTGGCCGAACAGGGTGAAGGCCTGGGAGTCGAGCCAGTTCACCGGCCGGCCCCCTGACCGGCCGCGAGCAGCCGCTCCACGTACTTGGCGATGATGTCGACCTCGAGGTTGACCGGGTCGCCGGGCTGCTTGTGGCCGAGCGTGGTCAGGTCGAGGGTGGTGGGGATGAGGCTGACCGTGAAGTGGTCCTGGCCGGCCTCGACGACGGTGAGGCTGATGCCGTCGACGGTGATGGACCCCTTCTCCACGACGTACCGGGCGAGGTCCGCGGGCAGCGAGATCTTGACGATCTCCCAGTTCTCGGACGGCTTGCGCTCCAGCACCCGGCCGGTGCCGTCGACATGGCCCTGCACGATGTGCCCGCCGAGGCGCGCGCCCACGGCGGTGGGGCGCTCCAGGTTGACGCGGGAGCCGACGGTGAGCGCGCCCAGGCTGGAGCGGTTCAGCGTCTCGGCCATGACGTCGGCGGTGAACTCGGGGCCCTCGTGCTCCACGACGGTGAGACAGACCCCGTTCACGGCGATGGAGTCGCCGTGCTGCGCGCCCTCGGTCACGACGGGGCCGCGGAGCCGGAAACGGGAGGCGTCGCCGAGGTTCTCGACGGCGGTGACCTCACCCAGCTCTTCGACGATTCCGGTGAACACTTCCCGGGTCCTCCTGCCACATTGGGGCACGGACTCCGGGGCCTGTCGATGACGACAGAATGAACGGGTGAGCACACCGGGGGCGACGCCGAACAGGGACCCGTCCGCAGATGGACGAATCCCAGAGACGGCGGCGCGCACAGGAACATGCCCGCCCGCCGCGCACTGCCTCCCATCCGGACTTTAACCGTCGGTCCAGGAATTTCACCTGGTCAACCGGCCGCTGGAAGCGACCGGGTCGCGGACTGTAACCGCCGGTTCGGAATTTCACCGACCCCGGAGTGCGCTGCTTCTGGTACACGGCCAGTGTGCCACGCCGGACGACACTCCAGACAGGCGGACCGTGTGGGCTCCCTCACAGTACGTGTCGCTGGACTTGCGCGGCGCAGTCGCGTCGGTCAACTGCCGCGCACGGAGGACGGATTGGCCTTGGTCCGGACCCATTGACCGCACTGGTCTAGTCCTTTTAGGGTTCGGGCGGGCCCGGTGGCGGTGACGACGGCCCTTGCCCGCCGCCGGGCCGCCAGGCCTCTGACAGGGTGGACGCATGACCGCACCGCAGCTCGCCGACGAGTTCGAGTCCCACCGCCCCCGGCTGTTCGGCCTGGCCTACCGGCTGCTCGGCTCCGCGCAGGAGGCCGAGGACGCCGTGCAGGACGCGTATCTGCGGTTCAGCGGCGCCGACCGCGCGGCCATCGAGCACCCCGCGGCCTGGCTCGGCAAAACCGTGACCAACCTCTGTCTGAACCGGCTGACGTCGGCCCGGGCGCGGCGCGAACAGTACGTCGGGACCTGGCTGCCGGAGCCGGTGCTCACCTCCGACGGCGCGCTCGGGCCGCTGGAGTCCGCGCAGCGGCGGGAGCAGGTCTCGCTGGCGATGCTGGTCCTGCTGGAGCGGCTGACCCCCACCGAGCGGGCGGTCTACGTGCTGCGCGAGGCGTTCGGGTACGGCCACCGGGAGATCGCGGACGTCCTGGACCTGAGCGAGGCCAACTGCCGTCAGCTGTACCGGCGGGCGGCGCAGCGGGTGGCCGTGCCGGAGTCCCGGTTCGAGCCCGCTCCCGAGCATCAGCGGCAGCTGGTCACGTCGTTCATCGCGGCGGCCCGGGAGGGTGACCTCGCCGGCCTGGAGAAGCTGCTCACGGCGGACGTGACCTGGTGGAGCGACGGCGGCGGGAAGGTCTCCGCGGCCCGGCGGCCGATCGAGGGCCGGGAGAAGGTCCTGCGCTTCCTGGCGGGCGTCGCCCAGCGGTTCGCGGCGGGCCTGGAGTTCACGGTGCTGGAGGTCAACGGCGCGCGCGGGCTGGCCATGTGGGCGGGCGGCACGCTGACCGGGGTCGTCGAGTTCGAGCCGTCGGACGGGCGGATCGCGCACGCGCGCGCCGTGATGAACCCGGACAAGCTGCAGTACGTGCGACGGCAGCTCACGCGGGCGTAGCCGGACCCGCCGGGGCTTGTCACGTTTCACGGGGGCTGCGCGGTCCCGGTCGGCGAAGGGCGCTCCGACCGGGGCCCCGGTGTCCGGAGGGACGGAACAGCATGACCAGGATCCTGGTGACCGGCGGGACCGGCACGCTCGGCAGGCTCGTCACCGAGCGGCTGCGCGCCGACCGGCACGAGGTGCGGGTGCTCAGCCGGCACACGCAGCCGTACGCCGTCGACCTGCGCGCGGGCGGGGCCGGGCTCGACGCGGCCCTCGCGGGCGTGGCGACGGTGGTGCACTGTGCGAGCAGTCCGCGGGGCGGGGACGAGCAGGCGGGGGAGCACCTGATCGCGGCGGCGCGGCGGGCCGGGGTGGGCCACCTGGTGTACATCTCCATCGTCGGCGTCGACCGGGTGCCGTTCGGCTACTACCGGTCCAAGCTCGCGGTGGAACGGCTGATCGAACAGTCGGGGCTCGGCTGGACCGTGCTGCGCACGACCCAGTTCCACGATCTGCTGGCGACGCTCTTCCAGAGCCTGTCCAAGCCGCCGGTCATGCCGGTCCCGGCCGCAGTCGCGGACCAGCCGGTGGAGGTTGCCGAAGTCGCGGGCCGCCTGGCCGAGCTGACGGCCGGGCCTGCGGCCGGACGGGTGCCGGACATGGGCGGCCCGGAGGTACGGTCACTCGACTCGCTGGCCCGCGCCTACCTCCGGGCGACCGGGCGCCGCCGGGCCGTCGTCAACGTACCGCTGCTCGGGAAGACCTACCGCGCCTTCCGCGCGGGCGGCCATCTGACACCGGACCGGGCGACGGGCCGCGCCACCTTCGAGGACTACCTGGAACGGCGGTTCGGGGACCCACGGCCATGAGGACTTCGGAACGGCCGGCGCCGCAGTGGTGTGCCTTCTGAGGGCGGGCCGGCGATCGGGGGGACCTGGACGACGGTTCCGGAGCCCGTAGCCAAGAGGGCCACCGAGCGGCCGGCGTCCGAGCGGTGCACCCGCTGAGGCCGCTCCAAGAACCTTCGGGGAGCCCCGGAAGGGCAGCACCTCGGAGGCCAGCGCCCATGAGGACTTCGGAACGGCCGGCGCCGGAGCGGTGTGCTTGCTGAGGGCGGGCCGGCAATCGGGGGGACCTGGACGACGGTTCCGGAGCCCGTAGCCAAGAGGGCGCGGAACGGCCGGCGCCGCAGTGGTGTGCCCGCTGAGGGCGGGCCGGCAGAACGCCCCGTCGCCGCCGGTCGGTCGGGGCGGTCAGCCGTGCTTGCGTGCCGGTGGTCCGGTCGGACGGGCGGGTCCCTGGCTGTGCTGTGCCGGTGCGAACAGGTCGTCCTGGGCCCGGTCCCGGGCCGTCAGCAGGGCTCCGCGCAGCACCGCGGCGCCGCCGAGGCTGCCGGCCCGCACCTCGGTGGCCAGCGGTGACATGCGCCGGAGCCGGTCCGCCACGCGTGTGGCCAGCTCCGCTCCCCCGGCCTGCCCGATCTCCCCGCCCAGGACGACGCACCCCGGGTCGAGGATGGAGACGACGGAGGCGGCCCCGATGGCGATCCGGTGTGCCAGTGCGTCGAGGAAGCGGTCGGCAGCGTGCGCGTCGCCCCCGCCGGACAGCCGGGCCACCGCCCCGCCCACCACCACCGCGACGCCCGGCCCGTCCGCGGTCAGCGCCGTCGGCAGGCCGAACTCGCGGGCCAGTGCGCCGATCGCCGCCGCCCCGGTCAGCGAGTGGAAGCCGCCGTCGCAGTCGGTCGCCGAGGGCAGGGACGCCGTTCCCGGGACCGGCAGGAAGCCGATCTCGCCCGTACCGCCGGAGGCGCCGCGGCGCAGGGCGCCGTCCAGGACGACCGCGGCGCCGACGCCGTGGCCCAGCCAGAGCAGGACGAAGGTGTCGCGGTCGCGGGCCGCGCCCTCGCGCTGCTCGGCCACCGCGGCCAGGTTGGTCTCGTTCTCCACGGTGACCCGGGCCTCGGGCAGCCGTTCCTGCAGGGCGGTGACCAGGCGGCGGTGCCAGGCGGGCAGGCGGCCGGATTCGCGGAGGTCGCCGGTGGCCGGGTCGATGAGGCCCGGCGCCCCGATGCCGACGGTGTGCAGCCTGCCCCAGGCCCGGACGCCCTCGCGCGCAGGCGCCCCCGTAGCGCCGGCCTCCTTCACGGCCCGCTCCACCGCCGCCACCGCCTGCTCCACGGCGGGCCCGGTCCCGGTGTCCCCGCCGATCGGCACGGACGCCTCGGCGAGCACCCGGCCGACGAGGTCCGAGACCAGCACGAGGACCCCCTCGGTGCGTACGTCGAGCGCGGCCAGGTGGGCGCGGTCGGCGACGATGCCGTACAGCCGGGCGTTCGGGCCCCGGCGCTGCTCGCCGGATTCTCCGACCACGGTGATCAGGCCGGAGACGGTGAGCCGTTCGACGAGGTCCGCGACGGTCGGCCGGGACAGTCCGGTCAGCTGTTTCAACTGCCCTGCCGTCAGCGGGCCCTCCTGTTGCAGCAGCCGCAGGGCGAGCCGGTCATTGATGGCCCGGGCGGTGCTCGGTGATGCGGGCATGACGGGAATCCTCCCAGACGCGGGCGGCCGTAATACTCCCTATCTATCAGGCAGGGTCCCTGATAGTTTACGGCGGTACTGCCGAGGCTCAGAGGGGAACTCATGGGGAGGGACCGGAACATGAGTGACGTGAGCTGCACGCGCGACGACGTCGGGCGCGCCCGGTATGCCGTGGCGGCCGTGTTCGCCGTGCACGGCGCCGTGACGGGCTCCTTCGCGACCCGTGTGCCGTGGATCCAGGAACATGCCTCCCTCGGTGCGGGGCAGCTCGGGTTCGCGCTGGCGTTCACGGCCTTCGGCGCCTCGTGCGCGATGCCGCTGGCGGGCCGGATCAGCCACCGCTTCGGCAGCCGTAAGGCCCTGCGCGGACTCATCGCGCTGTGGACGCTGTCCCTGGTCCTGCCGTCCCTGGCGCCGAACCTCGGCACGCTGTGCCTGGCGATGTTCGCCTACGGCGCGGCCGCCGGCATGGCCGACGTCGCGATGAACGCGCTGGGTGTCGAGGTCGAGGAGCGGCTCGGCAAGTCGATCATGTCGGGCCTGCACGGCATGTGGAGCGCGGGCGCGCTCATCGGCTCGGCCGGGGGCACGCTCGCCGCCCACCTCGGCGCGGACGCGCGCCTGCACTTCGCGCTCGCCGCCGCCGTTCTCACCCTGCTCGGCCTGCCGGCCTGCGGCTGGGTGCTGGACGTGCAGCCGGCCGAGGACGAGGAGCCACCGCCGCGGTTCGCGCTGCCGCCCCGCTCGGCGCTGCTGATCGGCGCGGTCGGCTTCTGCGCGGTGTTCGCGGAGGGGGCGAGCCTGGACTGGTCCGCGGTGTTCCTGCGGGACCGGCTGGACGGCTCGGCCGGTCTGGCGGCGGCGTCGACGACCGGGTTCATGCTGACCATGGCGGTGGCCCGGATCGCGGGCGACGCGGTCGTGAACCGCCACGGCGCGGTCCGCACCGTGCGCGCCGGGGGTGCACTGGCCGCACTGGGCGGCCTGCTGGTGGTCGTCGCGGGGCAGCCGGCGGTGGCGATGATCGGGTTCGCGCTGATGGGCCTCGGGATCGCCGTGGTCGTCCCGCTGTGCTTCGCGGCGGCCGGACACGCCGGGCCCAACCCCAGTCAGGCCATAGCGGGCGTGGCGACGATCACCTATACCTCGGGGCTGATCGCGCCGAGCCTGATCGGCGGGGTGGCCCAGGCGACCAGTCTGACGGTCTCGTTCTGCGTGGTGACCGCGCTGGCGGCCGGGCTTGTCCTGTGCGCGGGTGTGCTGCGCACGGCCGACCGCGGCGGCCGGGCCGAGGTCAGCCGGCCGGTCGCAGCAGTTCCCGGCCCACGGCCCTGAAGGCGTCGCTCCACGGCGCGGGGCGCATGGTCGTCGCGTCCAGCCGGACCAGGACCCGGGTGCCCTGCGCGTAGGTCTGCGTCCCGTCGGCCGAGCAGAAGCGGAAGCCGTAGGTCAGGCCGGTGGTGCCGAGCCGCTCCAGCCAGAGGTGGACGGCGTAGGTCCCCGGGCTGGTCACCGGCGCCTCGTAGCCGATGCGCAGCTCACGGACGGCGTTGCAGGCGTCGCCGGCGGCTTCCCAGTCACCGTCGAAGCGGACGCCGTGCTCGTTCCACAGCTCCGTCCAGGCGCGCTCCACCACCAGCGGGTAGCGGGCGTTGTGGAGCAGCCCGAGCGCGTCCAGGTCGTCGAAGTGGACGGTGACGGGGATCAGCCGGCCATGGACGACGGCGGGGGCGATCGGGGCTTCGGCGGTCACGGGAGGGGCTCCTGAACGACGGGGTACGGAGTGGTGGGGACACTCCATACTAAGCGACCGCTCAGGAGCCCTGGCCGGGAAGCCCCCTGGTCGGGCCGGGTCAGCCCGCGATCGAGTCCAGCTGCTCGGCGGCGGGCCGCAGCGCCCACAGGTCACCGCCGGGAGGCTCCTGGAGCCCCGGCACGGCCGCCCCGGCCGCCCGGTCACCGGCGTCCGCCGCCGCGTGGACGACATCGCTCGCCGCGTACCGGTGGAACTCCAGCTCGGGATGCGGCCAGGCGGCGGCACCGGTCGCGGCCGGCAGCAGATAGTCCACGGCCTCGAACAGGCTCTGCCCGTCCGGCCCCCGGTAGGACCAGAGGTTCACGCCCACGTGCCTGCCGATGGCGGCGAGCCGGGTGTAGGCGACGAGGTCGAAGGTCGAGTAGTGCCAGCTGCGGGTGCGGGCGAGTTCCTGGGGCTGGCTGCCGTCGGCGGCGATCTGCGGGGCGATCCGCTTGGCGCGCGCGTCGAGCACCGTCCGCCGGGCCAGCGCCGTGTCGCCGGTGGCGTAGGCGAGGGCGGCGAGCTGCATGTCGTAGAAGGTGCCGTGGTTGTTGGCGGCCGCGCCCTCCTGTTCGCCGAAGTCGCTGTTCTTCAGCCAGCCGAGGAAGTCGCTGTTCCACTTGCCCATCGCCGACCGGTCGTTCGCGGACCAGCCGGGGGCGCCGTCCGCGAGGACGGCCTGGGCGTCGAGCACGCTCGTGTACGACTGCGAGAAGTCGATGATGCCGATGGCCCGGCCGTCGTACTTGCACGGGATGAACTGGGCGTGGTCCAGGTCGGGGTTCATCCGGGTGGCCGGGTCGAGGAACCAGGTGCGCAGGATCTGCCCGGCCTTCTCGGCGTAGCTCCGCCTGCCGGTGTAGTACCAGGCGAGCGAGAGGTCGTATGTCGAGTCGAAGACCTTCTCCACGTCCTGCCGGTCCGTGCCGCTGTCGACCTCCGGATTGCGCTGCCCGTCGCGCTGGACGTAGGGGCACCCCCAGGGATTGCCGGCGGTGGGGGTCGTGGTGGGCCACCAGTAGGGGGCCTGGCTGAGGTAGTCGTGGACGTCGCCGCCGGGGGCCGGCTTCGGCTTGTCCACGACCGTCCAGGGGCCCTGGTCGAGCCAGGTGTCCGCGCGGGAGGTCAACTCCTTGAGCGCGCCCCGGAGTCGGGGGTCGTGGTCCAGACGGGCCCGGGTCTGCTGGAGGCGGGCGCCGTCGAGGACGGCCGTCCGCGGCGCCTTGGGTGCCGCGTCGGCGGAGGGGACGAGCACGGCCGAGAAGGTCACCACCGCGGCCAGCAGCACGGCCGCGCGGGAACGTCCACTCATCGGGCACTCCGATCGTCGGAATTCAGATATGTGAATCTCGTTCACGAAGACGACCGTGTGAGCGTAGAGCGGCCAGGTACCCGTGACAATGGTCCGGACCGTCTTCACGTACAGAGAAAGAGAAACCCCACCATGGACCTCGGCGTGCGCTGGAAACTGCACGGTGACGGGCGTACGCCCGCTCCCGGAGCGGTGGTACGCCCCGACGAACGGCTCTCCTGGCCGCGCACGGTGGGCCTCGGCGCCCAGCACGTGGTCGCCATGTTCGGAGCATCCTTCGTCGCCCCGGTGCTGATGGGCCTGAACCCCAACCTGGCGATCATGATGTCCGGTGTCGCGACCGTGATCTTCCTGCTCGCGACCCGCGGCCGGGTGCCCAGCTACCTGGGCTGCTCACTGTCCTTCGTCGGCGTGGCCGCCGTCATCCGTGCCCAGGGCGGCACCAGCGCCACCGTGACCGGCGCGGTCTTCGTCGTCGGCGTCGTGCTGTTCCTGGTGGGCCTCGCCGTCCAGCGCTTCGGCGCCCGGATCATCCATGCGGCCATGCCGCCGATCGTCACCGGCGCGGTGGTCATGCTGATCGGCTTCAACCTGGCCCCCGTGACCGCCTCGACCTATTGGCCGCAGGACCAGTGGACGGCCCTGCTGGTGATGCTCTTCACCGGTCTGGCGGTCGTCTGTCTGCGTGGTTTCTGGTCCCGCATCGCGATCTTCCTGGGCCTGGTCTTCGGGTACGGCATCTCCTGGGCCTTCGACCTGATCTTCGGGAAGATCCACTCCATGGGCCCGGGCGGCAAGGTCACCGACCACTGGCGCCTCGACCTCTCCGGCGTCTCCAAGGCCGACTGGATCGGGCTGCCCACCTTCCACGGACCGTCCTTCCAGTGGTCGGCGATCCTGGTCGCGCTGCCGGTCGTCATCGCCCTGGTCGCGGAGAACGCGGGCCACGTCAAGGCGGTCGGCGAGATGACCGGGGACCCGCTGGACGACAAGCTCGGTACGGCGATCTCGGCGGACGGCGTCGCCTCGATGCTGTCGACCGCGGTGGGCGGACCGCCCAACACCACCTACTCCGAGAACATCGGCGTGATGGCCGCGACCCGCGTCTACTCCACCGCCGCCTACTGGGCCGCGGCCGGCTTCGCGCTGCTCTTCGGCGTCTGCCCCAAGTTCGGCGCGGTGGTGGCCGCGATCCCGGGCGGTGTCCTCGGCGGCATCACCGTCATCCTCTACGGCATGATCGGCCTGCTCGGCGCGCAGATCTGGCTCCACGCCAAGGTGGACCTCCGCAACCCGCTGAACCTGGTCCCGGCCGCGGCGGGCATCATCATCGGCGTCGGCAACGTCTCCATGAAGTTCACCGACACCTTCTCGCTGAGCGGCATCGCCCTCGGCACGCTGGTCGTCATCACCGGCTACCACGCGCTGCGCGCCTTCGCGCCCGCGCATCTCAAGACGCAGGAGCCGCTGCTGGACGAGGGCACCTCCGCCTATGACGAGGGCGATCAGCGCGCCAAGTCGTAGGCGTAGGAGGGCGTGAACGTGCCTGCCGCGCCCTTGCAGCCGTCCGACTCCCCCGGCAGCTTCACCCACAGGTAGGCGTCGATTCGGGCCTCGCCGGTGCTCAGGGTCGGCGCCCTGCCGATCCGCCGGCCGGCCGGGTCGCACCACCGGCCGTCGGGCGGGGCGCCGTTGCCGTTGCGGCTGGTGTCGATCACCGCGCCGAGGGACTCCGGCCCGCCCAGGGCGTCGAGCACACGCCGGTCGTAGGCGATCTCGTCGGCGGTGGTGCGGAAGTTGGAGACATTGCTGAAGATGCCGTCGGAGGACGCGGCTCCTGCCGCCCGGAGCAGGGCGGCCTGCTTCTCGGGCGGGTTCCAGCCGGAGTGGCCCGCGTCGTAGTAGACCCGCGCGCGGGGGTCCGCCGCCTTCAGGACGCGGCCCGCGCGGGCCAGCGAGGCGAAGCGGGCGGCGCGGGCGGCCTCCGGCAGGCAGTCGGACTGGGCGACCGAGTCCGGCTCCAGGACCACGATCACCTCACCGGAGCCCAGCCCCCGGGCGAAGGCGTCGATCCAGGCGTCGTAGGCCGCGAGATCCGGCGCCCCGCCCTGGGAGGCGCCACCGCAGTCGCGGCCGGGAATCGCGTACGGCACCAGCACCGGGACCCGGCTCTCCGCCGCCGCGCCCGCGGTGACCGTGCGCACCCGGGCCGCGATGGTGTCCGGGCTGTGGTCGGTGAACCACACCGCGGCCGGCCGGTCGGCGATCCGGGACGCGATGAGGGCGGTGCGCGGATCGTCGGGGTGGGCGCGGACCCAGTCCAGCACCTGGGATTCGGGGTGGCGGTACAGCAGGGGTGTCACGGTGGTGGTCCGCCGCTTCCGCTCGGTGGGAGGGGCCGGGGTGGCGGTGGGCAGCCGGTTCCCCGGGGTGGCCGTAGGAGTCCGGGGGGTCCTCGACGGGGACGGCGGCGGGGACGGCGACAGCGAGGACGAGGAGCGGGCCGGCAGCGGCGCGAGAGTCGGCCGACGGGTCACCTCGGGACGGGCCTGGTCGGCCCCCCGGCCGTGGTCCAGCCCGGAGATCATCCCCGCCACGGCGCCGACCACGGTGACGACCGAGGCGGCCGCGACCATCGCCGCGCGCCGCAGCGCCCGCCTGCGCGCGACCCGACGCGCGGCAAGACGCCGGACACGTAAGCCTGACACGGTGTTGCTCCCCCCTATCTCCTGCCGCGGTGCCGCTCGCACCATCGCGGAGCGGACCGCGCGGGGTCGCCCCCACACCTCCCGGCACGTCCCACGCGGGGTCGCCCCCACGCCTCCCGGCACATCCCACGCAGGGGCGCTCTCACACTTCCCGGCACATCCCGCGCGGGGTCGCCCCCACACGTCCCGGCACGTCCCACGCAAGGTCTCGCCCCACACGTCCCTCGCGATGTCGTCCGCACCGCGTCCCGCGCAGAGGTTCTCCCACCACCCCGCGCAGAGTCGTCCGCACCGCGTCCCACCCAGAGGTTCTCCCACCACCCCAACCCGGCGTTCCCCCGTTCCGGCGAAGCGCCGGGCCGGTCGGCACGCCGGTCAGCCTAGGGCTGGGACCCTTCCCCCATGGCGCAGTTGGAACACTTCACCCCGCCCGTCGATGCCGTCCTCGCGCGGATGCGCGCCCTCGACGCGGAGCTGCCCGAGCGGGACGGGGTCGCCGTGTTCAACCGCGTCTACCTCGCCGTCACCGAGGAGGTCGACCGGCGTCTGGACGCCGGGGAGTTCCGGGACCCGGGGGCGGCGAGCGCGCTGGACGTGCGGTTCGCCCAGCGGTATCTGGCGGCCGTCGACGCGGTGGCCCGGGGCCGTCGTCCGCCCGCCTGCTGGCGGCCCCTGTTCCAGTTCCGCCGCCACCCCGGCGTACGGCCGTTGCAGTTCGCGCTGGCGGGCATCAACGCGCACATCGGGCACGATCTGGCGCTCGCCGTGGTGGACACCTGCCGTACGCTCGGCTGCGAACCGGCCGACCTGGAGGACGAGTTCGACCGCGTGGGCGACCTCCTCGTCTCGCTGGAGGAGCGCATCCGCGAAGATCTGATGCCGGGTCCCGACCTGCTCCAGATCGCCGACCCGATCACCCATCTGCTGGGCTCCTGGAGCCTGGAACGGGCACGGGAGGCGACCTGGGCGGCGGCCAGGGCCCTGTGGGCACTGCGCCGCTGCGAGGACGTCGCCGAGGAGTTCACCGAACGCCTGGACGCGGGGGTGGGCTTCGCGGGCCGCATGCTGCTCACGCCACTGGCCGACTGAATCGCACCGATCCGGCCAACTCCGTCCTGCCTCGCCGGAACTGCGCCGTGGCCGCTGTACGTTGAAGCCGCAACCGATCGCGAAGGAGCACTCGGCACATGGCGACCAGGCTCGGACTCAGTCTTCCGCAGAATCGGCAGTACTACCTCGGCAAGGACGTGCCGGATGTGGCACGCACCGCCGAACAGATCGGGTACGACAGCCTCTGGGTGTACGAGCGGGCGCTGTTCCCGGAGCCCCCCACCCAGGGTCTGTACGACGTCGAGGGCCTGCCCTGGCCCGACTCCTACCGGAGCGTGGCGGACCCCCTGGTCACGCTCGCCCTGGCGGCCGCGGCCACGGAGCGGGCCCGGCTGGGCTCCAGCGTGCTGGTCGCGCCCCTGCACCAGCCCTTCCAGCTGGCCAAGTCCCTGGCCACGCTGGACGCGGCGAGCGGCGGCCGGGTGATCGCCGGCTTCGGCACCGGCTGGTCGCTGGACGAGTACGCGGCCGCGGGCATCCGACCGATCGCGGAGCGCGGCAAGGTGCTCGACGAGATCATCGACGTGTGCCGCGCGGTGTGGGGTCCCGACCCGGTGCGCTACGAGGGCCGTATCACCCGGATCGGGTCCGCCGTGGTGGGGCCGAAGCCCGCCCGGCCGATCCCCATCATGCTGGCGGCGGCCAACAAGAGGGCGCTGACCCGGCTCGTCGACCACGCCGACGGGTGGCTGCCGGTGGGCATGGGTGTGGAGCAGGTCGCCGGGCAGTGGCAGCAGTTGCAGGACCTGGCGGCCGAGCGCGGTCGCAAGGAGCCGATCCAGACGGTCCTGCGGGTGAACGCGGAGTACTCGGCGAAGGCGTTCGACGGGCAGGGCCGCCGGCCCTTCCAGGGCAACGCCGACCAGATCGCCGAGGACCTGGCCGGCTATGCGGCCATCGGCCTGGAGGAGATCCTGGTCGACCTGCAGAGCACTCCGCGCGACGCCGAGGAGCTGAAGGCCGTCGCCGCCGAGGTGTTTGAAAAGGCGCGGGCGGCCGGAGTCTGAGTCCGCCCGCCCGCGCCCTGATCCGGGCCCGGTCAGTCCTCGGGCAGTTCCACGGGGGCGATCTCGTCGTAGACGTCGCCCGGTCCAGGGTTGGACCGGTCGGTCTCGCCGCCGAAGTGGTGCATGACTCCCCAGACCGCGTTCAGCGCGGTCTGGATCGCGCCCTCGGCCCAGCCGGCGGTCCAGGAGATGTCGTCGCCGGCGAGGAAGATGCCCCGCTTGTCCTCGGGCAGCCGGTCCTGCATGAAGTGCGTGAACAGGCGCCGCTGGTAACGGTAGTGGCCGGGCAGGTTGGCCTTGAACGCGCCCATGAAGTAGGGCTCGTTCTCCCAGGAGACGGTCACCGGGTTGCCGATGATGTGCTTCCTGATGTCGACGTTGGGGTAGATCTCGCCGAGGGACTTCAGCATGACCTCCATCCGCTCGTTCGCGGACAGCGGCAGCCACTTCAGGCTGTCGTCGCACCAGGTGTAGGACAGGCAGATCACGGCGGGCTTGTCCGGGCCGTCGTCCAGCAGGTAGGTGCCGCGGGTCATGCGGTCGGTGAGCGTCATCGACATGACGTCCCGGCCCGTCGAGTTTCCCTTGTCGTCGACGGCCTTGTCCAGCCAGAACGGCCGGTCGACCGGCACGAAGAGCTTCGAGGACTCCATGTAGTGGGTCCGCTCGATGGCCGTCCAGTGGTCGATCGGGAAGAGCGAGTCGTCGCAGGCGATCTTGGACAGCAGCATCCAGGACTGGGCGGTGAATATCGCGGCCTGGTAGGTGCGGATGTCGCCGTTCGCGTCCGTCACGGTGATCTGGTTGCCCGCGGTGCGGTGCAGCCGGGTCACGGCCGGGCGCGGCTCGCCGTCCGCGTGCAGGGACTTCAGCGAGGTGCCGTACGGCCAGTGGACGATCTTCTCCGGCTCGCGCTCCCACAGGCGCAGCGGCAGCTGCTGGGAGCCGCCGACGATGCCGCGGTGGTGGTCGTCGGCCTCGGTGTAGACGACCCGGAGGATCTCCAGGATGGAGTTCGGGAAGTCGGTGTCCCAGCCGCCGGTGCCGAAGCCGACCTGGCCGAAGATCTCGCGGTGCCGGAAGGACTTGAAGGCCTCGGAGTCGCAGAGGAAGCCGTAGAAGGTCTGGTTGTCGAGCTTCTCGACCAGCTTCGCCCAGATCTCGCGGATGCGCGGCACGTCCCGCTCGCGCATGGCGCGGTTCATGTCGGAGAAGTCGGCGCCCTCGTCGAGGCACTTGTTCCACGCCTCGGCGACGTCCCGGTACACCTGGGGCAGGTCGTCGACCGTCTCGGCGTAGTGCGACTCGCCCTTGAGGTCCACGACGGTGGACGGGGTGGCCTCGGCCAGCGGGTTCGGGAAGGGATGAGTCTGGAGCCCGACCATGTCGATGTAGTGCTGCAGCGCCGTGGAGGACGGCGGGAAGCGCATCGCGCCCATCTCGGCGGTGAGGGACGGGTCGCAGCCGTCGAAGCCCACGGTCCGCAGCCGGCCGCCGATCTGGTCGGCCTCGTAGACGACGGGCTTGAGGCCCATCTTCATCAGCTCGTAGGCGGCCACGATGCCGGACAGACCGCCGCCGATGACGGCGACCTCGGTGCCGTGCTCGGTCGCGGGGATCTGGCCGAGGCCCGCCGGGTGGGCGAGGAAGTCGTCGTAGGCGTAGGGGAAGTCCGGGCCGAACATGGTGATCGGCGGCTGCTGCTCGTCGGCGTGCTCGACGGCGTTGGGCACCGTGGACGTCATGGGGTACGGACTCCTTGCGCGGGGGTGACGACGGGGAGGGCTCGGGGGAGGCGGCGAGGGCTCGGGGCGGGGGACGGCGAGGGCTCGCCAGAGGTCAGGACAGGGACCCGTACAGGCCGGGGCGGCGGTCCTTCAGGTACGGGTTCGCCTCGCGGGAGGCGGCCAGGAAGGCGGGGTCGGCGTCGGCGAACACCAGCTCCTCGCCGCGGCCGGCGCGGCCGCGGGCGATGCCGTCGGGACCGGCGAGGACGGACAGTCCGACGAACTCGAACTCGCCCTCGGGACCGACCCGGTTGACGTACGCGACGTACATCTGGTTCTCCCAGGCCCGCACCGGCACGAGGGACTCGGCGATGAACTGGAAGGGGTGCATCTGCGCGGTCGGCACGATCAGCAGGTCGGTGCCGGCCAGGGCGTGGGCCCGTACGTTCTCCGGGAACTCGACGTCGTAGCAGATCATCAGGCCGACGGTCAGGCCGTTCAGCTCGGCCTGGACGACCGGCTGCTCGCCGGGCGTGAAGTGGTCGCGCTCGAAGCAGCCGAAGAGGTGGGTCTTGCGGTAGTTCGCGAGCCGGGTGCCGTCGGCGGAGATCAGCTGGGCGGAGTTGTAGACGGTCTCGCCGTCGCGCTCCGGGTAGCCGTAGGCGATGGCCAGGCCGTGCCGGGCGGCGATCTCGGCGACCGCGTCGGCCCAGTCCCCGTCGGCGGGCTCGGCGAGGCGGCCGATGGCGTCGCCGATCGCGTACCCGGTCAGGAACATCTCGGGCGCGGCCAGCAGCGCGGCGCCCGCGGCGGCGGCCCGGCCCGCGGCCTCGTCGAGGACCTTGAGGTTCTCGACGACGGAACCGGGGCGGCCGGAGCTCTGGAGCAGGGCGGTGCGCATGCGGGGTCCTCACCGGAAAAGGAGATTTTGGGGGGCCAGATAGAAGGTACGGTCGGCGCGCTCGGCCGGACAAGAAGGAGCCGTTGCGCGCCGGTGCGCGGTTCGTTGCGTGGGTGGGGGGTCGGGCGGCGATTCGTTGCGCGCCCCCGGGAGGCGGTCCCGTCCACCCTGGGACGCAGGTCGCTCCGGGGCTTCCCCGCCGGACGGGGGAGGCCGGATGCCACCCGCGGGCCGATGTGCGCGCGGACCGGCGCCGGGAGAGTGGTGAGCGTTCAGTTCACGCACTTGACCTGCGGAAAGGACCGTCATGGAGCGTCGAAGGGCCGTCATGGAGCGTCGTACGAAGATCGCCGCCGTCGCCTTGGCCACCGCCCTGCTGATCACCGCCGGGACGGCGGGCGCGGCGATGGCCTCGGGGTACGGGGCCTCGGGGTCCGAGGCGCCTGCGGCCTCGCGGTCGGGGGCGCCTGCGGCCTCGGCGTCCGGGGCGCACCGTCCCGGGCGGGAGGCCGCCTCGCTCACCGGCACGGCCAAGCTGTACCGGTCGGCCGGCGACGACATCACCTTCTCCTTCGACGCGCATCTGGCGGCGAAGGACACCGGCGATCCACAGAAGGCCACCGGTACCTTCGAGTGGAGCCACTACCTGCACGGCGACGGCGCCTGGGGCAGGGCGACGGTGGACTGCCTGGTCACCGGCGGGAAGGTGGCCGTCGTCTCCGGTGTGATCACGGCCTCGGACCTGCCGGGGGCCAAGGGCAGGCGGGTCGGCATCACGGTCCACGACCTCGGCCGGCACGACCGGCTGGGCTACAGCTGGGCCGCGGTCGGCAGCCCCGTGGACACCGAGGACCTGCCGCCCTGCGTGTCGTCGGCCCCCTTCGAGAAGGTGAAGCAGGGCACGGGCGACTTCAGGGTCGTCCCGTGGCGCCCGGCACTCTGAGCGCCGGGCGTCCACCCGCTCAGCCGACCTCGATGACCACCTTTCCGAGCGGGCTCGCCTCCTCGTAGTACCGGTAGGCCTCGGCGGCCTGCTCGAACGGGAACACCCGGTCGATCACCGGTCGCAGCCGGTGCGCGGAGATGACGTCGTTCATGGCCGTGAACTGGGCGCGGCTGCCCACGGCCACCGCCCGGACGGTGGCGGCGGCGCCGAACAGCAGCCGGGGGTCGATCGGGGACCAGGTGCCGGAGACGGACCCGACGAGGGCGATGTGCCCGTCGACGGCGACCGAGCGCAGCGATTGGTCCAGCGTCCCGGCGGTGTCGACGACGCGCTCGACGCCCCGCCCCCCGGTGAGGTCGCGGGCGGCACGGTGCCAGTCCGGGGCCTCGCGGCGGTCGACGACCTCGTCGGCGCCCAGCTCACGCAGGCGCCGTCCCTTGCCGGGGCTGCCGGTCGTCACGATCACGCGCGCGCCGAGGACCGAGGCGAGCTGCAGCGTGAACAGCGACACCCCGCCGGAGCCGGTGGCCAGCACGGTCTGGCCGCTCCGCACGCCGCGGCCGTCGCCGGTCAGCGCGTTCCATGCCGTGACGGCGGCGCAGGGCAGCGTCGCCGCCTCGGCGTAGGAGAGATGGCCGGGGACGGACACGAGGGCGTCCTCGGGGAGGATCGCCAGCTCGGTCAGCATGCCGTCGAGCGTGCCGCCGAGCTGCGGCAGCCGGTCCGGTTCCAGCGGTCCGTCCAGCCAGTGCGGGAAGACGGTGGAGACGACACGGTCGCCCGGACGCACCCGGTGGACGCCCGGCCCCACGGCGACGACCTCGCCGGCCCCGTCCGAGACCGGTACGACGTCCGGCGCGACGGGCAGCACGTACCGCCCGTGCAGCACCTGCAGCTCGCGGAAGCTGAGCGAGACGGCGCGGACCGCGACGGCGACCTCGCCCGGTCCGGGGGCGCGCGGTGCACGGGAGCGCAGCGAGAGCCCGTCGAGACCGCCGCCGGCGGCGAGGTGGTAGCTGCGCACCGTGGTGGGAAGTACGGTCGTCATCGCGGTCACCCCTCGATGAACTGGTGGTCGCGGGTGATGCGGCCGTCGGGGCCGAGCACCAGGATCTCCAGGCCCGCCGCGGCGATCCCGCCGCCGTCCGCGGCCGTCATCTCCCAGGTGAATCTGACGACGTCGTGGAGCCGGTCGGCGCCGCCGCGCATGCGGAAGACGAAGGTGCCGGGCGCGACGAACTCCTCGTGGGCGCGTGTGACCCGGAACTCCAGCGCGTCGTGTCCGCGCGCCTCCAGGACGAGACGGTCGAAGCCCAGCCCCGCGGCGGCCTGCCGCATCTCCTCGGGCGCCTGCAGTACATGGACCGCGTCGTCGGACCACAGCTCACGGATCGCGGTGCGGCGCCGCTCGGCGTCGGGTTCGTTCCAGACGGCGACGTACTTCTCGGCGAGGCGGCTGGTGCCGGTGTCGGTGTCGGTGTCGGACATGGTCGTTCCCCTCGGTAGCGCAGGACCGGTGTACGGGGACGACCCTGCTGCGTCCCGCGGGACGGCGGCAATTCCCGGCAGGGTATCGCCCGTTCGCGCCCGGGGGGCTACACAGGAGTCATGATCGGTGAAACGACCAGAGCGCCCCTCGCCGGCGCGTTGCGCCAGTGGCGCACCCGGCGGCGCGTCAGCCAGCTGGAGCTGGCCACGCGCGCGGGTACCACACAGCGGCACGTCAGCTTCATCGAGAGCGGCCGGTCCGTACCCGGCCGATCGATGATCATCCGGCTCGCGGAGTCGCTGGAGGTGCCGGTCCGCGAGCGCAACGAGCTGCTGCTCGCGGCCGGGTTCGCACCGGCGTACCCGCAGACCCGCCTCGACGACCCGCGGCTCGCACCGGTCCGCACCGCGCTCGAACGGATCCTGGACGGCCATCTGCCCTACCCGGCGGTGGTGATCGACCGGCACGGCGACCTGGTCTCGGCCAACGCCGCGTTCCACGCCCTCACCGCGGGCGTGGCCCCGCACCTGCTCGTCGCGCCGGTGAGCGTCCCGCGGGTGCTGCTGCATCCGCAGGGCCTGGCCCCCCGCATCGTCAACCTGGAGGAGTGGGCGTGGCACATCATCGACCGGGTCCGGGCCGAGAGCGTGCGCAACCCGGACGACCGGCTGCGGCGGCTGGCGGACGAGCTCGCGGAGCTGGCCCCGGCACGGCCGCGCGAGTCGCCGGACCACCTGGGGTTCGCCGTACCGCTGCGGCTGCGGGCGCCCACTCCGGGTGACGACCGCGAGCTGACGCTGATCACCACGCTCACGCACTTCGGCACCGCCGTCGACGTCACGCTCGCCGAGCTGCGGCTGGAGGCGTTCCTGCCGGCCGACGAGGCGACCGCCGCCCTGCTGGCCGAGCTCGCCGGCGCCGCGGTTACAGCTCCCTCAGCCGCTCCACGATCTCCCGCAGCAGCCCCGGATCGGCGGCCGGACCGCTGACCGGCAGATGGCGGGGCGGGTCGATGCGGATCAGCCCCGCCTCGGCCAGGTCGCCGAGCAGGACCCGGACGACGGTCAGGGGCAGGTCGGCGTCCGCCGCCAGCTCGGCCACGGGGCGCGCGCCGCGGCGGATCAGGTCGAGCAGCGAGGCGCGGGCGTGGTCGAGATCCGGGTGCCCCGCGCCGTCCGGCTCCAGCGCGGTGACCCTGGACATCAGGTCGACGGCATGCCGTTCCGAGGGCCGGGTACGGCCGCGGGTCACGGTGTAGGGACGGACCATCGACCCGGTCTCGTCCTCGTACCAGTGCTCGTCGCTCACCGCGGGATCAGCGGTCCGAACGGGTGGCGGCGTCCAGGTGGCGGCCGAGGCGGCGGACGAGCAGGGCCATCTCATGGGCGAGCTGGCCGACGTCGGTGCGCGCCTCGCTCAGCACGGCGAGCCGGCTGCCGTGCCCGGCCGGGGTGATGAAGAGGTAGGCGTCCTCCAGCATGACCATGGTCTGCCGCACTTCGCCCGCGTCGAACCGCTCCCCCGCCGAGCGGGCCAGGCCGTGGAAGCCGGAGCACACGGCGGCCAGGTGCTCGATGTCCCGGCGGCGCATGCCCTCCGAGGAGCTGAGCGGAAGGCCGTCGGCAGTGAGCAGCACGGCCTGGCGGACATGGTCGGTACGGGCCACGAGGTCGTCGAGCAGCCAGCCGAGGTCCGTGCCGGGCGCTCCGGCGGCCGGGGCCGGATTCTCGGGGTTCTGGTCGTCACCGTGCATCGTCGGTGTCCGTCCCTTCATCGGCGTGGGCGTCGTCGGACGCGGCGGCCGGGTGGTGCGGCGCGCCGGTCGAATGGTGCGGCGCGGGGGTCGGGGGGTGTGGCGCGCCGGTCGAATGGTGCGGCGCGGGGGTCGGGGGGTGTGGCGCGCCGGTCGAATGGTGCGGCGCGGGAGTCGGGGGGTGTGGCGCGCCGGTCGAATGGTGCGGCGCGGGAGTCGGGGGGTGTGGCGCGCCGGTCGAATGGTGCGGCGCGGGAGTCGGGTCGTACGGCCCGGTAGCTGGGTCATGCGGCCCGGTGGCCAGGTGGTCGTACGGCCCGGTGGTCGGGTCATGCGGCCCGGTGGACAGGTCGTACGGCCCGGGAGCGGGGCGGTGCGGCCCCGCGGTCGGACCGTCCGGCGCGTCGGATCGGTCCTCGGTCCCGGTGGCCGTCGGCAGGCCCTTGCGGCCGCGGTCCAGGCCGCGCTGGAAGGCGCCGAAGATCGCCCGCATCTCGTCGGCGTCGACCTCGCGCTCCGGGGCGGTAGCAGGGGGCGGCGGATCGTCGCGCAGTTCCCGGACGAGGGAGGCCTGGCGGGTACGGGTGGGCAGGGCCGGGGCGGGCTGCGGGTCGCGTGCACCCGGCGTGGGCTGCTCGGGCCGCACGGGCTCGGGTGTGGGTGAGGACTCGCGCGTGGGCGAGGGTACGGACGAGGGCCCGGGTGCGGGCGCAGACGACGGCGAGGGCGAGGGCGAGAGTCCGGGCGAAGGTGCGGGTGCGGGCGCAGATGGGGTCGAGGACGAGGGCGAGGATGTGGACCGCCTCCTGGTGGGCAGCTCCAGCACGGGCGCCGTCCGCTCGGCCTGCTCCCACCGGTCGCCCGGCACCGTCCGCTCGACCTGCTCCGACCGCTCGACCGACGCCCTCCGCTCGACCTGCTCCAGCCGCTCGACCGGCGTCCCGCGCCCGACCCGCTCCGGCCGCTCCGGCCGCTCGGCCTGCTCCGGCTGGTGTGCCGCCCGGTGTCGCACATCGGCCCCGGCGGACGGCATCCCCGCCGGCTCCAGCTCGGCCAGTACCCCCTCCGGGAGCAGCACCACGGCGGTCGTACCCCCGTAGGGCGAGTCCCGCAGGCTCACCTCGATGCCGTGCCGGGCGGCGAGACGGCCGACGACGTACAGGCCGAGCCGGTCGTGCCGGGTGGGGTCGAAGGCGTCGGCGTCGGTGAGGGTGCGGTGGGCATCGGCGCGCTGCTCGGCGTCGAGGCCGAGCCCGCGGTCGTCGATCTCCAGGACGAAGCCGCTGCCGACCCGTCCGGTGCGCAGGGTGACCTGCGTGTGCGGCGGCGAGAACGCCGTGGCGTTCTCCAGGAGTTCGGCGACGAGATGGACGACGTCCGCGACCGCGTCCGCGGCGACGCCCACCTCGGGCATCGGCGGGACCACCACGCGCGCGTAGTCCTCGATCTCGCCCACCGCCGAGGCGACGACGTCCGCCACGGGCACGGGCCGGCGCCAGCGGCGCCCGGGGACCGCGCCGGAGAGGATGATCAGGCTCTCCGCGTGCCGACGCATCCGGGTGGTCAGATGGTCGATGCGGAACAGCTGGCTCAGGATGTCCGGGTCGTCCGTACGCCGCTCCAGCGTGTCGACGAGCTTCAGCTGGCGGTGCACCAGCGCCTGGTTGCGGCGTGCGATGTTCAGCAGCACCGCGAACAGTCCCCGGCGCAGGGTGGCCTGGGTGACGGCGGCCTCCACGGCGGCCAGGCGCGCGGTGTTGAAGGACCGGCCGACCTGGCCGATCTCGTCGTTCCTGATCTCGTCGGCGGCGAGCGGCGGCGCCTCGGTGAGCGCGTCCACCTCCTCGCCGGCGCTCAGCCGCCGCATGACGTCCGGAAGCTGCCGGGTGGTCAGCACGTCGGCGGCGTCCCGCAGGGTCTCCAGCCGGCGCGAGATGCGCCGGGCACCGCGCACCGCGAACCACAGCGACAGGGCCACGGCGACCAGTCCGACCCCACCGACGACGGCGGCCTTGGCCAGCTCGTGGTATGCGAAGGCCCGGCCGCGTGCGGCGGAGTTCTCGGCCGACCGGGTGCACAGCTGCATATAGCGCTTGACGGCGTGGTCGGTGGTCGTGCGCCAGGTGTCCGCCGCGACGGCCTGTCCGGCCCGCCCGGCACCGGCGCGCAGCAGGGCGTCCTCGCCCCGCACCAGCGACCGGTACAGGTCCTGGTGCTGGAAGTCCTCGAACAGACCGCGCGAGTCGGCGGGCAGGTCGGGCACGTACGTCCGCTCGAAGACGCGCCGGTCCTCGATCGTCGCGGTCAGGGCGTCGTACTGCCGGTCCGTCAGGGTGCCGGCCGCCCGCGCCCCGGCGACCAGCGCGTCCTCCCGGGAGACGAACTCCCGCACCCGGATCAGCTCGATGACGACCTGTGCCTCCCGGGCGAGCTGTCCGGCCTGGAGTGCGGTGAGCGTGGACTCCACGTCGAAGCCGGGCTCGACGAGCGTGCTGTACTCGTCGACCGCGCCGTCCCAGGAGATCTCCCGGGACAGCACCCGCTGGCGCAGCCCTTCCAGTTTCCCGGTGGCGGCGACCATGGTGTCCAGGGCCTGCCGCTGCCGGTCCGTCAGCCGGCTGCGGTCCCCGTCCCGGACCGCCTGCCGCATGGCGTCGACGGCCCGGTCGGTACGGCGTTGCTGCCCGAGCAGTTGGCTCGCCGTGGCCGTGTCGAGGCCGGCGCCCAGATAGGCGGCGGACATCCGCCGTTCGATCTGGATCTGCCCGATCGCGGTGTCCACGGGGGTGCCGAAGTCCTCGTACACCCCCTGGACCCGGATCAGGCCGCGCAGTTCCGCGGTGACCGACACCATGGCAAAGCTCCACAGAGCCATGAGGGCGACGGCCGGGGCGAGGGCGAGCGCAATGATCCTCGCGCGGACGGTGGTGGGACGGCCGACGGGCCAGCGCATGGGGTACCTGCCCGTATTACCAGTCAGTATGAGCGGGCACAACCTACGGGATCGTCACCTGGTCCGCAATGGTGACCTGCGGTAACCCCGGGTCACTTCCTGGGCAGGGCGAAGGAAATGACCACCGCCGCGTGGTCGGAGGGCCAGTCGTTGCCCGCGACGTCGGGCCACGGGCAGGGGATGCCGGTCACGAGCGTCCTCGCGTCCCGCACGGTCAGGCCCCGGTGCAGGACGTAGTCGATCCTGTCCTGCGGCTCGGGCCGTCCGCTGCCGTCCTCGTGCACTGGGTGGATCGGCGACCAGGTGTGCCCGGGCTCGGCCACTGGGTCGGGATGGACCTCGCGGTAGGAGTCGGCGAAGCCCGCGTCCGCCGCCGCCCGGGTCACCGGCCACGCCACGTCCGGCCAGTCCAGGTGGGAGGGGCAGTTGAAGTCGCCGACGAGGACGACCGGGACCCCCTCGGCGGACGACTCGGCGATCCGGCGCAGCGTGTCCCGCATCTGCGCGAGCCGTACGCCCTCGTGGTCGATCAGCCCGGGTTCGCCGAGCCCGTCGAAGGCGGCCTCGTAGGGGCCGTACGGCGTGTAGTGCAGGTGGGCCGTCCACACGTCGACCTCGCGGCCGGGCGCGACCTCGATCCGCACGCCGGCGGCGCCGTAGAAGCCGACGCCGGGGTCTCCGAAGCGGGCGGTGATGGGGTACCGGCTGATGACGCCGAGGTTCTCGCCGGCCCGGTGGTGGTGCCAGCCGAGCGCCTCGGCCAGTTCCGGGGCCGCCGTACCGGCGGTCTCCTGGAGTCCGACGACATCCGCGCCGCTCTCCAGGACGGCCTTGACCTGCTTGGCCCGGTGGTCGTCGACCTTGCTGCCGCCGAGCCACAGGTTCCAGCTCATCACCCGCAGCCCGGGCGCGACCATGGCGCCGAGGTCCTCGGGCGTGACCCCGGCCAGGCTGTCCCGCACGGTCCGCCCGGGTGCCGCGCCGATCGGCGCCAGCGAGGGCACCGCGAGGACGGCGCACCCGGCGGCCTCGGCGGACGCCACACCGGTCGCGGTGTCCTCGACGGCCACGCAGGAGGCCGGGTCGACACCGAGGGCCCGGCAGGCGGCGAGGTACGGGTCGGGGTCGGGCTTGGTGCGGGCGGTGTCGTCGGCCGTGACGGAGACCGCGAACCGTGCGGCGCCGAGGGCGTCGAGCACGACGTCGGCGACCTCGCGCGGGGACGCGGTGACCAGGGCGGTGGGGACGCCGGCCCGGGCCAGGGCGTCCAGCAGGTCCAGGGCGCCGGGCCGGGGCACCGTGCCGGTGCGCACCCGGGCGGCGAACTCGCTGTGCAGCTCGGCCGCGAGGTCGGCCTTGGTCCGTCCGGTGGCGGCGCCGAGCCAGGCGGCGGTGTGCTCGACCGGGCGGCCGAGCACCTCCGGCTGGTCGGCCTCGCTCAGCGGCCGTCCGGCGACCTGCTCGACCGCCTCCCACCACAGGCGCTCGGTGTCGACGAGTGTGCCGTCCATGTCGAACAGCACGGCCTGAAGCGGGCGTAGGGGGGTGTGGGGGGTGTGGGGGGTCACGTTGTTGTCGTTCCTCACTTCTGGATACGTTCGGCCACCAGCACCGGGCGCTCGGGCAGCGACACGCCGACCGCGGTTCCGGCGCCGAGCCCGGTGGCCTCGTGGGCGGGCAGGTCGGCCTTGGCCTCGGTGCCGTCGGCGAGCCGTACGGTGACCCGGACCACGGCGCCCAGGAAGGCGGTGGCGACGACCCGGGCGCTGCCCTGCTCGTCGGCCCGCACCTGGACGGACTCCGGCCGCACCAGCACGTCCACGGCGCCGTTCGGCACCTCGCCGTCGGCCGGCAGCCGCTGCCCGAGCACCTCGACGGTGCCGTCCTTCAGCTCGCCCGGGATCCGGCTCATGGTGCCGACGAACTCGGCGACGAAGGCGGTGGCGGGACGGCCGTACAACTCGGCCGGTTCGGCGCACTGTTCGAGCCGGCCGGCGCGCATGACGGCGACCCGGTCGGCGACCGAGAGGGCCTCCTCCTGGTCGTGGGTGACGAAGAGGGTGGTGATGCCGAGTTCCTGCTGGAGCCGGCGGATCTCCTCGCGCAGGGTCAGGCGGACCTTGGCGTCGAGCGCGGACAGCGGCTCGTCGAGCAGCAGGACGCGCGGACGCAGGGCGAGGGCGCGGGCCAGCGCGATGCGCTGCTGCTGGCCGCCGGAGAGCTGGTGCGGGAACCGCTCCCCCTTGTCGCCGAGTCCGACCAGCTCCAGCAACTCGGCCGCGCGGGCGCGCCGTTCGGCCGTGCGGACCTTGCGCATGCGCAGTCCGAAGGCGACGTTGTCGACGGCGTTCAGGTGCGGGAAGAGGCTGTAGGACTGGAAGACCATCCCGGCGTCGCGACGGTGGGCCGGGACGTGGGTGACGTCCTCTCCGTCCACCAGCACCGCACCGGCGTCGGGATGTTCGAACCCGGCGAGCATGCGCAGCGCGGTGGTCTTGCCGCAGCCGGAGGGGCCGAGCAGAGCCAGGAACTCCCCCGGCCGCACGGTCAGGTCGAGTCCGTCGAGGGCGACGGTGGCCCCGAACTCCCTGCGCAGTCCCCGGAATTCGACGGTGGCGGCCTTTTCGGCGGCGGCCTTCTCAAGCGTGGTGACGGTCATGGTTCATCCCCGGGAGGAAGCGGTTCGGGTGCGTCCGCCGGCACCGGCGAGCGCGAGCAGCAGGGCCCAGGTGAGGAGCAGGCTGAGCACGGACACGGCGACGGACATCTGGGCCTGCGAGCCGCCGACGTTGTAGATCCACACGGCGAAGGGCTCGTAGCCGAGCAGGTGCGAGACGGTGAACTCGCCGAGCACCAGCGCCAGCGTGAGGAAGGTCGCGTTGAGCAGCGCCCCGCGCAGGTTCGGCAGTACGGCCCTGACGAGGGCCTGCGGCCAGGAGGCACCGCAGCTGCGGGCGGCCTCGACGAGGGTACGTACGTCGATGGCACGCAGGCCCGCGTCCAGGGCGCGGTAGACGAACGGCAGCGCCATCACGACGTACGCGAGGACCAGCACGATCGGGAAGTTCTCGTTCTGGATGACCACGAACGTCTCGAACAGCGGGGTCCTGGACAAGTGCTCCGGTCCCCACTTCAGCACGGTCACGATCCCGGCGACGAACGCGATCGGCGGCACCACCAGCGGCAGCGAGCAGATCACCTCCACCACCGGCCGCAGCCGGGGCGCGCCGAGCCGCAGCGCGACCACGGCGGGCACCATCAGCAGCAGGACGACCGCGATGGTGGTCACGGCCAGCTCCAGCGAGAGCAGCAGGCTGGAGACGAAGCCGTCGGTGGACAGGATCTGGGTGTAGGCGTCGAAGCTGACGCCGTGGCCGGGCACGTCGACCGTGAAGACCACGGACGCGGCGAGCGGCACCAGGAAGTACAGCGCGGCCAGGCCGAGGACGGCCCAGCGCCAGGGGGTCAGGCGTCGAGCCATCGGGCGCTCCGTCGTTGCAGGGGCAGGTACACGGCCATCACCAGGCCCGCCACCAGCACCATGTCGAGGCTCAGGGCGAGGGCGACGTTCTCCTGGCCGACGAGCACGTTGCCGGAGAGGGCATCGGCGATCTGCAGCGTGACCAGCGGGACCGCGCTGCCCACCATCGCGGCGGCGGTGGCGTAGGCGGCGAAGGCGCTGCCGAACAGCAGGACCAGGCCGCCGAGCAGGGAGGGCGTGAGGACGGGCAGGGCCACGTGGCGCCAGTACTGCACACCGGTGGCGCCGTTGTTCAGCGCCGCCTCCCGCCACTGGGCCCGCAGCCCGTCCAGGGCCGGGGTGATGGTGAGGACCATCAGCGGGATCAGGAAGTACAGGTAGACCAGGACCAGGCCCCAGAAGCTGTAGAGGTCCCAGCCCTTGTCCGTCAGGCCCAGGTGCACGGTCAGCACGCCCGCGTTGCCGAGGGTGGCGACGAAGGCGAAGGCCAGCGGGACACCGCCGAAGTTGGCGAGCACGCCGGAGGCGGTCAGTACGGCCTCGCGCAGCGCGCGGGAACGGGAGCTGACCACGGCCTGCGCGAGCGGCAGCCCGAGCAGGGCACCGAGCGCGGCGGAGACCGCCGACAGCTTGACGCTGCCGATCAGCGCGGTCAGATACGGGCCCTGCAGCGAGGTCGAGAGGTTCTCGGTCGTGTAGGAGGCGGCGCCGGTCGTCTGGTCCTTGACCGTGAAGGCGCCGTCCAGGATGGCGAAGGCGGGCAGTCCGAAGGCGATCGCCGTGAACACCAGGAGCGGCACCACGGCGAGCCAGCCGGGGGCGCGGCGCCGCCGCTTCGCCGAAGCGACGGGCGCCGCGTCCGCACGCGGGAGAGCGGAGGTCATCCGGAGACGGCCTTCCCCCAGCCCTGAGCGATGACCGTCTTGGCCTTGCTCTGCTGGGCCTCGGTCGGGAAGGACGGCGTGCCGGTGACCTTCGGCAGCTTGGCGGCGGCCGTCTTGTCGAGGGTGCCGGCCTTCTCCATGGCGGTCATCAGGGCCGGGCGGGCGTAGCCCTTGAGCCACAGGTTCTGGCCCTCGGCGCTGTAGAGGTACTCCTGCCACAGGCGGGCGGCCGCCGGGTGCGCGGCGTCCTTGTTGATGGCCTGGGAGTAGTACTGCGCGTACTGGCCGTCGGCCGGGATGGTGACCTTCCAGTCCACGCCCTTGGACTTGAACTCGTCGGCGTAGCCGGCGTTCAGGTAGTCCCAGTCGATGCTGATGGGCGTCTCGCCCTTCTCGACGGTGGCCGGGGTGGACTCGACGGGCGTGTAGTTGCCGTTCTTCTTCAGCTTGGCGAAGAAGTCGAGGCCGGGCTGGATGCTGTCGAAGGAGCCGCCGTTCGCGAGCGCCGCCGCGTAGACGCCGCCGAAGGCCGAGCCGGACTTGGTCGGGTTGCCGTTGAGCGCGACCTGGCCCTTGTACTGCGGCTTGAGGAGGTCCTTGAAGGACGTCGGGCAGGCCTTCACGCGCTTGGCGTCGCAGCCGATGGAGATGTAGCCGCCGTAGTCGTTGAACCAGCGGGCCTGCGGGTCCTTCTGGCCCTCGGCGATGTCGCCGTAGGAGGCCACCTTGTAGGGCGCGAGCAGGCCCTGCTGGGCGGCGCTGAGCGCGAAGGAACTGCCCAGGTCGAGGACGTCGGGGGCGCGGTCCTGGCCCTTGCGGGAGGTGACGGCGTTGATCTCGTCCTGGCTGGTGCCGTCGGGGCTCTCGTCCTGGATCTTGATGCCGTACTTCTTCTGGAAGCCGTCGATGATGGCGCCGTAGTTGGCCCAGTCGCGGGGCACGGCGATGATGTGCAGCGTGCCTTCCTTCTTGGCCGCCTTGACGAGGGCGTCCATGCCGCCGAAGTCGGCGGCCGAGGTGGCGGTGGCGGCGTTCTTGCCGTCCTTGGTCTTGGTGGACGCGTTGTCGGGGGCGGCGCCGCAGGCGCTCAGCGCGAGGGCGGCGACGACGGCGAGGGAGCCGCCGAGTACGGCGTTTCTCGGCAGGGACACGGTCACGGTCTCTCCAGGGGTGCGCACGGGGTTCGATGCGGTGCGAAACAAGAAGTACGGCAAACTTGTCTGAACAAGTTGGCCTAAGTACGCCCGGTCGTGGTGTCCTGTTGGTAAACACCGGCGAAACGCAGCCCCCTGATTCCCTGCACACTTCCGGCTGACACGGATCACCTGACGGCGTCGATTAGGCTGGTCACGCTGTGCACAGCGGCCTGAGCAGAGGGGAAGCATGACGGCACGACACGAGGAGATCGCCGACGAGCTGCGGCTTGCGATCGACCGCGAGGAGTACACGGTCGGCAGCCGGCTGCCCTCGGAGTCGGAGCTGGCGGCGCACTACGGCGTCTCGCGCGGCACGGTCCGCCAGGCCGTCGCGACGCTCACCGCCGAAGGCCTGATCGGCTCCCGGCAGGGCGCCCGGCGCATGGTGCTCGCCAGCCGCCGCAGCCAGAGCTTCGAGGAACTGCGCAGCTTCGCCCAGTGGGCGCGGGCCATGGGCCGCGAGGCCACCGGGCACGTCGTGGCACAGGAGTACCGCCCGGCCACCCAGGAGGACACCGTACGGCTCCAACTGGCCGCCGGCGCACGGGTGCTGCAGGTGCTGCGGGTGCGCGGTCTGGACAGTGAACCGGTGCTGCTGGAGCGCACCGTGTACGCGGACTGGATCGCGCCGGCGGTCGAGGTGATCGAGCCCGACTGCCCGTCGGTCACCCAACGGCTGTACGACGACACGGGGTTGGTCTTCGCCTACGGCGAGCACGTCATCGACGCGGTGTCGGCGGGCGCGCAGGATGCCGAGCTGTTGAGCGTCCGCCGCACGAGCCCCCTGCTGCGAGTGCGCCGGGTGACCACGACACGCGAAGGGCGCCCGGTGGAGTGGTCCGACGACCGCTACCGCTCGGACGCCGTGACCTTCAGCGTGCACAACTCGATCGGGAACAACGCGCTGGCGAGGAAGACCGCGGAGTAGGGGCGGGCTCGGGGCGCCTTCGCCGCCCCCGGCCCGGATGCGGGTGCGGGTCCGTCGCCGCAGCGGGCGGTGCGCTGTCTGTCGCCGCGTACGGGTCCGTCCGCCGTAACGGGCCGGGCACTTCCGTCGCCGGATGCGGGTCCGTCCGCCGTAACGGGCGGGACACTGCCCTTCGCCGACTGCGGGGTCCGTCCGCCGTATCGGACCGGGCACTTCCGTCGCCGGATGCGGGTGCTCCGTGGCCGGTCGCGCGGTTCCCCGCGCCCCTTCGGGGCGCTGTGCCGCAGCACCCTCAGGGGCGCGGGGAACTGCGCGAGAAACCACGACGGACCCGCACCCGGCGACGGTCCGTGCCCCACGAGCTGAAAACCGCCCTCAGCCGGGCGCCCCGGAGGAGAACCGGCGCAGCAGCGGCGAGAGCACCAGCACAGACTTCGTCCGCTCGACGAACGGCTCCCCGGCGATCCGCTCCAGGACCCGCTCGAAGTGGCGCATGTCGGAGGCGAAGACCTGGGCGATAGCGTCCGCCTCGCCGGTGACGGTCGACGCGGCCACGACCTCCTGGTAGCGCTCCAGGCCCCGCTGGATGGTCTCCGGCGAGGTGTTGCGCCGGCAGTAGATCTCGATATAGCCCTCGGTCTCCCAGCCGAGCGCCGCCGGATCCACCCGCACGGTGAATCCGGTGATGGCTCCGGTGGCCCGCAGCCGGTCCACGCGCCGTTTGACGGCGGGCGCGGACAGGCCGACCAGTTGCCCGATGTCCGCGTAGGAGCGGCGGGCGTCCTCGGCGAGGGCGTGCACAATGCGTTCGTCGAGATCGTTCAGCACAGGGGGTGGTTCACTTCTTCGGATCGGTCACTTCTCTGCCGCCACCGCGAGGTCCTCACCGGTCGCGAGACGGGAACGGCGGTAGCCGTACACGAAGTAGAACACGAGCCCCACGGCCATCCAGACACCGAACACGACCCAGGTGACCATGGACAGGCTGCCCATCATCCAGACGCAGAACGCGAAGCCCAGCGCGGGCAGCACCGGCGAGAGCGGCACACGGAAGGTGCGGGGCATGGCCGGGCGCGTCCGGCGCAGCACCACGACCGCGACATTGACCAGCGCGAAGGCGAACAGCGTGCCGATGCTGGTGGCGTCGGCCAGCTGGCCCAGCGGGATCGCGGCGGCGAGGACACCGCAGAACAGCGACACGATGATCGTGTTGGCACGCGGCGCGCCGGTCTTCGGGTGGACCTTGGCGAACACCTTGGGCACCAGGCCGTCGCGGGACATCGCGAAGAGGATGCGGGTCTGGCCGTAGAGCACGGTCAGGACGACGCTGGCGATGGCGATGACCGCACAGAAGGCCAGCAAAGTGCCCCAGAAGCTCTGACCGGTGACGTCCTTCATGATCTGGGCGAGTGCGGCCTCGGAGTCGTTGAACTGCCGCCACGGCTTCGCGCCGACGGCGACGGCCGCGACCAGCACGTACAGGGCCGTCACGATGACCAGGGACAGCATGATGGCCCGCGGCAGGTCGCGCTGGGCGTTCTTGGCCTCCTCGCCGGCGGTGGAGGCGGCGTCGAAGCCGATGTAGGAGAAGAACAGGGTCGCGCCGGCCGCGCTGACGCCCGCCATGCCGAGCGGCATGAAGTGGGAGTAGTTGCCGGACTTGAAGCCCATGAAGCCGATGGTGCAGAACAGCACCAGCGCGGCGATCTTCACGCACACCATGATGGTGTTGGCCCGCGCGGACTCCTTGGCGCCGCCGAGCAGGAACGTCATCGCGAGGAGCACGACGACCAGCGCGGGCAGGTTGAAGACGCCGCCGTCGACGCCGGGCGGGTTGGCCAGGGCGTCCGGGATGGTGACGCCGATGGTGCCGTCCAGCAGCTCGTTGAGGTACTCGCCCCAGCCGACGGCCACGGCGGCGACCGAGACGCCGTACTCCAGGAGCAGGCACCAGCCGCAGACCCAGGCGATCAGCTCACCCATGGTTGCGTATGCGTACGAGTACGAGGAGCCGGCGACCGGGATGGTGCCCGCCAGCTCGGCGTAGGACAGGGCCGAGAACAGCGCGGTGAGACCGGCGATCACGAAGGACAGGGTGACGGCCGGGCCCGCCTTGGGCACCGCCTCTCCGAGGACGACGAAGATGCCGGTACCGAGGGTGGCACCGATGCTGATCATGGTCAGCTGCCACAGCCCGAGAGAGCGCCTCAGCGAGCCTCCCTCACCCTGGCCGCCCTCCGCGACCAGGCGTTCCACGGGCTTGCGGCGCATCAGGCGCGCGGCGACGCCTGGGGACGCGGAAGTGGCCGTTCGCTGGTTGTGCGGGGGTGCGCCTTGGTCGAGCACGCGCTGGCTCCTTGTTCGATGCCGGTCAGGACGGGCGGGGACCGGACAGGGGCCCGCAAGGACAGGAACCCACCGAGCGGAGTCCCCGCCACACCACGTACAGCGCAGCACCCTATGAGGCGGGCCTTCACGGGCGTAATGCAGCAACCTTGCGCATCCCCGCATGATCATTGCGTTCATCCGGCCGGTATGACAAATCGTTGCGCTGGAGCTGCGGACCGTTGCACGGGCACCTCACCGGCCCCCGTGACCACCCTGTTCGGACTCCTCGCGACCCCGGGCACGCAGACGGCCCCCGTCGTTCCCGACCGGGGGAACAACGGGGGCCGCGGGCAGGCGCGTTGGGGTCAGCTCCAGCTGGCGTGCAGCGGCTTGCCCTCGGCGTAGCCGGCCGCGCTCTGGATGCCGACGATGGCCTTCGCGGCGAACTCCTCCAGGGAGCCGGCACCGGCGTAGGTGCAGGAGGAACGGACGCCCGCGATGATCGAGTCGATCAGGTCCTCGACACCCGGGCGGGCCGGGTCGAGGAACATCCGGGAGGTGGAGATGCCCTCCTCGAACAGCGCCTTGCGCGCCCGGTCGTACGCGGAGTCCTCGGACGTACGGTTGCGCACCGCGCGGGCGGAGGCCATGCCGAACGACTCCTTGTAGGCACGGCCGTTGGCGTCGTGCTGGAGGTCGCCGGGCGACTCGTAGGTACCCGCGAACCAGGAGCCGACCATCACGTTGGAGGCACCGGCCGCCAGGGCCATGGCCACGTCGCGCGGGTGGCGGACACCGCCGTCGGCCCACACGTGCTTGCCGTACTTCTTCGCCTCGGCGGCGCACTCCAGGACGGCGGAGAACTGCGGCCGGCCCACGCCGGTCATCATGCGGGTGGTGCACATGGCGCCGGGGCCCACACCCACCTTGATGATGTCCGCGCCGGCGTCGATGAGGTCCTTGACGCCCTCGGCGGAGACGATGTTGCCCGCGGCGATCGGGACGTGCGGGTCGAGTGCGCGCACCAGCTTGACGGCGCTGATCATCGACTCCTGGTGGCCGTGCGCGGTGTCGATCACGAGCGTGTCCACGCCCGCGTCGAGCAGCTGCTTGGCCTTGCCCGCCACGTCGCCGTTGATGCCGACGGCCGCCGCGATGCGCAGCTTGCCCCGGGCGTCGACGGCGGGGGTGTACAGCGTGGCGCGCAGGGCGCCCTTGCGGGTGAGGATGCCGGCGAGCTTGCCGTCCCGGTCGACGGCCGGGGCGTAGCGGCGGTTGGCCGCGTCCAGCCGGTTGAAGGCCTCGCGCGGGTCGATGTCCGCGTCGAGCAGCAGCAGGTCCTTGGACATGACCACTTCGAGCTGGGTGAAGCGGTCGACACCGGTCAGGTCCGCGTCGGTGACGACACCGACGGGCCGCTGGTACTCGTCGACGACCACACCGGCGTTGTGCGCCCGCTTGGGCAGCAGGGCGAGGGCGTCGGCGACGGTCTGGTGCGGGGCCAGCACGATCGGGGTGTCCAGCACCAGATGGCGGCTCTTCACCCAGGACACGACGTCCGTGATCACGTCGATCGGGATGTCCTGCGGGATGACCACCAGGCCGCCGCGCCGGGCGACCGTCTCGGCCATACGGCGGCCGGCGATGGCGGTCATGTTGGCGACGACGAGCGGGATGGTGGTGCCCGTGCCGTCCGGCGAGCCGAGGTCCACGCCCTGACGCGAACCGACCGCGGAGCGGCTCGGCACCATGAACACGTCGTCGTACGTCAGGTCGTACGCGGGCTGGATGTCATTGAGGAAACGCACGTGCTGCACATCCCAGTCGATCAGAGGTGACCCCCCCGACGGGTGCGCCAGGGGGAAAAGAGCACGTACTTCATTGTCCCATGACGGGGCCCCTGAGATGCCCCCACAGAACATCCAGGCCCGCCGGAACGGCGCTAGGAGGATCCTCCAAGGGCCAGGACGACGGCCAGCGCCGGGGTCCGGTCGACCGCCTCGGCGAAGACGTCCTGCGCGGTCCGCCACTCGGCCGGGTTCGCCTCGGCGTACGGCCGCCAGCCCCGCACCACGACGAGCAGCCCCTGCTCGACGGCGCCCTCGGGCCAGACGGTGTGGTCGGAGAGGGAGTCGACCAGGGCGTCCCAGTTGCGGCCGAACCAGTCGGGCAGCGCCAGGGCCCGTGCCGTCCGGTCCATCAGACCCGCCTTGTCGGTGACACCCGCGAGGTCGAGGGTGACCGACAGCCGGTCTGCGAGGTCTTCGCTCATCTCAGCACCGCCCGGAACGACTTGTAGTGATCATCGGTGTAGTAGATCTCCGCGCCCTGTCCGGTGACGATGCGACGCGCACCGCGGTCGCGCGAGCCCGGCGTCCTGACCGTGTACTCGTGGTAGTAGCCGCGCTGGTGCTTGGGCAGCAGCCGCTCGAAGTTGCCGAAGACGACCCCGTCCTTGGCATAGGGATAGGGCCCGCCCTTGTCGATCAGGGCGAGGGTCTGCCGGGCCTCGGCCGGGAGCCGGGACGCCTGGACGGTGTCCATGCCCCGGGCCCACGCCGGGGCGGACACGCCCGGAGCCGTCGCGGCGCCCGGATGCGACGAGCAACCCGTCAGCAGGACGGAGAGGCAGACCAGCAGCAGCCCTGCGAGCGCACGGGGAACGCGCCGCAGGACCGGTGCAGGGACGCGCCGCAGGACCGGTGCGGGGGCTCGGCGCAGGACCGGCGGGAAGCGGCGCAGGACCGGCGGGAGGCGACGGCGCAGGACCGGCGGGCAGACGTGGCGCAGGACCGGTGGGGGGACGAACCGGAGCAGCATGTCGCCGATGCTGCCACGGCCGTCCCGTCACGACCTCGCCGCGACCCGCCGTCAGACCCCGTCCGGGTCGGCCCGGCTGAGCGCGGGCCTCGGCGTCGGTCCCACCGTCATCAGGTAGTCCGCGGCCGAGGTGTCCGTCACCAGGCTGGTGACGAGGCCGGAACGCAGCACCGCGTCGATCGCGGACGCCTTGCGCTGCCCGCCGGCGATCGCCACGACCTCCGGGATACGGCGCAGCTGGTCCGCCTTGACGGTGATGCACCGCTCCCCCAGGTCACGCCCGATCCGGCGCCCCTCGGCGTCGAACAGGTGTGCGGACATCTCGGCGGCGACACCGAGCGAGGCGTAGTGCGCGCGCTCCTCGTCGCTGAGCATGTCGTGCACGGTCGAGATGCCCGGCTCCCAGGAGCCGATGGAGACGCAGGCGACCGTGACCTTGTCGAAGTACTCGTAGGCCCGGGCGATCCCGGTCTGGTGGCGCAGGGCCGCCGCGGTGGCCGCGTCCGGCAGCAGCATCGGCGCGTAGATGGGGTGCGCGTCGCCGCCCGACACCTGGGCGGCACGGCGCACCGCCTCCACCGAGCCGCGCTCGGCGGTTCCCGCGTCGTACACGCCCGTCAGCTGCACCACCGTGCACGGGGGCAGCCGGTCGAGCGCCGCCGCCATGTGGATGGTGGACCGGCCCCAGGCCAGCCCGAGCACGTCCCCCTCGTTGACGAGCTCGCCGAGCAGTTCGGCGGCGACCTCGCCGAGGTTCTCGGGATCGGGGGTCTCCTCGGCCTCGGCCGGGGACTCGACCACGACTGCGTGCCTCAGGCCGTAGCGGGCGCGGAGCGCGTCGGAGCGCTCGGCGTCCAGCTCGGCCGGCACACGGATCTCGATACGCACGAGATCCCGTTCGAGGGCCGTCTCCAGGACCCGGGCCACCTTGAAGCGGCTGACGCCAAACTCCTCGGCGATCTGGATCTTGGACTTCCCCTCGAGGTAGAAGCGGCGGGCCATGGCCGCCGCCTGCACCAGCTCAGCGGGTCCCATCCGCATGGCTGACCGGCCCGCCGACATACCCGACACGGCGATCTCCTCACTGCTGTTCACACTCTGGATTCGCCGTTCATCCTTGCAGATTCGGCGCAACTGATCCGCCCTGATGGGCGCCGTTCCCTCAACCGTTCACGTAGCTGTGGCTCAGTGGTCGCATGCCCAGGACGCCTGGGCGGTGGCCGCCTCCGCCTGGGCGCGCAGGGCACGCACCGCCTGAGCCGGGTCCTCGGCCCCGTACACCGCGGAACCCGCGACGAACACGTCCGCTCCCGCCTCCGCGCACCGCTCGATCGTGGACGCCGAGACACCGCCGTCGACCTGCAGCCACAGCTGGAGACCGTGCTTGGTGATCAGCTCACGGGTGCGGCGGATCTTGGGAAGCATGATGTCGAGAAAGGCCTGGCCGCCGAAGCCCGGCTCGACCGTCATGATCAGCAGCATGTCGAGCTCCGGGAGGAGGTCCTCGTACGGCTCGATCGGCGTCGCGGGCCTGAGCGCCATGGAGGCGCGGGCACCCTTGGCGCGGATCTCCCGGGCGAGTCGCACGGGCGCGTCGGCGGCCTCCACGTGGAAGGTGACGGACGAGGCGCCCGCCTCCACGTACTGCGGCGCCCAGCGATCGGGGTTCTCGATCATCAGATGGCAGTCCAGCGGAGTACCCGTCGCCCGGGCAAGGGACTCCACGACCGGCACGCCGAGCGTGAGGTTCGGGACGAAATGGTTGTCCATGACGTCGACGTGGAGCCAGTCGGCTCCCTCGACCGCCTTCGCCTCGTCCGCAAGGCGGGCGAAGTCGGCGGACAGGATGCTGGGGTTGATCTGCGCGGCCATGACCCAAGCCTGCCATGTCCGGGGCACTGATGTTCGCGCCCGTCCACAGGCGAGACCGTTCATCATACTGGCCGGGCCGTCCGTGGACGCCCGTGGACAGCCGCCGGGCGCCTCCGCCTCACGCGGTGAGCTGGTAGAGGGTCCTGCCGGTGAGCCAGAATCCGAGGCCGAGGCAGAGGATCACGACGGCCTGCTGCTCGTGCGCCTTCATCCAGGCCCGCAGGCGCAGCAGGCGGGCCTTCGCCCGCGTGGGCGCGCACACCACGTACAGCTCGACGGCGACCAGGCTCGCACTGCAGAGCACGCAGTAGCCGAAGAGGACGAGCCAGGTCACCGAGTGGGACAGGTCCGCGGACACCACCGTCGTGGCCCCGGCGGCGACCATGCCCCAGGGCTGCAGCAGCACGGCCAGGCCCGCCGAGGCCCACACCGAGCCGTGGTCGGCCTCGGAGGGCGGGCCCGGCGGCTCCGGGGCCCGCTGCCGGGCCCGGTCCGCCACCAGCCGCCGGCGCCGGTGCTCGCCGTAGAGGACGAGCGCCACGCCGATCGCCAGCTTCACCGCGAGCACCGCCGTCGACGCGGGTGCGCGGGGCGGCGGAGGCTGTCCGCCGGTCAGGGCCAGGACGAGGGCGATCACCGCGACCAGGCAGGCCAGCCAGCTCAGGATGAACACGAGTCCGTTCCACACGCCCCGCCGCGCCGCCACCACCAGGACGAACGCCATCAGCGGCAGCGGATCGAGGGTGATGGCGAGGGCGATCACCAGCAGATCGAGGACCATGGCGACCCCACCGTGTCGGAACACGACGAGCGTAAGCCGGTGCGGCCGGCCGCACCTCTCGGCGCGGGCCGGCCGGTGCCGTCAGCCGGTCCGGCGGATGAGCGCCAGGTACATCGCGTCCGTGCCGTGCACATGCGGCCACAGCTGCACGTCCGGGCCGTCGCCGAGCGCGGGGACACCGGGCAGCAGCGGCCGGGCGTCGATGAGTTCCGCCTCCGGGCGCTGCTTGAGCACGTCGGAAACGACCGCCCGGGTCTCGGCGAGGTGCGGGGAACAGGTGGCGTAGCCGACGACCCCGCCGACGCGCACCGAGTCCAGCGCGGTACGCAGCAGGGCACGCTGGAGCGGCGCGAAGTTGTCCAGGTCCTCGGGGCGTCGCCGCCACCGGGCCTCGGGGCGGCGGCGCAGCGCGCCGAGGCCGGTGCACGGCACGTCCATCAGCACGCGGTCGAAGCTGCCGGGCCGCCACGGCGGCCGGGTCCCGTCGGCGGCGATGACCTGGTACGGCCCCGGGTTTCCGTGCAGGGCCTTCGCCACCAGACCCGCGCGGTGCGGCTGCTTCTCGGAGGCGAGCAGCGCGGCGCCGCGCTCGGCGGCCAGGGCGGCCAGCAGCGCGGCCTTGCCGCCGGGACCGGCGCACCCGTCGAGCCACTTCTCGTCGGGGCCTTCGAGCGGGGCGTTCGCCAGCGCGAGGGCGACCAGCTGGCTGCCCTCGTCCTGCACCCCGGCCCGCCCCTGGCGGACGGCCTCGACGGCGCCCGGCTCCCCGCCCTCGGCGAGCCGCACGGCATACGGCGACCAGCGCCCAGGCACGGCCGCGTCCTCTCGGAGCAGTTCTTCGGCGGTGGCCCGCCCCGGCCGCGCCACGAGGGTCACCTCGGGCCGCTCGTTGTCCGCTTCCAGCAGGTCCTCGATGCCGGCCCGCCCGCCGCCCAGGGAGTCCCACAGTGCGGAGACGACCCAGCGGGGATGCGAGTGCACGACGGCGAGGTGGTCCTCGGGATCCTCGTCATAGGGCGGCGCGACCTTCTCCAGCCACCCGTCGAGGTCGTCCTGCGAGACCTTGCGCAGCACGGCGTTGACGAACTTGGCCCGCCCGTCCCCGAGCACCACCCGCGCCAGCTCCACGGAGGCGGACACGGCCGCGTGCGTCGGAATCCGCGTCCCGAGCAGCTGGTGGACACCGAGGTTCAGCACGTCGAGCACCGGCGGGTCGACCTCCCGCAACGGCCGGTCGACACACGCGGCGACGACGGCGTCGTACGTCCCCTGCCGGCGCAGCGTCCCGTACACCAGCTCGGTGGCGAGGGCGGCGTCCCGCGCGTCGAAGTCGCCCTGCTCCCGCGCCTTGCGCAGCAGCGGCGGCAGCACGAGGTTGGCGTACGCGTCCCGCTCGTCCACGGCGCGCAGCGCCTCGAAGGCGAGGATGCGGACGGGGTCCTTCTGGGGACGACGGTAGGGCTTGGCGGGCCTGCGCGGCCGCCGGGACTGCTCGCTCACGAAAAAGGTGCTCCGGATGTGAAGAAGGGGGTGCGGTTCCCAGCGTACGTCGGCGCACTGCCGCCCTTGCCTTCCGGGGCCCGGGGCCGCCCCCGCCCACCGTGGGCAGGGGCGCCGCCGCGGCCACCGTGGCCCTGGGAGCGGTTCCGCCCACCGTGGGCGGGGGCGCCGTTCCGTTCGCCGTGGGCGGGGGGAAGCTTCTCGCTCACGCAGGCGACGCGGGGGTCTCCTCGTGGCCGCCCAGCCGCTCGCCCTCCGCGATGCGCACCCCGCGCGCCCAGTCCGCGGCCCGCATCGGCTTCTTGCCCTGCGCCTGCACCCACAGCAGCTCGACGGCGTACGACCCGGTGCCCACGTGCACGTTGTTCTTGCCGACCACCAGCTGCCCCGGGGCCAGGTCGGTCCGCTCGGGCACCGGCGTGACCTGGATCAGCTTCAGCCGCTCCCCGCGGAAGGTCGTCCAGGCGCCCGGGGCGGGCATGCACCCGCGCACGACGCGGTCGACCCGCAGGGCGGGGGTCGCCCAGTCCACCTCGGCGTCCTCGACGGTGATCTTCGGCGCGAGGGTGATGCCCTCGGCCGGCTGCGGAACGGCCTTCAGGGTGCCGTCCTCGACGCCGTCCATGGTCGCGGAGAGCAGCCCGGCGCCGGCGAAGGCGAGCCGGGTGAGCAGGTCACCGCTGGTGTCGGTGGGCCGGATCTCCTCGGTGACGGTGCCGTAGACGGGCCCGGAGTCGAGTCCCTCCTCGATGAGGAAGGTGGCGGCGCCCGTGATCTCGTCGCCCGCCATGATGGCGTGCTGCACCGGCGCTGCCCCCCGCCAGGCGGGCAGCAGCGAGAAGTGGAGGTTGACCCAGCCGTGCGCCGGGACGTCCAGGGCGGCCCGGGGCAGCAGAGCGCCGTAGGCGACCACGGGGCAGCAGTCCGGGGCGATCTCCGCCAGCCGCTCCAGGAACTCCGGGTCGCGCGGCTTGAGGGGCTTGAGCACCTCGATGCCGGCCTCCTCCGCCCGCTGGGCCACGGGCGAGGCGACCATCCTGCGTCCCCGTCCGGCCGGCGCGTCGGGCCGCGTGACGACGGCGGCCACCTCGTGCCGCCCGGAGGCGATCAGAGCGTCCAGAGCGGGAACGGCGACCTCGGGGGTACCGGCGAAGACAAGCTTCATATGCGGGATCGGGCCTCTCGGACGGGGGTTGGACGGGCAGCACACCAGTCTATGACGACGGCGACGAGGAGGACGTGGCGACCGCGGATGACACCCCCACCGCCCACACCACGACCACGGACGACGCCTGCGCCGCGGACACGGCAACCACGAATGACACCGGGACCGCCGACACGGCAACCACGAATGACGCCCGCGCCGCCGGCACGGCAACCACGAATGACGCCCGCGCCGCCGGCACGGCAACCGCGGCTGACGCCTGGGCCTTCGATGCGGTGAGCGCCCCCGCGGGCCGTCCGGCCTCCTCACCACCTGGAAGCGGGTGGTGCGCGGGCGGCAGAACGGCGTACGCATATGCCCATACGCCCCCACACCGTGACCAGCGGAGCGCACACGCGTTGGTCAAGAAAGAGTTGACCACATAGGGCCGCTTTAGCGGCCCAATTCCTTTCAACGCCGGTTCGAGAGGCTTGTTCATGGCCGACCATGCAACCCACGACGCCCAGGCCCGGGCCAGCCTGCACTTGCTGGTGCGGGACATCGAACGGGTCCGCCGACAGGTGGACGCACTGCGCACGCTCACCGCCCAGCTGGGCAACGTCTACCGCCCGCGCCGATCCGGCCCGTCCACGGGCTTCGTCGTCTACGGACGCGCCCCCGCCCCGACGGTCCGCCTCGCCCAGGAACTCCGGGACAGTGTCGAAACCCTGGTCACGGCCGCCGTGGACTTCGACCGCTCACTCGGCTTCTCCTGGGATGCGGTGGGCTCGGCGCTCGGGGTCACCAAGCAGGCGGTGCACCGCCGTTACGGGGCCCGCCGCGCCGCGACCCAGGCCGCCGCCGAGGCCGACCGGGCGACGGAACCGTCCGGCTCCCGCACACTCAGTGTGAACACCGGCCTGCCCACGATGCCGACGGTCCCGGCCGCCCGCTCCATGCCGACGCAGCCGACCGCGGGCAGCCCGACGCTCCGCGACGACGTACGGCCGACGGCCTTCCCCGGCCCGCGCAACGGCTGACCCGACCGAACTCTGCCCTCCCGGAAGACGCCGGGAGGGCAGCCGCTTGCACCACGGGACCGAGGCCGCCGTCATCGCCGGGCCGCCTGCTCCCAGCAGAGGTGCCGATAAAGGCAACGGCAACAACAACGGCAACGGCGTCGCCAGGTCGACCCCGGGGGCTTCCGTCAACCGATGTCCGGCGGATCGATCCGTACCCGCACAGGCTCCCCGCTCCCCCGTGCCATCCGCGCTGCATGGGCGGTCTTCAGGGCCGCGGCCAGCGTGGCGCCGCTGCCGGGCGGCACCCGGACGAGCGCCCGCTCCCAGTGCTCCCCGGGAGGCGGCGCGCCGGGTCTGCGCGCCCGGCCGGGCAGCGTGGGCGGCACCGGCACAGGCCCCAACACTTCGGCGTCCGGCGGCAGTTCGACCGCGCCCAGGAACTCGGCGACAGCCGTCGGCACCCCGGACACGGCCGCCATCCGCGACACCGGCGGGAACCCCAGTTCGGCCCGCTCGGCCAGCTCACGCACGGCATGACCCACGGGGTCCCACCGCACCAGCGCCTGCACGGGCCTGAGGGTCGGCTCGGCCACGACGACCACGGTGCCGCGCTCCGACTGCGGCCGCACCAGCGCCCCGGCCGCGATCCACCGCCGCAACGCGTCCTCACCGGCCCTCAGGTCGGGCCGCCCGAGCATGGCCCAGCCGTCCAGCAGCAGGGCGGCGGCGTAACCGCCCTCGGCGACGGGCTCGGCGCCCGGAGTGCTCACGACCAGGGCGGGCGTGCCCGGCACGGTGTCCAGGACATGCTCACGCCCCGAGGTGCGCACCGGTACGGCGGGAAAGGCCCGCCCCAGCTCCTCGGCGGTCCGGCGCGCGCCGACCACCTGCGCCCGCAGCCGGAAGCCCCCGCACTCGGCGCAGTGCCAGGCGCCCTCCTCGCGCCCGCACCAGTCGCACCGCAAATCGCCCGCGTCCTGTGCCTGCAGCGGTCCGGCGCAGTGCCGGCACCGCGCGGGCGCCCGGCACTGCGCACAGGCCAGGCGCGGTACGTAGCCGCGCCGGGGCACCTGGACCAGCACCGGCCCGTGCTGCAGCCCCTCGCGGACCGCCTGCCAGGCGAGGGTGGGCAGCCGGGCGGCGCGTGCGGCCTCGTCGCGGGCGAGGTCGTCGTCCCCCACGGTGCGTACCAGGGGCGCGGCCCGCCGCACCTGCTCCCGCCCGGCGGCCAGGGGCCGCGCCCAACCGCTCTCCACGAGCTGGGCGGCTTCGACGGTGCAGCTCCAACCCCCCGCCAGGAAGGCACACTTGTCCAGCGCGGCACGCAGCAGCAGCACATCGCGCGCGTGCGGCTGAGGAGCGTGCTGCTCGCTGTGGCTGTCGTCCCCGTCGTCCCAGACGGCGACGAGCCCGAGGTCCTGCACGGGAGCGAACATGGCCGCCCGTGTTCCGACCACGGCCCGTACCGCCCCCCGTCGCACCGCGAGCCACTGCGCGTACCGCTTCTCGGGGCCGGCGTCCGCGGTGAGCACCACATGCCGGCCCTCGCCGAGCAGCGCGGTGAGCGCGGCGTCGACCCGCGTGGCGGCCCGCCCGTCCGGTACGACGACGAGCGCGCCGCGTCCCGAGGCGAGCGTCGCGGCGACGGACCGGGCCAGCTCCTCGCCCCACAGCGGTCCCGGCAGGGCGTTCCACACGGCCCTGGGGGCGCCTCCGGAGGCCAGCGACTCCAGGAAGGCGCCGCCGTGCTCGTACCGCGCCCAGGACCCGGCGTCCGGCGCGGGCGGGGGCGACAGGGGCGCGGGCGACGGCCGCCGCTCGGCACGGGCGCTGCGCGGTGGCACGGCCAGCTGGAGCACGTCGGCGAGGCTTCCGGCGTACCGGTCGGCGACGGCCCGCGCGAGCCCCAGCAGTTCCTCGCTCAGCACGGGCTCGGGTGACACGACCTGGGCGAGGGCGGCCAGCGGCCCGGAGTAGTCGGACTCGTCCCGCCGCTCGATGAGGAACCCGTCGATGAGCCCGCCGCCCTCGCGGCGCCCTTCGCGCACCCGGTGCCGCCCCGCCCCGAACCGCACCCGCACCCTGACCCCGGGCTGCGCCTCGGCGTCCAGCTCCTCGGGTACGGCGTAGTCGAAGTACCGGTCGAGGTGGAGCACGCCCTTGTCCACGAGCACGCGCGCGACCGGCCGCTCCTTGGCGAGGGCGGCCCCCCGCCAGGTGCGCGGCTTGGCCCGGGGCACCTTGGCACCGCGCACACTCTCCCGGATGAGCGCGAGCTGTTCCGGCGGCGCCCCGTCGGCCCCGCCGTCCCCCTGCCCGTTCTCGCTGCTCACGCTTGCATTCTTACCAAACGCCACTGACAAACGAGCCGGCCGCCGGCGCCCGCCCGAGATCCGGGCCGGCAGCGGGGTGCCGTTCGGCGCTTCTGCCTCGGGCCGCTCGGCCATGCCGGTCCGCCGCTCGGCCATGCCGGTCCGCCGCTCGGCCGGCAGCAGGGTCCGAACCCGCGAGGGGGCACCCGGAAGTACCCGTGTCCTTCGCGCCGGACGGACGCCCTTCTCCGAGATCCGTTCGACGGCGGTGAGCACATTCCGCATTCACCGCGCGCGGAGCGCGCTCCACCGAAGCAGGCGCGCTCCACCGCGGTAGCCGCAGCCGGCGCACCGGGAGATCGCCGGCGTACCGGCCGGCGGTCCCCCGCGGCGACCTGCTTCCGGGCCCTGCCCGGGGTCGTCGAAGGACGCCGGAAGACCCGGACGGGACACGTCGAGGCCCGGCCCCCGAAGGGAACCGGGCCTCGACGAGAAGCCGTACCGGGCCGCAGCAGCCCTATCGGACTTACCGAAGCCGTACCGGGCCGCAGCAGCCCTATCGGACTTACCGAAGCCGTACCGGGCCGCAGGAGCCCTGGCGGGCTTGCCGAAGCCGTACCGGGCTTACAGACCCACGGCCTTGCGCAGGGCGTCCACGCGGTCCGTGCGCTCCCAGGTGAAGTCGGGCAGCTCGCGGCCGAAGTGGCCGTACGCCGCCGTCTGGGCGTAGATCGGGCGGAGCAGGTCGAGGTCGCGGATGATGGCGGCCGGACGGAGGTCGAAGACCTCGTCGATCGCCTTCTCGATCTTCTCGGCGTCGACCTTGGCCGTGCCGAAGGTCTCCACGAACAGACCGACCGGCTCGGCCTTGCCGATGGCGTAGGCGACCTGGACCTCGCAGCGGGAGGCCAGACCGGCCGCCACGACGTTCTTGGCGACCCAGCGCATCGCGTACGCGGCGGAGCGGTCGACCTTGGACGGGTCCTTGCCGGAGAAGGCGCCGCCGCCGTGGCGGGCCATGCCGCCGTAGGTGTCGATGATGATCTTGCGGCCGGTCAGGCCGGCGTCGCCCATCGGGCCGCCGATCTCGAAGCGGCCGGTCGGGTTGACCAGCAGGCGGTAGCCCTCGGTGTCCAGCTTGATGCCGTCGTCCAGGAGCGCCTTCAGCTCGGGCTCGACGACGAACTCGCGGATGTCGGGGGCCAGCAGGGACTCCAGGTCGATGTCGCTGGCGTGCTGCGAGGAGACGACCACGGTGTCGAGGCGGACGGCCTTGTCGCCGTCGTACTCGATGGTGACCTGCGTCTTGCCGTCCGGGCGCAGGTAGGGGATGGTGCCGTTCTTGCGGACCTCGGACAGCCGCTTGGACAGGCGGTGCGCCAGGAAGATCGGCAGCGGCATCAGGGTCGGCGTCTCGTCGCTGGCGTAGCCGAACATCAGGCCCTGGTCGCCCGCGCCCTGGCGGTCCAGCTCGTCGTCGTCGCCCTCGACCCGGGTCTCGTAGGCCGAGTCGACACCCTGGGCGATGTCGGGCGACTGCGCGCCGATCGACACCGAGACGCCGCAGGAGGCGCCGTCGAAGCCCTTCTTCGAGGAGTCGTAGCCGATCTCGAGGATCTTGGTGCGGACCAGGGTCGCGATGTCCGCGTAGGTCTTGGTCGTGACCTCGCCGGCCACGTGGACCAGGCCGGTGGTGATCAGGGTTTCGACGGCGACCCGGGAGGTCGGGTCCTCGCGCAGAAGCGCGTCGAGAATGGTGTCGCTGATCTGGTCAGCGATCTTGTCGGGGTGACCCTCGGTCACGGACTCCGAGGTGAACAGGCGACGGGACACAACGCTCCCTGGGGTTGCAGCGGCTGCTGGCTGATCATTTGCGGACGGGCACAGGGCTGCGCCTGGCCGCGTCCGAGAACAGTTTACGGGTCGCACCGTGCCGCCGGCCCACCCGTCTCGCCTCTCGGGAGCGCTGTGACCTGCGGCACGGGCATTCTGCACAATGCCGCTGACCTTGGCCAGGGGGCACCACGCGACATCGCCGCGCAGGAAAGGCCCGTCGAACGGCCGAAACATTTCGCCCCGGACGGCGGCAACCCGATCAGCCCAGCCGGGCGGCCACCAGGTCCCAGACGGTGTCGGCGAGGGCTTCCTTCGGACCGTGCGGCACGGGGGTCTCGCTGCCGTCGGCGCCCAGCACGACAGCCTCGTTCTCCTCGGAACCGAAGGTCTTGCGTTCCCCCACCTCGTTCACCACGAGCAGGTCACAGCCCTTGCGGGCCAGTTTGGCGCGACCGTTGGCGAGGACGTCGTCGGTCTCGGCGGCGAACCCGACGACGACCTGTCCGTGACGCGCGCGCTCGGCCGAGATCTCCGCGAGGACGTCCGGGTTCCGCACCAGCACGATCGGGTCGGGTTCCTGGCCGTCCTTCTTCTTGATCTTCCCGGCCGCGTACGCCGACGGTCGGAAGTCGGCCACCGCGGCGGCCATCACGACGGCGTCCGCGTCCGCCGCGGCCTTCAGCACCGCTTCGCGCAGTTGAACAGCAGTGCCCACGTGTACGACGTCGACACCGGCCGGGTCCGGCAGGCCGGCGTTGGCCGCGATCAGGGTCACCCGGGCGCCGCGGGCCGCGGCCGTGCGGGCGAGGGCGTAGCCCTGCTTGCCGGAGGAGCGGTTGCCGAGGAAGCGGACAGGGTCGAGGGGCTCGCGCGTGCCGCCGGCCGAGACGACGACGTGCCGGCCCCGCAGGTCGGGCTCTCGGACGCCCCGGGCCAGCACCCGGCGGCAGACCTCGAAGATCTCCGCCGGGTCGGGCAGGCGGCCCTTGCCGGTGTCGACGCCGGTGAGACGGCCGACGGCGGGCTCGATGACGACGGCGCCACGGCGGCGCAGCGTGGCCACGTTCTCCTGGGTGGCGGGGTGCTCCCACATCTCGGTGTGCATCGCGGGGGCGAAGACGACCGGGCAGCGGGCGGTGAGGAGCGTGTTGGTCAGCAGGTCGTCGGCGAGGCCGTGGGCCGCCTTGGCGAGCATGTCGGCGGTCGCCGGGGCCACCACGACCAGGTCGGCCTGCTGGCCGATGCGGACGTGCGGGACCTGGTGGACGTCGTCCCAGACCTCGGTGGAGACCGGGTTGCCCGAGAGGGCGGACCAGGTCGCGGCGCCGACGAAGTGCAGCGCGGAGGCGGTGGGCACCACACGCACGTCATGACCCGACTCCGTGAGCCTTCTCAGCAGCTCACAGGCCTTGTACGCGGCGATACCGCCACTGACCCCCAGAACGACCTTGGGCTTGTCCACCGTCTCTCCCCGGCTCGGCAACGTGCGGTTCCATCACACACCACAGGCCCGGCAGAGACACTGCCGGGCCTGTGGATAAAGCAACTGCGATCTGAAAGTACTACTGGGCCGGGCCCTCAATGGCCTCGGAGGTCAGCAGACCCGCGTTGATCTCACGCAGGGCGATCGAGAGCGGCTTCTCGTGCACGTGGGTGTCGACGAGCGGACCGACGTACTCGAGGAGGCCCTCGCCGAGCTGCGAGTAGTACGCGTTGATCTGGCGGGCACGCTTGGCCGCATAGATCACGAGGCTGTACTTCGAGTCGGTGGCCTCGAGAAGCTCGTCGATCGGCGGGTTGATGATGCCCTCGGGCGCGGTGATGGAAGAGGACACGCTCTACCTTCCGATGGATGGGAAAGAATCAGTTGGTGTGGCCGCCCTGTGTGCACCTGCGTGCAGCACGGCAACGATCACACAACGTCCATCAAGGCTAGCAGCTCGCTCGCCACGTCCTCGACGGAGGTGTTGACCAAGGTCACGTCGAACTCCGGCTCGGCCGCCAGCTCGGTCCTGGCCGCCTCCAGGCGGCGCTCGATGACCTCGGGCGGCTCGGTCCCCCGGCCGGTCAGCCTGCGCACCAGCTCCTCCCAGGAGGGCGGAGCGAGGAACACCAGCTGAGCGTCGGACATGGACTCACGGACCTGCCGGGCGCCCTGGAGGTCGATCTCCAGCAGCACGGGCTCGCCGTTCTCCAGCCGCTCCAGCACGGCCGCGCGGGGCGTGCCGTAGCGGTTGCCGGCGAACTCGGCCCACTCCAGCAGCTCACCGTTGGCGATCAGCTTGTCCATCTCCTCGTCGGTGACGAAGAAGTAGTGGACTCCGTGCTGCTCGCCGGGGCGCGGCCTGCGGGTGGTGGCCGACACCGAGAGCCAGACCTCGGGGTGTTCCTTGCGCATATGGGCGACGACCGTGCTCTTGCCGACCCCCGAGGGGCCGGAGAGCACGGTCAGCCGCGGACGTTCGCTCATGCAGCGATTATTCCAGCAATCCCGGGGTGCCCGGGACGCCCGGTCCGGCAGGGCCCGGACTCAGGAGCCGGTGCTGCCGAACTCACGCTCCAGGGAGGCGATCTGGTTGGAACCGAGACCTCGCACGCGGCGGCTCTCGGAGATGCCCAGACGCTCCATGATCTGCTTGGCGCGGACCTTGCCCACGCCCGGCAGCGACTCGAGCAGGGCGGAGACCTTCATCTTGCCGATGACGTCGTTCTCCTGGCCCTGCTTGATGACCTCATGCAGGGAGGCGCCGGAGTGCTTGAGTCGATTCTTGACCTCGGCCCGCTCCCGGCGAGCCGCGGCGGCCTTTTCGAGCGCGGCTGCGCGCTGTTCAGGGGTAAGGGGCGGAAGAGCCACGCCTACGTCACCTCGGATGTCGAACTGTCGGATACGGACCGGTGAGGAACCTAGTCGCCCCACACCTGGGGAGCTACGAGCAACACGCTGCCCGTTCTCCCCCACTGCCTTGAGGGGCGCGGGAGGTGCCCCCACTGCTCGGAGACTAGCGGGCAAGTCCGCCAGAGTCAGCGAGAACAGCGGAAAAGTACTGGTCAGCCGCCGCCAGGACGGACATTTGAGACATAATGCCCTCGATTTGAGGATGTATTCACACTCAAGCCGCCCCGACACCGCCCGCCGGGACGCCCCGCGGACATCTCAGCCCCCGGTGACGGCGGTCCGGATCTCCTCCGCGAAGCGCTCCGTGGCCGAGCGCAGCGCCTTGACGTCGGGACCGTGCCGCAGCACGCCCCGGCTGACGTTCGGGACGACATTGCGCACCGCGCCCCCGAAGACCCTGGGAAGGTCGGCCGGGGTCGCCCCCTGGGCCCCGACTCCGGGCGCGAGGAGCGGACCGTTGATGTCGAGGTCGTACGACGACAGGTCGCCCACCGTGGCACCGACGACCGCCCCGAAGGAGCCCAGCGGCTCCTCGCCCGCGTTCTCGGCGGCGAGGTGGGCCAGCATGGTCGCGCCCACGGTGCGGCCGTCGGCACGGACCGCGTGCTGGACCTCGGGGCCCTCCGGGTTCGACGTCAGCGCCAGGACGAACAGCCCGGCACCGCTCTCCCGGGCCAGCGCGACGGCCGGGCTGAGGGAGCCGTAGCCGAGGTAGGGCGAGACGGTCAGGGCGTCGGAGAACAGCGGGGCGTCCTTGTGCAGGAAGGCCTCCGCGTACCCGGCCATGGTCGAGCCGATGTCGCCGCGCTTGGCGTCCATCACGACGAGGGTGCCGGCCGCGCGCGCCTCCTGGACGGTCTTCTCCAGGACGGCGACTCCGCGGGAGCCGAAACGCTCGAAGAAGGCGCTCTGCGGCTTCATGACGGCGACCCGGTCGGCCACGGCCTCGACGACCGTGCGGCTGAACCGCTCCAGACCGGCCACGTCGTCGTTCAGGCCCCACTCGGCGAGCAGGGAGGCGTGCGGGTCGATGCCGACGCACAGCGGGCCGCGCTCGTCCATCGAGCGGCGCAGCCGGGCACCGAAGGGCTCGTACGAGGTCATGCGGGCTTCCTCACGTCGGCGCCGACCGCGTCGGCGAGGGTGGCGTAGGGGCTGGTGCGCAGGCGCGCGGCGAGGCCCTTGTGGATCGCGCGGCACCAGAAGGGACCCTCGTAGATGAAGGCGCTGTAGCCCTGGACCAGCGTGGCGCCGGCCAGGATGCGCTGCCAGGCGTCCTCGGCGGTCTCGATGCCGCCGACACCCACCAGGGTGATCCGGTCGCCCACGCGGGCGTACAGACGGCGCAGGACCTCCAGGGAGCGGGCCTTGAGGGGCGCGCCGGAGAGCCCGCCGGCCTCCTTCACCAGCGAGGGTTCGGATGTCAGCCCGAGGCCGTCGCGCGCAATGGTGGTGTTGGTGGCGATGATGCCGTCCAGACCCAGCTCCACGGCCAGGTCGGCGACCGCGTCGACGTCCTCGTCCGCGAGGTCGGGCGCGATCTTCACCAGCAGCGGGACGCGCCGGTTGGCGACCGTACGGTCGGCGGCCTCGCGCACGGCGGTGAGCAGCGGGCGCAGCGCCTCGGTGGCCTGCAGATTGCGCAGGCCGGGCGTGTTGGGCGAGGAGACGTTCACGACCAGGTAGTCGGCGTACGGGGCGAGCCGCTCCGCGGACTTCACGTAGTCGCCGACGGCCTCCGCCTCCGGGACGACCTTGGTCTTGCCGATGTTGACGCCGACGACCGTCTTGAAGACGGGTTCGCGGGAGGCGAGGCGCGCGGCGACCGCCAGGGATCCGTCGTTGTTGAAGCCCATACGATTGATCAGCGCCCGGTCGGCGACGAGCCGGAACAGCCGCTTCCTGGGGTTGCCGGGCTGGGCCTCGCCGGTGACCGTGCCGATCTCGACGTGGTCGAAGCCCAGCATCGACATGCCGTCGATGGCGACCGCGTTCTTGTCGAAGCCGGCGGCCAGCCCGAAGGGACCGTGCATGCGCAGCCCGAAGGCCTCGGTGCGCAGTTCCTTGTGGCGGGGCGCGAGGGCGGCCGCGACGAAGGTGCGCAGCACGGGGACGCGGACCGTGAGGCGGATCCAGCGGAAGGCCAGGTGGTGGGCCTTCTCGGGGTCCATGCGGCGGAAGACGAGGTTGAAGAAGATCTTGTACATGGTGTCCTCATGCCGAGGGGGACACCGTTTCCGGTGTCCCCCTCGGGGCTGCTAGTCGCGGGCCGCGGTCAGGTGTTCCGCGTGTTCCTGGAGCGAGCGGACGCCCACGTCACCGTGGTTGAGGGCGTCGATGCCCTGGACGGCCGCGGCCAGTGCCTGGACGGTCGTCAGGCAGGGCACGGAGCGCGCCACGGCCGCCGTACGGATGTCGTAGCCGTCGAGGCGGCCGCCGGTGCCGTACGGGGTGTTGACGATGAGGTCGACCTCGCCGTCGTGGATGAGCTGGACGATGGTCCGCTCGCCGTTCGGACCGGTGCCCTCGGACTGCTTGCGCACGACCGTGGCGTTGATGCCGTTGCGCTTGAGGACCTCGGCCGTGCCGGAGGTGGCGAGCAGCTCGAAGCCGTGCGCGACCAGCTCCCGGGCCGGGAAGATCATCGAGCGCTTGTCCCGGTTGGCGACCGAGATGAACGCGCGGCCCTTGGTGGGCAGCGGGCCGTAGGCCCCGGCCTGCGACTTGGCGTACGCCGTGCCGAAGACGGAGTCGATGCCCATGACCTCGCCGGTGGAGCGCATCTCCGGGCCGAGGACGGTGTCGACGCCGCGGCCCTGGATGTCGCGGAAGCGCGACCAGGGCATGACGGCCTCCTTGACGGAGATCGGCGCGTCCAGCGGCAGCTCGCCGCCGTCGCCGGTCCGCGGCAGCAGGCCCTCGGCGCGCAGCTCGGCGATGCTCGCGCCGAGCGAGATCCGGGCGGCGGCCTTGGCCAGCGGCACCGCGGTCGCCTTCGAGGTGAAGGGGACGGTGCGGGAGGCGCGCGGGTTGGCCTCCAGGACGTAGAGGATGTCGCCCGCCATCGCGAACTGGATGTTGATCAGGCCGCGCACGCCGACGCCCTTGGCGATGGCCTCGGTGGAGGCCCGCAGCCGCTTGATGTCGAAGCCGCCCAGCGTGATCGGGGGCAGGGCGCACGCCGAGTCGCCGGAGTGGATGCCGGCCTCCTCGATGTGCTCCATGACGCCGCCGAGGTACAGCTCCTCGCCGTCGTAGAGGGCATCGACGTCGATCTCGATGGCGTCGTCCAGGAACCGGTCGACGAGGACGGGCCGGGAGGGGCTGATCTCGGTCGACTCGGCGATGTAGGAGGCGAGGCGGGTCTCGTCGTAGACGATCTCCATGCCGCGCCCGCCGAGGACGTAGGACGGCCGGACCAGGACCGGGTAGCCGATCTCGTCGGCGATGGCCTTGGCCCCGGCGAAGGTGGTCGCGGTGCCGTGCTTCGGCGCGGGCAGGCCGGCCTCCGCGAGGACACGGCCGAAGGCGCCGCGGTCCTCGGCGGCGTGGATCGCCTCGGGCGGGGTGCCCACGATCTGCACGCCGTTGTCCTTCAGGGCCTGCGCGAGGCCCAGCGGGGTCTGGCCGCCGAGCTGCACGACCACGCCCGCGACCGGGCCGGCGAGGGACTCCGCGTGGACGATCTCCAGCACGTCTTCCAGCGTCAGCGGCTCGAAGTACAGGCGGTCGGAGGTGTCGTAGTCCGTGGAGACGGTCTCCGGGTTGCAGTTGACCATCACGGTCTCGTACCCGGCGTCCGAGAGCGCGAAGGAGGCGTGCACGCAGGAGTAGTCGAACTCGATGCCCTGGCCGATGCGGTTCGGGCCGGAGCCCAGGATGATCACCGCGGGCTTCTCGCGCGGCGCGACCTCGCTCTCCTCGTCGTAGGAGGAGTAGAAGTACGGCGTCTTCGCGGCGAACTCGGCGGCGCAGGTGTCGACCGTCTTGAAGACCGGGCGGATGCCGAGGGCGTGCCGGACCTCGCGGACGACGTCCTCGCGCAGGCCGCGGATCTCGCCGATCTGCTGGTCGGAGAAGCCGTGCCGCTTGGCCTCGGCGAGCAGGTCGGCGGTCAGCTCGGGCGCCTCGGCCAGCTCGTCCGCGATCTCCTTGATCAGGAAGAGCTGGTCCACGAACCAGGGGTCGATCTTCGTGTACTCGAAGACCTCCTCGGGCGTGGCGCCCGCGCGGATGGCCTGCATGACCGTGTTGATGCGGCCGTCGGTGGGGCGCACGGCCTCGCGCAGCAGCGCGTCCTTGTCCCCGGCGGCACCCGGCTCGCCGACGAAGGTGAACTGGCTGCCCTTCTTCTCCAGCGAGCGCAGCGCCTTCTGGAGGGCCTCGGTGAAGTTGCGGCCGATGGCCATGGCCTCGCCGACCGACTTCATGGTGGTGGTCAGCGTGGAATCGGCCTGCGGGAACTTCTCGAATGCGAAGCGAGGGGCCTTGACGACCACATAGTCGAGCGTGGGCTCGAAGGAGGCCGGCGTCTCCTGCGTGATGTCGTTCGGGATCTCGTCCAGCGTGTAGCCGACGGCCAGCTTCGCGGCAATCTTCGCGATCGGGAAGCCGGTGGCCTTGGAGGCGAGCGCCGAGGACCGCGAGACGCGCGGGTTCATCTCGATGACGATCACGCGACCGTCCTCGGGGTTCACCGCGAACTGGATGTTGCAGCCGCCGGTGTCGACGCCGACCTCGCGGATGACGGCGATCCCGATGTCCCGCAGGATCTGGTACTCGCGGTCGGTCAGCGTCATCGAGGGTGCGACGGTGATCGAGTCACCGGTGTGCACGCCCATGGGGTCGAAGTTCTCGATGGAGCAGACGACCACGACGTTGTCGTGCTTGTCGCGCATCAGCTCCAGCTCGTACTCCTTCCAGCCGAGGATGGACTCCTCCAGGAGCACCTCGGTGGTCGGCGAGAGGGTGAGGCCCTGCCCCGCGATGCGCCGCAGCTCCTCCTCGTCGTGGGCGAAGCCGGAACCGGCGCCGCCCATGGTGAAGGACGGGCGGACGACGACCGGGTAGCCGCCGAGGGTCTCGACGCCCTGCAGGACGTCGTCCATGGAGTGGCAGATCACCGAGCGGGCGGACTCGCCGTACCCGATCTTGGCGCGGACGGCTTCCACCACGGCCTTGAACAGCTCGCGGTCCTCGCCCTTGTGGATCGCCTCGGGCTTGGCGCCGATCAGCTCGACGCCGTACTTCTCCAGCACGCCGTTCTCGTGCAGCGAGATGGCGGTGTTCAGGGCCGTCTGGCCGCCCAGGGTGGGCAGCAGGGCGTCGGGGCGCTCCTTGGCGATGATCTTCTCGACGAACTCGGGGGTGATCGGCTCGACATAGGTGGCGTCGGCGATCTCCGGGTCGGTCATGATCGTCGCCGGGTTGGAGTTGACCAGGACGACCCGCAGGCCCTCGGCGCGCAGGATGCGGCACGCCTGGGTGCCGGAGTAGTCGAACTCGGCGGCCTGGCCGATGACGATCGGGCCGGAGCCGATGACCAGGACGGACTGGATATCGGTGCGCTTAGGCACGCTGGCCCTCCATCAGGGATACGAAGCGGTCGAACAGGTAGGCGGCATCGTGCGGGCCCGCTGCCGCTTCGGGGTGGTACTGGACGGAGAAGGCCGGCTGGTCGAGCAGCTGCAGCCCCTCCACGACGTTGTCGTTCAGGCAGACGTGCGAGACCTCGGCGCGGCCGAACTTGGTCTCGCTGACCTGGTCGAGCGGCGCGTCGACGGCGAAGCCGTGGTTGTGCGCGGTGACCTCGACCTTGCCGGTCGTACGGTCCTGGACCGGCTGGTTGATGCCCCGGTGGCCGTACTTCAGCTTGTAGGTGCCGAAGCCGAGGGCGCGGCCGAGGATCTGGTTGCCGAAGCAGATGCCGAACAGCGGCGTCCTGCGCTCCAGGACGGCGGTCATCAGCGCGACCGGGCCGTCGGCGGTCGCCGGGTCGCCGGGGCCGTTGGAGAAGAAGACCCCGTCCGGGGCGACGGCGTAGATCTCGTCGGCGGTGGCGGTGGCCGGCAGGACATGCACCTCGATGCCGCGCTCGGCCATGCGGTGCGGCGTCATGCCCTTGATGCCGAGGTCGATCGCCGCGACGGTGAACTTCTTCTCGCCGACCGCGGGGACGACGTACGCCTCCTTGGTGGCGACCTCCTCGTAGAGGCTCGCGCCCTTCATGTGCGGCTGGGCCTGCACGCGCTCCACCAGCTCGGTCTCGGGAGCGATCGTCTCGCCGGAGAAGATGCCGGCGCGCATCGAGCCGCGCTCGCGCAGGTGGCGGGTGAGGGCGCGGGTGTCGATCCCGGAGATGCCGACCACGCCCTGGGCGACCAGCTCGTCGTCCAGGGAGCGCTTGGCGCGCCAGTTGGAGGGCACGCGCGCGGGGTCGCGCACGACGTAGCCGGAGACCCAGATGCGGCGGGACTCGTCGTCCTCGTCGTTCCAGCCGGTGTTGCCGATCTGCGGGGCGGTCGCGACGACGATCTGGCGGTCGTACGACGGGTCGGTCAGGGTCTCCTGGTAGCCGGTCATGCCGGTGGAGAACACGGCCTCGCCGAAGGTCTCCCCCACGGCCCCGTAGGCGCGGCCGCGGAAGGTGCGGCCGTCCTCCAGGACGAGTACGGCGGGAACCTTGGCGGCTCCCCTGGTGGAGGTCGTCATCGTGCGCCTTCCGTGTCGTTGATCATCTGGTTCAGGGTGTCGACCCATTCGGTGTGCTCGGCCGCGTGGTCGGAGCGGAAGCCGGAGTCGATCAGCTTGTCCCCGTGGGCCCAGGTCACCACCAGCAGTCCGCCCTCGGTGAGGACCTTGCCGGCGATGCCCTTGTCGAGCCGGGCCCCGCGCAGCGCGGCGGCCGGCACGAAGAAGTCGGCCGCCCCGGGGCGTACGACCTCCAGGCCCGCGTCCGTCAGGGTGAGCTCGGCCCGGCTGCGGGTGCCGAGGCCTCGGGCCACGATGCGGTCCAGCCACTGCCCGGCGGTGGTGGAGCCGTGGTAGCGGCCGCTCATGCTCAGTGTCGCCGGGCCGGTCTCGTCCGGCACGGTGGGCAGCTCGGGCAGATCGCCCTGGAGGGTGCCGCGCCACTTCCAGCCCTCGCGCATCAGCCAGTAGACGAGCGCGACGAAGAGAGCGAGGCCGACGAGCCAGCCGATTCGGGCTCCCCAGTCGGTGACCTCGGCCGACTTCTTGGCTTCGGCCAGCAGGATTACAGGTGTCACGTGAGCTTCCCGTCGACGAGCGTCGCCTTGCCCCGCAGCCACGTGTGGGTGACACGGCCCGGCAGCTCGCGTCCCTCGTACGGGGTGTTGCGGCTGCGCGAGGCGAAGCCCGCGGGGTCCACCTGGCCACGGTATGCCGTGTCGACAAGGGTGAGGTTGGCGGGCTCACCAGCCGAGACGGGACGGCCGTGTCCGGTGGCCTGTCCGATCTGCGCGGGCCTGAAGGACATCCGGTCGGCGATGCCGGCCCAGTCCAGCAGGCCCGTGTCGACCATGGTCTCCTGGACCACTGACAACGCGGTCTCCAGGCCGACCATGCCCATGGCCGCCGCGGCCCACTCGCAGTCCTTGTCCTCGTGCGGGTGCGGGGCGTGGTCGGTGGCGACGATGTCGATCGTGCCGTCGGCGAGCGCCTCGCGCAGGGCGTGCACGTCCCGCTCGGTGCGCAGCGGCGGGTTCACCTTGTAGACCGGGTTGTAGGTGCGCACCAGTTCGTCGGTGAGGAGCAGGTGGTGCGGGGTGACCTCGGCGGTGACGTCGATGCCGCGGGACTTGGCCCAGCGGACGATCTCGACGGACCCGGCGGTCGACAGGTGGCAGATGTGGACGCGTGAGCCGACGTGCTCGGCGAGCAGGACGTCCCGGGCGATGACCGACTCCTCGGCGACGGCCGGCCAGCCGCCCAGGCCCAGCTCGGCGGAGACGACACCCTCGTTCATCTGGGCGCCCTCGGTCAGCCGCGGCTCCTGCGCGTGCTGGGCGACCACGCCGCCGAAGGCCTTCACGTACTCCAGCGCACGGCGCATGATCACGGCGTCGTCCACGCACTTGCCGTCGTCGGAGAAGACCGTGACCCCGGCGGCGGACTCGTGCATGGCGCCCAGCTCGGCGAGCTTGCGGCCCTCCAGGCCGACCGTGACGGCGCCGATGGGCTGCACATCGCAGTAGCCGTGCTCCTGGCCGAGCCGCCAGACCTGCTCGACCACACCGGCGGTGTCGGCCACCGGGAAGGTGTTGGCCATGGCGAAGACCGCGGTGTAGCCGCCGCTCGCCGCCGCCCGGGTCCCGGTGAGCACGGTCTCGGAGTCCTCGCGGCCCGGCTCGCGCAGATGGGTGTGCAGGTCGACCAGGCCCGGGAGCAGCACCTTGCCGCCGGCCTCGATCACCTCGGCGCCCTCCGCGCCGAGGTCCGTGCCCACCTCGGCGATGGTCTCGCCGTCGATCAGCACGTCCTGCGGCTCACCGCCGAGCACCTTCGCACCACGGATCAGGATCTTGCTCATGGGTCTTACTTCTCCTCGGTACGGGTGTGGGTGACGGCGGGCTCGTTGCCGCCCAGCAGCAGGTACAGGACGGCCATCCGGATGGAGACCCCGTTGGCGACCTGCTCGACGACGGTGCAGCGCTCGGAGTCGGCGACCTCGGCGGTGATCTCCATGCCGCGGACCATCGGGCCGGGGTGCATGACGATGGCGTGCTCGGGCATCTTCGCCATGCGGTCGCCATCGAGGCCGTAGCGCCGCGAGTACTCGCGCTCGGTCGGGAAGAAGGCGGCGTTCATGCGCTCGCGCTGGACGCGGAGCATCATCACGGCATCGGACTTGGGCAGTGTGCTGTCGAGGTCGTACGACACCTCGCACGGCCAGGTCCCGACGCCGACCGGCACCAGGGTGGGCGGGGCGACCAGGGTGACCTCGGCGCCGAGGGTGTGCAGCAGGTCCACGTTGGAGCGGGCGACCCGGCTGTGCAGCACGTCGCCGACGATGGTGATCCGCTTGCCGGACAGGTCCTGGCCGAGGCCGGCGTCCCTGCCGACGAGCCGGCGGCGCATGGTGAAGGCGTCCAGGAGGGCCTGGGTGGGGTGCTGGTGGGTGCCGTCGCCCGCGTTGACCACGGCGGCGTCGATCCAGCCGGAGGTGGCCAGGCGGTAGGGGGCCCCGGAGGCACCGTGCCGGATGACGACGGCGTCGACGCCCATGGCCTCCAGGGTCTGGGCGGTGTCCTTCAGGGACTCGCCCTTGGACACGCTGGAGCCCTTGGCGGTGAAGTTGATGACGTCCGCGGACAGCCGCTTCTCGGCAGCCTCGAAGGAGATCCGGGTGCGGGTGGAGTCCTCGAAGAAGAGGTTGACGATCGTGCGGCCGCGCAGGGTCGGCAGTTTCTTGATCGGCCGGTCGGCGACCCGGGCCATCTCCTCGGCGGTGTCGAGGATCAGGACGGCGTCGTCGCGGGTGAGGTCGGCGGCCGAGATGAGATGACGCTGCATCTGTCAGGCTCCGTAAGGCAGTTCATTCGGGAGGATTGAGGCAAAGCGGGGCGTGTGCCGGCATGCCGAAGCGGCCGTGCGCGCCCGGCTTGCTACTGGTCGGCCGGCTTCACACCGAGCAGCACGGTGTCGCGACCGTCCTCCTCGGCGAGCTGGACCTTGACCGTCTCCCGCAGCGACGTGGGGAGGTTCTTGCCGACGTAGTCCGCACGGATGGGCAGTTCGCGGTGGCCGCGGTCGACCAGGACCGCGAGCTGGACCGCGCGCGGGCGCCCGATGTCGTTCAGGGCGTCGAGGGCGGCGCGGATGGTGCGCCCCGAGAAGAGGACGTCGTCGACGAGGACGACCAGGCGGCCGTCGATGCCGTCACCGGGGATCTCGGTGCGGGCCAGCGCACGCGGCGGGTGCATGCGCAGGTCGTCGCGGTACATGGTGATGTCGAGCGAGCCGACGGGGACCTTGCGGTCGGTGACCTGCTCCAGCTTGGCGGCGAGCCGCTGGGCGAGGAAGACACCCCGGGTCGGAATGCCGAGGAGCACCACGTCGTCGGCGCCCTTGGCGCGCTCGACGATCTCGTGGGCGATACGGGTCAGTACTCGTGCGATGTCGGGGCCCTCCAGAACGGGCCGCGCATCGGACGCATACGGGTTCGGGTTCGCGTGCGTGTCCATACGAAACGGACCTCCTTCTCCGCCTCACGGGACGGACCTTAAAGGACGTCGGATTTGCGCCATCCACCGTAGCAGGTCCCCGACGGGCCACGATCACCCACTCGGCGCAATCAGGTGCCACTACCACGGAAGAGTCGGTGTGGACCATTCGGCTTGACGCACAAGAGTCACGCTGCGTAACCTCACAGTGAGTTACCAGCCGCGCGGCGGAAAACCCAACCGACCGCGTCGACACAGTGTCCGGGGAGCTATATGTCCAGCGAATACGCCAAACAGCTCGGGGCCAAGCTCCGGGCCATCCGCACCCAGCAGGGCCTTTCCCTCCACGGTGTCGAGGAGAAGTCACAGGGTCGCTGGAAGGCCGTGGTGGTCGGTTCGTACGAGCGCGGTGACCGCGCCGTGACCGTACAGCGCCTGGCCGAGCTGGCCGATTTCTATGGGGTTCCGGTGCAGGAGCTGCTGCCGGGCACCACTCCGGGCGGCGCCGCCGAGCCGCCGCCGAAGCTGGTCCTGGACCTGGAGCGGCTGGCCACCGTGCCGGCCGAGAAGGCAGGCCCCCTGCAGCGGTACGCGGCTACGATCCAGTCGCAGCGCGGCGACTACAACGGCAAGGTGCTGTCGATCCGCCAGGACGACCTGCGCACACTGGCCGTCATCTACGACCAGTCCCCCTCGGTTCTCACCGAGCAGCTGATCAGCTGGGGTGTCCTGGACGCGGACGCACGCCGCGCCGTGGCCACGCACGAAGAGGCCTGAGCCCGCTCAGCACCACAGCAGAAACGTGCCGCCGGGGTGGCCGGAACCGTACGGTTCCGGCCACCCCGGCGGTGTTCTTTTTGCGGCCCGGCGGCTTGTCCATGCCGTGCCGGGAAACGCCGAAAGGGGCGCCGGGAACCGCGCGGACGGCCATGGGCGACCCGTGGTCGCCCGGCCGCCGCGGTTCCCGGCGCCCCTTGTCCGCTACGCGCGGCGCAGCGAAGGTTCCGCTACGCGCGGCGCAGCGAAGGCTTCAGCTCCTTCAGACGGCCCAGGAGGCCGTTGACGAACGAGGGGGACTCGTCCGTGGAGAATTCCTTCGCCAGCTGCACCATCTCGTCCAGGACGACGGCGTCCGGAGTCTCGTCCACCCAGATCAGCTCGTAGGCACCCAGGCGCAGGAGGTTGCGGTCGACGACCGGCATACGGTCGAGCGTCCAGCCCACGGCGTACTGGGCGATCAGCTCGTCGATGCGCTTCGCGTATGCCGCGTAGCCCTCGACCAGCTGCATCGTGTACTCGCTCACGGGCGGCTGCCGGGTGTCGGCCCGGGACAGCCGGATCCAGTCCGCGAGGACCGTCAGGACGTCGGCGCCGCGCTGGTCGCCCTCGAAGAGGATCTGGAAGGCGCGCTTGCGGGCCGTGTTGCGAGCAGCCACGGTTAGCTGTTCACCCGGCCGAGGTAGTCGCTGGTACGGGTGTCGACCTTGATCTTCTCGCCGGTGGTGATGAAGAGCGGGACGTTGATCTGGTGGCCGGTCTCCAGGACGGCGGGCTTGGTGCCACCGGTGGAGCGGTCGCCCTGGACACCCGGCTCGGTCTCGGCGATGGTCAGCTCGACGGCGGCCGGGAGCTCGACGAAGAGCACCTCGCCCTCGTGCCGGGCCACGGTGGCGGTGAAGCCTTCGATCAGGAAGTTCGCGGCGTCGCCGACGGCCTTCCGGTCGATGTGCAGCTGGTCGTAGGTCTCCATGTCCATGAAGACGAAGTACTCGCCGTCCATGTACGAGAACTGCATGTCGCGCTTGTCGACAGTGGCGGTCTCGACCTTGACGCCGGCGTTGAAGGTCTTGTCGACCACCTTGCCGGACAGCACGTTCTTCAGCTTGGTGCGCACGAAGGCCGGGCCCTTGCCGGGCTTGACGTGCTGGAACTCGACGACGGACCAGAGCTGGCCGCCTTCGAGCTTGAGCACCATGCCGTTCTTGAGGTCGTTCGTGGAAGCCACGGTTGCGGAATCTCCTGGACTGACGTACGACGCCGGGGCAGGCGCACAGCGCGAGGCTAGAGCGCGAGCAGCTCCTTGGTCGTGATGGTGAGTAGCTCGGGTCCGCCGTCCGCCTCGGGGCGTACGACGAGCGTGTCATCGATCCGGACGCCGCCCCGGCCCGGGAGGTGAACCCCCGGTTCGACGGTGACCGGCACGCAAGCGTCCAGTTTACCCATGGCCGCGGGGGCCAGCTGCGGGTCCTCGTCGATTTCGAGTCCGACGCCGTGTCCGGTCAGCGGTGGGAGGGCTTCCGCATAGCCCGCGGAGTCCAGTACCTGGCGTGCCGCGCGGTCGACGTCACGGTAGGCGGCACCGGGCGCCAGGGACTCGCGCCCGGCGCGCTGAGCGGCGAAGACGAGGTCGTAGAGCTCGATCTGCCAGTCGGCGGGCGAGGTGCCGATGACGAAGGTGCGGCCGATCTCGCAGCGGTATCCGCGGTAGGTGGCACCCAGGCAGACGGAGAGGAAGTCGCCTTCCTCCACGCGGCGGTCGGTGGGGCGGTGGCCGCGGCGGCCGGAGTGCGGCCCGGTGGCCACGGAGGTCGGGAACGCGGGCCCGTCGGCGCCGTGGTCGACCAGGCGCCGCTCCAGCTCCAGGGCGAGGTGCCGCTCGGTGCGGCCGACCAGGATCGACTCCAGCAGCTCGCCGAGCGCCTGGTCGGCGATCTCGGCGCCGATCCGCAGGCAGGAGATCTCTTCCTCGTCCTTGACGACCCTGAGCTGCTCCACGGCCGCGCCGAGGTCGACGAGGCGCAGCTTCGGGGCGACGGAGGAGAGGGCTCTGTGGCGGGCGACGGTGAGGTGGTGTTCCTCCACCGCGAGGGATTCGGCGCCCTGGCCTTCGGCGAGGTCGGCGGCTGCCACGGCGGCGTCGCCCCCGGGGTCGGGGAGGATGTGCAGCGCCAGGGACTCGTCGGGGCGGCCCTCCGCGGGCCGGTCGTCCGGCGGAACGGCGCACACCAGCAGGTTCTGGCATTTGCCGAGGAGCAGGACTGCGCCCTGGGGGGCGGCGCCCGCCAGGTAGCGCACGTTGGCCGGGCGGGAGATGAGCGCTGCCGCGGTGCCGGCCGCGTTGCAGCGTTCCCTGAGCCGGGCTCGGCGGGTTGCGTACACCTCTGACATGAGATGAGCGTAGGAGTTTTGTCCCGCTTGTGCGTATTGATGAGGGCCGAGTGGGGTGGGGGCGGTGGTGGGTTGCGTGCGGGTGGGGGCGGTGGTGGGTTGCGTGCGGGTGGGTGGGGGCTTGTCGCGCCGTTCCCCGCGCCCCTGGGAGGGCTGTAGGGCCCTGGTCTGCCAGTTCGGGTTGATGAGGGCGGGCGGAGTGGGGGCGGTGGTGGGGCGCGTGCGGATGGGTGGGGGCTTGTCGCGCCGTTCCCCGCGCCCCTAGGGGGCTGTAGGGCCCTGGTCTGCCAGTTCGGGTTGATGAGGGCGGGCGGAGTGGGGGCGGTGGTGGGGCGCGTGCGGATGAGTGGGGGCTTGTCGCGCCGTTCCCCGCGCCCCCGAGAGGGCTGCAGGGCCCTCTGTTATCAGCCCGGACCGGATTGGTTGAGGGCTGGTGAGGTTGGTGCAGTGGGGGGCCTGTCGCGCCGTGCCCCACGCCCCTGGGGGCTGCAGGGCCGCCCTCTGGTGTTGGCCCGGAGCGGACTGGTGGGTCTTGGCCCGGAGCGGACTGGTGTCGGTTCGGTGGGCCTTCTTGGGCTCTACCAGTTCGGGGGGCTTGCTATGGCTCGGGTCAGGACTTCGTCGAGTACTTGGGCCGTTGCCGGGATGTCCAGCTGGGAGTTGTCGATGATCGGCAGGCCCGAGCCGTACCAGCCGGCCATGCGGCCGTGGATGCGGGCCACCTCCTCGTCGGTGAGGCGGCGGTTGCCGGTGCGTTCGGCGTTGCGCTCCAGGACGATGTCGAGGCCCGGGAGCAGGACGACCGGGAGCAGGCCGGGGCCGACATGGCGTTTCCAGCCGCCCAGGCCCACCACGGGGCGGTCAGGGAAGACGGCGTCGTCCAGGATGCAGGAGATGCCGTTGGCCAGGAAGTTCCGTGCGGCGAAGCCGCAGGTGCGGCGGGCGAGGCGGTACTGCGCCTCGGAGTGGTCGTTCCACCCCGACTGCGGGTTCGCGTAGCCCGAGCGGACCCATTCGCGCACGTCGTCCAGGCTGATGTGGGCGGTGGGCACCCGGCGCTGGGCCGCCCAGTACTTGGCCACGCTGGTCTTGCCCGCGCCCGCGGGGCCGATCAGCAGCACGGCCAGGGTGGTGGCGGTCGGGTCGGGGACCGAGACGGCGGCCGGCGGTGCGGTGGGCACGCCGACCGGGCCGCCGGGCGGCAGCGGTACATGACCGGTGGTGTCCGGCGCCGGCGGAAAGCCCGGCGCGGGTGGCGGCGGAGGTACGGGTGCGGGACCCTGGGGGACTCCCGGATGCGCTCCCGGGTGGTGTGCGGCCGGCGCCCAGCCGGCCTGCGGTCCCTGCCCCGGCTGGTGGGGCGGCGGCAGCGGAGATCCCACTGCGTGCTGCATCCGTTGCCACTCCATCTCGTACACACATCTGGCGCCGGCACGCGGGCGCGAGCCCGCTCCTTACCGAACGGTACCGCCCCCGGCCGTCGTTTGGTGAAACGACCGGGGGCGGTCCGAAGTGCCCGGTCCGGGAAGGGAATCGGGCGGAAGGAACAGCGGGGTACTTACTGGCCCACTTCCCCGTAGGCCGCGAGCAGGACCGCGGGGTCCGGGCCCTCCAGGACGGTGGGCTTGGCCAGGCCGTCGAGGACGATGAAGCGCAGCAGGTCGCCGCGGGACTTCTTGTCGACCCTCATCGTCTCCAGCAGCTTGGGCCACTGGTCGTAGCGGTAGTACAGGGGCAGGCCGACCGACTCCAGGACCGTGCGGTGCCGGTCCGCCGTCGCGTCGTCCAGCCGGCCCGCGAGACGGCCCAGTTCGGCGGCGAAGTGCATGCCGACCGCGACCGCCGCGCCGTGCCGCCACTTGTAGCGCTCGTTCTTCTCGATGGCGTGGCCGAGGGTGTGGCCGTAGTTGAGGATCTCCCGCAGACCGGACTCCTTCAGGTCGGAGGAGACGACGTCGGCCTTGACCCGGATCGAGCGCTCGATCAGCTCGGCCGTGTGCGGGCCCGCCGGGGTCCGGGCGGCCTCGGGGTCGGACTCGATGAGTTCGAGGATCACGGGGTCGGAGATGAAGCCGGCCTTGATGATCTCGGCGAGGCCGGAGACGTAGTCGTTGACCGCGAGGGAGTCCAGCGCGGCCAGGTCGCACAGGACGCCGGTCGGCGGGTGGAAGGCACCCACCAGGTTCTTGCCCTCGGCGGTGTTGATGCCGGTCTTGCCGCCGACGGCCGCGTCGACCATGGCGAGCACCGTGGTGGGGACGGCGATCCAGCGCACCCCGCGCAGCCAGGTCGCGGCCACGAAACCGGCCAGGTCGGTGGTCGCGCCGCCGCCGACGCCGACGATGACATCGGTGCGGGTGAAGCCGGACTGGCCGAGCGCCTTCCAGCAGTAGGCGGCGACCTCGGCGGTCTTGGCCTCCTCGGCATTGGGCACCTGGATGGCGACGGCCTCGTAGCCCTGCTCCGCGAGGTCGGCGCGCAGGGCGTCGCCGGTCTCGGCCAGCGCCTCCGGGTGGATCACCGCGACCCGCTTGGCCTTCGAGCCGATCAAACCGGCCAGTTCGCCGAGGAGTTGGCGGCCGACCAGCACCTCGTACGGATCCGTGCCCGCGGTGCCGGCGACCTGGATCCGGGTGACAGCCTCGCTCATGCTTCCTTCATCTCCAGTGCGTCCAGCGCCGCTTGGGTGACCTCTTCGGGGGTACGGCCGTCGGTCGGTACGACGGCCGCGGCGACCCCCTCGTACAGATGCCGACGGCCCTCCATCAGCTCGCGCCACTGTTTGCGCGGGTTGACCGCGAGCAGCGGGCGGGCGACGTTGAGACCGGTGCGCTTGACGGCCTCCTCGACGTCCATGGAGAGGTAGACCACCCGGTGCCCGGTGAGCAGGGCACGGGTGTCCGCGTCGAGGATCGCGCCGCCGCCGAGCGCGAGAACGCCCTCGTGCTCGGCGAGCGCGGTGTGCACCGCCCGCTTCTCGATCGCGCGGAAGGCGGGCTCCCCGTCGTCCACGAAGATCTCGGCGATGGTGCGGCCCTCGGCGGTGACGATGTCCTCGTCGGTGTCCCGGTAGCCGACCCCGAGCCGCTCGGCCAGCAGCCGCCCGACGGTGGACTTGCCCACGCCCATCGGGCCGACCAGTACGACCGCAGGCATCGCGGTCACCGGATCCGGAGGTTGTCGAGGTAGGACTGCACGTTCCGGCGGGTCTCGGGGACGGAGTCGCCGCCGAACTTCTCCGCGACCGCGTCCGCGAGGACCAGCGCCACCATGGCCTCGGCGACGATGCCGGCGGCCGGGACGGCGCACACGTCGGAGCGCTGGTGGTGGGCCTGGGTGGCCTCACCGGTGGCGACGTCGACGGTCTGCAGGGCCCGCGGCACGGTCGCGATCGGCTTCATGGCGGCCCGCACGCGCAGCAGCTCGCCGGTGGTCAGGCCGCCCTCGGTACCGCCGGAGCGACCGGTGGCCCGCTTGATGCCCTCGGGGGTGGTGAGGATCTCGTCGTGCGCCTTGGAGCCGGGCACGCGGGCCAGCTCGAAGCCGTCGCCGACCTCGACGCCCTTGATCGCCTGGATGCCCATGAGGGCGGCGGCCAGGCGGGCGTCGAGCCGGCGGTCCCAGTGCACGTGCGAGCCGAGGCCGACCGGGACGCCGTAGGCGAGTACCTCGACCACGCCGCCGAGCGTGTCGCCGTCCTTGTGGGCCTGGTCGATCTCCGCGACCATCGCCTTCGACGCGTCGGCGTCCAGGCAGCGCACCGGGTCGGCGTCCAGCTTCTCGACGTCGGCCGGGGTGGGGTGGACGCCGTAGGGGGCCTTGGCGGAGGCCAGCTCGACGACATGGGAGACGATCTCGATGCCGGCCGCCTCCTTCAGGTAGGAACGGGCGACGGCGCCGAGGGCCACACGGGCGGCGGTCTCACGGGCGGAGGCGCGCTCCAGGATCGGCCGGGCCTCGTCGAAGCCGTACTTCTGCATGCCGGCGAGATCGGCGTGGCCGGGCCGGGGGCGGGTCAGCGGTGCGTTGCGGGCGAGGCCGGCGAGGATCTCCGGGTCGATGGGGTCGGCCGCCATGACCTGCTCCCACTTGGGCCACTCGGTGTTCCCCACCATGATCGCGACCGGGGAGCCGAGGGTGAGTCCGTGCCGGACACCGCCCAGGAAGGTGATCTCGTCGCGCTCGAACTTCATCCGCGCACCGCGGCCATAGCCGAGCCGCCGCCGCGCCAGATGGTCCGCCACCATCTCCGTGGTGATCGGCACGCCGGCGGGAAGCCCCTCCAGCGTCGCGACAAGTGCGGGACCGTGGGACTCCCCCGCGGTCAGCCAACGCAGCCTGCTCAACGGTGCTCCTCAGTGTTCGCGCCCGGTACTGCCCTGCGTACGCATCTCCTCGCGTACGGCGACGGCGCGACCGGATGCGCGACCCCGGTCCGCCACCTCCGATCCTCCCACGTCCGGGCCGGGTGTCCGGCCGCTGGTCCAGCAGGCGGGACAAAGAGGCGGAAGGGAAGGCGCCGGGGAAGGTGGCAGGAAAGGCGGTGGGACACGCCGTCAGCGGGCCGCGAGTGCCTTCTCGCCGGCCTGCCGCATGGCCTCCAGAGGGGCGGGGGCGTGGCCGGTCATCTGCTCGACCTGGAGGACGGCCTGGTGGACCAGCAGATCGAGGCCGCTGAGGACGGCACCGCCGAACATGGACCAGCGGGCCGCCAGCCCGGTGGGCCAGGGGTCGTAGAGCACGTCGAAAAGGGTGGTGGGGCGTTCGGGTACGGCGGTGGCGAGGGCGTCGGTGGTGCCGGCGGGGGTGGTGGCGATCACCAGCGGGGCACGCAGGGCCTGCTCCGCGTCCGCCCAGTCCGCGGTCCGCACGTCCATGTCGAGCCGTTCGCCCCATCGGCGCATCTCGGCGGCGCGGGCCTCGCTGCGTACATAGGCGACGACCTCGCCGGTGCAGATCCGGGCGAGCGCGGCCAGCGCCGAGGAGGCCGTGGCGCCGGCGCCGAGGATCGCGGCGGAGTCGACCTGTTCGACGCCGTGCTCGCGCAGTGCGGCCACCATGCCCGGGATGTCGGTGTTGTCACCGATACGGCGTCCGTCTTCGGCGAAGACCACCGTGTTGACGGCGTCGACCGAGGCGGCCGTCTCGCTGATCTCGTCCACCAGCGGGATGATCGCGCGCTTCAGCGGCATGGTCAGCGACAGTCCTGCCCACTCCGGGCCGAGTTCCTCGAAGAAGCCGGGCAGGGCGGCCTCGTCGACCTCGAAGCGGTCGTACGACCAGCCGGTGAGCCCGAGCGCGTCATAGGCCGCCCGGTGCAGCACCGGGGAGAGGGAGTGGGCGATGGGCTTACCGAGCACGGCGGCACGGCGGGCGTCAGTTGCCCGAGGTGGCATTGAATTTGTCCTTGAGCTGCTTGAATTCCGCGTAGGTCTTGGCGAATTCGGTGTTGGTCGTACCGTCGGTCGCCACGAAATAGATCCAGCCGTCGTGCGTCGGGTTCAGTGCCGCCTTCATCGCGTCCTCGCCGGGGTTGCCGATCGGACCGGGCGGAAGGCCCTTGTGGGTGTAGGTGTTGTACGGGTTCCGGTTGCCGTTGATCTCCTTCTCGGAGATATGGATGTTGCTCGTACCCTTGAGGTAGTTGTACGTCGAGTCGAACTGCAGCAACTGGTTCGTCTCGGTGTTGGTGGGTTTGAGACGGTTGTAGACCACTTCCGCCATCTTGCGGAAGTCGTCGTGCGTCTTGCCCTCCGCCTGGACCAGGCTCGCGACCGTGACGAGCTGGAACGCGTTCTGCAGGCCGAGCGCCTTCGCCTTGCCCGGCAGGTCGTAGGCGGCGTACCGCGACTTGGCCTGGGTGATCATCTGCTTGAGGACGGCATCGGGCTTCATGCCCTTGGCGGCCGGATAGGTGCCCGGGTCGAGGAAGCCCTCCAGTGGGTCCCTGACGTCGGTGCCGGCCTGCACCCAGCTCGGCAGGCCGAGGGTCTTGTAGGCCGTCTTGGCGACTTTCTGGGTGGTGCCCGTGGAAAGATCGAGTTGCTTGTCGATGGCCTGATAGACCTCGGAATTGCGCTCGCCCGGTTTGACGAGCACATTGCTCTGGCTCTTCGGGTCGAGCATCAACTGCACGGCACTCGCGCCGGACATCTCCTTCTTCATGAGATAGGCGCCGGCCTGGATGGTGTTGCCCCTGGGGATCTCTCCCTGCGCGTGAACGAACGCGCCGACGCTCTTGACGACGCCGGCTTCCTCCAGGCGGCGGCCGATCTCCATGCCTCCCGCACCCTTGGGGATCTCGACGGTCACCTTCTCGTTGGTGCCGTCGCCCGCGTAGTCCGGTGCCGCGCCGAAACGATTTTGGTAGAACTTGTACCCGAAATATCCGACTCCGCCGAGGCCGCCGCCGAAGACGAGCACCACGACCATGCAGGCGCAGCCGGTGCGCCGTTTCTTGCTCTTGACCGGTTTTCGGCCACGGCGGTCACCGCGGCCGCGCCGGCTCTCGGCCTCGTCGTCGGCGTCCTCGTCATCGCCGCCCCCCGCGAAGAAGGCGTGCTCGCCCTGGTCCTCGCCCGGGTCCCAGCCGGTCTCCGGGTCCGGGCCCGGCTCCGGCTCGGGGCGCCGGCGGCCCGGCGGCACGGGCGGCGGGTAGGCGTCCTCGGTGCCGTAGAAGTCGGGCTGTTCCGCGCCATAGGCCACGGGCTGCTGGCCGTAGGGGTCACCGGGGTCGGCGGCGTACGGGACCTGACCGTGGGTACCGGTCGCGTCCCAGCCACCCTGCTGGTACGACTGCTGGGCGTGCGCGGCGTACTGGTCCTGGCCTGCGTACTGCTGATCCTGTCCGGCGTACTGCTGGTCCTGGCCCGCGTACTGCTGGCCGTAGTGCGATCGGCCCTGCTCGTCGTAGTACTGGTGCTGCTGCTGGTCGTACCCGGGCTGCTGCCCCTGGGTCCATTCGCCGTACTGCGGCTGCGGGTACTGCTGCTGTGGCTGGCCGCCGTAGGGGGACTGCTGACCCGCGTGGGTCTGCTGCCCTCCCCATCCGCCGTCCCCGTACAACGGGTCCTCCGGATGCCACGGTTCGGGGCCTGGACCCCGGCCATACTCAGTCATCGATCCCCTAGAGCCGCGAGGCCGACGGTCACGCGGCCGGTGCACCGGCTTCCGTTCCACCTCTTGCTGTGCGGCAGCTGTTCGAACACCACCGCATCGCGCGGAACGTTACCGTATCGCGATCAGATGACCACTTCGACGCCCTCGCCGGGTGCTTTACCTGACACCCGTTCGGATTCCAGGGCCTGCTGCAGAATGATGACGGCTGCGGCCTGGTCGATGACGGCACGGCCCTTCTTGGATTTCACCCCCGAGGCGCGTAGTCCCTGACTGGCCGTCACGGTCGTCATCCGCTCGTCCACCAGGCGCACCGGGACGGGCTCGATGCCCTTGGCCAGCTCCTGGGCGAAGCCACGGACCTTGACGGCGGCCGGGCCCTCGCCCCCCTTGAGGGAACGAGGGAGGCCGACGACGACCTCGATCGGTTCGTACTCCTCCACCAGTTGACGCAACCGGCGGTGAGCGGCGGGGATGTCCCGGCCGGGGACGGTCTCCACCGGGGTGGCGAGGATCCCGTCGGGGTCGCACGACGCGACCCCGATCCGGGCGTCCCCGACGTCGATCGAGAGCCGACGTCCTCTGCGCATTTCCGACCGTTTCCTTACTCAGCTGTCACTTGGCGGTCTCGGCGACGAGACGCTCGACGGCCTCGACGGCCTCACCGACGGCGGCCGGGTTCTGGCCGCCGCCCTGGGCGACGTCCGGCTTGCCGCCACCGCCGCCGCCGAGCGTCTTGGCGGCGGTGCGGACCAGGTCACCGGCCTTGAGGCCACGCTCGCGGGCGGCCTCGTTGGTGGCGATGACGGTCAGCGGCTTGCCGTTGTTGACCGTGAAGAGGGCGACCACGACGGCCCGGCCGCCCTGGATGCGGCCGCGCACGTCGAGGACCAGCTTGCGCAGGTCGTCCGGGGTCGTGCCGTCCGGGACCTGACCGGTGACGACGGCCACGCCCCGCACGTCCTTGGCGGACTCGGCGAGACCGGCGGCGGCCTGCAGCACCTTCTCGGCGCGGAACTTCTCGATCTCCTTCTCGGCGTCCTTCAGCTTGCCGAGCATGGCGGAGACCTTCTCCGGAAGCTCTTCCGAACGGCCCTTGATCAGCTCCTGGAGCTGGGCGACGACCGTGTGCTCACGGGCCAGGAAGTTGTAGGCGTCCACGCCGACGAGGGCCTCGATACGACGCACGCCGGAACCGATGGACGACTCGCCGAGCAGCTTCACCAGGCCCAGCTGGGCGGTGTTGTGCACGTGCGTGCCGCCGCACAGCTCCTTGGAGAAGTCGCCGATGGTCACCACGCGGACGCGCTCACCGTACTTCTCGCCGAACTCGGCGATGGCGCCCTGCTTCTTGGCCTCGTCGATGCCCATGACCTCGGCGTGCACGTCCAGGTCGCGGGCGAGCACCTCGTTGATCCTCTGCTCGACGTCGGTCATCACGGCCGTCGGCACGGCGGACGGGGAACCGAAGTCGAAGCGGAAGCGGCCGGGCTGGTTCTCGGAACCGGCCTGGGCGGCCGTCGGGCCGAGGGCGTCGCGCAGGGCCTGGTGGGTGAGGTGCGTGGCCGAGTGGGCGCGGGCGATGGCCTTGCGGCGGCGGATGTCGATGGAGGCAAGGGCCTTGGCGCCGACCGTGACCTCGCCCACCTGCACGACGCCCTTGTGGACGTACACGCCCGGGACCGGCTTCTGACAGTCGCGGATCTCGATCACGGCACCGGAGTCGACCTTGATCCGGCCGGTGTCGCCGATCTGGCCGCCGCCCTCGGCGTAGAACGGGGTGCGGTCCAGGACGATCTCGACCTCGTCGCCCTCGGTGGCGGCCGGGGAGGAGGCGCCGTCGACCAGGATGCCGACGATCGTGGACTCGCCCTCGGTGTCGCTGTAGCCGATGAAGGCGGTCTCGCCGGCGGTGTCGGCGATCTCACGGTAGGCGCCCATGTCGGCGTGGCCGGTCTTCTTGGCCTGGGCGTCGGCCTTGGCGCGCTCCCGCTGCTCCTTCATCAGGCGGCGGAAGCCGTCCTCGTCCACGGAGAGGCCCTGCTCGGCGGCCATCTCCAGGGTCAGGTCGATCGGGAAGCCCCAGGTGTCGTGGAGCAGGAAGGCCTTGTCGCCGGAGAGGACCTTGCCGCCGGCCTGCTTGGTCTCGGTGACGGCGGTGTCGAGGATGTTGGTGCCGGCCTTCAGCGTTTTCAGGAAGGCGTTCTCCTCGGCGAGGGCGACCTTCTCGATGCGCTCGCGGTCGGTGACCAGCTCGGGGTACTGCTGACCCATCATCCGGATCACGGTGTCGACCAGGTCGAGGACGACCGGGCCGGTGGCGCCCAGCAGGCGCATGTTGCGGATGGCGCGGCGCATGATGCGGCGCAGGACGTAGCCCCGGCCCTCGTTGCCGGGGGTGACACCGTCGCCGATGAGCATGGTGGCCGTGCGCATGTGGTCGGTGACCACGCGCAGGGACACGTCCGAGTCGTGGGCGTCGCCGTAGCGGACGCCGGTCAGCTCGGTGGCCTTGCCGATGACGGCCATGGAGGTGTCGATCTCGTACATGTTCTGCACGCCCTGCAGAATCATGGCGAGGCGCTCCAGGCCGAGGCCCGTGTCGATGTTCTTGCTCGGCAGGTCCCCGAGGATCTCGAAGTTGTCCTTGCCGATGCCCTCGCCACGCTCGTACTGCATGAAGACGAGGTTCCAGATCTCCACGTACCGCTCGTCGTTGACGGCGGGGCCGCCCTCGACGCCGAACTCGGGGCCGCGGTCGTAGTTGATCTCGGAGCAGGGGCCGCAGGGTCCGGGGACGCCCATGGACCAGTAGTTGTCCTTCATGCCCAGACGCTGGATGCGCTCCTTGGGCACGCCGACGACCTCGTGCCAGATGCGCTCGGCCTCGTCGTCGTCCTTGTACACGGTGATCCACAGACGCTCGGGGTCGAGGCCGTAACCGCCCTTGTCCTGGGAGGTGGTGAGCAGCTCCCAGGCGAGCTTGATGGCGCCTTCCTTGAAGTAGTCGCCGAAGGAGAAGTTGCCGCACATCTGGAAGAAGGTGCCGTGGCGGGTGGTCTTGCCGACCTCTTCGATGTCGGGCGTGCGCACGCACTTCTGCACGCTCGTGGCACGGCTGAACGGCGGCTTGACCTCGCCCAGGAAGTAGGGCTTGAAGGGCACCATGCCGGCGGGGACGAGGAGCAGAGTCGGGTCGTCCGCGATGAGCGACGCCGAAGGGACAACGGTGTGCCCGCGCTCCTCGTAGAAGCTCAGCCAGCGGCGGCGGATCTCGGCCGACTCCATCAGTGGTCCTCATTCCGGTTGGACGAGTACGTCGTGTTCTCGATGTACTTCGGGTTGCTGCGGTTGTTCTCGATGGCGGTGTACCGCCGGGCCGCGGGGAGTTCGGTCGCGCTGTCGATACCCAGCGCCTCCCCCAGCTCGGCCTCCCGCTGCGCCATGTTGTCGCGCACGTCGAACGCGAAGCCGACCGCCCGGTCCTTGAGACGCTGACCGGTCTCCAGGGCCTTGTTCGCCGCGGTCGCGGCGAGGCTCTCCGGGGTCAGCTGCTTCAGCTTGCGGTTGACCTTGGTGGTGGCCCACACTCCGGCGGCGACGCCTGTGGTGAACCAGAACGTACGGCGGAACATCGCTAGGTCTCAGTCCCTCTTCCCGCGGAGGTTTCGCTTGGCCCGCCGTGCGGCCGGTACGGTCCGGCCCACGATCACGGTACGCCTCGGTGCCTTCTCGGGCACGTCCTCCTTGCGGCCGCCCAGGGCCCGGCGCACCCCGTAGCCGAACGCCGCGACCTTGACCAGCGGGCCGCCGAAGGTGGAGGCGACGGTGGTCGAGAGCGCGGAGGCGTTGGACGTGACCTCCTGGACGTCGGAGGCGATCGCGTCGACCCGGTCGATCTGGGTCTGTGCGGAGCGCACGGCCGCGGAGGCGTCGGCGAGCAGCGGGACGGCCTGGTCGGTCACGTCCGCGACGAGCTTGGTGGTCGCCTTGAGCGTCTGGGCCAGCCTCACCAGTGCGACGGCGAGGAAGGAGACCAGGATCGCCCAGAAGACGGCCACCAGGATCCCGGCCACCTCTCCACCGGACACTGTGCACCCGCTCCCTGAAACGTGCCTGAGCATCGAAAAGTCGTGGACCGAGCCTATCGCGCCAGGGGCGGGACTCCGTACCGGATTACCGTCGGCGGACGACGGAGTTACGGGAAGCGATTGTACGGAATGAACACACTTCAGTACGCTCCGTGTCCCATGCGAGGTCCTCAGCGCCCGGACGCCCCGGCGGACGGCAATCTGCCCCCGGAACTCACCGCGTTCATCGGGCGCTCGGCCGAACTCGCCGGGCTGGCCCAGGCGATGGCGGCGGCCCGGCTGGTGACCGTGACCGGGGTCGGCGGAGTGGGCAAGTCCCGGCTGGCCGCCCGGGCGGCGGCACGGTCGGCTCCCCGGGACGGGGTGTGGGTGGTGGAGCTGGCCCCGGTGCGCGATGCGCAGTTCGTGGAGTACGCGGTCGTGGAGGCGCTGGGGCTGACCGACCACACCACCCGGCTGCCCCGGGAGACCCTGCTCGACCGGCTCGCCGGCCGTCGCGTCCTGCTGGTGCTGGACGGTTTCGAGCACCTGGTCGGGGCCTGCGCCGAGCTGGTGGCCGAGCTGCTGCGCAAGCTGCCCCGGCTGCGGGTGCTGGCGGTGGGACGGCGTCCGCTGGGGCTGGCGTGCGAGCTGCTGTTCCCGCTGGCCCCGCTCGCCGAGGACGAGGCGGTGGAGCTGTTGGCGAACCGTGCCCGCCAGCAGGGGCCGGAGGTGGGGGACTGCCCGGACGCGCGCGAGCTGTGCCGACGGCTGGAGCGGATCCCGCTGGCCCTGGAGCTGGCCGCCGGGCGGCTGCGGGCCCTGTCCCCGGCGCAGCTGCTGGAGCGGCTGGACGACCGGTTCCGGCTGCTCACCGGCGGCGGGCGGGACGGCCTTGCGCGCCATCGGACGCTGCGCACGGCGATCGGCTGGAGCCATGAGCTGTGCACACCCGCCGAGCGGCTGCTGTGGGCGCGGCTCTCGGTTTTCGCGCAGACCTTCGACCTGGAGGCGGCCGAGTACGTGTGCAGCGGGGACGGGCTGCCTGCCGAGGACGTGCTGGACGTGCTCGCGCAGCTGCTCGCGCAGTCGGTCCTCGCCCGCGAGGAGGCTCCGGCCGGTCCCCGCTACCGGATGCTGGACACCGTCCGGGCCTATGGCGCCGACTGGCTGGAGGCGACCGGGGACGCGCCCCGGCTGCAGCGGCGGCACCGCGACTGGTACCTGGGCCTGGCGACCTGGTGCGAGCTGGACTGGTTCTCGCCCCGGCAGCGCGAGGTGGCCGCGCGCGTCGAGGCCGAGCTGCCGAATCTGCGGGCCGCCCTGGAGTTCTGCCTGACCGAGCCGGACGAGGCGCATCTGGGCCAGTACCTGGCGGGCTCGCTGTGGTTCTGCTGGGCGGGCTGCGGACGGCTGTCGGAGGGGCGGCGCTGGCTGGAGCGCAGCCTGGGCCTGGAGTCGGAGTACGAGCGGTCCCGGCTGAAGGCGCTGTGGGTGCTCGGCTATGTGGCGATCCTGCAGGGCGACACCGTGCCGGCCCTGACGGCGCTGCGGGAGTGCCGGGAGCAGGCCGAGCGTGCCGCGGACGCGACGGCGGTGGCGTACGCGGAGCACCGCACCGGCTGTCTGGCCCTGGTCACCGACGACATGGCCGGCGCAGAAACGCTGCTGCGGTCGGCGCTCGACCGCTACCGGGAGATCGGCGAACTGAACAGCAATGTCCTGATGGGCCAGGTGGAGCTGGCGATGGCGCGGGCGTTCCAGGGGGACCTGGCGGACGCGGTGCGGCTGTGCGAGGACGTGCGCCGGGTGTGCGAGGACCACGGGGAGCGGTGGGCGCGGTCGTACGCGCTGTATGTGCTGGCGTACGCGGCCTGGCGGGACGGGGATCCGGCGACGGCGCGCGAGCTGCTCGCGGACTGTCTGGACCATGCGCACGCCTTCCACGACCTGCTCGGCTCGGTGCTGTCCATCGAGCTGCTGGCGCTGGTGACGGCGTCCCTGGGCGACCCTGCCGAGGCGGCGGTGCTGCAGGGGGCGGCGGGCACGCTGTGGCCGTCGGTGGGGCTGCCGCTGTTCGGCTCGGCGTACTACAACGCCCCGCACGAACTGTGCGAGGCCACGGCCCGGCAGGCTCTCGGCGACGAGCTGTACGAGGAGTGTGTGCGCGAGGGGGCGGGGCTGGGCCGGGAGGCGGCCGTGGCCCGGGCGCTGGGCGGCGGCGGTGTCCGGCCGCTGCCGGGGCTGCCGGCCCCCCGCGGGCCGGTCGCGGGGCGCCGTGGCGGCGCCGGGAAACGCGAACCCGCCGCCTCGCCCACCCGGAAGGGCGGGGAGACGGCGGGCTGAAGTGCTGCGCCGGGGCTGGGGTCAGCGGGCGTAGTACTCGACGACGAGCTGCTCGTCGCAGATCACCGGGATCTCCTTGCGGTTCGGCTCACGGTCCAGGCGGAACGCCAGGGCCTTGAGGTTCACCTGCAGGTAGCGCGGGGTCTCGCCGTCGGGGGCGAAGCCACCCTCACGGGCGACCTGGAAGAGCGTCTTGTCCTTGGAGCGGTCGCGGACCTGCACGACGTCGTCCGGGCGGACGCGGAAGGACGGCTTGTCGACCTTCTGGCCGTTGACCTGGATGTGGCCGTGGACGACCATCTGGCGGGCCTGGTAGATCGTGCGGGCGATGCCCGAACGCAGGACCAGCGCGTCGAGACGGCGCTCGAGCTCGATGATCAGGGCCTCACCGGTCTTGCCCTGGACCTTGGAGGCACGCTCGTAGGCGCGGACGAGCTGACGCTCGGACACGTCGTACTGCGCGCGCAGGCGCTGCTTCTCGAGCAGACGGACCTTGTAGTCCGAGTTCTGCTTGCGGCCGCGGCCGTGCTCGCCCGGCGGGTAGGGGCGGGCCTCGAAGTACTTGACGGCCTTCGGGGTCAGCGCGATGCCGAGGGCACGCGACTTCTTGACCTTGGGGCGGGACTGGTTCGCCATGGAACCGACACCTCGTGTTTCTGATGCGAATACGGCTTCACCAGGGTTAGGGGAGGTCGCATCCGCAGCCGGGGAAACCCGTCCGTCCGCGTGGACGGCCGGGCAGCCGCTCCCTGGTCTGGGCACATACGTGCAGCACGCGAGTGGCCCACCGACCCTTCCCGGGAACCCGGGTGGTGGTGGGCTGCCCGCGACACCATTCGCTGGTGCGCGACGCTCCTGGAGAACCTGGCGGACCAGGTCTCCGGCTGGGTGTCCCGCTCTGGTGAGCCGACTCCTCGTTCGAGGGGCCGGACACGGGACTCAGCACTTCGGGGCAGTCTACAGGGCGCTCAGGACCGCTTGCGACCGAGGCGCTTCCTCGTCCACTCCGCGGCGTCCGCGTAACGCGCCTCCGCTCCGTGTCTGGTCGGCGTGTAGTACTCGCGGTCCTTGAGGGCGTCCGGGGCGTACTGCTGCTCGGCGATGCCCTCGGCCAGGTCGTGCGGATACACGTACCCCTGGGCGTGGCCGAGCTTGGCGGCGCCCTTGTAGTGGCCGTCCCGCAGGTGCGCCGGGACCGGTCCGGCCAGGCCCCTGCGTACGTCCTCCATCGCGGCGCCGATCGCCGTGGTCGCGGCGTTGGACTTGGGGGCCAGTGCCAGGGCGATGGTGGCGTGGCTGAGGGTGAGGGCGGCCTCGGGGAAGCCGATCATGGCGACGGCCTGGGCGGCAGCGACCGCGATGGGCAGTGCGTTCGGGTCGGCCAGGCCGATGTCCTCGCTGGCGGAGATCATCAGGCGGCGGGCGATGAAGCGGGGGTCCTCGCCGGCCTCGATCATGCGGGCCAGGTAGTGCAGAGCGGCGTCGACGTCGGAGCCGCGGATGGACTTGATGAGGGCGCTGGCGACGTCGTAGTGCTGGTCGCCGTCCCGGTCGTACTTCACCGCGGCCCGGTCGACGGTCTGCTCCAGGGTCTGCAGGCTGATCTCGGAGTCGCCCTGGTCCAGGGCGGCTCCGGCCGCGGCCTCCAGGGCGGTCAGAGCACGGCGCGCGTCTCCGCCGGCGATGCGCAGCAGATGCTCCTCGGTGTCCCCGGGCAGGGCGACGGTGTCCTTGAGGCCGCGCTCGTCGCCGAGGGCGCGGCGCAGCAGCCCGCGGATGTCGTCGTCGGTGAGGGGTTCGAGCGTGAGCAGCAGGGAGCGGGAGAGCAGCGGGGAGATCACCGAGAAGTACGGGTTCTCCGTGGTCGCCGCGATCAGGGTCACCCAGCGGTTCTCGACCGCGGGGAGCAGGGAGTCCTGCTGGGCCTTGCTGAAGCGGTGGATCTCGTCCAGGAAGAGGACGGTCTCCTTGCCGAAGCCGCCGGTGGCGCGGCGGGCGCCGTCGATGACCGCGCGGACCTCCTTGACGCCCGCGGTGATGGCGGACAGCTCCACGAACCGCTTGTCGGTGGCTTTGGAGACGACGTACGCCAGGGTCGTCTTGCCGGTGCCCGGCGGGCCCCAGAGGATCACCGACGAGGGTCCCGCGGGACCGCCGGAGCCCTCGCCGACCAGCCGGCGCAGCGGGGAGCCGGGCTTCAGCAGGTGCTGCTGGCCCACGACCTCGTCGAGCGTGCGCGGGCGCATGCGCACGGCCAGGGGGCTGCCTGCCGGGTCCTTCTCCTGGCGTTCTTCCGCTGCGGCGGTGAAGAGGTCGGGTTCCACGCTGAAACCCTAAGACACGCCACTGACAACGCCGCGCGGCGGCGGGTCAGGCCCAGAGCTGGCTGCCCCACCGGGTCAGGATCAGCATGGCGATGACGCCGCAGTGCGTGACGGGCAGCACCCAGGTGAACTCGCCGCAGAAGGACTTCAGCAGGCGCGGGGCCGGCAGGAAGTCGTTGCGGACGTTGAACGAGGTGACGTGCCAGAACATGGTGATCGTGGCGACCCAGGCCAGCGAGCACCACAGGCACAGCGCGTTGATCCGGTACAGGGACTCGAACTGCAGCCAGGTCACGAAGCAGACGCCGAAGAGGGTGCCGAAATTGAAGGTCAGCCAGTACCAGCGCGGGAAGCGGGCCCGGGCCAGCAGGCTCATGCCGACGCAGATCACGATGCCGTAGCAGACCAGGCCGAGCATCGGGTTCGGGAACCCGAAGACCGCCGCCTGCTTGCTCTCCATCACGCTGCCGCAGGACACCACCGGGTTCACGCTGCAGCCGGGCGTGAAGGTCTTGCCCGCGACCTTGGCCTCGAGGATCTTGAACTTGTCGATCGTGATGACCCAGGCGGCGAGCACTCCGGCCGCGCCGGTGATCACCAGCAGCAGAGCGAAGGCGCGGCTGCCGCCCACCGTGCGGGGTGCCGCGGCGGCACGCTCGGGCTCGGGCTCCGTGGAGACGTCTTTGACTGTCGTCTTGCTCATCACGCCGATTCCGTCACTTGAGAGTTGGACCATCTTCCGGCACCGGTCATTGTGCCGTACTCGCTTGTGTGTCCACCGTTCGATGGACATAAGGAAGTACGCACGGTGGTCACGGATCGTTCGGTTCCGGCCGATGCTCGGAGCATGACAGCACACGCGAACGACCTCGCGGTGGACGTACGGGGGCTGCGCAAGCAGTACGGGGACGTGACCGCGGTGGACGGCATCGATCTCGGCATCCGCCGGGGTGAGGTGTTCGGCCTGCTAGGACCCAATGGTGCGGGCAAGAGCACCACGGTCGAGATACTCCAGGGCAACCGGTCACGGGACGCGGGCGAGGTGTCGGTCCTCGGGTCGGATCCGGCGACCGGCACGCGCGCGTGGAGGTCCCGGGTGGGAATCGTCTGGCAGGACGAATCGACGCCCGCCGAGTTGACGGTCCGCGAGACGGTCCGGCACTTCGCCCGCTGCTACCCGCGCCCGCGCGACCCGGAGGAGGTCATCCGCCTGGTCGGTCTGGAGGCGAAGGCGAACAGCCGGATCAAGGCTCTCTCCGGCGGTCAGCGCCGACGCCTCGATGTGGCGCTCGGCGTGATCGGCGGCCCCGAGCTGCTGCTCCTGGACGAGCCGACCACCGGCTTCGACCCGGCGGCCCGGCGCCAGTTCTGGGACCTGATCCGGCTGCTGGCCGACGAGGGCACGACGATCCTGCTCACGACGCACTACCTGGAGGAGGCCGAAGGCCTCGCGGACCGGCTCGCGGTCGTCGCCCGGGGCCGGGTGGTCGCCGAGGGCGGGCCGGGTGAACTCCGCGAGCGCCACGGCAGCGGCGCCACCGTCACCTGGACGGAACCCGACGGCTCCACGCGCGTGGAGCACACCGAGACCCCCACGAGGACCGTCGCCGCCCTGCTGAGCCGCTTCGACGGCGAGATACCGGGCCTGACCGTGACCCGCCCCACCCTGGAGGACGTCTACCTCCGGCTGACCGGACAGGAGTCCGCGCGATGACCACGACCGCCGTACGGGCCACCGCCCGCGGGTCCGCCGGGTCCCTGCCCGGCGCCTGGACGCTCGGGCTGCTGCGGGGCGGCCTGGAGATCAGGCAGTTCTTCCGCCAGCGCGAACAGGTGGTCTTCACCTTCTCCTTCCCGGTGGTGTTCCTGTTCCTGTTCGCGTCGATCTTCCACGACGACGTCCGGGGCAGCGGGGTGAACGCCTCGCAGCTGTACGTGCCCGCCATGATGGCCTCCGGGATCATGTCCACGAGCTTCCAGTCGCTGGGCATCTCCATCGCCGTCGAACGCGACGAGAAGGTACTGCGGCGGCTGCGCGGCACCCCGATGCCGCCGACCGCCTACTTCCTGGGGAAGATCTGGCTCGTTCTGTTCACCGGGGTCCTGGAGACCGCGATCCTTCTGTTCGTGGGCACCGCCTTCTACGACGTCCGCCTGCCGACGGATCCCGGCCGCTGGTTCGACTTCGCATGGATCTTCGTGCTCGGTCTGACCGGGTGCGCGCTGCTGGGCATCGCGATCAGCTCGGTGCCCAGGTCGGCGAAGAGCGCCAGCTCCGTCGTCGTCCTGCCCTTCCTGGTGCTCCAGTTCATCTCCGGGGTGTACATCTCCATCGACACCATCCCCGGCTGGATGCTCGACATCAGCGCCCTGTTCCCGCTGAAGTGGCTGTGCCAGGGCCTGCGGGGCGTGTTCCTGCCGGACTCCGCGCGGGTACTGGAACAGGCCGGGAGCTGGGAGTTCGGTCGGATCGCGCTGGTGCTGACGGCCTGGTGCGTCGGAGGATTGGCGCTGTGCCTGCTGACCTTCCGGTGGAAGAACCGGCGCGAGGGATGACCGGTCCGGGCCGGGCGCGGGACGTGCACGCCTGGGACCGGACGATCCGGTACTGGGACGCGTACTTCGCCGCGGCCTGGGCGACCACCCTGGCCTTCGTCCTCTACGCGTCCCAGCCGGGCTGGCCGGTGCGGGCCACCGCGGCCGGGCTGCTCGTGCCGCTCGTCCCCTGGTACGCCGCGGTGGGGCGCAGACTGCTGCAGCGGCACCCGCCCGACGAACGGCGTGCCCTGTGCTACCTCGCCGGGGCGATCGCGCTGTTCCTGCCGGCGGCGGTCCTGGCCGGCGAGAGCCGCCTGATGGCGTACGCGCTGATCCCGCAGTGCTTCATGACGCTGCGGGAGCGCCGGGCCCTGGTCATGGTGACCGTCATCAATCTGGTGCCGGTCACCGGCTGGGCCGTGCTGTGGCGTCCCGGCCTGTCGGACCTGGTGGAGAACTTCCTGTTCGCCGTGGTCACCCTCGTCTTCGCGGTGGTGATCGGCGGCTGGATCATCCGGATCATCGAGCAGAGCAGCGAACGGGCCGAGCTGATCGCAGAACTGGACGCCAGTCGGCACGAGATCTCCCGGCTGTCCGCCGCACACGGCGCGCTCGCCGAACGCGAACGGCTCGCGCGGGAGATCCACGACACCCTCGCGCAGGGCTTCACCAGCCTGCTGATGCTGGTCCAGGCCGTGGACGCGGAACTGGACTCCGACCTCCCGCAGGCCCGCCACCACCTGGCCCTGATGGACGAGACGGCCCGCCGCAACCTCGCCGAGGCCCGGGCCCTGGTGGCCGGTGGTGCCCCCGCCGATCTGGCGGGCGCCTCGCTGCCGGACGCGCTGACGCGGCTGGCCGCCCGGCACGAGGCCGCTCTGGAGGTGACCGGCCCGGTGCGCGCCCTCCCGGCCGGCATCGAGGTGGTGGCCCTGCGCTCGTGCCAGGAGGCGCTGACCAACGCGCACAAGCACGCGGGGAGTTCGGCGGTCGCGCAGGTCGCGCTCGCCTACAGCGACGACGCCGTGACCGTCTCCGTCGACGACGACGGCCGGGGCTTCGACCCCGCCGCCGCGGCCGGCGGATACGGTCTCGCGGGGCTGCGCGCCCGCGCCGCCGAGGTGGGCGGGACCGCAGCGGTGTGCAGCGCACCCGGCGACGGTACGAAGGTGACCGTGCGGCTTCCCGTTCCCGCCGCCCTGAGGAGTGAGAGCGTGTGATCCGGATCGTGCTGGCCGACGACCATCCCGTCGTACGGGAGGGACTGCGCGCGATGCTGAGCGCCGAGCCGGACCTGGAGGTGGTCGGGGACGCGGCGAGCGGACCGCAGGCCGAGGCGCTGGCGGCCGAACTGCGTCCGGACATCGTCCTGATGGACCTGCGGATGCCCGGGGGCGGAGGCGTCGACTCCATCCAGCGCATGAGCGCGGCCGGCCTGCCGTCCCGGGTGATCGTCCTGACGACGTACGAGACGGACCGGGACATCCTGCGGGCCGTGGAGGCGGGCGCCGCCGGCTATCTGCTCAAGGACATGCCGCGCCGGGAACTCGCGGACGCGGTACGGGCCGCCGCGCGCGGCGAGACGGTCCTCGCCCCGTCGGTCGCCACCCGCCTGGTGGACCAGCTCCGCACCCGACCCGAACTCCCCCGCCTGTCGGCCCGCGAGACCGCGGTGCTGCGCCTGGTGGCGGACGGCTGCACCAACGCCGAGATCGGACGCCGCCTGTTCATCGGTGAGTCCACGGTGAAGACCCATCTGCTGCGGATCTTCGGAAAGCTGGGGGTGGACGACCGCACCGCGGCCGTCACCAGCGCCATGCGCCACGGACTGCTCGACCACTGACAAGGGCGCCGGAGGATTCCGGCGCCCTTGCGACCGCTGGGGCCCTACGCCGGGCGCTGGGGCTCTACCGCCCGGGTGCTGACCTACGCCCGGGTGCTGGGGGCCCTACGCCCGGGTGGTGAGGCCCGTCCGGCGGATCGTGCCGGACAGGTCCTGGCCGAGCCGGGACTCCAGCTCCGCCACGATCTCGTTGACGCCGATCGCCGTCTGCTCGCCGGACACCATGTCCTTGAGCTGGACGAGGCCCTCGGCGAGGTCACGCTCACCGGCGACGAGCGCGTAGCGGGCGCCGCTGCGGTTGGCGTTCTTCATGGCGCCCTTCAGGCCCTTGCCACCGTAGGAGAAGTCCGCGGCGACACCGGCCTTGCGCAGCTCGGTGACCTTCGCGAACAGCACACGGCGGGCCTCCTCGCCGAGCGGCACCGCATAGACGCTGGTCGACGACGGGATGTCCAGCTCCACGCCCTCGGCCTCCAGGGCCAGGACCGTGCGGTCGACACCGAGCGCCCAGCCCACCGACGGCAGCGCGGGACCGCCGATCATCTCCGACAGGCCGTCGTACCGGCCGCCGCCGCCCACCGCGGACTGGGAGCCCAGACCGTCGTGCACGAACTCGAAGGTGGTGCGCGTGTAGTAGTCCAGGCCGCGGACCAGCTTGGGATCGTCCTCGAAGGCCACGCCCGCCGCCGTGATCAGCTCACGGACCTCCTCGTGGTACGCCTTGCAAGCGTCGCACAGGTAGTCACGCAGCAGCGGCGCGCCCGTCAGCTGCTTCTGGACCGACTCGCGCTTGTCGTCGAGGACGCGCAGCGGGTTGATCTCCGCCCGCCGCAGCGTGTCCTCGTCCAGTTCGAGGCCGCGCAGGAAGTCCTGCAGCGCGGCCCGGTACACCGGCCGGCACTCCTTGTCGCCCAGGCTGTTCAGCAGGATGCGGAAGTTGCTGAGCCCCAGGGAGCGGTAGGCCTGGTCGGCCAGGATGATCAGCTCGGCGTCCAGCGCCGGGTCCTCGGCGCCGATCGCCTCGGCGCCGACCTGGGAGAAGTGCCGGTAGCGGCCCTTCTGGGGGCGCTCGTAACGGTAGTACGAGCCGGAGTACCAGAGCTTGACCGGGAGGTTGCCGGTCTTGTGCAGGTTGGCCTCCAGGGCCGCCCGCAGGACGGACGCCGTGCCCTCGGGCCGCAGGGCCAGCCGGTCACCGCCCTTGGTCTCGAACGCGTACATCTCCTTGGTCACGATGTCGGTGGACTCACCCACACCGCGCGCGAAGAGTTCGACGTTCTCGAAACCGGGGGTCTCGATGTAGCCGTAGCCGGAGTTGCGGAGCGGGGCCGCGATCGCCTCGCGGACCGCCAGGTACGTGGCGGAGTCCGGGGGGATCAGGTCATAGGTGCCCTTGGGGGCCTGGAAGGTACTCACGAAAGCTCTCTCGTCACATTCCTCGTCGGGGAGCCTGGACGGCTCCCCGGCCGGCCGCCACCTGCCGCAGATAGGGGTTGGTGGCGCGCTCGTGGCCGATGGTCGTCTGGGGGCCGTGGCCGGACAGCACCACGGTGGAGTCCTCGAGCGGCAGGCACACGCGGGCCAGCGAGTCGAGGATGTCCTCCGTGGAGCCACCGGGCAGGTCGGTACGTCCGATGGAGCCGGCGAACAGCAGGTCCCCGGAGAAGAAGACCGGGGGGATGTCCGCGGTCTCCGGCATCCGGAAGGTCACCGACCCCTTGGTATGGCCCGGCGCGTGCGCGACGGAGAACTCCAGCCCGGCCAGCCGGAGGCCGGCGCCGTCGGCCAGCTCCCTGACGTCGTCCGGCTCCCCCACGGTCAGCTCGCCCATGAGCGGCATGCCGATGGACCTGCCGAGCGCCTTCTCGGGGTCGCTCATCATGTAGCGGTCCTCGGGGTGGATCCAGGCCGGCACGTCATGTGCGCCGCACACGGGGACGACCGAGGCCACGTGGTCGATGTGACCATGGGTGAGGACGACGGCGACGGGCTTGAGCCGATGTTTCTTCAGCGCTTCCTCGACGCCCTGGGCGGCCTGGTGGCCCGGGTCGATGATCACGCACTCCTCACCGGCGGCGGGGGCGACGAGATAACAGTTCGTCCCCCAGGCCCCGGCGGGGAACCCGGCAATGAGCACGATCGTCCTTGGTTGTGTCGATACGGGAGGGCTTGCGGGCGGTCGGCCCGTGGTCCAGAGCCTACCGGCGCTGCCGTTTCCTCAGCGAACCCATATACGGTACGGGGCTACAAGCGGCTGTCGGCTCACAGGACGCACGTGTACCGGTCGACACACGACACGCATGAGGAGAGAACCCGGTGGTCAGCCAGGAGCAGCGGCGGCGTCAGCTCGCCCGGGAGAAGTTCTTGCGGCAGCAGCAGCGGCGCACCAGCGCGCGGCGCAAGGCACGCATGCGCAACTCCGTGATCGCGTCGGTGCTCGGCGTGGTCGTGATCGGCAGCGTTGCGCTGTACACGACCGGGGTGCTGAAGAACAGCAACGACGACAAGAAGACCGACGCCGGCTCCGCCGTCACGCCGAGCGCCTCGCCGAGCAGCAAGGCGCCGGACCCGTGCGCGAAGCCGGCCGCGGGCGCGATCAAGAAGCAGAGCTGGAAGAAGGAGCCGGCGATGTCGATCGACACGTCGGCCAAGTACACGATGAAGCTCGCCACGACGTGCGGTGACATCGGCATCGCGCTGAAGGCGTCGGCGGCGCCGCACACGGTGAACTCGTTCGACTTCCTCGCGGGCAAGGGCTTCTTCGACCACACCAAGTGCCACCGCCTGACCACGAACGGCATCTACGTGCTGCAGTGCGGCGACCCGACGGGCCTCGGCAGCGGCGGTCCCGGCTACACGATCCCGGACGAGAACCTGAAGGACGCGAGCCTGAAGGGCAACAAGTACCCGGCGGGCACGGTGGCCATGGCCAACACCGGTCAGAAGCACACCGGCGGAAGCCAGTTCTTCCTGGTCTACAAGGACAGCCCGCTGCCGCCCCAGTACACGCCGTTCGGCACGATCGACGCGGCGGGTCTGAAGGTGCTGAACAAGATCGCCGCCGCGGGCGAGAACACGGGTGCCGGTGACGGTGCCCCGAACGCGACGGTCGTGATCGACAAGGCGACGGTCACCAAGTCCTGATGTCTCGCTCGTGACGTCCAGGCAATGCTCAACACGGCCAACAGCGGAATTTCGGTCGCGCTGGATGCGGACAGGTAACCCGCTGGTCGCCTATGTTGGCCGTGACGAAACTGTGGACGATGCCCGGGGGTGCTGAGGCCCCTCGCAGGCATCATGTGGAGGAGGCGCTGTGAGCAGCGACCCGTGGGGCCGCGTCGACGAGACGGGGACCGTGTACGTGCGTACGGCCGACGGCGAGCAGGTCGTCGGTTCCTGGGCAGCCGGCTCCCCTGAGGAGGCGCTTGCCTACTTCGAGCGCAAGTACGAGGGCCTGGTTGTCGAGATCGGCCTCCTCGAGAAGCGAGTACAGACGACCGACCTGTCGGCGAAGGACGCCCAGACCGCCATCGACCACCTGCGCGAGCAGGTGGACGCACACCACGCGGTCGGCGACCTGGAGGCCCTGCGGACCCGTCTCGGCAAACTCGTGGCGACGGTCGAATCGCGGCGCGAGGAGCGCAAGGCACAGCGCGCCAAGCAGTCCGACGAGGCCCGCAAGGCCAAGGAGGACCTGGTCACCGAGGCCGAGCAGCTGGCGCAGTCCGACCAGTGGCGGGCGGCCGGTGAACGGCTGCGCTCCCTGGTGGACACCTGGAAGGGGCTGCCGCGGCTGGACCGCAAGTCGGACGACGAGCTGTGGCACCGCTTCTCGCACGCCCGGTCGGCGTTCTCCAAGCGGCGCAAGGCCCACTTCGCGCAGCTGGACGCGCAGCGCGAGGATGCCCGCAAGATCAAGGAGCGGCTGGTCGCCGAGGCCGAAGCGCTGTCGGGCTCGACGGACTGGGGTCCGACGGCGGCCCGCTACCGCGAGCTGATGGCGGACTGGAAGGCCGCGGGCCGCGCCCAGCGCGAGCATGAGGACGACCTGTGGAACCGCTTCCGCGGCGCCCAGGACGTGTTCTTCGCCGCCCGCAGCTCGGTCTTCGCCGAGCGGGACGCCGAGCAGTCGGAGAACCTGAAGCTCAAGGAGGAGCTGGCCGAGGAGGCCGAGAAGCTCCTGCCGATCGCGGACCTGAAGGGCACCCGGGCCGCCTTCCGTTCGATCAACGAGCGCTGGGAGGCCATCGGTCACGTCCCGCGGGACGCGCGTCCGAAGGTCGAGGGCCGGATGCACACGGTCGAGCGGGCCATCCAGGAGGCCGAGGAGGCCGAGTGGCGCCGGACGAACCCGGAGGCACGCGCGCGTGCCGAGGGTCTGACCGGCCAGCTGCAGGCCGCCGTGGACAAGCTGAGGGCGCAGATCGAGCAGGCGCGCGCCCAGGGCAACACCTCCAAGGCCGACAAGCTGGAGCGGGAGCTGGAGGGCCGTCAGGCGCTCCTGGACCAGGCTCTGAAGGGCCTGCAGGAGTTCGGCGGCTGATCCCCCCGCCTGCGCGCACCAGGGGCCCCGTACGTGGCGTACGGGGCCCCTGCGCGTTGCGTGTCCACGACCGGCGGTTCTTCCCGCGGCCGGCCGCGGGTCCCCACAGCCGACGCTGCGTGCCTACGACCGGCTGTGCGTCCCCACAACCGACGCTGCGTGCCTACGACCGGCTGTGCGTCCCCACAACCGGCCCTGCGTGCCTACGACCGGCTGTGCGTCCCCACAACCGGCCCTGCGTGCCTGCGACCGGACGAGCGTCCCCACAACCGGGCCTGCCTACCGCCGGCCGTGCGTCCGCACAGCCGGCCGTGCGTTCCTGCGGTCTACGACCGGCTGCGGGCCGAGGTCACGCGGTAGACGTCGTACACGCCCTCCACGCCCCGGACGGCCTTCAGGACGTGGCCGAGGTGCTTCGGGTCGCCCATCTCGAAGGTGAAGCGGGAGGTGGCCACCCGGTCGCGGGAGGTCTGGACGGCCGCGGAGAGGATGTTGACGTGCTGGTCGGACAGGACCCGGGTGACGTCCGACAGCAGGCGCGAGCGGTCCAGGGCCTCCACCTGGATGGCGACCAGGAAGACCGAGGACTGGGTGGGTGCCCATTCGACGTCGAGGATGCGCTCCGGCTCGCGGGACAGTGACTCCACGTTGACACAGTCGCTGCGGTGAACCGATACACCGCTACCGCGCGTGACGAAGCCGATGATCGGGTCGCCGGGGACGGGCGTACAGCAGCGGGCCAGCTTGACCCAGACGTCGTCGACGCCCTTGACGACCACGCCGGGGTCGGCGCTGGAGCGGCGCTTGCGGCCGCGGGTGCGCGTGGGCGGGACGGCCTCGTCGATGTCCTCGGCGGCGGCCTCCTCGCCGCCCAGCGCGGAGACGAGCTTCTGGACGACATGCTGCGCGGAGACATGGCCCTCGCCGATCGCCGCGTAGAGCGCGGAGATGTCCGGGTAGCGCATCTCGTGCGCGAGCGTGACGAGCGAGTCGCCGGTGAGGATGCGCTGGATCGGCAGGTTCTGCTTGCGCATGGCGCGGACGATGGCGTCCTTGCCGTGCTCGATCGCCTCGTCGCGGCGCTCCTTGGAGAACCAGGCGCGGATCTTGTTGCGGGCGCGCGGCGACTTGACGAACCCGAGCCAGTCGCGGGACGGACCGGCACCGGGTGCCTTGGAGGTGAAGACCTCCACCAGGTCGCCGTTGTCCAGGGTGGATTCGAGCGGTACGAGCCTGCCGTTGACCCGTGCTCCTATGGTCCGGTGGCCGACCTCCGTGTGGACCGCGTACGCGAAGTCCACCGGCGTCGCCCCGGCCGGGAGCGCTATGACGTCGCCCTTGGGCGTGAAGACGAAGACCTCGTTGCGGGACAGGTCGAAGCGCAGGGACTCCAGGAACTCGCCCGGGTCCTCGGTCTCCTTCTGCCAGTCCAGCAGCTGGCGCAGCCACGCCATGTCGTTGAGGTGGTCGTCCTTGCCCTTGCCGGCCTTGGGCACGTCGGTGCGCACCTTGGAGGCGCCGGCGACGGCCTCCTGCTTGTACTTCCAGTGCGCGGCGATGCCGTACTCCGCGCGCCGGTGCATGTCGAAGGTGCGGATCTGCAGTTCGACCGGCTTGCCGTTGGGGCCGATGACCGTCGTGTGCAGCGACTGGTACATGTTGAACTTGGGCATCGCGATGTAGTCCTTGAACCGGCCGGGGACCGGATTCCATCGCGCGTGCACGGTGCCGAGGGCGGCGTAGCAGTCGCGGACCGTGTCGACCAGTACACGGATCCCCACCAGGTCGTAGATCTCCGCGAAGTCCCGGCCGCGGACGATCATCTTCTGGTAGACACTGTAATAGTGCTTCGGGCGCCCGGTGACGGTCGCCTTGATCCGTGCGGCACGGAGGTCGGCCTGGACCTCGTCGGTCACTATGGCGAGGTACTCGTCCCGCTTGGGCGCGCGCTCGGCCACCAGCCGCACGATCTCGTCGTACATCTTGGGGTAGAGGATCGCGAACGCGAGGTCCTCCAGCTCCCACTTGATGGTGTTCATGCCCAGGCGGTGAGCGAGCGGCGCGTAGATCTCCAGGGTCTCGCGCGCCTTCTTCTCCTGCTTCTCGCGCTTGAGGTAGCGCATGGTGCGCATGTTGTGCAGACGGTCGGCGAGCTTGATGACCAGGACACGAGGGTCCTTGGCCATGGCTACGACCATCTTGCGCACGGTCTCGGCCTGCGCGGCCTCGCCGAACTTGACCTTGTCCAGCTTGGTGACGCCGTCGACGAGGAGCGCCACGACGTCGCCGAAGTCGCGGCGCAGGTCGTCCAGGCCGTACTCGGTGTCCTCGACGGTGTCGTGCAGCAGGCCTGCCATCAGCGTGGCCGGATCCATGCCCAGCTCGGCAAGGATGGTGGTGACGGCGAGCGGGTGCGTGATGTACGGATCGCCGCTCTTGCGCTTCTGGCCCCGGTGCCAGCGCTCGGCGACCTGGTAGGCGCGCTCGATCTGCCGCAGCGTCGAGTTCTCGATCTTCGGATCGTTGCTGCGCACTATCCGCAGCAGCGGCTCCAGCACGGGGTTGTACGGGTTCGCGCGCTGGACGCCGAGGCGGGCGAGGCGGGCGCGGACGCGGTTGGAGGAGCCGGTGCGGGCGGGCTGGCCGGCAGCGGGGCGCACGGGCGCAGCAGGTTTGGGACGTGCGGTCTCGGCCGCCTTCTCGACGGGCGCGGACTGGGCGTGCTCGACCGTCCCGCGGGGGTCGTTCTTCGCGTGGGACGCGTTCGGCGCGGGCTTGGCCGCGGGCGCCGAGCCGGGCTCGGGCTTCGCGGCGGTCAGTGGCTGGGCCTCGTCTGGCAAGAGGGCTCCTCGTGCACGATCCGGGTCCCCCGGTCAGGCTCCGGAGACCCCATGGTATCGATCCTGCGCCCGGTCATCGCCTTCAGGCGACCGAGAGCACCGTCCACCGCTGAAACACCCGGGGCTGCCGGGGGATTCCAGGGGGCTTCGCCGGGGTGTTCTCGGGGTGACCGCGAAGTGTCGCGCCGGGGCCCTGAGACGACCGCACGACGCCGAACGCCGACACGGAAGGCGACCACTGGGCCGCGGGCGCCGACGGCGGCGGTGACCCTATGGAGGGCCACCCGCGGGTGGCCACGAGACCCGCACGGGTGGTGCGGGCGCGGGTGGTGCGGGTGCGGGTGGTGCGGGTGCGGGTGGTGCGGGTGCGGGTGCTGGTGCCGGTCCGGTGCCGATGCGGGTGGTGCCGGTGGTACCGGTGGTGTGGGCGGGAAAGACGGAGCGGCCGGAGGGGGAGCCGAGGTCACTCGGTCCGCCGACGGCCGCTCCGTACTCAGAACTCAGATCCGCAGCAGCGCCTGAAGCGGTGCACCGCTCAGCGCGGGCTCCAGACGGGCCCGGCCGCCCAGGAAACCCAGCTCCATGAGGACCGCGAGGCCCGAGACCTCGGCGCCGGCCCGGTGGATCAGCTGGATCGCGGCCTCGGCGGTACCGCCCGTGGCCAGCACGTCGTCCACGATCAGCACACGGTCCCCGGAGGACAGGTCCTCCGCGTGCACCTCGATCTCCGCCGAGCCGTACTCCAGGTCGTACGCCTGCCGGAGCGTCGCCCCCGGCAGCTTGCCCGCCTTGCGGACCGGGATGAACCCGAGGCCGGCCCGGACCGCGACCGGCGCGCCCAGGATGAACCCCCGGGCCTCCAGGCCGACGACCTTGGTCGCACCGGTGCTCGCGGCGATCTCGGCGAGCGTGTCGGTGAGGGCCGTGAAGGCCGCCGGGTCCGCCAGGAGCGGTGTGATGTCCTTGAACATCACGCCCGGCTCCGGGTAGTCGGCCACATCACGGATGCGGCTGAGCAGCAGTTCCTCGATGTCGGTCATCGGCGCTTCCCGGAGGGGCGGCCACGGCCCCGGCTGCGGGACGCGGGCTGGTTGCGCGGACCCACCACGGCGGGAGCGGCGTCGTCGGGCTCGTCGCCCGCGTCGGACCGTGTCTCCACGAGGTCCTCCTCGGCCGCGGCCTGGGCACGCTTGGCCAGGACCCGCTTCTTGAGCGCCTTCATCGCCGGCTCGCGCTCCTTGAGGTCGGCGACGAGCGGCGTGGCGATGAAGATCGAGGAGTACGCACCGGCCGCGAGGCCGACGAACAGCGACAGCGAGATGTCGTTCAGCGTGCCGGCGCCGAGGAAGCCGCCGCCGATGAAGAGCAGACCCGCAACCGGCAGCAGGGCGACCACGGTGGTGTTGATGGAGCGGACCAGCGTGCCGTTGATCGACCGGTTGGCGATGTCGCTGTACGTCCAGCGGGACTGCTTGGTGATGTCCTTCGTCTGCTCCTTGAGGCTGTCGAAGACGACGACCGTGTCGTAGAGCGAGTAACCGAGGATCGTCAGCAGACCGATGACCGTACCGGGCGTGACCTCGAAGCCGACGAGGGCGTAGATACCGGTCGTGATGGTGATGTCGTGGATCAGCGCGACGAGCGCGGCGATGGCCATGCGCCACTCGAAGGCGATCGCCAGGTAGATCACCACGAGCACCATGAAGATCGCCAGACCCTCCCAGGCCTTGTTGGCGATCTGCTCACCCCAGCTCGGGCCGACCAGGTCGGCTGCGAGCTTCTCCGGGTTGAGGTTCAGGTCCTTGGCCAGTGTCTGCTTGATCTGGTCGGACTTGTCGGTGTCGATGCCGGCGATCTGGATGCGCAGGCTGCCGTTGCCGAGCTTCTGCACGACCGCTTCGTGGCCGGAGGCGTCCTTCGCGTACTCCTCCGCCTTCGCCACCGACGTGCTCATCTTCGTCGGCGTCGTGAAGACCGCTCCGCCCTGGAACTCGATGCCCATGTTCAGGCCGCGCACCGACAGGCCGAGGATGGCCGTGATGGTGATCAGGATGGAGACGCCGTACCAGATCTTGCGCTTGCCGACGAAGTCGTAGCTGATCTCACCACGGTGCAGTCGGGCGCCGAGGCTGCCGAGTTTCGACATCGCTCACGCTTCCTTCGGGTCGACAGGGCCGGCGGCGGGACCGGCGGGACGGCGGGTACGGCGCAGCGGCGGCTTGGCGCCCAGGCCCTTCGGGTCGAGTCCGGACCACTTGTGGCCGTTCGCGAAGAATTTGCGGCGCGCGAGAAGCGTCATCAGCGGCTTGGTGAAGAAGAAGACGACGACCACGTCGAGCACGGTGGTCAGGCCGAGCGTGAACGCGAAGCCCTGCACCTTGCCGACGGTCACGATGAACAGCACCGCAGCGGCGAGGAACGACACGAAGTCGGAGACCAGGATGGTGCGCCGGGCGCGCGGCCAGGCCCGCTCGACGGCGGGACGCAGCGTGCGGCCCTCGCGGATCTCGTCCCGGATGCGCTCGAAGTACACGATGAACGAGTCCGCGGTGATACCGATGGCCACGATGGCACCGCAGACCGCCGGCAGGTTCAGGGCGAAGTGGATGGCCGGGCCCAGGAGCGCCATGATCACGTAGGTGAGGACCGCGGAGACCAGCAGTGAGGCCATCGCCACGATCGACAGGCCCCGGTAGTAGGCGATCAGGTAGATCACGACCAGGGCGAGGCCGATCGCGCCGGCGAGCAGACCGGCGTGCAGCTGCTCACCGCCGAGCGCCGCGGTCACCGTGGTGACGGTGTCCTCCTTGAAGGACAGCGGGAGGGCACCGTACGACAGCATGTTGGCGAGGCTCTGCGCCTCCTGCTGCGTGAAGTGGCCGGAGATCTCCGCCTGGCCGCCGGTGATGGCGTTCTGCACGAACGGGCTGGAGACGACCTGGCCGTCGAGGACGATGCCGAACTCGTTCTGCGGCTGCTGGTTCTTGGCCAGCTGGCCGGTGATGTCCGCGAACTTCTTCGATCCGCTGCCGGTGAAGGTCATCTGGACCTGCCAGCCGGAGGCGCCCTGGGTGTCGAAGACCGCCTGGGCCTTCTTCACCTCGGTGCCGTCCACGCCGGCCGGGCCGAGGACGTACTTGTACCAGACCTTGTCGACCTGACCGCAGGCCACGGTGGGCTCGCCGGGCTTGGCGCTCGTGCCGGCCTTGGCGCGCTCGGCGGGCTTGGCGCAGTTCAGGGCGGCGTACTGGGCCTGGAGCTTGCCGGCGTCGGCGCTGGCGCCGGAGGACGAGGCGGACGGACTCGGAGAGGACGTACCGCTCGGGGAGCCGGAGGGCGACGGCGTGGCGTCAGCCTTCAGGGCGTCGGTGACCGCGCGGCCCTGGGAGGTGGCGGTGGCCGTCGGGGACGCGCTGGAGGACGAGGAGGCCTTCTGCTTGCCGGAGGCGCTGCTCGACGGGCTCGGCGAGCTGCTGCCACTGGAGGAAGCGCTCGGCGAGGGGCTCGGCGCGGCGGCGCCGCTGGGCTCGCTGGCGAGGACCGGGCGGAAGTACAGCTTGGCGGTGGTGCCGACCTGCTGCTGGGCTTCCTTGGAGTTGGTGCCCTTGGGGATGTTCACGATGATGTGGTCGGTCCCCTGGGTCTGCACCTCCGCCTCGGAGACGCCCAGGCCGTTGACACGGCGGTCCATGATGTCGACCGCGGTGTCCATGTTGGCCTTGTTGATCGCGGACCCCTGGTCGGCCTTCGCCTTGAGCGTGATGCTCGTGCCACCGGCGAGGTCGATACCGAGACGCGGAGTGGTGTGCCCGGAGGCGAACATCCCTCCGGTCAGCGCCACGATGGCGATCAGGATGAGGGCCAGCGAGCGCCCTGGCTTGCTCTGGGCGCTCGCGCTCCGGCCCTTCTTAGGTGCTGCCACCTTTTCGTACTCCCTCTCGGGCCGCCCCGCGCCCGGCGCGGTCGGCCATCACATGGTGTCGGGCTCCCCTGCGGGAAACAGACGCGCCCGGGGTGCGCGGGGCGCGATCGGACCGCGCCGCACACCCCGGGTCGTGACTACTTCGCGTCGGAGTCGCCGTCGGTCTTCTTCGGCTCTTCGTCCGCCTTGGCCTCGGCGGCCTCGGCCGCATCGGTCTTGTCCTCGACGGCGTCCTTCTTACCGAGGTCGACGGCCTTGTCGTCGGAGGCGGCGGCAGGCTCGTCGGCGGCGTCGGACTCGGTGAGGGAGGAGGCGTCGTCCGGGACGATGTCGGCGTCGGACTTCAGGTCGTGCTCGATGCCGTGCACGATGCGGTTGTACTCGTCGTCAGTGAGCACGGCGCCGATCGCGTTCTTGGCGAAGAGAAGGTCGACACCAGGGGCGGCGTCGAGGAGGACTGTGTCCTCGTTGACCTCCTTGACCGTCGCGTACATCCCCCCGATCGTGCGGACACCGGATCCGGGCTGCATCTCGTTCCGCATGGAGGCGGCCTGCTGCTGCTTCTTCTTGGCCGAGCGTGTCATCAGGAACATGGCCGCGATGAGCACAATGAAAGGGAGAATGGTAAAGGCATTCACGGGACGGAATTTCCTTCGCGCGACCGCGCGCTGAGCGGCCTGATGGATGGGGGTCGGTCGGCGCCACCCGCAAGGGCGGCATCGGCGGAGTCTAAGCGAGTCCGCGCGCATGGAACAACGCTCAGCATGGCACCTGGGTTCCTGCACCCGCCAATGCCCTCGCCGTCACGAAGCCATCACGCCCCGAACAGGTCCTGTTGTCCGTTTCCCCCAGCTGACGAGCGGGGCGGGGTCAGACCGAGATGCGCCCATGCCGCAGGAGTGGCCACCCTGCCGCGTGGGGTACGGGCGAGCAGACCCTCGCGTACCAGGAAGGGCTCGGCCACCTCCTCGACGGTCTCCCGCTCCTCCCCCACCGCGACGGCGAGCGTGGACAGGCCGACCGGGCCGCCGCCGAACAGTTTCAGCAGCGCCTCCAGCACGGCCCGGTCGAGGCGGTCGAGGCCGCGCGCGTCGACCTCGTAGACCGCGAGGGCGGCCGCGGCGATCTCGCGGGTGATGAAGCCGTCCGCCTTGACCTGCGCATAGTCGCGCACGCGGCGCAGCAGGCGGTTGGCAATCCGGGGCGTGCCGCGGGAGCGGCCGGCGATCTCTGCGGCGCCGTCCGGCTCGATCGCGACGTCGAGCAGGCTCGCCGAGCGGTGCACGACCCGCTCCAGCTCGGCGGGCCCGTAGAACTCCATGTGTCCGGTGAAGCCGAAGCGGTCGCGCAGCGGGGGCGGCAGCAGGCCCGCGCGGGTGGTGGCGCCGACCAGGGTGAACGGGGGCAGCTCCAGGGGGATGGCGGTGGCGCCGGGGCCCTTGCCGACGATCACGTCGACGCGGAAGTCCTCCATGGCCATGTACAGCATCTCCTCGGCGGGCCGCGACATGCGGTGGATCTCGTCGAGGAAGAGGACCTCTCCCTCCTGGAGGGAGGAGAGGATCGCGGCGAGGTCGCCGGCGTGCTGGATGGCGGGGCCGGAGGTGATGCGGATGGGGGCGCCCATCTCGGCGGCGATGATCATCGACAGCGTGGTCTTGCCGAGGCCGGGCGCGCCGGAGAGCAGGACATGGTCGGCGGTCGCACCCCGCGCGCGCGCGGCCCGCAGGACGAGGTCGAGTTGTTCGCGGACCTTCTCCTGGCCGATGAACTCGCCGAGGTCCTTGGGCCGCAGGGCGGCCTCCACGGCCTGGTCCTCCCCGTCGGCGGCAGAGCCCACCAGCCGCTCCGCGGCGGGGCCGACGAGCCGCTCCTCGGCGGAGGCGTCGGTCGTCTCGTCCCAGTTCACTCAAGATCTCCTTGCGGGCGGCGCAGGTCAGCGGGCTCGGTTCAGGGTCTGCAGGGCGGCCTTCAGCAGCTGGCCCACCTGGGGCGTGCCGCCCGCCGCCTCGGCCTGCGGGGCGACGGCGACGACCGCCTCCTCGGCCTCGCGGGTGGCATAGCCCAGGCCGACGAGGGCCGCGTGCAGCTGGTCGCGCCAGCCCTGGGTCACCGGGGCGGCGACCGCGGGGGCGGCACCACCGGTGGGGGCGCCGAGCCGGTCCTTCAGCTCCAGCAGCAGCTTCTGCGCGCCCTTCTTGCCGATGCCGGGGACGGCGGTGAGGGCCTTCTCGTCCGCGGTGGCGACGGCACGGCGCAGCGCGTCCGGGGTGTGCACGGCGAGCATCGCCTGGGCCAGGCGCGGGCCGACTCCGCTCGCGGTCTGCAGCAGCTCGAAGGTCTGGCGCTCGTCGTCGTCCGCGAAGCCGTACAGGGTCAGCGAGTCCTCGCGCACGACCAGGGAGGTGTGCAGCTTGGCGAGCCGGCCGACGCGGAGCGTCGACAGCGTGTTCGGCGTGCACTGGACGGCCATGCCGACACCGCCGACCTCGACGACGGCTGCGTCGGGGGCGAGGGCGGCGACCGGTCCGCTGACGAAGGCGATCATGCCGTACGGCCTTTCGTTGCGTTGGCGGTGTGCAGGGCGACGGCCTGCTGGAGCCGGTTCTGGGCGGGGGCGCGCCAGATGTGGCAGATGGCGAGCGCGAGGGCGTCGGCGGCGTCGGCGGGCCTGGGCGGTGCGGCGAGCCGGAGCAGCCGGGTGACCATGGCGCCGACCTGGGCCTTGTCCGCGCGGCCGTTGCCGGTGACGGCGGCCTTGACCTCGCTGGGGGTGTGCAGGGTGACCGGGAGGCCGCGTCGGGCGGCGCACAGCATCGCGACGGCGCTGACCTGGGCGGTGCCCATCACCGTGCGCACATTGTGCTGGCTGAAGACGCGTTCCACCGCGACGATCTCGGGCCGGTGCTCGTCCAGCCACCGTTCGATGCCCTCTTCGGCGGCGAGCAGACGCAGGCTCAACTCGGCGTCCACGGGGGTCCGTACGACCCCGACGCCGAGCATGGTGAGCGGGCGGCCCGCGACCCCCTCGACGACGCCGACACCGCACCGCGTCAGTCCGGGGTCCACCCCCAGTACGCGCACCGCGCCCCCTCCCATCCCCTCTGCGATCTCCGGTTGACGCCAGGCTAACGGCTGCCACCGACAACGACGGCGGGCCGGTGGGACGTGTCCCACCCGGCCCGCCGGAGAACCTGCTGTGCCCGCGGCTGCGCTCAGGCGTCGACCTTTTCCATGATCTCGTCGCTGACGTCGAAGTTGGCGAACACGTTCTGCACGTCGTCGCTGTCCTCGAGCGCGTCGATCAGCTTGAAGATCTTCTTGGCGCCGTCCTCGTCCAGCTCGACCTGGACGGACGGCACGAAGCTGGACTCGGCGGAGTCGTAGTCGATGCCGGCCTCCTGGAGGGCGGTGCGCACCGCGACCAGGTCGGTGGCCTCGCTGATGACCTCGAAGGTCTCGCCGAGGTCGTTGACCTCCTCGGCGCCCGCCTCCAGGACGGCACCGAGGACGTCGTCCTCGGACAGCTCGCCCTTGGGGACGATGACGACGCCCTTGCGGCTGAACATGTACGACACCGAGCCCGGGTCGGCCATGTTGCCGCCGTTGCGGGTCATGGCCACGCGGACGTCGGAGGCGGCGCGGTTGCGGTTGTCGGTCAGGCACTCGATGAGCACGGCGACGCCGCTGGGGCCGTAACCCTCGTACATGATCGTCTCGTAGTCGGCGCCGCCGGCCTCGAGACCGCCACCGCGCTTGATGGCGGAGTCGATGTTCTTGTTCGGGACCGACTGCTTCTTGGCCTTCTGAACGGCGTCGTAGAGGGTCGGGTTGCCCTCCAGGTCGACGCCGCCCATCCGCGCCGCGACCTCGATGTTCTTGATCAGCTTCGCGAAGAGCTTGCCGCGCTTGGCGTCGATCACGGCCTTCTTGTGCTTCGTCGTGGCCCATTTAGAGTGGCCGGACATCTGCCTGTCTCCTTCGCGTAACCCATCTATGAACGAACGCCAGAGATCCTACAAGGACTCCGGTGTCCGATTGGCGCGCACCATGTCGACGAACAGGGAGTGCACGCGATGGTCGCCGGTCAGTTCCGGGTGGAACGACGTGGCGAGCGCGTTGCCCTGGCGGACCGCGACGATGTGGCCTTCGTGCTCGGCGAGCACCTCGGCCTCGGCCCCCACGGACTCGACCCACGGGGCGCGGATGAAGACGCCCTCTACAGGATCGCCCGCGACTCCCTTGACGGCGACCGCCGCCTCGAACGACTCGTTCTGCCGTCCGAAGGCGTTGCGGCGCACGATCATGTCGATCCCGCCGATCGTCTCCTGGCCCGAACGCGGGTCGAGGATCTTGTCGGCGAGCATGATCATGCCGGCGCAGGTGCCGTAGACGGGCAGACCGGCCCGCACGCGCGCGCGGAGGGGTTCCATCACTCCGAAGAGGACGGCCAGCTTGGAGATGGTGGTGGACTCGCCGCCGGGCAGCACGAGGCCGTCGACCTCGGCGAGTTCCTCGGGGCGCCGCACCGGCCTGGCCACGGCGTCGGCCGCGGCCAGGGCGATGAGGTGCTCCCGTACGTCGCCCTGGAGGGCCAGGACGCCTATGACGGGGGTGTTCATGTGCTCCGGTGCCTTACCAGCCGCGGTTCGCGTAGCGCTCGGCCTCGGGGAGGGTGTCGCAGTTGATGCCGACCATGGCCTCGCCGAGGTTGCGGGACGCGTCCGCGATGATCTTGGGGTCGTCGTAGAAGGTGGTGGCCTTCACGATGGCGGCGGCGCGCTTGGCCGGGTCGCCGGACTTGAAGATGCCGGAGCCGACGAAGACGCCCTCGGCGCCGAGCTGGCGCATCAGGGCCGCGTCGGCCGGGGTGGCCACGCCACCGGCGGAGAAGAGGACCACCGGGAGCTTGCCCAGCTCGGCGACCTCCTTGACCAGCTCGTACGGGGCGCGCAGGTCCTTGGCGGCGGCGTACAGCTCGTTGTTGTCGAAGCCGCGCAGCTTGGCGATCTCGTTCTTGATCTGGCGCAGGTGACGGACGGCCTCGACGACGTTGCCGGTGCCGGCCTCGCCCTTGGAGCGGATCATGGCCGCACCCTCGGCGATGCGGCGCAGGGCCTCGCCCAGGTTGGTGGCACCGCAGACGAAGGGGGTGGTGAAGGCCCACTTGTCGGAGTGGTTGACCTCGTCGGCCGGGGTGAGGACCTCGGACTCGTCGATGTAGTCGACGCCGAGGGACTGCAGCACCTGGGCCTCGACGAAGTGGCCGATGCGGGACTTGGCCATGACCGGGATGGATACGGCCTCGATGATGCCCTCGATCATGTCCGGGTCGGACATGCGGGCCACGCCGCCGTCCTTGCGGATGTCGGCCGGGACCCGCTCCAGGGCCATGACCGCGACGGCGCCCGCGTCCTCGGCGATCTTCGCCTGCTCCGGTGTGACGACGTCCATGATCACGCCGCCCTTGAGCTGCTCGGCCATGCCGCGCTTCACGCGGGCGGTGCCGGTCTCGGGAGCCTGGTTCTCGATGGTGGACACGGGTGACCTCACTGAAGGGAAAGAGGGTTTGTGCACCCCGGAAGGGGTTTCTGCACCCCAGAGGAAACGCGAGTGGACCAGGCCACAGCAAGGGCCAATGGAAAGCCGGTGGATCCTTTTGGTCCACCGGGCGTTCAGGCGGCCCGCTCCACCAGGGCCGCGGGCGGCTCGTCGTCCATCTCGAAGGCCAGCGGGAACGGGGCGTGGCCGGCCAGCCGGAACCAGCGCACCTTGCGGTGCTCCCGGAGCCTGCGGGCGGCCCCCACGGCGTCGTTGTGGAAGCGCCGGGCCATCGGCACCCTGCGGACCGCCTCGGCCAGCTCACGGGCCGCCTCCTCGCCGCCCGGGGCCTCCCGGACGGCCTCGACCTGCAGCGGATCCCCGAAGACCGCCCGCAGGGCCTGGCTCAGCTCGCTCTCCGCCACCTCGCGCTGCTCCTCCTCGGCCTGCCGGGCGGCGTGCGCGGCCTCGTAGAGCACGATCGAGGCGGCCGGGTCCAGCACGCCCGAGGTCGCCAGTTCCTGCGTCACGGAGGCCCGCCGCAGCAACTGCGCGTCGAGTGCGGCCCGCGCCGCGTCCATCCGCACGTGCAGCCGGTCCAGCCGTCCGGCCGTCCAGCTCAGGTACAGGCCGATGGCGACGAGCGCGACAAGGATCCAGATCAGGGTTGCGGTCACGGGCGAAGGCTATCGGGGTGCCGCGGCGGGCCCGAAGCCGTCGGCATCCGGATCCGGGTCGGTCCCGCGCCGGCCCGAGGCCGTCAGCACCTGGATCCGGGCCTGCCGGGCGCCGGGCCGGTCCGCGCCCGCAAGCCGTGCCGCGGCGGGCCCGAAACCGCCGCCATCCGGATCCGGGTCGGTCCCGCGCCGGCCCGAGGCCGTCGGCACCTGGATCCGGGTCAGTCGCGGGCCAGCCCGAAGCGTGCCCGCAGGCCCGACCGCTCGTCCGTGGCCACCGCGGCCGTGCCGGTCGTGACCGTCTCGTAGACCGACAGGATGTCCGCGCCGACGGTCGACCAGTCGAAGCGCCGCACGTGGGCGCTGCCCCGCTCGCGCAGTTCGGCCCGCCGGACCGGGTCGGCGAGCAGGCGTACGGCCGCCTCGGCCAGCGCGTCGGCGTCCTCGTTGGCGAAGACCTCGCCGGCCGCGCCCTGGTCGAGGACCTGGACGAAGGCGTCCAGGTCGGAGGCGAGCACGGGGGCACCCGCCGACATGGCCTCGACGAGGATGATGCCGAAACTCTCGCCGCCGGTGTTGGGCGCGATGTACAGGTCGACGCTGCGCAGGAAGCGCGCCTTGTCCTCGTCGCTGACCATGCCGAGGAACTCGACGCGGGAGCGCAGTTCACGGGGCAGGTCCTCGACGGCCGCCTCCTCGTCGCCGCGCCCCGCGATCAGCAGACGCGCCTGCGGGCGGGCGGCGAAGATCTTCGGCAGGGCCTTCATCAGCACCGGCAGGCCCTTGCGGGGCTCGTCGATGCGGCCGATGAAGCCGATCGTGTCGCCCTGCCACTCCGGGTTGGGCTCGGCCCGGGCGAAGAAGTCGACGTCGACCCCGTTGGGGATGACCACCGCGTCGCCGCCCAGGTGCTCGACCAGGGTGCGGCGGGCGTACTCGCTGACCGCGATGCGCGCGCTGATCTTCTCCAGCGCGGCCTGCAGGATGGCGTACGCGGCGATCATCGCGCGCGAGCGGGGGTTGGAGGTGTGGAAGGTGGCCACGATGGGGCCCTGGGCGGCCCAGCAGGTCAGCAGGCCGAGCGACGGGGAGGTCGGCTCGTGGATGTGGACCACGTCGAACGCGCCGTCGTGCAGCCAGCGCCGCACCCGCGCGGCCGACAGGAAACCGAAGTTCAGCCGGGCCACCGACCCGTTGTAGGGCACCGGGACCGCACGGCCGGCCGAGACGACGTACGGCGGCAGCGGGGTGTCGTCGTCGGCGGGGGCGAGGACGGAGACCTCGTGGCCGAGACGGATGAAGTACTCGGCGAGGTCGCGGATGTGGAACTGGACGCCACCGGGCACGTCCCAGGAGTACGGGCAGACGATCCCGATTCTCACGAGGGTCCCTTCGCGGGGTCGAGGTCGGCGAGCCACAGGCGCTGGAGCATGTGCCAGTCCTCCGGATGATCGGCGATGCCGGTGGCGAAGGCATCGGCCAGCGACTGTGTCATGACAGACGTCCGCTCGGCCCGCGTACCTGACTCCGGTACCTCGATCGGGGGGTGGACCTGCCCCTTCATCACGGGCGAGTCGTCGTACCAGAGCGTGACGGGCAGCAGCAGCGCTCCGGTCTGCTGGGCGAGGAGGGCCGGGCCCGCGGGCATCCGGGCCCGGTCGCCGAAGAAGTCGACCTCCACACCGGAGGCGGACAGGTCGCGGTCGGCGACCAGGCAGACCAGGCCGCCGTCGCGCAGCCGCCGGGCCAGGGTGCCGAAGGCGCTGCCGCCGCTGTGCGGCAGGACCTCCATGCCGAGGCCCTCGCGGTAGGCGACGAAGCGGTCGTAGAGCGTCTCGGGCTTCAGCCGCTCGGCGACCGTGGTGAACGGCGTCTCCAGCCTGGTGGTGACCCAGGCGCCGGCCAGGTCCCAGTTGGCCAGGTGCGGCAGGGCGAGGATCACACCCCGGGGGGAGGCGATCCCGTCGGTCAGGTGGTGCACGTCCTTGCACTCGAAGCCCGTCTTCACGCGCTCGGCGCTCCAGGCGGGCAGCCGGAAGGACTCCATCCAGTACCGCAGGTACGAGCGCATGCCCGCGCGGGAGAGCTCGGCGAGGCGCTCGGGGGTGGCGTCCGGCACCACGCGCGCGTAGTTCGCCTCCAGCCGCTGCACCCCCTTGCCGCGCCGCTTCCAGGCGAGGTCGGCGATGGTCTGCCCGAGGCGGACCGCGGCGGGTTCGGGGAGCTTCTTGACGGTGCCCCAGCCGAGGCCGTACAGCGCGTCGGTGAGCCGGTCGGCGGTGCTCACTTCGCCGCCTCGCTCCCCTGGGACGCGTTGTGCTCCGCCGCCGCCTCGGCCTCGGCGGACTCGCGGCGGACGGTGACGACCCGCTGGATCAGCGTGACCAGGCTGCCGACGGCGACGATCCACAGGGCGATCGGCAGCAGCCACTGGATGCCGGGCACACCGAACGTGTGCAGACCGGCGAGACCGGCCGCGACCAGCGAGATCACCAGGCGCTCCGCGCGCTCGACGAGCCCGTTGACGGCGACCGGCAGTCCGATCGACTCGCCGCGTGCCTTGGTGTACGAGACCACCTGGCCGCTGGCCAGGCAGAAGATCGAGACGGCGCACAGGGCGTTGTTGTCGCCGTTGCCCGCGTACCAGAGCGCGAAGCCGCCGAAGATCGCGCCGTCGGCGACCCGGTCCAGGGTGGAGTCCAGGAAGGCGCCCCAGCGGCTGGTGCGGCCCAGCTGGCGCGCCATGTTGCCGTCGACCAGGTCGGAGAAGACGAACAGCGTGATCACGACCGTGCCCCAGAAGAACTCCCCCCGGGGGTAGAAGACCAGCGCGCCCGCGACCACACCGGCCGTGCCGAGGAGCGTCACCGTGTCGGGGCTGACCCCCCGCCGGATGAGAAACGCGGCGAACGGTGTGAGGACACGCGTGAAGAATGCACGCGCGTACTTGTTCAGCATGGCCTTCCCGACGGTCGGTGTCGCCGCGGCCCTGGTGACCACCGGCTGGCCCATCGTAGCCACGCGCGCGTGTGCGTGACGGGCGGGCCACCCGCAGCCGTGCCCCGATCCGGCGCGCACCGCACCCTGGGGGCGCCGGTGGCGCGATCGGCGTCCGTCGTATGGACGCAGCATGACGGGAGTGGAAAGCTCGAAGGACCGCGGGCGTCGCAGGAGCCGCCAGTGCACGCGGTGCCGCGTGTCCGCGCCCACAGTGACCTCACCGTGCACGGGAGGCAGGATCATGGGCGACAAGACGCATACACACCCTGGAGCCGCCGGCAGGGCAGTAGCGGCCGACCACCCCGCGTCCATACGGAATGTGGTGCTGGTCGGCCACTCCGGATCGGGCAAGACAACGCTGGTGGAGGCCCTCGCGCTGACCGCGGGGGCGGTGAACCGGGCGGGCCGCGTGGAGGACGGCGGCACCGTCTCCGACTACGACGACATCGAGCACCGGCAGCAACGCTCCGTACAGCTCTCCCTCGCGCCGGTCGAGTGGGACGGCATCAAGGTCAATGTCCTCGACACCCCCGGGTACGCGGACTTCGTCGGGGAGCTGAGGGCCGGTCTGCGCGCGGCGGACGCGGCCCTCTTCGTCGTCTCGGCCTCGGACGGGGTGGACGGCTCGACCCGCATGGTCTGGGAGGAGTGCCAGGCCGTCGGCATGCCCCGGGCGATCGTGATCACGCACCTGGAGGCCGCCCGCGCGGACTTCGAGGAAATGACCCGGGTGTGCGCGCAGGCCTTCGGCGCGGACGACCCGGACGCCGTGCTGCCGCTGTACCTGCCGCTGCGCGGCCTGGAGGGCCCCGACGGACACGCGCCCGTGACCGGGCTGGTCGGGCTGCTGTCGAAGAAGCTGTTCGACTATTCGACCGGGGAGCGCAAGGAGTCCGAACCCGACGAGGACCAGCTGCCGGACATCGACGAGGCCCGCAACCGGCTCATCGAGGGGATCATCGCCGAGAGCGAGGACGAGACCCTCATGGACCGCTATCTGGGCGGCGAGCAGGTCGACGTGAAGACGCTGATCGAGGACCTGGAGCGGGCCGTCGCGCGCGGCACGTTCTTCCCCGTCCTGGCGGCCGCCCCCGCCGTCGAGGGCGGCAAGCAGGGCCTCGGCACGGTGGAACTGCTGGAGCTGATCACCGGCGGGTTCCCCACCCCGTTCGAGCATCCCATGCCCGGGGTCACCACGATCGACGGCAAGCCGCGCGCGCTGAAGGCGTGCGACACGAGCGGGCCGCTGGTCGCCGAGGTCGTCAAGACGGCCTCCGACCCCTATGTCGGCCGGGTCTCCCTGGTCCGCGTCTTCTCCGGCAACCTGCGCCCCGACGAAACGGTCCACGTCTGCGGGCACGGCCTGGCCGACGGCGGGCACGAGGTCCGCACCCTGCACGAGGCCGACGAGCGGATCGGCGCGCTGTCCATGCCCTTCGGCAAGCAGCAGCGCCCGGTGACACAGGCCGTCGCGGGCGACCTGGTGTGCGTGGCAAAGCTGAGCCGCGCGGAGACCGGGGACACGCTCTCGCCCAAGGACGACCCGCTCCTGATGGAGCCCTGGCAGATGCCGGACCCGCTGCTGCCGCTGGCCATCCAGGCGCACAGCAAGGCCGACGAGGACAAGCTCTCCCAGGGCCTCGCGCGCCTGGTCGCGGAGGACCCGACGATGCGTCTGGAGCAGAACCAGGACACCCACCAGGTGGTCCTGTGGTGCCTGGGCGAGGCCCACGCGGACGTCGCCCTGGAACGGCTGCGCAGCCGGTACGGCGTCCAGGTCGACGTCGTCCCGCACAAGGTCTCCCTCCGGGAGACGTTCGCCGAGAAGGCGGCGGGGCGCGGCCGGCACGTCAAGCAGTCCGGCGGGCACGGGCAGTACGCCATCTGCGAGATCGAGGTCGAGCCGCTGCCCGGCGGCTCGGGCATCGAGTTCGTGGACAAGGTGGTCGGCGGCGCCGTACCGCGCCAGTTCATCCCCTCCGTGGAGAAGGGCGTGCGGGCGCAGGCCGCCAAGGGGGTCGCCGCCGGCTATCCGCTCGTGGACGTGCGGATCACGCTGCTGGACGGCAAGGCGCACTCGGTGGACTCCTCCGACGCCGCCTTCCAGACGGCGGGCGCGCTGGCCCTGCGTGAGGCGGCGACCGAGACACGGATCCATCTGCTGGAACCGGTGGCCGAGGTGACCGTGCTGGTCACCGACGACTATGTGGGCGCGGTGATGAGCGACCTGTCGAGCCGGCGCGGCCGGGTGCTCGGCACCGAACAGGTGGGCTCCGGGCGGACCCTGGTCCGCGCCGAGGTGCCCGAGTTCGAGATCGGCCGCTACTCGATCGACCTGCGGTCCCTCTCGCACGGCACCGCCCGCTTCAGCCGCTCGTACGCGCGGCACGAGCCGATGCCGCCGCAGATCGCGGAGCGGATCCGCGAACAGGCGGGCGAGACGCCGTAGCCCACCACCGGTGGCCGCCGTGCGCCGGCGCCACGAGTGAGCCGGAGGGGCACGCCGGTGCCGGGAGCCCGAGTGCAAAGGCCCGCAGGGCCGAGCACGGTCGGGCCCCGGCACCGGCCGGGGCGCCCGCAGGAGTACGGGCGATCGAAGCGGCCTTCGCGGTCCGCCGACGCACTGTCAGTGACTGCGGATACGCTGATCACCTGATCATGTCGTGCCGAACTCATGCGGTACGGAAGTGGTATCGGCACGACGTCCTGTCCAACAGGTGTGCGGAGCAGGGAAGTCGGGAAGGCCGCAGGAGCGAGACCGGCGGCGAGGGGGGCGGCAATGTCGGTGGGAACGGAGTGGGACGGACCACAGGTGCCCGTATCCGGCGACGGGGGCCAGGCGGCGACCTTCGCGCTGGCCTCGGCGGCCTACCGGGACAACGTGCTCGACGAGATCAAGAAGGCCGACAACGACTGGCACCAGTCGACCGTCAAGCCGGGCCGCAAATGGGCCACGATCTTCCGGCCCAACCTGGGTGAGGCCTTCTCCCGGGCCGTGGCCGACCGCATGCTCGCGCCCGGCCGCAAGCCGCTCATCCAGTCCTTCGGGGCCGAGCCCCAGGTCGTCGTGGAGCACTGTCTGGCGGCCAACAACATCCGCCGGGACCGTGACAACCGGCTGTCGCTCCTCATGGTCGTGTGCGGCCTGATCTTCCTGCCGGGGCTCATCGGCTGGCTGATCGTCTTCCAGTTGCGCAGGTTCGTCGCCAAGCGCGACGCCAAGCGCGCCGGATGGGTGGCCAGTGCCCTGCTGTACGGGGTGGGCCTGCTGGCCGCGCTCTTCCTCCTGAAGATGCCGTTCCACGGCTTCTGGGCCTGGTACGCGCGGGCGGCGGTGGCCGCACCGGTGCTGGGGTGGTTCCTGGCCAAGCGGATCTGCGAGCGCACCGCCAAGGACCTGCGGGCGCGCTGGGACGGGCTGCTCTCGGGCAGCAGCGTCGGCGCCAAGGTCCCCGAGGCCGTGCCGCGCAGCCCGGGCGAGACCGCGGCCGAGCAGTTGCGCCAGTCGCTGGCCCGGCTCAGCGCCGAACAGCAGTCCAACTCGGTCTTCTACGCCGGCCCCAAGGGCGTGCTCGGCATGGGCACCCGCTGGGGATCATGGCAGCTCGCCGAGGACCTGGTGTCGGCCGACCCCACCCGGGAGATCCACCCCTTCCGCAGCTGGGACGTCGTACGCGCGATCCACGACCAGCTGCGCATGCTGGAGCGGGGCCCGCTGAACACGGGCGGCTTCCCCCGGCCGTCGATACGGCACTGGATCGTCACGCCGATCGGCGAGAAGGCCGCGGCCGTGTCCCGGCCGGAGGGCACGGACGTCGAGGCGTTCCAGGTCAAGCAGCACGCCATACAGGAGATCTGCAACAAGCAGCAGTTCGGCAGTGGTGACCGCCACTACCTGGGTGTGCAGTGGACGCTCTGGGACGGACAGCTGGTCATCACCATGCTGATCACCGTGACCGTGCTGCACGAGACGCTGCGCATCGAGGTGACCGGGCATGCCCTGGGACCGGTGAACCCGCTGTTCACCGCGAAGCCGGAGGCACCGACCAAGGAGGTCTCCAAGTCCCTGAAGCCCTGGGAGACCCGCACGGTCAAGCTTCCGCTGGTGCCGACCGACGAGGTGGTACGGCTCGCCGCACGCGCCCCGCTGACCTGGTATCCGCCGCTGCTGAACTGGCTCGGCGGCTCCCTCGTCCTGCCCGAGCCGTTCGGGCTGCGGCACGCCTGGGCCGATCAGCCCTGGCGGCACCGCTTCATGGCCGACGATGCGCTGCGCGCGGCCACGCCGGTGCTCAGGGTGGTGCACTCGGCGGCTCTCCGGGTCCTGGCGGACAACGGGGTGGACACGGAGAAGTTCGGCAACCGCTCGTCGATGCTGAGCGGCCTGGTCCAGGACCCGACGCCGAGGAAGGCGGACCTGTACGACGCGTAGGCACCCGGCGGTTCGGCCGGTGCCGGAAGTTACGAGGACGGGACCACGGCCCGACCAGGATCACCGGCTCGGCGTCAACCGCTGCACCGATGTCCTGAGACCGTTCACGGCCGTGGCGGGGCCAGCCCCTGCAGCAGCAGGGTGAGGGTGAAGGCGAACCGGTCGTGTCCGGCGCCCGAGGTGAGCTCCCGCGCATGGGCGACGGTATGGGGGAACACGTCGGGCGGCAGCATCCGGAGCCGCTCCTCGATCTCCGCGCGGTCGATCACACGGCCGTCGGCGTCCTCACTCTGCCGCCGGGCCGCGGATGCCTCCAGGCAGTAGCCCGTGATGTAGAGGAAGGCCGCGTCGCTGGTCCAGGCCGCCTGTCGGGCGGGCGCGCCACCGGCGAGCAGGATCGCGAGCATCCCCTCGCCGACCCGCAGAGTCGCCAGATCGGCGGGCACCACGGCGAGAGCGGCCTGCGCGATACCGGGGTAGCGCAGAAACTGATCGCGCAGCTGTGCGCACACGTCCATGAACTGGTCCCGCCAGCACGCGGGGTCCGGTGCGGGGAGAGCGACCTGGGAGCACAGCCTGCCGATGAGCAGGTCACCGAGCTCCGCGCGGTTGCGCACGTGCGCGTACAACGACGCGGGGCCGGTCCCCAGCCTCGTCGCGACCGCGCGCATCGTCAGGTCCTCGAAGCCGCCCTCCTCCACGGCCCGGAGAGCGGCGTCGATGATGCGCTCCACCGTGATGGGGGTCTTCTCCCGGCCGGCGGCCCGGCGCGCTCCGGTTTCCGGGTCGGCGTTGTTGGCCGAGATCAGCGCCGCCCACTGATCCCGGGAGATTGCGTCACGCGCTGCCCGTCGTCCTGCCACGACGCCACTCTACTCGTTGACGAACAATCATCGCCACTAGAACAATGTTCGTCGTAGGCTGGGAGGCGAACCAACGCGAAGGGAATCACCATGACGACCTCGGTCTCGATCATCGGCGCCGGCCTCGGCGGACTCACGCTCGCCCGGATCCTGCACCTGCACCACATCCCCGCCACCGTCTACGAGGCGGAGAAGTCCGCAGGCGTCCGCACCCAGGGAGGACAGCTCGACCTCCACGAAGAGGACGGCCAGCTCGCCCTTGAGATGGCCGGGCTCACCGAGGAGTACCGCTCGATCATCCACCGGGGCGGCGGAGCACGACGTGTCGTCGACGAGCAGGGACGCGTTGTCGTGGACCGGCCGGACGACGGCTCCCTGGAACGGCCGGAAACGCTGCGCGGTGACATCCGTCGGATCCTGCTCGATTCACTGCCGCCCGGCACGGTGCGATGGGACAAGAAGCTCGTCTCGGCGACCCCCGTCGGAGACGGACGACACCAGGTGTCGTTCGCGGACGGCTCGTCGGCCGTGTCCGACGTCCTCGTGGGCGCCGACGGGGTCTGGTCCAAGGTCCGGGCGCTCCTGTCGGACGAACGGCCGGTGTACTCAGGCATGAGCTACGTCGACACCTACCTTCACGACGTCGGCACGGCCCACCCGCACGTGGCCGGCCTCGTCGGGAACGGCGCCCTGTACGCCCTGGCCCCGGGCCGAGGATTCCTCGCCCACCGTGAAGCCGGTGACGTCGTCCACACCTATGTCGTGCTGCACCGTCCTGTGGAGTGGTTCGATGCGATCGACTTCACCGAGGCCACGGCGGCGAAGGCACGGGTGGCCGCAGAGTTCGACGGCTGGGCACCGGAACTGCTGGCCTTGATCACCGACGGCGAGTCAGCACCCGTCCTGCGCAGCATCTACGAGCTGCCGGACGACCACCGCTGGGACCGGGTCCCCGGCGTCACACTCCTCGGCGACGCGGCACACGCGACCGTCCCCGGAGGAGACGGAGCCAATCTCGCGATGCTCGACGGCGCCGAACTCGGTACGGCGATCGCGGCCCACCCCGACGACATCGAGCAGGCCCTCGCAGACTACGAGAGCAGGATGTTCCCCCGGAGCCAGAAGGCGGCTGCCGCCGCCCACCGCACCATCGACTTCATCTTCGGCGCCAACGCCCCCGCCGGGGTCATCAGCCTGTTCTCGGAAGACGCAAGCACCTCCGCCTGAGCCGGTGCGGCACCGCCCGGCCCACCACGGGCTGCCCGCCGCCTAGCTCATGCCCGACCACACCGCCGGAGGACCGCCCCATGCCCCCTGTTGGGCTCACCTCGGCGATACCCCGTCAAAGGTGGCAACGGCGTCCCGGCGGTCCCGGCACGGCCGGCCCGGCGTTGGATCGTGCCCGCGCGGCGTGCAAGGCCTGAAAGGTTCAGCCCGGGCCCGGGGACATCAGCCCTCGGCCCAGGCCTCGGCCAGCATCGTCCGCGTGTCGGCCAGGAGCTGGGGCAGCACCTTCGTGTGGCCCACCACGGGCATGAAGTTCGTGTCGCCTCCCCAGCGCGGGACGATGTGCTGGTGGAGGTGGGCGGCGATGCCGGCGCCCGCCACGGTGCCCTGGTTCATACCGATGTTGAAGCCGTGCGCGCCGGAGGCGGTGCGCAGCGCGGTCATCGCCTGCTTGGTCAGCTCGGCCAGCTCGGCGGTCTCCGCCCCGGTCAGCTCCGTGTAGTCGGCGACGTGCCGGTACGGAACCGTCATCAGGTGACCGCCGTTGTACGGGTAGAGGTTGAGGACGGCGTACACATGCTCGCCTCGGCGGACGATCAGGCCGTCCTCGTCGGACTTGGCCGGGATCGAGCAGAAGGGACAGCCGTCGTCGGCCCCCGGACCGGTCGGCTTGTTCTCACCCTGGATGTAGGCCATCCGGTGGGGCGTCCACAGGCGCTGGAACGCGTCCTGCGTCCCCACTCCGATCTGCTGTTCCGGCTCACTCGTCATGCAAGGCAGCATATGGCTTCGCCCGTTCGAGGCGTGTCGCAGGGGCGAGGGAGAAGACGGCAAGGGCCCCCGGGGATGCGATCCCCGAGGGCCCCTGGCCGGAACGCCGGACTCGGACCCGGGTCCCGGACGTCGTACCGGAGTCCGGGACGTCGGACCTGGCTCCGGGACGTCAGACCTGGGTCCGCTCCTCCACGACCTTCGCGATCTTGGCGATGGCCTCGTCGAACGGGATGCCGTTCTCCTGGGAGCCGTCGCGGTAGCGGAAGGACACCGAGCCGTTGGACATGTCCTCGTCGCCCGCGATGACCATGAAGGGCACCTTCTGCTTCTGGGCGTTGCGGATCTTCTTCTGCATACGGTCCGAGGAGGAGTCCACCTCGACCCGCAGGCCCTGCTTCTTCGCCGCCGAGGCGAACTTCTCCAGGTACTCCACGTGCCCGTCGCCGATCGGGATGCCGATCGCCTGGACCGGGGCCAGCCACGCGGGGAACGCGCCCGCGTAGTGCTCCAGGAGCACCGCGAAGAAGCGCTCGATCGAGCCGAAGAGAGCGCGGTGGATCATCACCGGGCGCTGCTTCGCGCCGTCCGGGCCGGTGTACTCCAGGTCGAAGCGCTCGGGCAGGTTGAAGTCGAGCTGGATGGTCGACATCTGCCAGGTACGGCCGATCGCGTCCTTGGCCTGGACGGAGATCTTCGGGCCGTAGAAGGCGGCCCCGCCCGGGTCCGGGACCAGGGGCAGGCCCTGCTTCTCGGCGACCTCGCGGAGCGTCTCCGTGGCCTCTTCCCAGACCTCGTCGGAGCCGACGAACTTCTCCGGGTCCTTCGTGGACAGCTCCAGGTAGAAGTCGGTCAGGCCGTAGTCGCGCAGCAGGCCGAGGACGAAGGTGAGCGTCTTGTCCAGCTCCTCGGACATCTGCTCACGGGTGCAGTAGATGTGCGCGTCGTCCTGGGTGAAGCCGCGGGCACGGGTCAGGCCGTGCACGACGCCCGACTTCTCGTATCGGTACACGGTCCCGAACTCGAAGAGGCGCAGCGGCAGTTCACGGTACGAACGGCCGCGCGCGTCGAAGATCAGGTTGTGCATCGGGCAGTTCATGGGCTTGAGGTAGTAGTCCACGCCCTCGTCGAGCTGCATGGGGGGGTACATGCCCTCGGCGTACCAGTCCAGGTGGCCCGAGGTCTCGAAGAGCTTCCCCTTGGTCGCGTGCGGGGTGTAGACGAACTCGTAGCCCTCCTCCTCGTGGCGGCGGCGCGAGTAGTCCTCCATCACGCGGCGGACGATGCCGCCCTTGGGGTGGAAGACGGCGAGGCCGGAGCCGATCTGCTCGGGGATCGAGAAGAGGTCCAGCTCGTTGCCCAGCTTGCGGTGGTCGCGCTTCTCGGCCTCGGCGAGGAAGTCCAGGTGGGCCTTCAGCTCGTCCTTGGACGGCCAGGCGGTGCCGTAGATGCGCTGGAGCATGGGGTTCTTCTCGCTGCCGCGCCAGTAGGCGGCGGCGTTGCGCATCAGCTTGAACGCGGGGATCAGACGGGTCGAGGGCAGGTGGGGACCGCGGCAGAGGTCCTTCCAGCACAGCTCGCCGGTCTTGGCGTCCAGGTTGTCGTAGATCGTCAGCTCGCCGGCGCCGACCTCGACGTCCGCGCCGTCGTCGGAGGAGGCGGATCCCTTGAGGCCGATCAGCTCCAGCTTGTACGGCTCGTCCGCGAGCTCCTCGCGGGCGGCCTCGTCGGTGACGACCCGGCGGGAGAACTTCTGGCCCCGCTTCTGGATCTCCTGCATTTTCTTCTCGACGGCCTTGAGATCCTCGGGCGTGAACGGCTTCTCGACGTCGAAGTCGTAGTAGAAGCCGTCCTTGACGGGCGGGCCGATGCCCAGCTTGGCCTCGGGGAAGAGCTCCTGCACGGCCTGCGCCATGACGTGCGCGGTGGAGTGGCGCAGGATGTTCAGACCGTCCTCGGAGGAGATCTCGACGCCCTCGACGCTCTCGCCGTCCTCGACCTCGTAGGTGAGGTCCTTCAGCTCGCCCTCGACACGCGCGGCGATGATCGAGCGCTCGCCGGCGAAGAGCTCGGCGGCCGTAGTGCCCGTCGTCACCACGCGTTCTTCCCGCTCGGAATCGCGATGGATGATCACACGGACGTCTGACACCGGTCTCTCCTGACTGAAGGTGGGGGCGGCGCCATACCAGGAGCGCGCGCACAAGGGATCGTACCGACCCGACGGCACCGACCGCGAAACGGTCACCCTCAGTCCTCGGCCCCGTACCCCTCCCCGCACGCCTCCTCGAAGAAGTCGAGATTCTCCTGCAGGGACTTCATCAGCCGGTCCCGCTCGGCGTCGTCCACCTGCACGGGTACGACCCCGGAGGCGCCGGTGAGCCTGCGGAAGCCGCCCCGGCGCTCCAGCCGGCCGTGCACCCGCACCGGGAGGCCGACGAGGTGGGCGTGGCCGGCGATGCGGTAGTCCTCCTCGTCCAGGGTGACGCGGACGTGCGGGACCTCGGCACCCGCGAGCACCCGCAGCCGTGCGGTGCCCTCGCCCTGAGGGCCGGAGCGGCGCAGGCGGACCACGGCGCCGGTGATCCGGACCGGCACGGAGGGCTCCTCCTGCAGATAGCGGGCGCCGGCCGCGCGCAGCACGGGCAGGTCGCCGGGCGAGAACTCGACAGGTTCGGCGGAGGCGGCGCAGCCCTCGGGGACACCGGCCCCGGGCGCCCAGGCGACGGCGATGCGTGCGCCCTCGGTGCCCCGGACGAGGGTGATCAGCGCCTCGGTCAGCTCACGGCTGACGCCGGCCTCCACTGCGCCGTCGAAGGCGTCCATGCCGCCGGTGGCCCGTTCGTAGTCGATGGCCTCGCGGGCCGCGTACAGGGCCTGGTGGAGGCGGACGGCGAGCGGGCGGGCGGTGGGCACGGGCGTGAAGGCGGTCAGCCGGCGGCCCTCGGCGGCCGGGCCGACGAGGAGGTGCTCCAGGAGGGTGGCGGCGGACCGCCGGTGCCGGGCACCGTGGTAACCCGCCCGCGCCCGGGTGGCGAGGGCGGCCGCGAGGAGCATCTGCCGGGCCGCGGCGCGCAGTTGTTCGTCGACGGTCCAGGGCGCGGCGCCGCCCACCGGCCCGCTGGGGGTGTCCCGCCACCAGCGGATCTCGTCGCTGGGCACGGCCAGGGAGATCAGCACCTCGCGCGCGGAGGGCATGTCGCTGCGGGCCAGGGCGTCGAGGGCCTCGCCGAGCAGGTCGTCGCTGTCGGGGAAGGCTCGGCTCTCGGGCACCAGCAGGCTGGTCCCGCCGCCGCCCGGCCCCGGCGGGGTCCAGCGGCCGTAGCGCCCGGCCGCGCCGCCGCGCCGCTGCCAGCCGTGCCGGTGCAGCAGTGCGCCCAGCACGGCGGGGTCGACCTCGGCGGGGTCGGGGGGCCGGTTCCAGGCGAGGTCGTCGGGGTGCGGCCGGACCTGCCGGGCCGGCTCGTCGTACGGACGGCTCCTCATGGCCTGCCTCCCGTCCCGACCCGCGTCATGATCTCGCACAGCGCCCGGTCGTCGAAGATGCGCGAAGTCGGTATCCGCACGGTGGTCCGGTGCCGGCCGGTGACCGGCCGGCCGGCCAGGTTGACCCAGTAGCAGCAGTGCCTGAGGTCGAGCCGGTCGTGGCTGGCGCGCAGCCAGTCGTCCTGGGAGCGCGGGACGAGCATGACCACCAGGATCTTGTGCACCGAGACGGGTGTGCGGGCGAGTTTGCGCAGGTGGTCGTTGTCGAGCGTGAAAGAGAAGAAGCGGCCCGCGGGGTTCGGCGCGACCTGGTAGGTGCACTTCAGCTGCACCTTGATGGTGACCTCGTCGTCGACGGTGTGTCCGGGCGCGCTGTGGCTGACGTGCCAGTCGATGCCGTTGTCCGGGAAGGGCTGGGACAGCGAGCAGCCCGCCGCGGCGGCGACCGCGTGCAGATAGCCGACCTGCAGTGTCTCCATGCAGGCGGTGGTGGCGAGCGTGCCGCGAAGAGGGCCCGGGCGTTCGGGCAGCAGCCCGGGCCGCTCGGGCTGCGCTATGGCCATGACCAACAGCCTTCCAAGCCAAGAGTTTCCCCGTGCCGGGCCGCTGAACTGCAAAGACCCGTACTCCTGTTGTCTCCTTCCGGCGTACGGCGCAAACGGCCCGGGTATCACCAAACGGGCAGAAGACGGAACGTCACCTGCCGTGGGTGAACGAGGAGTTGGGTTCGCATGACGACCTGGTACGAGGGGCCGCTGGCCGCCTTCGACACGGAGACGACGGGCGTGGACGTCGAGACCGACCGGATCGTGTCGGCCTCCGTCGTCGTCCAGGACGCGCCGGGCACCCGGCCCCGGATCATCCGGTGGCTGGTGAACCCGGGCGTGCCGGTGCCGGAGGCGGCGACAGCGGTGCACGGACTGACGGATGAACACCTGCAGCACAACGGCCGCTGGCCGGCGCCTGTGGTGTACGAGATAGCCGAGCAGCTGGCGGAGCACGCGGCGATGCAGCGGCCGCTGGTGGTGATGAACGCGCCGTTCGATCTGACGCTCCTGGACCGGGAGTTGCGCCGGCACCGGGCTTCTTCGCTCGACCGCTGGTTCGAGTCGGTGCCGCTGATGGTGCTGGATCCCCGGGTGCTGGACAAGCATCTGGACCGCTACCGCAAGGGGCGGCGCACGCTGACCGACCTGTGCGCGCACTACGGTGTGACGCTGGAGGGCGCGCACGACGCGGCGGCCGACGCCCTGGCCGCGCTGGAGGTCGTACGCGCGCTGGGCCGCCGTTTCGCGGCCCGGCTGGAGCGGCTTTCCCCCGCCGAACTGCACACGCTCCAGGCCGCCTGGCACGCGGCGCAGGCCCGCGGCCTGCAGGCGTGGTTCGCGCGCAGCGGCTCGGCGGAGATCGTCAGCACGGAGTGGCCGCTGCGGCCGGAGCTGCCGGCGGCGGCGTGACGGTTCGGGGAACCGCAGCGCGCAGTCCCCTGCAGATGGACGACCGGACGTACATGCGGAAACGAAAAAGCCGGTCTGCGACTGCAGACCGGCTCTTCCCGGTGGGCGATACTGGGTTCGAACCAGTGACCTCTTCGGTGTGAACGAAGCGCTCTCCCACTGAGCTAATCGCCCGGGAACGCACTGAACAATACAGGCCCTTGCGGTGTTACTTCAAACCGCTGCGAGGTGGCGCAGCAGTCCGCGCCGCCCGGCCCGCATCATCAGCCGGTGGTTGGCGCGGAAGAGGGGCCGCCCCGGTACGGCCAGCCGTCTGAGCAGTGGCCTGGTGACGTCCACGACCTGGTCGTAGCGGGCCAGCGTGCCCGCGCCGTCGGCGGTGACCGTCCAGCGGGCCCAGCCCTCGATGTCCCCGGACACGGCGACCTCCAGGATGCCCGCGGCCGGGTCGCGGCGCGTCTCACGTGCGGTGAACGTGATGGCGTACGGCAGGAAGGAGCGGATGGTGATGACGCCGGTGCCGTCGTCGACCCGGGTCACCGCCCGTACCTGCGGCCACCAGCAGGGATAGTCCTCGGGCCGCTCCAGCACCGCGTACACGGCGGCCGGCGGGGCGGGCAGGGACCACAGACTGCGAAAGCGGTAGCGGGACCAGTCCATGGGCAGAGTCTGCCCTGGTGGCTCCGTGGATCCGAGTACGAGTACTCATGTGCCGCACGGTGACGCGGACCACACTCGGGGGACGAGCGCCGCCGCCCGTGCGACGGCGCTCCCCCATCACCCGCCGGCTCGGGTTCCCGTAACCCCCCGGCTCCGCTTCCCATCACCCGCCGGTTCGGCTTCCCGTCGCCGAGCAGCGCCGGATTCTCGACGGCCGCGAGGCCGTACGGCGAGGTGCCGTTGGCCGGCACCCGGCTCGCCTCACTCCCCTCCACCGGGGCGCCGTCGCGGCCGGCCCCCGGTCCTCCTCGGCGAGGCCGCCGCACAGCCGCGGGTCCACCACTGCGTCAGGTCGGCCTTGCCGGCGGGAATTCCGAGCTGTCCACCGTCCGTCCCGCCGGCCTTCACGAGGCCCCGCGGAAGTGATCCGGGCTCAGATGGCGTGCCTGGAGCCGTGACTTGAGGCCGAGAGGAATTCCTCTCTTGTCGTACTTGCGAAGGAACCCGACGGCATTGAGAAAAACATCCGGTGGATTTCCGTCGGCAGCCTGGGTCCGGAACTTCTCCCAGAACGACTGATATATCTGCAAGTCGGTCTTTACCTTGATCTTCGGGTACTTCTTCTCGAAGAGGGCGATCGGCCGGCCGACCTTCTTGGCCCGCCCCTCGGCACCCCCTCACGAGTAACGGATCGTCACCGCCGCGTTCCCGGAACCGGTGTCGCCCCCACACCCCGTCGCCACGGCGAGCCACAGCCCAGCAGCCGAGGCTCCGGCCGCCTCCAGGGTCCTGCGCCCCTCAGGGTTCTTGTCGGCCTTCACGGCGGCCGGGCTCTCCCCGCAGCGTTTCCGCCGGGCCATGAATCGTTTCAACAGGTGCTTGCTGACGCAAGGTGCGGAGGGGCCCAGGAGTGCACAGGGGGCGAGGAGTCGCATGAGAGGGCGAGAGGCGTCCGGGCTGTCGGACACATGCGGGAACGTACGTGGTTCTTCACGACTCGCGGGCACGCCACGGGTGGCCGGTCGGCGCCTGCGGTCGAGCCGGCACCGCCACGGACCGTCGCCGCACAAGCACAGACGACGACGGCCCATCTGCTGTTTCGCAGATGGGCCGTCGTTCCGGGTGGGCGATACTGGGTTCGAACCAGTGACCTCTTCGGTGTGAACGAAGCGCTCTCCCACTGAGCTAATCGCCCGGGCGCAGGGAGAACATTACCCCATGTCAGGGGGTGCCTCCGACCACGGGCCGGGCCTGCGCACGGCCCTGTCCCGCGGCGCCGTCACTGATCCTTGATCTTCCAGGGCATCACGACGCCGAACTTCCACAGGTAGATCCCGGCCAGCGTCCCCACGATCACCAGTCCCAGCGCCGTCAGGGTGATGTTCCGGCGGCGCACCTTGGGATCGAGCGCCCGCTGGGCCGCCTCGGTGACCTTGCGTTTCGTCCAGCGCAGCACGAGCTGGGCCCAGACGAACTCGGTCGCCCAGATCGCCATGCCGCCGAAGATCACCACCCAGCCCGGGCCGGGCAGCGGCAGCATGATGACGCCCGCGACGACGACCGCGAGGCCGACCACGAAGACGCCGACCTGCCAGCTCAGATGCAGGGCCCGGCGGGCCTTGATGAATTCCGGCGCGCGGGAACCGAGCCCCTGCCCGGCCTGCCCCGGGCCGGCCGTCGCGCCGCTCGCCCCCGCGGCGACCTCGCCCTGTTCGTCACTCCCCGTATTCATACAGCCAAACCCTACCCGAGTGAATCCGGTCACCGGAATGGTCGTAGATCTTGGAGAAGTTCTCGGCCGGAAGAGTTACGCAAACACACGCAAAACACTCAGAGGGGTTTACAACGGCACCGTAGGTGGCATGTCGATTTCGCCGACGTGCGAATCCCCGAGCGCACACTGAGCGAAAGGCCCTGGCGCTTATGAACACCACGGTCAGCTGCGAGCTGCACCTGCGCCTCGTTGTGTCGAGCGAGTCCTCCCTGCCTGTCCCCGCAGGCCTGCGGTACGACACGGCCGACCCCTACGCCGTGCACGCCACCTTCCACACCGGAGCCGAGGAGACCGTCGAGTGGGTGTTCGCCCGCGACCTCCTCGCCGAGGGGCTTCACCGGCCCACCGGAACCGGCGACGTCCGCGTCTGGCCATCCCGTAGTCATGGCCAGGGCGTCGTGTGCATCGCCCTGAGCTCCCCGGAGGGAGAGGCCCTGCTCGAGGCCCCGGCGCGGGCCCTGGAGTCCTTCCTGAAGCGAACCGACGCCGCCGTGCCGCCCGGCACGGAACACCGGCACTTCGATCTGGATCAGGAGCTCTCGCACATCCTGGCGGAGAGCTAGGCCGCGGCCCCTCAAAGCCGCCCGGCGCCGTCCACTCGGGGAGACGGCTCGGGCCAAGACAACCGCATACGGCACAGGCCGGCGCCGTCACCGTGAGTGTTCACGGGACGGCGTTGGCGTATGCCTGTCCCGCTACCGTCCGTAAGCACCCTGCGCCCTGTCCGGCTACCCTCCGTGGACCCGCTGTGCCTGTACGGGTACCGCCCGTGAGGTCGGGGAACCCCCGTGGGCACGGGGACGTTCTACCGGCGAGCGTCGGTGGAGCGGGAACCCGGTGCGGCGGGCGCGGTTGTCGCTACCATCGGCCAGCATCGGCGGGCGCCTGCCCGACCCCCCAGGCCAGGGAGCGAAACGTGCTGATCACCCACGACACCCGGTGCGCCCTCGATACCGTGGTGGATCTGGTGAACACCGTGCCGGAGGACAACGCGGCGGCGGACGGACTGCCGGATGTCACGGCTCTCGCCGATTTCGTGCGAAGCCACAAAATGAGCGATGTCGGAGTGCTGTCGGAGTTCGACCTGTCGGCGGTGCGCAAGGTGCGCGGCCGGTTCGCGGGGATCTTCGCGGCCCCGGACGCCCGGGCCGCTGCGGGAATGATCAACGAGCTGGTCGCCGCGGCAGGCACCACGCCACGCCTCACGGACCACGACGGCTACGACTGGCATGTGCACTACTTCGCCCCCGGCGCCTCCGTCGCGGACCATCTCGCCGCCGACTGCGGGATGGCGCTCGCCTTCTTCGTGGTGGCCGGGGAGCAGGAGCGGCTGCGACGCTGCGAGGCACCGGACTGCCGTCATGCCTTCGTGGATCTCTCCCGCAACCGCTCGCGCCGCTACTGCGACAGCCGCACCTGCGGGAACCGGCTGCATGTGGCCGCCTACCGGGCGCGGCGCAAGGAGGCGGCGGGCTGATCGGCCGGCGCGGCCCGGGGGCAGAGGCGACGGGCACGGCCAGGGGCGGGAACGGAGGGCGCACGCCCTGCGGCGGGCGACGCCGGTCCCGGCGGGTGGCGCCGGGACGGGCGTGTACGGCTCACAGCAACAGCAGGTCGTGCAGCGCAGCCATGAGGAGCAGACACCCGATCACCGCAAGGAAGATCATCAGCGGTGGCTGGGAAAGGGCGAAGAGGCACCCGCGCGGCTCGTCCTTCTGCGGCGCGGCCTCGCTCTGTTCCATGTCCAGCATCTCGCGGTGATGATGGCCCAGAGGGTGCCCCGTTGGCGATCAACACACGCACCGAGTGCGGTACTGCACCGATTTCCGTACTGGCCCGCTCGACTTGCTTCCGGTTGTGAACGGTTTCAGGTCATATGCCGTGCTTCTTGAGGATGGCCTCGATGTCGCTGAAGTCCTCGCCGGAGCCGCTGCGCGGGGCGGCGGGCCGTGCGGCGGGCGTCGACCCGGCACCGAGCGAGGGCGCCGACGCGGTCGGGGCCACCGCGGCGCCGCCCTGACCGCTGCGCGCCGCCTTTCGCTCGGCACGCGTGCCGCCGCGTCGGCGCTCGATGGCGCGTGTGCTCGCGAACAACAGCCAGGCCGCGCCCAGCACCCCGAAGCCCGCCCAGGCCGTGGGACTGAACGCGGTGTCGGCGAGCCAGCCGACCACGCCCGTCATCACCAGGCCGACCGGCACGAGCGAGTACGCAGTGATCCGCGCGGCCGCCAGGAAACGCTTGCGGTAGGCCGTGACCACCGCGATGCCCAGGCCCGCCGCGGACACGGCGGAGCAGACGGTCTCGGCAATCATCCGGTCCTCCAGGCGGGCTCGGGCGGGCGAACGGAACGCGGCGCACGGGCAGAGTGCGCTTCGTCCCTTCCATCCTGCCCCTCCCGGTCCCCGCGACGCCACGCTCCGGCCCGACATCAGGGAGATCTCCGGGTCACCTCCTCCTGAGGTGCTGGTCCCCCGGACCCGCCCCGCCAGGTGCCGCAGCCGTACGGTTCGATTGGGTCGCCCGCGTCCGGCCTGGAAGACTGGGCACATGAGCGACTCCTCCCCCGCCCGCACCGAACCCCTCGTCCTCGACGTCTGGTGCGAACTCCAGTGCCCCGACTGCCGCGGCGCCCTGGGCGATGTCCGTGCCCTGCGCGACCGCTACGGCGACCGGCTGGACGTGCGGCTGCGGCACTTCCCGCTGGAGAAGCACCAGCACTCCTTCGCCGCCGCCCAGGCCGCCGAGGAGGCCCTCGGGCAGGGCAAGGGCTGGCCGTACGTGGAGGCGGTCCTGGAACGGGTCGAGGAGCTGGACCGTAAGGGGGAACCCTTCCTGGTCGAGGTCGCCCGCGAACTCGGGCTGGACGCCGAGGAGTTCGACACCGCGCTGATCGACGGTCGGCACATCCTGATCGTCGACGCGGACCAGGCCGAGGGCAAGGCGATCGGTGTGACCGGCACCCCGACCTACGTCATCGGCGGCGAACGCCTCGACGGCGGCAAGAGCCAGGACGGACTGCGCGAGCGCATCGAGGAGATCGCGGACCGGCTGCTGGCCGGGGAACAGGCCTGACCGGCCACTACGGGAGGACCCTGCGCACCGGGCAGCACTGGAGATCCCCGCACACCGGGCAGTACCGGAGATCCCTGCGCAGCGGGCGCTACAGGAGATCCTTGTACAGGGAGTACCGCGTCGTCCCGTAGCCCAGCGACTCGTACAGCCGCTCGGCCGGGGTGTTGCCGGCGAAGACGTTGAGGCCGAGGACGCGGCGGCCGGCGGCGATCGCCTGCGCCTCAGCCAGGAGCATCAGCGTACGGCCGTGGCCCCGTCCGCGCTGTGCCGCCTCGGTCGCGACGTCGAAGACATAGGCCTGGCCGTCCTGCAGGGCCACCCACAGCGTCCCCACCCGTACGCCCTCGTGCTCGACCACGCTGAACAGCATGTTCTCGGTGGCGCGCCCGCGCGGCAGAAGCGTCTCGTGGTCGCGGCGCGACTTGGCGTACGCCTCGGCCTCGGGCACGCCCTGCTCGATCCAGACACGTGTGTAGTGCTCGGACTCATGCGCGAGCCACGCCGTGAACTCGGCCTCGTCCATGGGGCGTGCCAGGCTGCCCGCGGGCAGTTCGGGCGGGACCTCGCCGAGCCGCTTGTGCATGCCGCGGCTGCGGCGGGCGTAGCCGAGTGCTTCGAAGAGCCGCAGCGCGGCGTCGGCAGGGACGTCGGCGTCGGCGGGGACGTTCGTCTGGATCCGCCGGCAGCCCCAGCCGCGCGCCACTTCCTCGGCGGCGAGCAGGGCCACCGTGCCGCGGCCGCGGCGGCGGTCCGCCTCTTCGATCCGCAGGTCCAGGACCCCGGCCACGGCGCCGGCGAAGCCGGGCACCGTGCCGAGGTGTATCGCGCCGACAGGCCGGCTGTTCACGCACACCTGGTAGCGGCGGGACCGGGTCCCGTCGGGGTGCTGCTGAAGCGGCTCGGACGGCCGCAGGGTCGTCGTCATCACCGGTGTTCTACCCGTTCCCGAACCCCGGGGCAGCCGAATTTCAGGTGTCTGTCAGGGGTCCAGGTCCTCGCCGGACCGCTCGTCGAAGATCCGCATCGCCTTGGCCGTCACGGGGCCGGGGGTGCCGGGCAGTTCCCGGCCGTCGATCCGGTGCACGGCCTGCACGTCCCGCAGGGTGGAGGTGAGGAAGACCTCCTCGGCCCGCTCCAGCACGTCCAGCGGCAGGTCGGCCTCCTTGGCGCCGGTCCACTCGACGGTGAGGGCGCGGGTGATGCCGGGGAGGCAGCCGGAGGCGACCGGCGGGGTGTGGATCTCGCCGTCCAGGACGACGAAGACGTTCGACCCGGTGCCCTCGCAGAGCTGCCCGACCGTGTTGCCGAACAGTGCCTCGGAGGCGCCGTGTTGGTGGGCGCGGCCGAGGGCGACGACGTTCTCGGCGTAGGAGGTGGTCTTCAGACCGGTGAGCGCGCCGCGCTCGTTGCGGGTCCAGGGCACGGTGATGACCGCGGTGGAGTCCGGGCGGCGGGTGGTCTCGCCGAGGGCGACCACCAGGGTCGGTCCGTGGTCGCCGCGGTCGGAACCGAGGGGGCCGTGGCCACCGGTGTAGGTGATGCGCAGCCGGCCCAGCGGCATCGGGTTGGCCTCCAGGACCGCCTCGCAGGCCTGGCGGACCTCGGTGTGGTCGAGGTCGGGCAGGCCGAGGCCCCGTGCCGAGCGGGTGAGCCGGTCGAGGTGGCGGGTGAGCGCGAAGGGCTGCCCGTGGGCCGCCTTCACCGTCTCGAAGATGCCGTCGCCGACGGTCAGCCCGTGGTCGAAGACGGAGACACGCGCGGACTCGGCGTCCTGCAGAGTGCCGTCCAGCCAGATCTTCATGTGAGAGCCCCTTCGTCGGGTGCGGCCCCGCCCGCCCCGTTGTCCTCGTACGTCCCCGACGCTACCGCGAGCAGCCGGGACGCCTTCAGTTCGGTCTCGCGCCACTCCCCCTCGGGATCGGACCCCCAGGTGATGCCGGCGCCGGTGCCGAAGCGCAGCACACCGGCGTCCCGGTCGATCCAGAAGGTGCGGATGCCCACGGCCAGCTCGCCGGTGCCCCGGTCGGCGTCGACCCAGCCGATGCCGCCGCAGTAGGGGCCGCGCGGTGCGGTCTCCAGGGCCTCGATGATCCGGAGGGCACTCGACTTGGGTGCGCCGGTGACCGAGCCGGGCGGGAAGGCGGCGGCGAGCAGCCCGGGCCAGCCGGCGCCGTCGCGCAGCTCGCCGCGGACCGTGGACACCAGGTGGACCAGGCCCGGGTGCTTCTCGACGGCGCACAGGTCGGGGACGGTCACGCTGCCGGTGGCACAGACACGCCCGAGGTCGTTGCGGACCAGGTCCACGATCATCACGTTCTCGGCGTAGTCCTTCTCCAGGAGGTCCGCCTCGGTACGGCCGGTGCCCTTGATCGGCCCCGACTCGACGGTCCGGCCGTCCCGGCGCAGGAACAGTTCGGGCGAGGCGGTGGCGATCTCCACGCCGTACTCCGGCAGCCGGACCGTGCCCGCGTACGGCGCCGGGTTGCCGCGGGCCAGCACGGCGGTCAGGGCGTCCACGTCGGCGTCGGGGGCGACGGGCGCGGTGAGCACCCGGCAGAGGTTGGCCTGGTAGACCTCGCCGGCCGCGATGTGCTCGCGTATCCGGCCCACGGCCGCCGTGTACGCGGCGCGGTCCAGGGAGGTGGTCCACTCACCCCTGGCCGGGCCGCGCCAGCCGCCCGGCACCGGAGCGGGCACCCCCTCCTCCCGGACGTCCGCGAAGCGGGCGCAGGTCAGCGTGCCCTCGAAGTCCGCGCAGACCGCCCAGAAGCCTGCGGATTCCAGGGCGGCGGGGTCGCTGGTGACGTCGAGCAGGCCGGTGGCGAGACGGTCGCCGAACCGGGCCAGGGGTGGGAGCCGAGACGGGAGGTGGAGCACGTGGACGAGTCTAGGGCGGGTGTCCGAAAGGTGGCCCGCGGATGTCCCCTCGGAGCCCTGACCACGTCCTCTGTCGTACGCAACGCAGCACGCTGCACAAACGCGTTTTTGTGCTGGCCCGGGAATCCGCTAGAGTTCAACACGTCGCCGGGACGTGGAAGCGGAACGAAACGACAAGCGGACGTAGCTCAGTTGGTAGAGCGCAACCTTGCCAAGGTTGAGGTCGCGAGTTCGAGCCTCGTCGTCCGCTCGAAGGAAGAAGGGGTCTTCCCGATCCCCTACACTCCTGGTGGAGTGGCCGAGAGGCGAGGCAACGGCCTGCAAAGCCGTCTACACGGGTTCAAATCCCGTCTCCACCTCCAAGGACGATTAGCTCAGCGGGAGAGCGCTTCCCTGACACGGAAGAGGTCACTGGTTCAATCCCAGTATCGTCCACTGGATCTCCTCGAAGATCCTTACCCGCGCGATTAGCTCAGCGGGAGAGCGCTTCCCTGACACGGAAGAGGTCACTGGTTCAATCCCAGTATCGCGCACGCACAGCCTGTGACCTTCGGGTCACAGTCCCGAGGACGATTAGCTCAGCGGGAGAGCGCTTCCCTGACACGGAAGAGGTCACTGGTTCAATCCCAGTATCGTCCACACCTTCCGGAGCCCCCGGCCGTCTCGTACGGCCGGGGGCTTCTTCGTGGGCTCAGCTGGAGAAGAGCATGTGGGCCCAGCTCTTGTGGTGGTGGCCATGGTGTCCGTGGCCACCGTAGTGACCGCCGTGGTGGCCACCGCCGTGCGGGGCGCCCCAGGCGGGGGCGGGCGGCGCCGGGTACGCCTGCGGGGCCGCGGGCGGGGTCGGCGGGACGGGCTTGGCCCACTGGGCCTCCAGCTGGGTCAGCGCCTCCAGCTCGCCGTAGTCGAGGAAGATGCCGCGACAGCCGCTGCACTGCTCGATCTGGACGCCGTTGCGGTTGTATGTGTGCATCGGCGCATGGCACTTCGGACACTGCATGGTCGGCTCAACTCCTCGCCGGTAGGTCCTGCTTCGTGTTTCCCCAGGACAGACTCTGTCCGGCCCCGGTCGGTTGCACCCTAACCCGGGAATCCGTGCGTCAACTGACGGGGTACCGAGGTCATTCGGGCACAGGCGTCCACGAGGGCCTGCTCCACCTCGTCCAGCGGGCGCTCTGCCGCGAGCGCCTTGGTGAGCGCGCGGGCCGCGGTCTGCACGGTGACGGCCCGGGCCGGGACGTCCAGGGCGGGCCAGGGATCGCCGTCGGCCGGTACGGCGGGTCCACCGGCCCGGCGGTAGGCGGTCAGGAAACGGTCCCAGTCGTCGGGCGGGAGGAGCCCGCAGGCGTACCAGGCGGCGGGGCGGGCCAGGTCCCAGGCCGGGACTCCCAGGCCGAGGTCGTCCACGTCGATCAGCCGCCAGGGCCCGTCCGGTGCCGGGTGGCGGACGAGCTGGCCGAGGTGCAGGTCGCCGTGGCACAGGGCCGGGGTGCCGGGCATCGGAGCCTCGGCGCGGGCCCAGGCGGGCAGAGCGTGCCAGGCCTGCAGGACCGGGCGCGCGGCCGGATCGGGCGTGGCGTCCAGGGCCGCGCGCAGCCGGGTGAGGGCGTGGGCGGCCTTGGCGGGCCCGCGCATCGGGGGCAGGGGGCCACAGGGGGCCGTTCGGTGCAGCCGGGCGAGGAGCGTGGCGGCGGCTTCCCAGGGGGCTGCCGCCGGATCGTCCGGGTCCACGGGGGCGCCGTACGGCCAGAAGGTCACCGGGCGGCCGTGCAGGGCCGCCGGGGTGGCGGTGAGCGGCGGGAGAAGGATGTCGGGGACGCGGGCGGCCATGGCGAGGCGGCGGGCCAGCCCGGCCGGGTCGGTGTCCGGGGCGTGGGCCTTCGCGACGGTGTCGGCGTGCCGGACGACGGTGGCGTCGGCGCGATCGGCGAGGGGGATGCTGCCACAGGCGCACGAGGCCGGGCCGGCACCGGGGTGGGCGGCGGCCCTGGCCTGTGCGGTGAGGGCTGTGAGGACCCCGGGCGGCGCACTCATGCGGACACCTGGGGCTGTGCGGCGCGGCACGGACAGTCGCGCGGCTGTGGCTCCGGCCCGGAGCGATCTTCGTAGGCGCGCTCGTGCCCGTGCTTGCGGGCGCACCCGCAGTCCTGCCTGTGCACGTGCTCGCGCTGGTGGGCGCACCCGCAGTCCTGCCTGTGCTGGTACTCGCGCTTGCAGGCGTACCCGTAGCTGTACTCGTGGTCGTGGTCGAGGTCGAGGAAGGAGTGCAAGACGGGCACCTCGCCGCAGGTTCGCAGGTGGGGGTGGCAGAGGACACGGCTCTGCTGGTGCCGCGGGAATCGTACGGGGATCGCATTCGCCCCGGGCGGGCCGGGCTGCGGGGCCGGGCGGGCCGGCCGGCCGGCGGATCGTGCGCCTTCACCCGTCACCGGATTCCCCCTGATCAGTACGAGCCGGTCGTCCACGCCAGCATCGCACCCCGCACCGACAACGCCCCGGAAACGGCGCAATGCCGGCGCAGCTCCCCAGCTGCGCCGGCATTTGTGCCGTCCGCCGCACCCCCGTCCCCACGGGGTTTCATGGATGGATGTCCCCGCCCGGACCGCTCTTCCGGGCCTGGGGTCGCCGCTCAGCGCCCCAGCATCGCACCCACGGACGACGCCTGTGTGGCCACCGTCTCCCAGCCGTCGAAGACGAGAAGGAGCAGGGCCGCCAGGGGAAGGGCCATGAGCGTCGCCACCAAGGGGTGGCGACGGCCCGTCCGGCGGGGGCGGAGCGCTGTGCGCCGCGGTGCCGTGTGGGCCATGGTCCTCTCCTGACCGTTCTGGTTGTCCTTGACAGCGGCGGGTGTCTGACCTCGGGGGACGAGTGCTGCACCCGCCGCTTGACCTCAAATCTAGGCGTGCGGCGCCCGACCGGCGTCATGCCTTCGTACCGAATCGCGGGCCTCCCGGAGGATGAGCCATGACCTGCGAAGTACTCCCCTGGGTGGAGACGGGGACCTAGGTCTCGGGGTCTTCCCGGAGGGGTCGCCCGCCGTGTCCGGCCATGTCCGGACGGCGGGGTCCCGCATATCCGGACCCACTGGGCCATCGCCGCACCCCCTCCCGCATCCGTGCGGAGCCGGATCACCGTGAGCCGGCGGTCCGGACCGCCCGTCGCACCGGGTCCGGACCGCCCGTCAGACCGACTGCGGACCCGACCGTCACACCGAGTCAGGACCGCCCGTCACACCCCCTGCGGACCCGCCTGTCACACCGGTTGCGGACCGCCGTGCCACACCGGATCCGGACGGGTGTCGTCCTGTTGCCGGACGGCTGCGTCGCGGCGTGTCCCGGGCGCCGGGCGGGGCGCGCCGAGTGACTTCGATCACTCCGGACGAGCCCTGGGGCCGTGCCACGGCCGCCCGGCGGTCCGCCCCGCTTCCCGTGCGTCCGGCCGGGCACGGTGTACCCGGGGCGACATCGCGTCCTGGTCCACGGTCATCCGTCACGGCGTCAACCTTCTTTTGTCAGAGCCGGGTTGGAGTCCCACCGGCCTCAAGGACACCGCAGGCACCGGCTTCCTGACCGCGTTTCACCTTGTATGCCCGGCCGGCACAATCCATCCGCCCCAGAGGGCGCGGCCTCTGCGCGCAGGCGGCTGTGGAAACGTAAGCTGTGCCACGTCACAGGGACCGGGCAGCGGGGATGAACATGGCGATGATGCGCCTGAGGCGCGAGGACCCGCGTGTCGTCGGCTCGTTCAGGCTTCACCGACGGCTCGGCGCGGGCGGGATGGGCGTGGTCTATCTCGGCTCCGACAAGAAGGGGCAGCGCGTCGCGCTCAAGGTGATCCGGCCCGATCTGGCGGAGGACCAGGAGTTCCGGTCCCGGTTCGCCCGTGAGGTCTCGGCGGCCCGGCGCATCAGGGGCGGCTGCACGGCCCGGCTGGTGGCGGCGGACCTGGATGCCGAGCGGCCCTGGTTCGCCACGCAGTACGTACCGGGCCCGTCCCTGCACGACAAGGTCGCCGACGAGGGCCCGCTCAGCGCGGCCGACACGGCTGCGGTCGGCGCGGCACTGTCCGAGGGGCTCGTCGCCGTGCACGAGGCCGGGGTCGTCCACCGGGACCTGAAGCCGTCCAACATCCTGCTGTCCCCCAAGGGGCCGCGGATCATCGACTTCGGCATCGCCTGGGCCACCGGCGCCTCCACGCTCACCCACGTCGGCACGGCGGTCGGCTCCCCCGGCTTCCTCGCCCCGGAGCAGGTGCGCGGCGCGGCCGTCACGCCCGCCACGGACGTCTTCTCCCTCGGCGCGACCCTGGCCTACGCCTCGACCGGTGACTCACCCTTCGGACACGGCAGTTCCGAGGTGATGCTGTACCGGGTGGTGCACGAGGAGGCGCAGCTGCACGGCGTGCCGGACGCTCTCGCTCCGCTCGTGCGGGCCTGTCTGGCCAAGGATCCCGAAGACCGGCCCAGCACCCTCCAACTGTCGCTGCGGCTGAAGGAGATCGCCGCGCGGGAGGCGCAGGGCCTGGCCGACGCGCGGCCGCCCGCGCCGCGCTCCGCGGAGGCGGACCGGCCCACCGGGCGGCTCGTGGACACCTACCCCGAGTCGCAGCGCGCCCAGTACCCCGAGCAGCAGCGCGCCCAGCGGCGGACCTCCCCCGGTACCCCCCTGCCGCGCGGTGGCACCCCCGTGCCCCGCGGTGGCGCGCCTGCCCGAGGTGGTGCGCCGTCGCGGGGTGTCGGCGCCCAGCGTTCCGGCGGTGTCGCCTCCCGTGCGGGCACGGCGGGCCCTCCTCCGGCTCCCCGCGACGGCGGTCCGCGCTCGGGCAGCGGGCACCGACCCACTGCCCGCGGCGGCACCGGGCGTCCGGGACCGCACACCGCCAGAACCAAGCGGCGGCCGGCCAATCCCCGGCTGCTGCGTCAGCGGCTGTTCGTGTTCGTGGTGGTGACGCTGCTGGTCGCGCTCGGCATCGCGGTGGCGCAGGGCTGTCAGGGGCCGGCGCGCGGGCTCGGCGACGACGACCGGCGGCATGAGCAGGTGCAGCCGGGCTTCACTCCGCTGGACGACGGGCAGCTGATGTCCGAGCGGTACGACTCGGTCTTCCACTCGTCCGGCCCAGGGGAAGTGACCTCCCCAGGGAAGTGACCTCCCCAGGAAGTGGCCTCCACAGGAAGTGGCCTCCACAGGAAGGGACCCTCCCGGGAAGTGGCCTCATCGGCGAAGTGGCCTCATCGGCCCGGCTCAGGACTGCGGCCGTCCCGAGGCCACGGCGTAGAAGGCCACCGCGGCCGCCGCGCCCACGTTCAGGGAGTCGACGTCGTGGGACATCGGGATGCGGACCCATTCGTCCGCGGCGACCAGGGCCTGGGTGGACAGGCCGTCGCCCTCGGCGCCGAGCATCAGCGCCACCCGGTCCATCCGGTGCGGAGCGGCCTCGTCCAGGGTCCTGGCCTTCTCGTCCGGGGTGAGGGCGAGCAGCGTGAAGCCGGCCTCGCGCACCGACTCCAGCCCCTTCGGCCAGGTCTCCAGACGCGCGTACGGCACGGAGAACACCGCGCCCATGGAGACCTTGACGCTCCGCCGGTACAGCGGGTCGGCGCAGTCGGGCGACAGCAGCACCGCGTCCATGCCGAGGGCCGCCGCCGAACGGAAGATCGCGCCGATGTTGGTGTGGTCGTTGACCGACTCCATCACCACCACCCGGCGGGCCGAGCGCAGCAGTTCCGCCGCCGTCGGCAGCGGCTTGCGCTGCAGGGAGGCGAGGGCGCCGCGGTGCACGTGGTAGCCGGTGACCTGCTCGGCGAGTTCCGGGCTCACGGCGTACACGGGGGCCGGGAGTTCGTCGATCACGTCGCGCATGACGTCGATCCACTTGGCCGAGAGCAGCATGGAGCGCATCTCGTAGCCGGCCTCCTTGGCCCTTCTGATGACCTTCTCGCCCTCGGCGATGAACAGGCCTTCGGCCGGCTCGCGCTTACGGCGCAGTTCGACGTCGGTCAGGCCCGTGTAGTCGCGCAGGCGCGGGTCCTCGGGATCCTCAACGGTGATGAGATCGGCCACAGGGTGATACTGCCTTGTCCTGGGTGTGGTGCCAACGGCTGGGAACGGGTTGTGTTACCCCGGGTTACGCGCGATCACGCCGAGGGCGCCGGGCCGGGGGGCACGGCCGCGGGCTCCGGGCCGGCGTTGACGACCTCGCCGACCACGATGACCGCGGGGGGCTTCACGTCCTCGGTGCGTACGGCCTCGGCGACCGTGGCGAGGGTCGCGTCCACGCGGCGCTGCGCGGCCGTCGTGCCCTCCTGGACGAGGGCGACGGGGGTCCCGGGCGCCTTCCCGTGCGCGACGAGCGTCTCGGCGATCTTCCCGATCTTGTCCACGCCCATGAGGATCACGAGCGTGCCGGTGAGCTTGGCCAGGGAGGGCCAGTCGACCAGTGAGCGCTCGTCGTCCGGGGCGACATGGCCGCTGACCACGGTGAACTCATGGGCGACGCCCCGGTGGGTGACCGGGATGCCGGCCGCGCCGGGCACGGAGATCGAGCTGGAGATGCCGGGGACCACGGTGCACGGGATGCCGGCCTCGGCGAGCGCCTGGACCTCCTCCATGCCGCGGCCGAAGACGAACGGGTCGCCGCCCTTGAGCCGTACGACCGACTTGCCCTGCCTGGCGTGCTCGATGAGGGCGTTGTTGATGGCCTCCTGGGCCATGTAACGGCCGTACGGGATCTTCGCGGCGTCGATGACCTCGACGTGCGGCGGGAGTTCGGCGAGCAGGTCGCGCGGGCCGAGTCGGTCGGCGATGACGACGTCCGCCTCGGCGAGGAGGCGGCGGCCGCGGACGGTGATCAGGTCCGGGTCGCCGGGGCCGCCGCCGACCAGGGCCACGCCGGGCGTGCGGGTGCGGTGGTGCGGGGCGACCAGGGTGCCGTCCCGCAGCCCCTCGACCACGGCGTCGCGGATGGCGGCGGTGTGGCGCGGGTCTCGGCCCTTGGCGTCCGTGGTGAGGACGGCGATCGTGACGCCCTCGCTGCGGCCGGTCGCCGGCGTCCAGGCCGTGGCCCGGTCGGCGTCGTCGGAGCGGACGCACCAGACGCGGTGGGTCTCCGCCTCGGCGGAGGCCCGGGTGTTGGCCTCGGGGTCGCTGGTGGCGATGAGGGCGTACCAGGCCGCCGCGAGGTCGCCCTCGGCGTAGGGACGCCGGTGCCAGGTGATCTCGCCCGCGTCGGCCATCGCCTCCACCGAGGGGGTCGCCCCGGGGGACACGAGGACGATGTCCGCGCCCGCCGCGATCAGGGCGGGGAGGCGGCGCTGGGCCACCTGGCCGCCGCCGAGGACGACCACACGGCGGCCGGAGAGACGGAGGCCTACGGGGTAGGCGGGGGGTTCGGCCATGGCGGCGGCTCCTCCGAGGGGCGTTGCAGTGGCGCTGACGTGCGGATTTTACGTTGGCGACGCGCAGGGTGGGGCAGCTGTCCGATGGCTGGGCATGATCGCCGTGTGCACGGCCGGGGTGGTTGTGCCCACCCGTTCCGCCCTGCGGAACGGCCGGCCACAACCACGCGGTCGCCGACAGGCCCCGGAGTCGCCCCCTCTGCCTCTACTTCTCCGTGACGCCCGCCGAATCGAACGTCGCCACCTCGTGCATCGCCCGGGCCGTGCTCTGTACGAGCGGCAGGGCCAGCAGCGCGCCGGTGCCCTCGCCGAGGCGGAGGTCGAGGTCGACCAGAGGACGCAGGCCCAGCTTGTTGAGGGCGGCCACATGGCCGGGCTCGGCGCTGCGGTGACCGGCGATGCAGGCCGCGAGGACCTCCGGGGCGATCGCGCGGGCGACGAGAGCCGCGGCGCCGGCGCTGACGCCGTCCAGGATCACCGGGGTGCGCAGGGAGGCGCCGCCGAGGAGCAGGCCGACCATGGCCGCGTGCTCGAAGCCGCCGATGGCCGCGAGGACGCCGATCGGGTCGGCCGGGTCCGGCTGGTGCAGCTCCAGGGCACGGCGGACGACCTCGGTCTTGCGGGCCAGCGTCTCGTCGTTGATGCCGGTGCCCCGGCCGGTGACCTCGACGGGGTCGGCACCGGTGAAGACGGAGATGAGCGCGGCGGACGCGGTCGTGTTCGCGATGCCCATCTCGCCGGTGAGCAGCGCCTTGTTGCCGGCCGCCACCAGGTCGCGGGCGGTCTCGATGCCCACCTCGATGGCCGCCCTGGCCTCCTCGCGGGTCATCGCGGGGCCGGTGGTCATGTCGGACGTACCACCGCGGATCTTGCGGGGCAGCAGGCCGGGGGTGGCCGGCAGGTCGGCGGCGACGCCGACGTCCACGACGCACACCTCGGCGCCGACCTGGGCGGCGAAGGCGTTGCAGACCGCTCCCCCACCGAGGAAGTTGGCCACCATCTGGGCGGTGACCTCCTGCGGCCAGGGGGTGACGCCCTGGGCGTGGACACCGTGGTCGCCGGCGAAGATGGCGACGGCCGCGGGCTCCGGGATCGGCGGCGGGCACTGCCGGGACAGCCCGGACAGCTGCGCGGAGATGATCTCCAGCATGCCCAGCGCACCGGCCGGCTTGGTCATGCGCTTCTGGCGCTCCCAGGCCTCGCCGAGTGCCTTGGCGTCGAGCGGGCGGATCTGTGCAACGGTCTCGGCAAGCAGGTCGTGGGGTTCCTCTCCGGGCAGGGCGCGTCGGCCGTACGTCTCCTCGTGCACCACCCAGGACAGCGGGCGGCGCTTGGACCAGCCGGCCTGCATCAGCTCGGGCTCGTCCGGGAATTCGTCGACGTACCCGACGCACAGGTAGGCGACGACCTCAAGGTGTTCGGGCAGGCCGAGGGCGCGGACCATCTCCCGCTCGTCGAAGAAGCTGACCCAGCCGACGCCGAGGCCTTCGGCCCGCGCGGCGAGCCAGAGGTTCTCGACGGCGAGCGCCGAGGAGTACGGCGCCATCTGCGGCTGGGTGTGCCGGCCGAGCGTGTGCCGGCCGCCGCGGGTCGGGTCCGCGGTGACGACGATGTTCACGGGGGTGTCGAGGATGGCCTCGATCTTCAGTTCCTTGAACTGCTTGGCCCGGCCCTTGGGCAGCGACTTGGCGTACGCCTCGCGCTGGCGCTGGGCCAGTTCGTGCATGGTGCGGCGCGTCTCGGCGGACCGGATGACGACGAAGTCCCAGGGCTGCGAGTGGCCCACGGAAGGGGCCGTGTGGGCCGCCTCCAGGACACGCAGCAGCACCTCGTGCGGGATGGGGTCGCTGCGGAAGCCGTTGCGGATGTCGCGGCGCTCGCGCATCACCTTCAGAACGGCTTCACGCTCGGCGTCGTCGTAGGCGGGCGCAGCCGGTCCGGTGGACTGTCGTACGTCTTCCACTGCGGCCGTGCTCTCTTCCTGGCTCTCTTCCTGATCGGCGGCCCTGGTCTCCAGGTCCTCCGCGTGCTGTACGGCATCGGGGGCGTGCTCGGCGTCCGGCGCGGCGGGTGCGGCAGCGGGCTCGGCCTCGCGGGGCCCGGGGACCATCACCACGGGCTCCTGCTGCTCCTGGGCGGGCAGCGCGAGCGGCTGGGGCGGGGTCGGGGCCAGGTGCGGAGCGGTCGGCACCGACCCCTCGACCGGCACGAACTGCCCGAGCAGCTGCTCGGGGTGCGGCTCCGGCGGGGCGCCGGGGGACAGCGGGTCCGCGGGGGCGCCGGGCACCGGCTGCCCGGGGGCACCCTGCTCCACGGCGGGCTCCGCCGCGGCGGGCTGCATCTGGGGGCCCGCCGGGGCGGCGGGCCCATGGGGCGGGACCGGCGTGGCGACGGGGCCGGCCTCGCCATGGCCGGCGGCCCCCTGGGCGGGCGACGGCTCCGGCGACTCCTGTGTGACGGCCATGGCCTCACCCTCGTTCGGGACGGCTCCGGCCAGTTGGGGGCCCTGCACCTGGAGGAGGGCCGGCTCGGACACCTCGGTGGCCGCGGGGACGCCCGCGGCGGGCGTCACCGTGGCGTCGGCGGCGGGCACGACCTGTACGGCGTCCCGCTCCGGGGCGGCGACGGCCTCGGCCTGCGGCGCGTCCGCTCCGGGGGCGGCGACGGGCTCGGCGGCCGCCGCCGGCTCGGGGTCGGTGGCGGCGGGGGCCTGACCCGGGCCGACGGCCGGGTCGGCGGCGTGCGTCGGCACGGGCTGGGCGGCGACAGTGCCTTCGGCGGCGGGGCCGGGGCCGGCAGCGTCGGCCTGGGCGGCCACGGCCTGGGCCGCTACGGCTCCGGCGAACTGCGGGTCCGTGGCGGCGGCAGTGCCTTCGGCGGCGAGGCCGGGGCCGGCAGCGTCGGCCTGGGCAGCCACGGCTCCGGCGAACTGCGGGTCCATGTGCGGGTGGGCCGGCGCCGGTGCGAGTCCGGCGGCTTCGGCCACGGCCTGAGCCACAGCGGCCTCGGCAGCCTGGGAGGCGGTCTGGGCGACGGCGACGTCAGCGCTCTCGGCCGGAGCGTGGGGTGCGCCGACGCCTGCCTCCTCGGCCACATCCTGAGGCGGCATGGCATCGCCGGCCTGAGGCACGGCTTCGGCCGGAACGGCATCGACGGCCTGAGGCACCGTCTCGGCCGGGACGGCATCCACGGTCTGAGGCACGGCTTCGGCCAGAACGGCATCGACGGCCTGAGGCACCGTCTCGGCCGGGACGGCGTCCGGAGCCTGAGGCAGCGGCTCGGCCTGAACAGCATCCGCAGCCTGGGTTACAGCCCCGGCCGCGGCGGCATCCACAGCCTGCGGCAGCGGCTCGGCCACCACGGCGTGCGCACCCGGTACCTGCGCGGCGTCGCCGAGCTGCACACCCTCTCCCGGCAGCGGCTGCTCCCCCTCGTACTCGGACACGACCGGCTCGGACACGACCGGCTCGGGCACCTGGACGGACTCGGCGAGCTGCGCGACCTGCGCGGCCTGCGCACCCTGCGCCGACCGGTCCGGCGCGACCTCGGCCTGCGCTTCCTGAGCGGGGGCGGGGACGGTCTGCGCACCGTCCGGGATCTCCGCGGTCTCCGCGGCCGCCACCGCCCCGGCACCGTGCTCTGCCCCCACGCCCGCCGGCGCCGCTACGGCACCGTCGGCCTGCTGTCCGTCCTCCGGCACCGCCGGCGCCTCCGGCACGGGCACGCTCCGGGCACCGTCTACACCCTCGGCGGCGATCTCCACAGCCTCGGCCGAAGCCGGTGCGACCGACGCGTCCTGCACCGCGGCAGCGTCCTGCGCCACCGGAACGTCCTGCATGACCGGGGCGTCCTGCACAACCGGAGCGTCCTCTGCCACCGGTGTGTCCTGCACAACCGGCGCGCCCTCTGCCACCGGTGCGGCCGGCGGCTCCTGCCCTGGCGCTGCCGGAATCGGCGCTCCTCCGGGGCCCTGCTCCACCGGAGCGGCGTACACACCGTCGTGGCCGTGCACCGGCTGCGCGCCGTCATGGCCGTGGACCAGGCCCGTCTGCGCCAGGTCCTGGACGCCCTCGCCCGACGTGTGCGCGACCGCCCGGGTCGCGACGCGGGCCACGGCGACCTGGGCGGCGTCGGCCGGATCCGCGAAGGACACGCCGGCCGGATCCGCGAAGGACACATCGACCGGACTAACCGTTTCCGCAGCCGGTGCCCCGGGGCCGACCTGAGCCACGGCCGCCGGAGCGGCACCCCACGGGTCCGCGCTCTGCGGGGCCATCTCGGGCAGTGGCTGGACGTCGAGGTACTCGGGACCGGTTCCGGGCGGCCCCGGCTGCCGTACCGGCGCGCCCGCGGGGCCGCGGTCGGCGAGGGAGCGGACCGGGCTGGCGGAGGCATCGGGGATGGGGGGCCCGAGGTGCAGCGGCCGGCGCTGCGGCTGGGGGGCCGCCGTCGGGTCGTGCGGTGCCGAGAGAATGGGCGACGGGGGCACGGACGCGGGTCCCGGACCCGGCAGCCGGACGCCGCTGAGGTCGACGGAACCGCTGTCCCGGCCGGCCATCTCGTGCGGGCCCGGCTCGTGGACGGCCTCGACGACCGGTTCCGGGGCGGGTGGCGGCACTTCGTTGCCCCACGCGCCCTGGGCTCCCGGCAGCAGCAGGTCTTCGTCCTCGGCGGGTGTCTCGGAGAGGTAGGCGTACGCGCCGTGCGGGGGGACGCCCGGCTGTTCCGCCATGCCTGCGCTCTCCGGCTGCCCCTCGGCCGGGACCTGGCCGGTGTCGGTCATGCGTACCCCTCGCCCATCGGTTAGTGCTCCTACGACCTCTCACCCGGGACGGCGCACCGACCGCCCCGCAGTGAAGAACGAGCGTGCGTGCCCAGCGGCACGAACGACCCGCCCAAAAAAGGCGACAAAGCCATTCAGTGGCATTGTCCCGGCCGTTCCGCCATCGCGACAGCATGATCCGCGACAGCCCGCTGTGGACTGCGCCACGTTGCGCGTCCTCGGGTTCCGCCGTACCACACCCACCCCAAAACGGGCGCGTTTTCCGGACATTGGCGAACGAAGTTCCGGGCCACCGGTGCGGTACAACGATCGGCCAGCCTACCGCGCGCAGTACGACAACAGGATCACGGGGCGTGATCCGGCAGGGCCCGCCCGCTGCCCGCCATCCGCCCCTCAGTGAGGCGCTTCACGCGGCGGCAATTCCCCAGTGAGCAGGAACGCAACGTTCCGCTCGGTCTCGGTCCAGGCCCTGGTGTCGAGCGCGACGGACTGCAGCAGGGCGCACTCGACCCGGTATCCGTGTTCGGTCAGACCGCGGCCGACGAGCTCGGCCTCGTCCCGGGTGGCGGCGTGGGTGACGATGCGCTGCGGTCGGCGGTCGGCGACCGCGGAGACCACGGCCGCTCCCCCGCCGCCGACCCGGACGACGTCCGGTTCGGGCAGGTTCTCGAGGACGTGCGGGGCGCTGCCCTGCACGATCTGGAGCTGGACGCCGTAGCGGCGTGCGGCCGATTCGGTGCGCGCACAGGCGCCGGCATCCCGGTCCACGGCGATGACGGCCGCTCCGGCACGCGCGGCCTCGGTGGCGAACGCGCCGCTGCCCGATCCGATGTCCCAGACGAGGTCACCGATCCGGGGCCCGAGCCGGGCGAGTTGAGCGGCGCGGAGCAGTTCCGTCTCCCCTTCGCCGAGGCCGCCGCCGTACGCGGCGTACTCGTCGTCCCGCTGCACCCAGCCGCGCGGGCCGGCGCCCGGGTCGCGCCCGGCGATCCAGCCGCCCTCGCCGGCACCGACCGGGCCGCCGATGACGATGACGACGTTCGGGTCCCGCCAGCTGTGGTCGGCGGCCTTGTCGGAGGTGACGACGGTGACCTGCTCGCGTTCGGTGCCCAGTTCCTCGCAGATGACGAAGGTCCGGTGGACTCCGTCCAGGAGCAGGCCGAGCTCGGCGGGTCCGGCGCCGGGAGAGGTGAGGACGGCGACCTTGGTGTGGGCACGGCACACGTTCACGGCCCGGCGCAGGGTGCGCGGGTGGGCGACGACCACCTGGGCGTCGTCCCACGGCATGCCGGCGCGGGCGAAGGCGCCGGCCACGGAGGAGACGGCGGGGACGACCTCGACCTCCAGGCCGAACTCGGGTGCGCGCAGGGTCCGTACGACGCCGAAGAAGCCGGGGTCGCCGTCGGCGAGGACGACCGCGGTGCCGCGGTGGGCGGCGATGCGGCGGGCGGCCAGGGCGGGGCTGCCGAGCCGGATGCGCTCGGCGGCGGGCGGGATCTCGGGCAGCGCCAGGTGGTGGGCCGCGCCCGCCACGAGCGTGGCGGCCCCGAGGGCGGCGCGTGCCGCGTCGGTCAGCGGCGAGCCGTCCCAGCCGATCACCGTGACCCGGTCGGCCATCGTCCTCAGTCTCCAGGTTTTCGCAGGTCGTCAGGGGTACGGGTCCCTTGAGCGGGCTCCGTGAGCGTACCTGGTGAAGGTAGCGGACGCGCGGCCGGGCGGGGCCGCGGGCGGCTCCGGGCGCTCCTTGCCCGCGTCAGTTCCAGTCGGAGTACGTCCCGAAGCCGCCGGAGTCGGCGAGCTGCTCGTCGACGCCCTCCAGGTCCTCCGGGAGCAGGCTCCACACGATGAAGTCGGTCCGCACGTCGGTCCAGGTGCCGTCCTCGGTGCGGTGGTGGACTATGCAGGCGTTGCGCAGCACGCCCTCGCTGATGCAGCCGATCTTCTGGGCGACCTGCTGGGACGCGGTGTTGTCGGCTGCGGTGCGGATCTCGATGCGCTCGATCTTCTGGTCGCCGAAGAGCCACTGCGCGGTGGCGAGCGCGGCCTCGGAGGCGTAGCCCTCGCCGCGCGCCCAGGGGGCGACGATGTACGACAGCTCGGTGGAGCGGATGTGCCAGTTCGCCCTGGTCAGCTGGACTATGCCGACCAGCCGCTGGGTGAGGAACTCGGTGACGGCGAAGTCCAGGCCCCGGCCGGCGGCGCGCTCGGCGGGCGCGTGCTCGGTGATCCAGTGCCGGGCGCCGTCCTCGGTGAACGGCTGGGGGACGTCGGTCCAGGCGGCGATCTGCTCGTCGTTCATCATCTCGGCCAGGGCGGGCACGTCGTCCTCGTCGAGGGGACGCAGCACCAACCGCTCCGTGCTGATGGAGATGGTGGGGAAGGTGCTCGTCATGCGCCGCTCCGTAACCTTCGGAAGAACCTTGAGAGAGCATCAGGACCGTCAGGGCCCTGCTGAACTGCCCAGCATGCAGCATGAAACCACTGAACCGCACGACGGGGCCCACCCCGGGTGAGGGAGTGGACCCCGTGCGTGGCGATACGCCGTATACGTGCCGTCAGATCCGGGTCAGCCGCTGGTCAGCGGGTCAGAAGGACGGGATGACCGAGCCCTGGTACTTGTCCTCGATGAACTTCTTGACCTCGGGCGAGGTGAGCAGCTTGGCGAGCTTCTTGACCCGCGGGTCCTTCTCGTGGCCCTTCTTCACCGCGAGGAAGTTGCCGTAGGGGCTGTTCTTCGCGGACTCCAGGACCAGGGCCTCCTTGGCGGGCTTGATGCCGGCGGAGATGGCGAAGTTGCCGTTGATCACGGCCGCGTCCACGTCGTCCAGGGAGCGCGCGGTCTGGGGCGCCTCGACCTCCTTGAACTTGAGGTTCTTGGGGTTCTTCGCGATGTCCTGCGGGGTCGCCTCGGTGCCGACGCCGTCCTTGAGGGTGATGAGCCCGTTGGCGGCGAGCAGCTTCAGGGCGCGGGCCTCGTTCACGGCGTCGCTCGGGACGGCGATGGTCGCACCGCTCTTCAGCGCGTCCACCTTCTTGACCTTGTGGGAGTACAGGCCGAGCGGCTCCAGGTGGACCGTGACGACGGGCACGATGTGGGTGCCGCGCTTCTTGTTGAAGTCGTCCAGGTACGGCTGGTTCTGGAAGTAGTTGGCACCGACCGAGCCGTCCTCCGTCGCCGTGTTCGGCGTGATGTAGTCGGTGAACTCCTTGACCTCCAGGTCGAGTCCCGCCTTCTTCGCCAGGTTCTTCTTGACGAAGTTCAGGATCTCGGCGTGCGGGGTCGGGCTCGCGGCGACGACCAGCGGGCCGCTGGTGTCGGACGAGGAAGAGGAGGAGTTCCCGTCCGGGCCGCAGGCGGTGAGCCCGAGGATGAGGGCTCCGGCGGCGAGGGCGGCTGCGGTGATCTTGGCGGTGTTACGCACGAAAAGTGCCTTTCCTTAAGGGTGGTGCGACCCCGTGTCGGTGCACGGGGGGTACTGGGGAGGGGAGCTCGGGGCTCCGGCTCAGGCGACCTTGCCGATGTCGGCCGCCGCGGGCTCCCCGGCCTTCAGCAGGCGGAGCTTCGGCGCAGCCCCGGAGCGGGCGCCGCGGCGGTGCAGCGAACGGGCCGCGAAGTCGCCGGCGAACTGGATCAGGGAGATGACGACGGCGAGGATCGCGACGATGATCCACATCAGCTCGGTCTCGAAGCGCTGGTAGCCGTAGCGGATGGCGAGGTCGCCGAGCCCGCCTCCGCCGACCGTGCCGGCCATGGCCGAGTAGCCGATGAGCGCGATGAGCGTGGTCGTGGTGCTGGCGATCAGCGAGGGCAGCGACTCGGGGACGAGCACCTTGCGCACGATGGTCCAGGTGTTGCCGCCCATGGACTGCACGGCCTCGACGAGCCCGTGGTCCACTTCGCGGACGGCCGTCTCGACCAGGCGGGCGAAGAACGGGATGCCGCCGATGGCGAGCGGCACGATCGCCGCGTTGGTGCCGATCGTCGTCCCGGTGACCCAGCGGGTGAAGCTCATCAGGGCGACCATCAGGATGATGAACGGCATCGACCGCAGGACGTTCACGGCCTGGCCGATCACCTTGCCGGCGAGGAGGTTCTGCAGCAGGCCGTCCCGGTCGGTCAGGACGAGCAGGACGCCGAGCGGGAGTCCGGCGGCGACCGAGATCAGCGTGGACCAGGCGACCATCCACAGCGTCTCGTAGCCCGCCTGCGACAGCAGCGGCTGCATCTCGGACCAGGTCACTTCGCACCCTCCTTCACCAGCAGGGGCTGCTCGCCCTCGTGGCCGACGACATCGATCTGCAGGCCCTGTTCGCGCAGGAACCCGATCGGCACCACGTTGTCCTCGTAGCGGCCGGGCAGTTCGATGCGCATGCGGCCGATCTGGAGACCGCCGACGGTGTCGATGGCGGCGCCGAGGATCGAGATGTCGATGTTGTAGGTGCGGGAGAGCTGGGAGATGACCGGCTGGGTGGCGGCCTCGCCGTGGAAGGTGACGTCCAGGACGGTGCGGTCGGCACCGGTGGCCTCGCCGCCCACCGGGAACAGCGCGGCGGCCAGCTCGGAGCCCGGGGTGGCCAGCAGTTCGCTGACCGTGCCGGACTCCACGATCCGGCCCCTCTCCATCAGGGCGGCGGAGTCGCAGATCGACTTCACCACGTCCATCTCGTGCGTGATGAGCAGCACGGTCAGGCCCAGCTGCCGGTTCAGGTCGCGCAGCAGCTGGAGGATGGAGCGGGTGGTCTCCGGGTCCAGGGCGCTGGTGGCCTCGTCGGAGAGCAGCACCTTGGGGTCGCCGGCGAGGGCACGGGCGATGCCGACGCGCTGCTTCTGGCCGCCGGAGAGCTGGGCGGGGTAGGACTTGGCCTTGTCGGCGAGGCCGACGAGGTCGAGCAGTTCGAGCGCCCTGCGGGAACGGTCCTTCCCGGACCTGCCGAGGATTTCGAGCGGCAGCTCGATGTTGTCCTGCACCGTCCGCGAGGACAGCAGGTTGAAGTGCTGGAAGACCATGCCGATCCGGCTGCGCGCCTGCCGCAGTTCCCGGCCGGCGCGCGGTCCGCGCCCGGCGAGCGCGGTGAGGTCCTGTCCGGCGACGGTCACGGTGCCGGCGGTCGGCCGCTCCAGCAGGTTGATGCAGCGGATCAGCGAGGACTTGCCGGCGCCGGACTGGCCGATGACGCCGTAGACCTCGCCCTCGCGGACATGGAGGTCGACGCCGTCGAGGGCGGTGACCTCGCGGGAGCGGTCGGCTCCGTAGATTTTCGTCAGGCCCGATGTGGTGATCACAGGGAATTCCGTCACTGTCGAGTGCGCGGGCGTGGGTGTGCCCGGGCACGGGTGCATGCGTTGCATTCGTTCAGGACGCGGCACGGTTCTCGCTGTGGCGGTGAACCGGGGGAGAACTTCGTGTGCGCGGGGCGGCGTCGGTCGCGCACGCCGGGAACCCGGCGTGGGACAGGCCATGGCTCTCGCTTCGGGGCGCGAGGCTCAGATGGTGCAGGGGCCCTCTAGAAGGCGCACATTCGACGCAGACACAGACAACGAGCACCGGGCGTCATGGTCGCCTCGGTCGCAAGGGTGCGGCAGCTCGTCGTGGTCATGCGATCAGTAAACCAGACCTGTGCTGCCGACTGTCCGCCGCTGTCCGCATGCTGGACAGCGGCGGACAGTTCTCAACCGCGAACGGAGATCTCCACTCCGCCCTCGGTGACCAGTGCGGACAAGGCCGACAGGTCCTTCACCACCAGGTCGGCCGCCAGCTCCTGCGCTCGGTGGGTTGTGGTCAATGCCACGGTGGTCATGCCGGCCGCGCGGCCCGCCTGGAGTCCGGCCGGGGCGTCCTCGAAGACGACACAGCGGGCCGGGTCGACACCGAGCTGCCGGGCGGCGAGCAGGTAGGGCTCGGGGTCGGGCTTGCCGCGGGTGATGTCGTCGGCGGAGATCAGGGTCTTGGGCAGGATGCCGACGGCGTCGAGGCGCGCCTCGGCGAGCCGGCGGGTGGCGGAGGTGACGACGGCCCAGCGGTCGGCCGGCAGCGAGTCGAGGAACTCCCGCGTCCCGGGCAGGAGCTGCACGCCACCGTCCGGCACGTCCTCCACCTCCAGCTGTTCGACCCGCGCGACCGCTTCCGGCACCAGGCGGGCGGGCAGCAGGTCGGCGACTATCTCGGCCGCCGGCCGCCCGTGCAGCGCCACGCGTGCGAAGTCCTCGGCCGTGATGCCGTACTCCCGCGCCCAGCGTGTCCAGCAGCGCTCGACGGAGTCGAGGGAGGAGACGAGAGTGCCGTCGTTGTCGAAGAGGAGGGCCTGCGCGTGGATCGTCATGGTCTAGACCCTACGGTGTTCGGCGGGGTCGGCGGCGGCGGCCCATTTCCGCCGTAATAAGGTCACGGCATGCTCAATGCCCTGACGCTGGTGACCGGGGTCGCCGCGCTGCTGCTCGCCGCCTGGTGCGGCTGGGCCGCCTACCGGGACCAGCCGACCAAGGACTGGCACTTCATCGGCATGGCCGTGGTGTCGCTGCTGGCCGTGGTCCAGCTGGTGGTCGGGATCGTGCAACTGGCGCAGGGCCAGAAGCCGGAGCAGGGCACGACGATCTTCGTGGCCTATCTGCTGGGCGCATTCGCGTGCGTGCCGGCGTCGGGCTTCATGTCACTGGCCGAGCGCACGCGCTGGGGTTCGGTGACGGTGGCGGCCGGCGGTGTGGTGCTGGCCGTGCTGGAGGTGCGGCTCTATGACATCTGGGGAGGCTGAGATGACGGCACTGGAGGAGAAGCCGACCCGGTTGATCAGCGGGCCGGGGATGCTGCTCGTCTGGTTCTACGGCGTGATGGTGGTCGGCGCGGTGTCGCGTTCGGCGTACCAGATCGCGACGGACTTCCAGCGGGCGCCGCTGGCCTATGCGCTGTCGGCCGTGGCCGGGGTCGTGTACGGGTTCATCACGTACACGCTGGTCCGGGGCGGGGAGACCGCCCGGCGGGCGGCACAACTGTGCTGCGCGGCCGAGCTGGTGGGTGTACTGGTCGTCGGCACGTGGACGATCGTGGATCCCTCGGCGTTCCCCGACGCGACCGTGTGGTCGAAGTACGGGATGGGGTACATCTTCATCCCGGTGCTGCTGCCGCTCTCCGCGATGTACTGGCTGCGGAAGGCACCTGCCGCGCAGGGCGCCTGAGCCACACCGGAGCCGCGCCTGCGGGGCGCGGGTGCGGGGCGCGGGTGCGCAGGGACGACCGACGGACCGCACCCCGCGGCGGAGCCGCACCCCGGCGGAGCCGAACACCCGGTAAGAGCCATGCACCTGGCGGAGCCGAACACCCGGTAAGAGCCATGCACCTGGCAGAGCCGTACGGCCCGGCAGGAGCCGCACTCGCGCGCAGAGCCTCGCGCCCCTTGCGGGGCGCTCCGCCTCACGCCGTCTGGACGAAAGTCCCCGCTGTTTTCTCCAGGACGATCATCTCCACGCCGTCGGCCCCCTGGGAGCGGCCCACCGTCTCATAGCCGGAGCGGCGGTACAGGCGCAGATTGCCCTCGCTGCGGTGGCCGGTGAAGAGGCGGAACCGCTTGGCACCCCGCTCCTCCGCCAGCGCCGCCTCGGCCGCGCGCAGCAGCCTCGCACCGATGCCGTGGCCCTGCAGACGCGGGTGGACGCAGAGCCGGCCGATGTCGGCCGCCCCGTCCTCGGTCACCTTGCCGCGCACCGAGCCGACCACTTCGTCGCCGAGCCGCGCCACGAAGACGCAGTCGGCTCCGACCTCCTGGCGCACCGAGTCGAGGCTCTGGACGAGCGGGTCGATGCGGTAGTTGCCGTACAGCGCCGCCTCGCTCTGGAAGCACAGGTACTGGAGCTTGAAGATCTGCTCCGCGTCCTGCTCGGTCGCTGCCGAGATGGTCACGCTCATGCCCATGTGCGCATGCCTCCCGCTCACCTGATCACCTGTCGTCCCCCACTCCTATCCCCGCGCTTCGCGGGCCGCAACCTCCGGCGTGAGCAATCGCCGCAGACATCCGAGACATCTGGAGCGTTCCGGCCCAAGACTGCCCTGTGAGATACCCAACTCCCCCGCGATCTCCCGGTATGTCAGGTCCTTCGGGGAGAGCAGTGCCTCCATGAGGCGGGGGCAGCGGCCGGGCAGCCGGCGGACCGCGTCGCGCAGGGCGCGGTGGCGGGCGGAGGTGAGGGCGAGCTGCTCGGGGCCGGGGCGGACGTCGTCGGCCGGTTCGGTGCCGTAGGGGCGTTCCAGGCGAGTGGTGCGACGGCTGCGGCGGGCCTCGGCGCGCACGGCCCTGCGCAGCCAGCCCTGCGGGTCCTGCGGCGGCCCGTCCGCCTCCAGGCGCTCCAGGAGGCGGAGCCAGACGGCCTGCTCCAGGTCACCCGGCTCACCTCCGGAGGAATATGCCTCGGCGGAGGCCTCGGCGGTGAGCAGCGGGCCCAGGGTGGCTACCAGGTCGTGCGTCATATGCGGAACGACGCACCGCCCCGGCGGCAGGTTTCCGGGGCGGCGTGGAGTCAGCCCGAACGGGGTGCCGTACGGCCTTGCCGTTGACGGTCCGGGGCTGGCGGGCCTGCGCTCAGCGGGCCAGGAAGTCGGCGCGAGCGAGCACGCCGGTGTCGGCGTTGTCCGTGAAGACCCCGTCGATGCCGGTCGCGAAGTACGTCCTGAAGGCGCCGAAGGCGTCACCGTAGGCGTCCGCGTCGGTGCCCTTGCGGTACTCGGCCGGGAGGAAGGGGTTCTCGTTGCGCATGGTGTACGGATGCAGGACCAGGCCCACCCTGTGCGCGTCGGCGACCAGTGTGGTCGGCTCGGCCAGGGTCCCGTCGGCGTTCTTCGGGATGATCAGGTCCAGCGTCGGGCCGATGCCCTGCGCGTAGCCGGCGATCTCCCTGAGGCCCCGCGGGGTGATCAGGTCGGCGACCGTGCGCGGGTCGCCCGCCTCGACGAAGTCGTAGGGGCGGCTGTCCGCCGTGGAGAGCAGAACCACCAGCGGGTTGTCGACCAGCTGGTTCAGCTTCTGGATGCTGCTCGGCTCGAAGGACTGCAGGATGACCGGCGAGTTGCGCTCGTCCTTGCCGTACTTGCGCAGCAGCTTGGCCACCCGCTCCTCCAGGCCGAGGCCCAGCTTGCGGAAGTAGGTGGGGTGCTTGGTCTCGGGGTAGATCCAGACCTGCCTGCCGCGCCTGCGGGTCTGCTCGTCCTGCCACTTGAGGACCTCTTCGAACGTGGGGATCTCCCACCGCCCGTTGTAGAGGGTGTTGTGCGGCCGGTTGGCCGGGATGCGCTCGATCGCGTGCAGCGTCTTCAGCTCGGCGAGGGTGAAGTCCTCGGTGAACCAGCCCGTGGTGGGGACGCCGTCGAGGACCTTGGTGGTCTTGCGGCCGGCGAACTCGGGGTGCGAGGCGACGTCCGTGGTGCCGCCTATCTCCGGCTCGTGACGGCAGACGAGGTGCCCGTCCTTGGTGGGCACCAGGTCGCCCGCCTCGACGACGTCGGCGCCGAGGTCGAGGGCCAGGTCGTACGAGCCGAAGGTGTGCTCGGGGCGGTAGCCGCTGGAGCCCCGGTGGCCGATGATGGCCGGCTTGGGCAGGCCCTTCAGACCACGCCCGCCGTGCGCCGCGGCGCGGGACTCGGCCGCTCTGGCGGCGCCGGGCAGTCCGAGGACCGCTCCGCCCGCGCCGAGGACCGCCGCGCCGAGGAGCGCCCGCCGTCCCGTTCCCTGCGTCTGCCCGTTCGTCTGGTCGCTGTCCATGAGCGCCCTCCTGCCGTCCGCCCTTCGAATGCGCGCCGATCGTAGACGGGTGCACATGAAGGAAGGGAGACCCGGGATCGAACAAGTGGCTGACGCCGTATGGCAGGTGCGCGGCGCGAGGTGACGGTCCGTCGGCATGAGCGGAGGCGGGACGGGCACCCGCAGGGTGAGGGCTCCGCGCGATGTCCGTCACACCGCCACCGGGACGTCACGGGCCGCCCCCGGCGCGTCACCGCAGGTAAACCAACGTCAACAGTACGTAAGACCTCGGTGAACCGGACGCACCCGATGTGCGCTTGCCCCGGAGCCGCGAGTAATGTCCTCACCTGCACAGACACATATTGCTTCCCTCGACATCGGAGGACCCGTTGTCCCGCTTCGCGCTCATCAAGGCAGTGCTCGGACCGATCATGCGCCTGATGTTCCGCCCACAGGTGGAGGGCGCGGAGCACATCCCCGGCGAAGGACCGGTCATTCTGGCCGGCAACCACCTCACGTTCATCGACTCCATCGTGCTGCCGGTGGTCACCAAGCGGCAGGTGCTCTTCATCGGCAAGGACGAGTACGTCACCGGCACGGGCTTCAAGGGCCGGCTGATGGCGTGGTTCTTCACCGGCGTCGGCATGATCCCGGTCGACCGGGACGGCGCGAACGGCGGCGTCGCCGCGCTGATGACCGGCCGGCGGGTCCTGGAGGAGGGGAAGGTCTTCGGGATCTACCCCGAGGGGACCCGGTCGCCCGACGGGCGGCTGTACCGGGGACGCACCGGGATCGCGCGGCTGACGCTGATGACCGGTGCGCCGGTGGTTCCCTTCGCGATGATCGGTACGGACAAGCTGCAGCCGGGGGGCGCCGGGATCCCGCGGCCCGGCAAGGTCACCGTCCGGTTCGGCGAGGCGATGGAGTTCTCGCGGTACGAGGGGATGGACCGGGACCGGTATGTGCTGCGGGCCGTGACCGACTCGGTGATGGCCGAGGTCATGCGGCTGTCCGGCCAGGAGTACGTGGACATGTACGCCACGAAGGCCAAGGCCGCCTAGTCGCGGTCGGCGGCTGGCGAAGACCGCCCGGCCGCCGGAGCTGCGCCCTTCCGGTGGGCGCGGGTGCGTGGTGGTTCCTCACGCGGTCCCCCGCGTTCACCACGCGATTCCCCGCGTTCCCCACGCCGTTCCTCAGGTCCCCCACGCGATTCCCCGCGCCCCTGGTGCGTGGCTCCTCCTCCGCGCTCTCCGGTTTCTGCTACTCCGCGCTCTCCAGTTTCTGCCCCTTCAGCAGGAACCAGGCTGCCGCCGCCGTCGCCAGCAGGACCGCCGCTCCTGCGCCGGAGGCGAGCTGCAGACCGTGGACGAAGGAGCCGCGGGCCGCGTCGAGGAGGGCCTCGGCGGTGTGAGCGGGCATGGTCGCCGATGCCTCCACCGCCGCGCCCAGTGACTCATGGGCTCCCGCCGGGGTTCCGGCCGGGCCCGAAAAGTCGCGGTAGACGCCCGTCACGATCGAGCCGAGCAGGGCGATGCCGAGGGCCGCGCCCAGTTCGTACGCGGTCTCGGAGACCGCGGAGGCGGCGCCCGCCTGGTCCTTGGGCACGCTGGAGAGGATCACGTCGGCCGTCACCGTGAAGGAGAAGCCCGCGCCGATGCCGACGACCAGAAGTGCGGCGCCGAGGACCGGGTAGCCCGTCGACCGGCCCACGGTCGTCAGGACGGCGAGCGCGACGCCCACGGCCGCCAGGCCGCCGGAGACCACGGCCCGTACCGAGAAGCGCCGTGCCGTGCGGCCCGCGACCAGACCCGCCGCCACCGCGCCGACGGCGGCGGGGAGTTCGGCCAGGCCCGCCTCGAACGGGCGCCTGCCCTGGACGAGTTGCAGGTACTGGGAGAGGAAGAACACCAGGCCGGACATGCCCAGCACGGTCAGCAGGTCGGCGAGGACCGCTCCGCTGAAGCCACGGCGACGGAACAGACGCATGTCCAGCAGCGGGGCCGGCATGGTGAGCTGGCGGCGCACGAAGCCGTACAGGGCCGCCGCGCCGAGCAGGGCCGCGGCGAGTGTGGGCCAGGTGAGGCCGTGGCTGGCGGCCTCCTTGACCGCGTACACGACGGCGATCATGCCGACGAGCGACAGGACGACGCTGATCAGGTCCCAGGGGCCGGGGTCGGGGTTGCGGGACTCGGGCAGCGTGCGAATGCCGACGAGCACCAGGACCGCCATCACCGGCAGGTTGATGAGGAAGACCGAGCCCCACCAGAAGTGCTCCAGCAGGAAGCCGCCCGTGATCGGGCCGACGGCCGTACCCGCGGAGGCCGTCGCGCCCCAGATGCCGACGGCGAGGCTGCGCTCGCGGGGGTCGTGGAAGATGTTGCGGATCAGGGCGAGGGTGGCGGGCATCAGGGTGGCGCCCGCGACGCCGAGCAGCGCCCGCGCCAGGATCATGAACTCCGGCGTCGTCGCATAGGCGTTCAGCACGGATATCGCGCCGAACGCCGTGGCGCCGACGAGCAGGATCCGCTTGCGGCCGATGCGGTCGCCGAGGCTGCCCATGGAGACCAGCAGTCCGGCGATGACGAAGGAGTAGACGTCACCGATCCACAGAAGTTGGGTGCCGGAGGGGTCGAGGTCCTCGCTGATGTAGGGGGTCGCCAGGCCGAGGACGGTGGCGTCGACGGCCACCAGCAGCACGGCCAGGACGAGGACGGAGAGCGCGAGCCAGCGGCCCGGGCGCTTCTCCACCTCCGCCACGCGAGCCGGCTGCACGGTGCTGGTCATGATTCCTCTCTTCGTGTCTTCGTGGTGCGCCGATGCGTGGCACGTCACGCGATGCGTCGGTGGCACATGCGCCGGCGCGTGGTCCGTCGGCGGGCTATACGTCGGTGCGGTCGGTACGCGCCGAATCGGTGCGCACCGCATCGGCACGCGCCACGTCGGTGCGTCGGGCGCCGCCGAGCAGCAGCTCGACGATCATGTAGGTGAAGTCCTTCGGGGCCACGCGGCCCTCCGACACCGCCCAGGCGCCGGAGGCCAGCAGGCCGTACAGCGCTTCGGTGAGCCAGGCCGGGGTGAGGTCGATACGGAACTCGCCGCTCTCCTGGCCGCGCCGGAACAGGGCCGTGAGGCGCTCGTCGATCCGGGCCCAGCCCTGGTTCTGCCCCTCGCCCTCGAACAGCTGGTTCTCGGTGTAGAGGAAGGCGAGCAGGGCGGCCGCGGGTTCGATCGCCCGGACCAGGCGGCGTACGGCCTCGCCCGCCGGGCCCTCGTCCAGGCGGGCCGCGTCCAGAGCGGCCTCGCACTCCGCGATGCCGAGCGCTTCCAGCGCCCGTACGAGCGCGTCGCGTCCGGCAAAGTGGCGGTGCAGCGTGGCCCGGCTGATCCCGGCGGCCTTGGCGACCTCGTCCATGGTCGCCGTGGATTTGCGGGTCAGCAGGGCGGCTGCGCTGCGCAGCACGTGGTCACGGTCCAGAGCCATGAGACAAGAGTAGCCCATGTGAGACATCTTTGTCTCACAGTAGGCATACGTGACTCATATTCGCTGATCAGCGCGGGCGCCCGTCAGTGCCAGCGGAGCTGTCCGCGCTGCTCCCAGTAGACGCGCGGGTCCTCGGCCAGAGTGGCGAGGCGGGTCAGCTGGTCCGCGTCGAGGTCGACGGCGGCCGCATGGAGGTTGGAGGCGAGCTGGGTGACGGTCGCGGCACCGGAGAGGACGACGCCCGCCCAGGGCCGGCGCAGGATCACGGCGAGGGCCACGGCGTCACAGCCGAGGGAGGTCTCCTCGGCCACGGCCTTCAGTACGTCCGGGGCGTGCGGTGCGGCGAGCCGGCCGTTGGCCATGCCCTCCTTGACGATCACGGTCAGTCCGGCGTCGTGCGCCTCGGCGAGCGCGGGCCCTGCCGAGGTCTCCAGGGCGTTGTACGTCGACTGGACGGTACGGAAGAGGGGTGCGCCGTCCACGGTCACTTCGAGTGCCGCGCGGATCGCGTCGGCCTGGGCGGGGCCGCTGGTGGAGAAGCCGATGCTCAGGCCCCCGGCAGCTGCCTCGGCGAGCCTGGCGTGCAGGTCCTTGTCGGTGAGGGCGGGGCTGTCCGGGGTCACCGAGTGGATCTGGTAGAGGTCGAGCCGGTCGCCGAGCAGCGCGTCGGTCTCGGCGCGCTGCCGCTCGTACGTCGCCAGGCCGTGGTCCTTCACCTCGTGCTGTTCGGCGTCGGCGGACCAGCCGGCCGTGTAGGTGTAGCCCCACTTGCTGCCGACGACCACGTCGTCGATGTCCGGGCGGGCGTTCAGCCAGTCGGCGAGGAACTCCTCGGAGCGGCCGTAGGAGCGGGCGACGTCGAAGTAGCGCACGCCCTGGGCGTAGGCGGCGTCGAGGAGTTCATGCGTGCGCTCGCGCAGCGCGTCGACGCTGCGCACCGGCGGGAGGTCCTCCTCGCGGCCCAGGTTGATGTAGCCGGGGCGGCCGACGGCGGCGAGGCCGAGGCCGATGTGGCAGGTCGGCGTCGTGGCGTGCGCGAGACGGGCGAAGGGCATCGCGGGCTCCGTTCGGTCGGCTCCGATGAGGCTTCGACCAACGTAACCCGCGATGACCTTCGATTCGCCGTTCAGCCCGGGAGTTGCGGTGCGTCGGCAGGTACGGCCGCGTCGTGGCTGTTCGCGCAGTTCCCCGCGTCCCCTTCGGGGCACGGTCCGAAGGGGACGCCGGATCAGCTCTGCTTCTTGGCGTCCGCCCAGGCGTGCTGTGCCGCCACGTCCGCCTTGAGCTCGGCGAGCTGGACGGCGACCGCGCCGGGGGCCGTGCCGCCGCGTCCGTTCCGGGAGGCGAGGGCGCCCGGGACGTTGAGGACGGAGCGGACCTCGGGGGTGAGGTGGGCGGAGATCTTCGCGAACTGCTCGTCCGTGAGCTCGTCCAGCTCCTTGCCCTCGGCCTCGGCGACCTTCACGCACTCCCCCGCGACCTCGTGCGCCACGCGGAACGGCACGCCCTGCTTCACGAGCCACTCGGCGATGTCGGTGGCGAGCGAGAAGCCGGCCGGGGCCAGTTCCTCCATGCGCTCGCGGTGGACCGTGAGGGTCGCGATCATGCCCGTGAAGGCGGGGAGCAGTACCTCCAGCTGGTCGCAGGAGTCGAAGACCGGCTCCTTGTCCTCCTGGAGGTCACGGTTGTAGGCGAGGGGCAGGGCCTTGAGCGTGGCCAGGAGCCCGGTGAGGTTGCCGATCAGACGGCCGGACTTGCCGCGCGCCAGCTCGGCGATGTCCGGGTTCTTCTTCTGCGGCATGATCGACGAGCCCGTGGAGAACGCGTCGTGCAGGGTCACGAAGGAGAACTCCTTCGTGTTCCAGATGATGATCTCCTCGGCGATCCGGGAGAGGTTGACCCCGATCATCGCGGTGATGAAGGCGAACTCGGCCACGAAGTCGCGGGAGGCCGTGCCGTCGATGGAGTTGCCGGCACTGCCGCGCTCGAAGCCGAGGTCCGCGGCGACCGCTTCCGGGTCCAGGCCGAGCGAGGAGCCCGCGAGCGCGCCCGAGCCGTACGGCGACACCGCCGTGCGCTCGTCCCACTGGCGCAGCCGCTCGGCGTCCCGGGACAGGGACTGCACATGGGCCAGGACGTGATGGGCGAAGAGCACCGGCTGGGCGTGCTGGAGGTGGGTACGGCCGGGCATCGCCACGTCCGGGTGGGCCTCGGCGAGGCCGGTCAGCGCGTCCTGCAGGTCGGCGATCAGGCCGCCGATGATCCGGGCGTGGTCCCGCAGGTACATCCGGAAGAGGGTCGCCACCTGGTCGTTGCGCGACCGGCCGGCGCGGAGCTTGCCGCCCAGGTCCGGACCGAGGCGCTCCAGCAGGCCGCGCTCCAGGGCGGTGTGGACGTCCTCGTCGGCGATCGTGCCGACGAACGAGCCGTCCGCCACGTCCGCTTCCAGCCGGTCGAGCCCGGCGGTCATGCGGGTCAGCTCGTCCTCGGTGAGCAGCCCCGCCTTGTGCAGCACGCGTGCGTGGGCGCGGGAACCGGCGATGTCGTAGGGCGCGAGCCGCCAGTCGAAGTGGACGGACGCGGACAGCTTCGCCAGGGCCTCGGCAGGACCGTCCGCGAAACGGCCGCCCCAGAGCCGTACGTCACCGCTGTTGCTGCTCACTTGAGTTGCTCCTCGGAAGATGGCTGTGTGCGGCCGCCTCCCACCCTTACAGGGGAGGAGGCGGCCGTCGGGCTGATACGGGTGAGGTGCACCCTTACGGGGTCAGGCCAGGTCCCGCTTGCTTACGGGGTCAGGCCAGGTCCCGCTTGGCGGCGATCTTCGACGACAGGCTGTAGATGTCGATGAAGCCCTTGGCCGCCGCCTGGTCGAAGGTGTCGCCCGTGTCGTAGGTGGCGAGGTTGAAGTCGTACAGGGACGACTCGGAGCGCCGCCCGGTGACGACCGCGCGGCCGCCGTGCAGGGTCATCCGGACATCGCCGGAGACATGCTGGTTGGCCTCGTTGATGAAGCCCTCCAGGGCCCGCTTGAGCGGGGAGAACCACTGGCCGTCGTAGACCAGCTCGCCCCAGCGCTGCTCGACCTGCCGCTTGTAGCGGGCCAGCTCGCGCTCGACGGTGACGTTCTCCAGCTCCTGGTGGGCGGTGATCAGCGCGATCGCGCCCGGGGCCTCGTACACCTCGCGGGACTTGATGCCGACCAGCCGGTCCTCGACCATGTCGATCCGGCCGATGCCCTGGGCACCGGCGCGCTCGTTGAGCTGCTGGATGGCCTGCAGGACGGTGACGGGCCTGCCGTCGACGGCGACCGGGACGCCCTCCTTGAAGGTGACGATCACCTCGTCGGCCTCGCGCGGGACGGCCGGGTTGGAGGTGTACTCGTAGATGTCCTCGATCGGGGCGTTCCAGATGTCCTCCAGGAAGCCCGTCTCGACCGCGCGCCCGAAGACGTTCTGGTCGATGGAGTAGGGGGACTTCTTGGTGGTGGCGATCGGGAGCCGCTTCTCCTCGCAGAAGGCGATCGCCTTGTCCCGGGTCATCGCGTAGTCGCGGACCGGGGCGATGCACTTCAGGTCGGGGGCGAGGGCGACGATGCCGGCCTCGAAGCGGACCTGGTCGTTGCCCTTGCCGGTGCAGCCGTGGGCGACCGTGGTGGCGCCGTGCTTCTGGGCCGCGGCCACCAGATGCTTGACGATCGTCGGCCGGGAGAGGGCGGAGACGAGCGGGTAGCGGTCCATGTAGAGGGCGTTGGCCTTGATCGCCGGGAGGCAGTACTCGTCGGCGAACTCGTCCCTCGCGTCGGCGACCTCGGCCTCGACGGCACCGCAGGCGAGGGCGCGCTTGCGGATGACGTCCAGGTCCTCTCCGCCCTGGCCGACGTCCACCGCGACGGCGATGACCTCGGCGCCCGTCTCCTCGGCGATCCAGCCGATGGCGACGGAGGTGTCCAGACCGCCCGAGTAGGCGAGTACGACGCGCTCGGTCACGGGTTTCTCCTCACACTGCAATCACTGACATGCATGAGTATGCAGAACTCTGCATGATTCGTCAATCGCCTCTCCTGGCCCACCCGGGCAGACCCGACCGGGTCGACCAGGCGGCCCGGCCGAGCCGATCGGACGGTCCCGACCGCTCCGATCGGACAGTTCCGACCGCTCCGATCAGACATCAATTCAACCGGTAAGCACGATTCAACCCGATCCATCCGATTCAACCCACTCCTGAATCGAGCGAGGCCCGCGCACGCCCGGGGCCCTTCGACCCACGCCGAACCGGTCCGCGACGGCTGCGGCCACACCGTCCCCCACATGGCGTACGAGCAGGACCGTGACCTGCACGGCAAGCGCTTCGCGCGCGAGGACGACGCATCGCTGGGCGCGTGTTTCGAGAAGAAGGAGCACATCGCGGCGAGCCTGGATGGACCACCCGGGCTGCCGTTGCCGCTTCCGCCCTCTAGCTTCTGAGCCATGCGCCCCGTTGTCGCCCTCGCTCTCGTGTCCGCGTCCGTCTGCGGCCTCGCCTTCGTCTCCGACCCTCCGCCGGTCCCGTTGCCCGCACAGATGGCGGACACCGGCGGCGGCACCCAGCTCGTCACGGCCCAGGCACCGGGCACCGACGCGACGTCCGGCACGCTCACCTGGTGGGACCTGCGGGACGGCCAGTGGGTGCAGGCCGGGTCCGCACCGGCCCGGTTCGGGTCGAAGGGACTGGTGGAGGGGGGCGCGCGGAAGCAGGGGACGAGTACGACGCCGACCGGGTTGTACGACTTTCCGTTCGGGTTCGGGATCAAGGCGGCGCCCGCCGGCACGCGCGTCGGCTACCGGGCGGTGACGGACAGTTCCTATTGGTGCGAGGACAACGACTCCGCCTCGTACAACCGCTGGGTGGACCCGCTGCCGGCCGACTGCCGTGCCTCGGAGTCCGAGAAGATGATCTCCTACGACACCCAGTACGGGTACGGGCTCGTCATCGGGTTCAACTACGACAAGCCCGTGCGGGGACGGGGGGCCGGGATCTTCCTGCACGTCAACGGGACAGGGGCGACGGCCGGTTGCGTGTCCGTCCCCGAGGACGCGATGCAGCGGATCCTGCAGTGGGCGGATCCCGCGAAGAAGCCGCACATGGCCATCGGGACCGCCGACGGGGTCACGGCGATCACGAACTACTGACGTCCCGACCCGCTGGGGCCCGGTCCGGGTGCGGGTCACGGTCAAGAGCGGCCGGCTCGACGACGTCACGGCGCTCGACCATCCGCAGGACGACCCGCGCGACCAGGAGATCAACGGCTACGCCCTGCCCCGGCTGCTGCGTGCGGCGCTTCAGGCCCGGAGCGCGCTGATCGACGCCGTCCCGGGAGCCACGTACACCAGCGACGGCGACCGCCGGTCGCTCCGGTCCGCCCTCGACTCGTCGGGCCTCTGAACACTCGGCGGGCGCGGCACGTACCTGTGGGCCAAGGGTCAAGTCCCCCCGGAGGAACCGTGACCACGACGCTCGCAGGCGGACGTGCCGCCCGCCGCCAGACGATGCGCCGCATCCGCCCGCGCCGCTCCCCGGCCGTACCGCTGCTGCTCGCGGTCTGGGCGGGCGCGGTGGCCGTGCTGTGGCTCTGGTGGCACAACACCCCGTCCATCGCCGACGACAACGGCAAGATCCTGAACGCGGGCCGGATCACCGGCCTGCTGGCCGGCTACCTGATGGCGCTGGTCGTTCTGCAGATGGCGCGCGTACCGGCGCTGGAACGGCGCGTCGGCTCCGACCGGGTGGCCCGCTGGCACGCGATGAGCGGGCGCTACACGCTCTGTCTGATCGTCGCGCACGTCTTCCTCACCATGTGGGGGTACGCGCTCCAGGCCGGCAAGTCGCTCGGCGACATCGTCCAGCAGACCATCGACTCCGTCGACCAGCTGCCGGACATGGGCAAGGCCGCCATCGGCATGGGTCTGTTCGTGCTCATCGGGCTGACCTCCGTCGGCGGGATCCGCCGCCGGCTGCCGTACGACACCTGGTACCACGTCCACCTGCTCACCTACGCGGCGGTGTACCTGACGTTCTGGCACCAGATCACCACCGGCAACGACTTCGCGGTCGAGCCGGCCGCCAAGACCTTCTGGTACGTGCTGTACGGCTCGGTCACCGCGCTGGTGTTCTGGTACCGGATCCTCGCCCCGGTCCGGCTGAACCTCCGTCACCGCATGCGGGTGGAGGCGGTGATCGAGGAGACGCCGGGCATCGTGTCGGTGCTGATCGGCGGGCGCAAGCTGCACCGGATGGGCGCGGAGGCGGGCCAGTTCTTCCGCTGGCGGTTCCTCGCCCCCGGGATGCGGTTCAGCTCGCACCCGTACTCGCTGTCGGCGGCGCCCCGCCCCGACATGCTGCGGATCACGGTGAAGGCGATCGGCGACCACAGCACCCGGCTGCGCGAGCTGACGCCCGGTACCCGGGTGTGGGCGGAGGGCCCGTACGGAGCGCTCACCGCCCAGCGGCGCAGCAAGGGCAAGGTGCTGCTGGTCGCGGGCGGGGTCGGCATCACTCCGATGCGGGCGCTGTTCGAGACGCTGCCCGGCGCGGCCGGTGACATCACCCTGCTGTACCGGGCCAACACCACCCAGGACCTGGCGCTGTGGGACGAGCTGGCGGCGATCGCCAAGGAGCGGGGCGCCCGCCTGATGTACGCGGTCAACAGCCCCGAGGGCGAGCGGCCGGACATCTCCGCGGAGAACCTCCAGCGGAAGATCCCCGACATCGATCACCACGATGTCTTCATGTGCGGCCCGCCCGGGTTCGCGCAGTCGGTGTTCGAGGCACTGCGCGGTGCGGGGGTCCCCGCGCGCCGTATCCACCACGAGTCGTTCGAGATGTGAGCGGGAGCTGCAAAGCGATGAGGAAGAGCCACCCCATTCGGCGCGTCGTGCTGGCCACCGCCGCCACCGTGTCCGGTGTCGTGCTGCTGCTGTCGCTGAAGCCCGCGTCGGATCCGGCCGCGGCGTCGGCGGCGGGCGCGGCCCCGCAGCAGACCGCGGCGGGACAGGAATCGCCGCAGGGCGGTCAGCAGGGCGGTGCGCAGTCCTCCGGCGGGGCGTCCGGGACGGTGACCGGCGACGCGACCCAGACCCAGTACGGGACCGTACAGGTACGGCTGACCGTCGCGAACGGCAAGATCACCGAGGCGGACGCGGTGCAGGCGCCCAAGGGCGGCCTCAGCGACCAGAAGACCGCCCTCGCCGTGCCCAAGCTCAACCAGGAGGCGGTGGCGACGCAGAGCGCGCAGATCGACGCGGTCTCCGGGGCGACGTACACGAGCACGGGGTACAAGAAGTCGTTGCAGTCGGCGCTGGACAAGATGAAGGCGTCGTCGTCGGGCCCGGCCGCCGGTGCGTCCTCCGGCTCCGGCGCCTCCTCCGGCTCCGGTTCGTCCTCCGGCTCCGGTTCGTCGTCCAGCTCGGCCCGGGCCCGTACCGTCACCGGCAAGGCCGTCCAGACCCAGTACGGCACGGTCCAGGTCCGGATCACGGTCAGCAGCGGGAAGATCACCGAGGCGGACGCGGTGCAGGCGCCCAAGGGCGGCCTCAGCGACCAGAAGACCGCCCTCGCCGTGCCCAAGCTCAACCAGGAGGCGGTGGCGGCCGGTACCGCTGCCATCGACGCGGTCTCCGGGGCCACCTACACCAGCACCGGATACAAGCAGTCGCTCCAGTCGGCGCTGGACCAGGCCGGTGACTGACACGGTGGCCGGGCCGGCCGAGGCTCCCGCCGCGGTGCGTCATGCGGAGGAGGTCATGGGGACCGTCTTCTCCTTCGACGTCCGCGGCGGGGAACCCCGCGCGGTGCGGCAGGCCCTGGAATCGGCGGTCGCGGGCCTGCACCGGGCCGACGCGCTCTTCTCCACCTACCGCGAGGACAGCGAGGTGTCGCGGCTGGCCCGCGGCGAGCTGACCGTGGCCCGGTGCGCTCCCGAGGTGGCCGAGGTGCTGGAGCTGGCGGCCGAGGCGGAGCGGCTGAGCGAGGGGTGGTTCAGCACGCGGTACCGCGGCTCGCCGGACCCGACCGGGATCGTGAAGGGCTGGTCCGCCGAGCGGGCGGCGCGGCTCCTGGCGGCGGTGGACGGGGTGCGCGGGGTCAGTGTGAACGGGGGCGGTGACGTCCAGATGCTGGGCGTCCCGGAGCCCCAGCGGCCGTGGCGGGTGGGGGTGGCCGATCCCCTGCGCCCGGGCGGGCTGGCGGCGGTGATCTCGGCGGCCGGGGTGGACGAACTGTCGGTGGCCACCTCCGGTACGGCCGAACGCGGGGCGCACATCGTGGATCCGCGTACGGGCCGGCCGGCGGTGACGGACCTGGTGGCGGTGACGGTGGTCGGGCCGCGGCTGACCTGGATCGACTGCTGGGCCACGGCGGCGTTCGCGATGGGATCGCGGGCGGGGCTGGCGTGGCTGGAATCGCTGCCGGACGTCGAGGGGCTGCTGATCACCGCGGGGGACGAGGTGCGGTGCACCGGGGGCCTGGCGGCACGCCTGGGCTGAAAATGCCTTTTCTTCGCTTTTACCCGGAAACGCCATCCGAGTTCCGGCCTGGCCCGTATCCCCTGTGAAGCAAGTTTCGGGAGGAACGACATGGCCATCTTCAGCAGTCTCCTGCCGGCGAACGGCTGGGACCATGACGACTGTACGTCGGACCATGACGGTTCACGGCACGGTCACCGCCACGACCACGACCACGACCATGGCCACGACCACGGTCACGGCCACAACCACGGTCACGACCACGGCCACGGCAACGGCCACGGCCACGGCAACGGCCACGGCAACCACGGCTACTGATCACACCCGAGGGCTGAGCGGACCGGAGGCGGGAGGACCCGGTCCGCTTCGCCGATCCCCGAGGAACGCATGCCATGGCGCATGTCCTGCGGCGTCTGCTGTCGGTGGGCGAGGCCTCCGACGCCTTGGTCGCGCCCGCTCCCCCGGTGCCCCCGAGCGCGGTGTTCCGGCGGTTCTGGCCCTACACCCGTGGTGCCCGGCGCTGGCTCGTGCCCGTCGTCGCCTTCAGCCTGATCGGCCCCGCCGTCGACGCCGCCGAGATCTGGCTCTTCAAGATCGTCGTGGACGATGTGCTCGTCCCCCGGGATCTGCGGCCGTTCCTGTGGATCGCACCGGCCTACCTGGGGCTCGTCCTGTGCTCCGGCGTGCTGGCGTTCACCGATGACGTGACGTCCACCTGGGTCAGCGAACGCTTCCTGCTCTCCTTGCGCGCCGATGTGTTCCGGCACGTCCAGGGGCTCTCGCTCGGCTTCTTCGAGCGGCGGCGGCTCGGGGACGTGCTCTCGCGGGTCACGGGTGATGTCGACGCGGTCGAGACGTTCCTGCTCTCCGGAGTGGCGGACGCCCTGTACTACGTGATCAGGCTCGGGGTCTTCCTCGGCCTGCTGGTCTACCTGCGGTGGGACCTGACCCTGCTCGCCCTTGCCATCGTGCCGCTCTTCTGGGGCGCCGGCCGGCACTTCTCGCGACTGATCAAGGAGGCGTCGCGGGAGCGCAGACGGCTCAGCGGCTCGATCAGCGCCATTGCCGAGGAGTCGCTGGGCAATGTCGCGCTCGTCCAGGCGTACAACCGGCAGGGGTGGGAGGAGCGCCGGTTCGAGCGGGAGAGCGCCGGACGGTTCCGGGCGGCGATGGCCTCGGCGCGGATCCATGCCGTCTACGGCCCCGTCGTCGAGATCATCGAGGTGGCCGGCGGACTCGCGGTCATGGGCCTGGGCACCTGGAAGCTGACCCAGGGCCAACTCACCCTGGGCGGGCTGCTGGTCTTCCTCGCGCTGATCGGCAAGCTCTACGGCCCGGTCCGCGGCCTGTCCGGGCTCGGCACCACCTTCTACACGGCGTCGGCCTCGGCCGAGCGGATCATCGAGCTGCTGGACCAGCGGCCGCAGGTGGCCGAGGCCCCGGGCGCACGGCGGATCGGCCGGACGCGGGGTGACGTGGAGTTCGACGGCGTCTGGTTCCGCTATCCCGACGGGATCCCGGCGCGCGCGAGGCCGAGCGCGCAGGACCCGTCCTGGGCGCTGTCGGACGTGTCCTTCCACGTGGCACCCGGCGAGACACTGGCGCTGGTCGGGGCCAGCGGGGCCGGCAAGTCGACCGTCGCCAAACTGCAGTTGCGCTTCTACGACCCGGACCGGGGTGCGGTCCGCCTCGACGGGAGCGACCTGCGGACGCTGCGTCTGCCGGACGTCCGGGAGAACGTGGCGGTGGTGCTGCAGGAGACGCTCGTCTTCCACGGCACCGTGCGGGAGAACATCGCCTACGGCCGGCCGGACGCGACCGAGGCGGACATCGTCGCGGCGGCACGCGCGGCCGACGCGCACGAGTTCATCGCCTCGCTCCCGGACGGCTACGACACGCTCGTGGGCCAGCGCGGCCGGACGCTGTCCGGCGGGCAGTGCCAGCGCCTGGCGATCGCCCGCGCGATGATCAGGGACGCGCCCGTGCTGCTCCTCGACGAGCCGACCACCGGGCTCGACGTCCGGTCGGGGCGGCGGATCATGGACCCGCTGCGCCGGCTCATGTCCGGGCGCACGACCGTCGTCATCTCCCACAACCTGCTGACCGTCCGTGACGCCACCCGGATCGTGGTGCTCGATCACGGCCGGATCGTCGAGCAGGGCACCCACGACGAACTGCTCGACCGCGACGGAACCTACGCCCGGCTCCACCGGCTGCACGGCCTGTCCGCGTCCCCGGCCCCGGGACGGGTGCCGTCGTGAACGCCGGCGGGACCCGGGCGGCCCCGCCCCTGGCCCCGGGCACCGGTCCGGTCCTGGGCTACCGGGTGCCGGCGCACCCGACGCGCACCGGCCGGCTCGACCTCCACGACGCCTGGAGCGAGGAGCGGGCCTGCCGCTGCGTGCTCAAGGCGGTGCGAACCGACCGCCGGGGCGAGCGGCGGCTGCGCGAACGGCTGCCGCGTGCTCTCGCCGCTGTCGTCGACGGCTGTCTGCGGGCCGACGCGTCGTCACGGCCCACGGTCGACGGACTCTCCGCCGCCCTGGAGGCGACGCTGCCCGGCCCGCCGCGTCCCGCTGTCCGCACCTGAGGCCCGGCGAACGCCCGGGTCACTGCTCCGGTTCCACGACGTGGCCCGTCGCCAGGCGGGCCGTGGCGAGGACGGTGCCGTCCTGGGTCACGATGCGGGTGCCGGACAGCGCCGCGGGGTCGATGGCGGTCGACGCGCCCCACGAGCCGCGTCCGTCGCGCAACTCGAAGTCGCCGACCCGGGCCGTCGTGCCGTCGGAGCGTTCGAGCAGGCAGGTGACCCTGCCGCTGTACGGGGTGCCCGGGCCGGTGAGGGCGACGGACATGAAGATCCAGCCGTGGGTCCCGGGATGGGCGTAGACCTCGCCGACGGGCTCTCCGCCGCCGGCCGGGATCATGTCCCCGACCAGCATGGGTTCGCTCTCGACGGCGGCCGGGGGCGAGGCCGTGACCTCCTGGACCGCGGTGCCGACGCCCCAGCCGGCGAACCCGATGGCGACGGCGAGCGCGGAGGCGACCGCCGCGACCTGCAGCCGGGCCCGGCGAGCGCGGCCGCGTACGCCCTGGCGTGCGAGACCGGACGCGCGGGCGTGCGAACGGGTGTCGTGCGCCGCCTGCTGGGCCAGCTTGCGGGCCACCCGGGTGTCGAACCCCGGCGGCGGCTCCCCTTCCGGCAGCAGACCGATCAGCCGGTCGCCGACGAGGGTCAGCTGCCCGATGTGCTCCCGGCACTCGGCACACCGGTCCAGATGCGCGATCGCCGCGGCCCGCTCCCGGCCGGGCAGTACGCCCAGCGCGAGCTCGGCGCCGATCTCGCGCAGCTTCTCGCAGCTCATGTCAGGGGACATGGTCGCCTCGGTTCGGAGACACGAGCGTGGTGCGCAGTTTCGCCATCGCCGTCCTGATCCGCGTCTTCGCGGTACCCAGCGGGATGTGCTCCGAATCGGCGATCTGCTGGGCCGTCATGCCGTAGATGCCGGCCATCACCAGGGCGCGGGCCTGTTCCCGCGGCAGCCGGGCCAGGGCGGCCCGGAGCTGGGACGATGCCTCGTCGGCCAGCGCCCACTGCTCGGGGGTCTCGGTGACGACGCCGAGCAGGCCGTCGAGGTCCTCGGGTGCCACCGGCTCCGTCCGCCGGGCCCGGACGGCGTCGATGGCGAGGTTGTGCGCGATCGTCGTGAGCCAGGTCGTGACGGAGCCGCGGCGCGAGTCGTACATCTGCGCATGACGCCACGCCCGCTCGAACGTCTGCTGGGCGACGTCCTCGGCGAGCTGTGGATCCCCGGTGACTGCCATGGCGACTCCGAACACCCGGTGCTGGAACCTCCGTACGAAGGTGACGGCGAGTTCCGGATCGCCTGTAGCCAGCCCGGACAGCAGTGCTTCGTCCGGGAGGCGGCCCTCAGGAGACCGGAAACCCGACACACCTCTGTATACGGTCGGCCGCCGCCAGGAGATTGCCCGCCCGAAGCGGAAGATCACATTCCTATTCTGCGCCGCGGGACCAGGCCCTGCACGCGGGTCAGTGCCCGTTCTGCGCCAGTCGCAGCAGGTGGTCCGCCAGCGCCTGCCCTCCGGTCGGCTCCCGGCTGATCAGCAGCAGGGTGTCGTCACCGGCGATGGTCCCCAGGATGTCGTGCAGCTCGGCCTGGTCGATGGCCGAGGCGAGGAACTGCGCGGCACCCGGCGGGGTGCGCAGGACCACGAGGTTGGCGGAGGCCTCGGCGGAGATCAGCAGCTCCTGGGACAGGCGCCGCATCCGCTCCTCCTTCGCCGACTCGCCGAGCGGCGCGCGGGGCGTGCGGAAACCGCCCTCGCTCGGCACCGCGTAGATCAGGTCGCCGTCGTTGTTGCGGATCTTCACGGCGTTCAGCTCGTCGAGGTCCCGGGACAGCGTCGCCTGGGTGACGCTCAGCCCGTCGTCGGCGAGCAGCTTCGCCAGCTGGCTCTGCGACCGCACCGGCTGCCGGTTGAGGATGTCCACGATCCGGCGGTGCCGTGCGGTGCGGGTCTGCGGCACGGCGGGCCCGGCGCCCGCCGCCTGCTCATGGTCCTGCGCCTGGCTCATCGTCGTCTCATTCTCCGGATCGTCCGTCCCCATCCACTGGGTCCGCTGCCTCCAGGATGCCGGGCAGCGCCTGGAGGAAGGCGTCCGTCTCGTCGTCGCGGAGGTTGAGCGGCGGCATGAGCCGTACGACGTCGGGAGCGGGCGCGTTCACCAGGAAGCCGGCTTCCTGGGCCGCCTGCTGCACCTGTGCTGCGAGCGGCCCGGTGAGCACGATACCCAGCAGCAGGCCCGCGCCCCGGACATGGTCGATCAACGGGTGGTCCAGCGCCTCGATTCCGTCCCGCAGCCGCTCGCTCTGCCGCTTGACGTTCTCCAGCAGCTGCTCGTCCGCGATCGTGTCGAGAACGGCGAGTCCGGCCGCGCAGGCGACCGGGTTGCCGCCGAAGGTCGTGCCGTGCTGGCCGGGCCGGAGCAGTTCGGCGGCGCGCCCGAAGGCCACGGTGGCGCCGAGCGGCAGCCCGCCGCCGAGTCCCTTGGCGAGCGTGACGACATCGGGCAGGACGCCCTCGTGGGCCTGGTACTCGAACCAGTTCCCGGTGCGGCCCACTCCGGTCTGCACCTCGTCCAGCACCAGCAGGGCGCCCGTGGCGGCGGTGATCGCCCGGGCCGCCTTGAGGTAGCCGGCCGGGGGGACCACGACCCCGTTCTCGCCCTGGACCGGCTCGATGACGACGAGGGCGGTCTCCTCGGTCACCGCCGCGGCCAGCGCCTGCGCGTCGCCGTACGGGACATGCGTGACGTCGCCGGGCAGCGGCAGGAAGGGCTCCTGCTTGCCGGGCTGGCCGGTGAGGGCGAGGGCGCCCATGGTCCGGCCGTGGAAGCCGCCCTCGGTGGCCACCATGTGGGTGCGGCCGGTCAGCCGGCCGATCTTGAACGCGCCTTCGTTGGCCTCGGCGCCGGAGTTGCAGAAGTAGACCCTGCCGTCGCGGCCGAAGAGCTGGAGCAGCCGTTCGGCGAGGGCGACGGGCGGCTCGGCGATGAACAGGTTGGAGACATGGCCGAGGGACGCGATCTGCCGGCTGACGGCCTCGACGACGGCCGGGTGGGCGTGGCCGAGGGCGTTGACCGCGATTCCGCCGACGAAGTCGAGGTACTCCGTGCCGTCGGCGTCCCACAGCCGGGCGCCGGCACCGCGCACGAGGGGCAGCCGCGGAGTGCCGTAGTTGTCCATGAGCGCGCCCTGCCAGCGCCCGGTCAGCTCTGCGTTGGTCGCGGTGCCCGTCATGGCTGCTCCCCCTCGGTCTCGTCGGGCACGACCATGGTGCCGATGCCCTCGTCGGTGAAGATCTCCAGCAGGATCGAGTGCTGGACCCGGCCGTCGATGACCCGCGCGGTCCGCACGCCGTTGCGCACGGCGTGCAGACAGCCCTCCATCTTCGGCACCATGCCGGCGGACAGCTCCGGCAGCAGCTTCTCCAGCTGGGCCGCGGTGAGGCGGCTGATCACCTCGTCGGAGTGGGGCCAGTCCTCGTAGAGGCCCTCGACGTCCGTGAGGACCATGAGGGTTTCGGCGCCCAGAGCCGCAGCGAGTGCCGCAGCCGCCGTATCAGCATTGACGTTGTAGACATGTCCGTCGTCCTGACTGCGGGCGATGGAGGAGACGACCGGGATACGGCCGTCGGCGAGCAGGGCCTCGATCGCGCCCGTGTCGATCGCGGTGATCTCGCCGACCCGTCCGATGTCGACCGGCTCGCCGTCGATCTCGGGCCGGTGCCTGGTGGCGGTGATGGTGTGCGCGTCCTCGCCGGTGAGGCCGACGGCGAGCGGTCCGTGCTGGTTGAGCAGGCCGACCAGCTCGCGCTGCACCTGCCCGGCGAGCACCATCCGTACGACGTCCATGGCGTCCTCGGTGGTGACCCTGAGGCCCGCCTTGAACTCGCTGACGATGCCGTGCCGGTCGAGGGCGGCGCTGATCTGCGGGCCGCCGCCGTGCACCACGACCGGCTTGAGGCCGGCGTGCCGCAGGAAGACGACGTCCTGCGCGAAGGCGGCCTTCAGCTCCTCGTTCACCATGGCGTTGCCGCCGAACTTGATGACGACGGTCCTGCCGTGGTGCCGGGTCAGCCAGGGCAGCGCCTCGATGAGGATCTGGGCCTTGGGCAGGGCGGTGTGCTTGCGCGTGGGTCCGGTGCTCATGACGAGTAGGCGCTGTTCTCGTGGACGTAGTCGGCGGTGAGGTCGTTGGTCCAGATGGTGGCGGTCTCGCCGCCGGCCGCGAGGTCGGCGACGATGTGCACCTCGCGGTAGCGCATGTCGACCAGCTCGCGGTCCTCGCCGACGCCGCCGTTCTTGCAGACCCAGACGCCGTTGATGGCGACGTTGAGCTGGTCGGGCTCGAAGGCGGCCCGGGTGGTGCCGATGGCGGACAGGACGCGGCCCCAGTTGGGGTCCTCGCCGTGGATCGCGCACTTGAGGAGGTTGTTGCGGGCGATGGAGCGCCCCACCTCGACGGCGTCGTCCTCGCTCGCGGCGTTGATCACCTCGACCTTGATGTCCTTGCTCGCGCCCTCGGCGTCGCGGATCAGCTGCTGTCCGAGGTCGTCGCAGACCTGCCGCACGGCCTCGGCGAACTCGTCCTGGCCGGGGGTGATGCCGGAGGAGCCGGAGGCGAGCAGCAGCACCGTGTCGTTGGTGGACATGCAGCCGTCGGAGTCGACGCGGTCGAAGGTCGTGCGCGTGGCGGCCCTCAGCGCCCGGTCCAGTGCGTCGCTCTCCAGCTCCGCGTCGGTGGTGAGCACGACCAGCATGGTGGCGAGGCCCGGGGCGAGCATGCCCGCGCCCTTGGCCATGCCGCCGACGGTCCAGCCGTCCTGGGTCACCACGGCCGTCTTGTGCACGGTGTCGGTGGTCTTGATGGCGATGGCGGCCTTCTCGCCGCCGTGCTCGGAGAGCTGGGCGGCGGCCGTCGCGACGCCCGGGAGCAGCTTGTCCATGGGCAGCAGGACACCGATGAGGCCGGTGGAGCAGACGGCGACCTCGATGGCGCCCCGGCCGAGCACCTCGGCCGCCTTCTCCGCGGTGGCGTGGGTGTCCTGGAAGCCCTTGGGGCCGGTGCAGGCGTTGGCGCCGCCGGAGTTGAGGACGACCGCCGACACCTGGCCGCTCTTGAGGACCTGCTCGGACCACAGCACCGGAGCGGCCTTCACGCGGTTGGAGGTGAAGACGCCCGCGGCGGCACGGCGCGGCCCGTTGTTGACCACGAGGGCCAGGTCCGGATTGCCGTTCTCCTTGATCCCGGCGGCGATTCCGGCCGCCGTGAATCCCTTTGCTGCCGTGACGCTCACGGTGCGACTCCGATCGTGGAAAGCCCGGTGGTCTCGTCGAGTCCCAGGGCGATGTTCATGCTCTGGACGGCACCGCCCGCGGTGCCCTTGGTCAGGTTGTCGATGGCGCTGATCGCGATGATGCGGCCCACCTCTGCGTCGTACGCGACCTGCACCTGAACGGCGTTGGAACCGTAGACGGACGCGGTGGCGGGCCACTGCCCCTCGGGGAGCAGACGGACGAAGGGTTCGTCGGCGTAGGCCTTCGCGTAGGCGGCGCGCAGCGACTCGCCGGTGACGCCTTCCCGGGCGGAGGCGCTGCAGGTGGCGAGGATCCCGCGGGGCATGGGCGCCAGGGTGGGGGTGAAGGAGACCGAGATCCGCTCCTCGGCCACGCCGCTGAGGTTCTGGATCATCTCGGGGGTGTGCCGGTGGCCGCCGCCGACGCCGTACGGCGTCATCGAGCCCATGACCTCGCTGCCGAGCAGGTGCGGCTTGGGCGCCTTGCCCGCGCCGGAGGTGCCGGAGGCGGCGACGATCACCGCCTCGGGCTCGGCGAGGCGGGCGGCGTAGGCGGGGTACAGGGCGAGGGAGACGGCGGTCGGGTAGCAGCCGGGGACCGCGATGCGCTTGGCCCCCTCCAGCGCGGTGCGGGCGCCCGGAAGTTCGGGGAGGCCGTAGGGCCAGGTGCCGGCGTGCGGGGAACCGTAGAACCTCTCCCAGTCGGCCGGGTCCCGCAGCCGGAAGTCGGCGCCCATGTCGACCACGAGGACGTCCGGGCCGAGCTGCTCGGCGACGGCGGCGGACTGCCCGTGCGGCAGCGCCAGGAAGACGACGTCGTGCCCGGCGAGCGCCTCGGCCGTGGTCTCGGCCAGCACCTGGTCGGCCAGCGGCAGCAGATGCGGCTGGAGCGCGCCGAGCCGCTGGCCGGCGTTGGAATTGCCGGTCAGGGCACCGATCTCGATCTCGGGGTGCGCGAGGAGCAGGCGCAGGACCTCTCCGCCCGCGTATCCGCTCGCTCCGGCCACCGCCGCACGTACCGCCATGTCCATCCTCCTCTGGATGGCATGACTATACGTATCGCTGCACTTTTATGCAATGCAATGCATCAGGATGCGGGGTGCGCCCGCCGCGGGCCGGCCGCCGGCCGTTCCGGCGGGCAGCAGGGCGGCGCCCGCGGCCGGCCCGGCCTCGGCCTCGCGCGGCGCGAGGTTCAGCGGTGCAGCGCGGCCTCGGGGACGGCCTCCGCCTTGGGCGCCATGACCCAGCGGGACACGACGAAGGTGACCGGGATCGCCGCAGCCGAGGCGAGCAGCGGGGCGAAGCGGCTGCCGGCGTGCAGCACGTCGACGATCACGTACACCCCGGCGGTCGTGATCAGGAAATTGGTGACGTTGGTCAGCGGGAACAGCAGGAATTTCCGCCAGGTGGGCCTCGTCCGGTAGGTGAAGCGCGCGTTCAGGAAAAAGGATCCGATCATGCTGATCAGGAATGCCAGGATGTGCGCGACAAGATAGGGAAGCCAGTTGAGAAACAACAGGTAAAGACAGTAGTAGGTGGCCGTATTCACGACTCCGACCACCGCGAAGGTGAGGATCTGCCTCGACATCAGGGGATGAGATCTTTCGTCCGTTCCACATTGGTCGCCTTCACCAGGAAGTGCGGACGCCCCTTCACCTCGTAGTAGATGCGGCCGGTGTACTCCCCGATGACTCCCAGCATGACCATCTGGACGCCGGCCAGGGCGGTGACGGCGGTGATGATGGTCACATAGCCGGGCGTCTGCACTCCGTTGGCGAGCGCGGCGCCCACGATCCACGCGGTGTACAGGCCCGCGCACAGCAGCAGGCCCATGCCGAGCCAGAGGGCGGCGCGCAGCGGACGGTTGTTGAAGGACAGCAGGCCGTCCAGGCCGTAGTTGAGCAGGCCGCGGAAGGACCAGGAGCTGCTGCCGGCCTCGCGTGTCGCGTTCTCGTACTCGAAGGTGGTGCTCGGGAAGCCGACCCAGGCGAACAGGCCCTTGGAGAAGCGGTTGTACTCGGTGAGATCCAGGATCGCGTCCGCCACACGGCGCGACAGCATCCGGAAGTCGCCCACGCCGTCGACGAGTTCGACGTCGACCATACGGTTGATGAGCCGGTAGTAGAGGCGGGCGGTGAGGGTGCGGGCGAAGCGGTCGCCGGTGCGGGTGCGCTTGGCGATGACCTGGTCGTAGCCCTGGCCGCGCAGCTCGACCATCCGCTTGATCAGCTCCGGCGGGTGCTGGAGGTCGGCGTCCATGACGACGACCGAGTCGCCCGAGGCGTGCCGGAGGCCGGCGAGCAGGGCCGCCTCCTTGCCGAAGTTGCGGCTGAAGGAGACGTACCGCACCCGGGAGTCGCAGGCGGCGAGGTGCCTGAGGACGGCGAGCGTGCGGTCGCGGCTGCCGTCGTCGACGTACACGAACTCCATGTCGTGGCCGAGCGGCAGCAGTTCGTCCGCGATCTTCTGGACCTCCTTGTGGAAGCGTTCGAGGACGTCTTCCTCGTTGTAGCAGGGCGCGACGACGGATATCAGCATGACGGTCCCCCAGGGGCGCGGGTCAGAGTGCGGTGGCCACGCGCTCGCGCGGTGGTGTGGTCGTGGACGGTGCCGGGGCACGTCGGCGGCGGACGGCGGTGAGGGTGCCGAGCAGGGCGAGCACCAGGAGCGAGGCGCCCCCGACGGCCGTGCCCAGTCGTAGGCCGGGTGGATGGAAGGTGCAGGTCAGCGAGGTCGAGGTGCCGTCGAGTGGGACGGCGATCAGGCCGTGGAACTCCCCCGCCGGCCGCTGGGCTCCGTCGCCCGCGGCACAGCGCCAGCCGGCGATACGGGGGGCCGCGACGACGGCCGTTCCCCGGCTGCCGGGCGGGAGCTCGGCCCGGACCGTGCCGTCGGAGACGGTCACCCGGGTGGCGCCGGTGGCCTTGAGCCGTTCGACCGCGGTGTGCAGCCGGGCGGTGTCCAGACAGCCGACCGCGCCGTCCGGGACGACGCTGTTCCTGTCCGGCGACAGTTCGATGCGCAGCCGGCCGGAGGCCGGAACCGTGCCGAGCCGCTGCATGGGCGCGATCTTGGTGACGGGGTGGTCGGACCGGAACCGTCCGGTCGGGTCCTGCGCCGCGGCACCGGCGAGCCGCGCGGTGCCCGAGAGATGCGGGGCCCAGAGGTACACCTCGCTGCCGGCCGGGCAGCGGGCCGTGACCGTCGGCTTGTGCACGGCGGTCGCGGCAGGCAGCGCGCCGATCCGCAGGCCGGCCCGGTCGTCGTCGCTGCGGCTCGGCACCCGGCCGACGCTGGTGCGCACGGTGAGGCGGGGCACGGTGTAGACGCGGGCGCCCAGCAGCAGCTCCTGGTTGCGGTAGGGCGACGGACCGAACGCGGAGAGACCGGCGTGCGCGGCGGCACCGGCCGGACGGACCGTCACCAGGGGCGGGACGTCCTGGCGGGAGACGGTCACCCCGCTGCCGTCCTGCGGGAACCAGTTCTGGTGCGGGTCCGGCGGGGAGTGCACCCGCGCGCCCACCGAGAAGATCGCGTCGGTGACGGCGTTGTCGAGGCTCTGGAGGTTGCGGCCGCGCGAGGTCCAGCCGTCGCCGAGCGCGGTGAGCACACGGCTGAGGACGTCGGAGGTCAGGCTGCTGTAGTACTGGGCGCCCTCGCCGCCGACCAGCATCGGGTCGTTGCCGACGGTCTGCTCGCGTCCGGGGTCGGTGCGGTACCGCGGCCAGCCGTCGGCCTCCGAGACCGCAGCCGACTGCCGCTGCTGGCGCTGTCCCCAGGGCGCGTAGTCGTCCATGTGCGCGAGGCGCATCCGGGTGGCCACGGCGGAGGTGGCGGCCGTCTCGCCGAGCTGCGCGCCGAGGAGGAGAACGACCGCCAGGCCGGCCAGCCGGGTGTGCCGGCCCGCGTCGGCGCGGGCCAGCAGGACCAGTCCGCCGAGCGCGCCGGCGGTGGCGAGCAGCAGCACCGGCCAGGCGAAGGTGCGTACCAGTGCGCTGCGGCCGGCGACGAGGGCGATCAGGGCGAGGAGCCCGGCCGCCGCCGCGAGGGCGCGCCGGTCGGGCAGGCCGTACGACAGCGCCTGCCAGGCGGCGATCACCAGCAGCCCGCAGAGCACGAACGCCTGCCGGTAGGGGCTGCCCTGCGGGGTGGCGAAGGCGTGCCAGACCAGGTGGGTCGGCCCCCACTGCAGGGACAGGGCCACCGCGAGCACCAGGACCGTCCAGCCCGTGCGCACCCGGACCGGGACCGCACGGTGGAAGGGCAGGGCGAGGGCGAGCAGCAGGGCCGTGATGCCCACGTAGACGGCCGGAGAGGCGAAGCCGTACGTCGCCGGCAGCAGCCGGGCCAGCAGGTCCTCGCCCGCCACCGGGGCGAACTCGTGGACGCGGCCCGGGTAGGCGTGCTCGGTGCCGAAGTAGACGACCGTCACCAGCGGCGCCGCGAGGCCGATGCCGAGCACGACGGTGAGGATGGCCCGGCCGGCCGCCGCGAGCGCCCGGCGGCGGGGCAGGTCCGCCAGCACCAGACGGAGCAGCAGGACCAGGCCGGCGCCGAGGGTGGCCATGTAGGCGGTGTAGAAGTTGGCGGTCCAGGCGAGGGTCACGACGAGGACGCCGAGGAAGCGGCGTCGTCCGGCCAGCGCCCATTCGCCGACCAGGCAGAACAGGGGCAGCGCGATGAGGCCGTCCAGCCACATCGGGTTGTAGGAGGCGTCGGCGACGCTCCACCCGCACAGCCCGTAGGAGGTGCCGAGCAGGGCGGCCGCCCACCAGCGGCCGGGGCGCAGGGTGAGCAGCAGGCAGGCCATGGCAGCCGCGGCCGAGGCGGTCTTCAGGACGGTGACGGCGTACACCGCCAGGTCGATCTCGTCCCGCGGGAAGAGGGCCACGAGCAGCGCGAACGGGCTGCCGAGGTAGGTGCCGAGGTCGGGCAGGAAGCTGGAGCCGTAGCCGGACTGCCAGTTGACGAGGAGACCGCCGTGGGCCCTGCCGTGCAGCAGGTCCCACAGATGGGCGTGGAAGGGCACGAACTGGTTGCCCAGGTCGTTGACGCTGCGGGTGCGGGGGCCGAAGGGGTAGCTGCGGGCGAGCATGTCGGCGGCGCAGAACGCCGTGATCGTGAGGGCCGCCGCGAGCAGCGCCGCGGCCCGCATCGGTCGGGTTATTGCTTTCACACCCAGTTCCTGTCCGGGAGTCGTCGCGCGTTGCTGTGAGCAGCGCCACTTTTACCGGGCGAAGTCGGGTGATGCATTTCTGACGGTCCCCCATGGAATGCGCGCCTGATCGATTCGCCGTCTTAGACGGGGCACGTTTCCGGTTGGTTGTGTGCGCACCGAAAAGTGATGCGGCTTCTTCCGAATACGGGAAACACCGTGTGAATTTCATGACGACCGGGAAAACAGCGGCTTTCCGGCAGGTGTTCTCAAGATGAATCGGCCTTCCCCGGCCGCAGTCGCGGTGATCGCGGAACCGGGCTTGACCTGGAGCGCACTCCAGGTTCTACCGTTCTTGTCATGACCAGCGGACAGCCCCTCCCGCAGGACCGGGAGCCGTCTTTGACCATCGCCCAGGTGGCCGAGCGCACCGGCCTGACGCACGACACCCTGCGCTACTACGAGAAGGCGGGCCTGATCGAGCGGGTCGGCCGGACCACCGGCAACCAGCGGCGCTACCAGACGGCCGACCTGGCCTGGCTGGAGTTCCTGCTGCGGCTGCGCGAGACGGGCATGTCGATCGCCGACATGGAGCACTTCGCACGGCTGCGGTCCGAGGGGGACGCGACGGTCGCCGGACGGCTGGCGATGCTCCGCGAGCACCGCGCCGAACTGGCGGACCGCATCCGGGCGCTCCGGCGCAACGCGGCCGCGCTGGACGACAAGATCGATCACTACGAACGGCTGCTGCACGAGCCGCAGCCGGGAACGGACGAGCCGACATGAGCGAGAGCACCACCCGTGACGAGCGCTTCACCCACGGCCTGGAGGTTCTGAAGAGGGTCGACGGCGAGGCCGGTCAGCGCGTCGTCGACTCGCTCGCCGACATCAGCCCCGAGCTGGGGCACCAGGTCGTCGCCTGGGCGTTCGGGGAGATCTACGACCGGCCCCAACTGGCCCCGCGCGACCGCCAGCTGGTCACCCTGGGCATGCTCACCGCGCTCGGCGGCTGCGAGGCCCAGCTGGACGTGCACGTCAACGCGGCCCTCAACGTGGGCCTCACGCCGGAACAGATCACGGAGGCGCTGCTGCACTCCGCCGTCTACTGCGGCATGCCGAAGGCGCTCAACGCCACCTTCGCCGCGAAGAAGGTCTTCGCCGAGCGCGGACTGCTGCCGCTCGGCCGGCAGCCCGCACCGGAGGACGCGACGCCCGCCTCCGCCTGACCCTCGGGCCCGTCCCGGCGTCCGGGATGACGACCTGGCGCAGCCAGCCCGGCCGGCCGCGCACCTGGTTGCTCCGCGACTGTCATGTCCGACATGCCAATGGTTCGAGATGCCGGACACCAATCAGTACCTCGAACGGCAAAATGGAGGGGAGGTACGGGCACGCCGACGGGGCGGACAGACAGGGGTGACGATGGGCGAGTTCTGGCCCGTGGCCGATGTCCTGGCCCACCTGGCCGGACGCTGGCGGGTGGAGCGGACCGTGCGGGATCTGGCGAGCGGGGCCGAAGGGCGCTTCGAGGGGGTCACCGTCTTCGGCCCGCTCGACGGCGGCGGGCTGCTGCACGAGGAGTCGGGAACGTTCACCTGGCAGGGGGTGCAGAGGGCCGCGGCACGGACCCTGCGGTTCCTGCCGGGGAGTGCGCCGGGCACGGCGGACGTACGGTTCGCGGACGGCCGGCCCTTCCACGGCCTGGACCTGAGCACGGGGCGGTACGTCGCCGATCACCCCTGCTCGGCCGATCTCTACCGGGGCGAGTTCACCGTCACGGACACCGACCACTGGCGCACCGTGTGGCGGGTGGGCGGACCGGCCAAGGACCTGCTGCTCACCACCGGCTACGCGCGCGTGCGCTGAGGGGACGCGGCGTCGAAGCGGAGGTTCCAGCGGCCCGCCCGACCCGTCACGGTGGTCGTCGACAGCGGACGGACGTCGATGTTCCAGTAGGTCGCGGGCGGAGCCTTGAGGGCGTACACCAGGGCGGCGCGGATCACGGAGGGCTCGGCGACGGCGACGATCCGGCCGCCGTCGTCCACCGGGCGGGTGTCCAGCCAGCCGCCGACCCGGGATATGAAGGCCAGCAGCGATTCGCCGCCGTGCGGGGTGGAGCGCGGATCGGCGAGCCAGGCGTCCACGGCGTCCGGTTCGCGGGCCATCGCCTCGCCAAGCGTCAGTCCGCGCCACCGGCCCATGTCGCAGTCGCGCAGGGCGAGCTGGACCAGCGGGGCGTACCCGAGAGCGTCACCGGTGGCACGGCTGCGCGGGGTCGGGGAGCAGTAGCGCAGTTCGGCCGCCGCCAGCGGCAGCAGGTCCCCGGCGAGGCGCTGCACCTCGTCCCAGCCGGCCTGGTCCAGCGGCCGGTCGTCCTCGAAGCGCTCCGCGAGCAGCGGGGAACTGCGTGCGGCGGCGACGAACGTCACCCTTAGTGGCATGCGGTGATGGTGGGCCTCGGGTGTCCGCAGGTCAAGGGCTGCCACCTGTGAGTCACCCGGGGTGCGCGAGCGCTCACGGCCTGCCCCTCGACGGATGACGGACCGGGTCGGCCCGGGGCCCGGCCGGCGGGTGATCCAGCAGGCCGTGGTGCGGACGGGTACGGGTTCCCTTCGGCCGCCGTCGTGCCACAGCCCGCCCGGGAGGCCACCGCCATGTCATGGCCCGCCCGGGAGACCACCGTCATGTCATGGCCCGCCCGGGAGACCGACGTCACGCCACAGCCCGCCGCCTTGCAGGCCGCCGTCACGCCACGGCCCGCCCGGGAGGCCGGTCGGAGTCGTTCGAGGGGCCTGGGCCGGTCGGAATCGTCCGAGGGGCCGGTGCGGACCGCCGGGGAGTTCCGCCGTCACCCGAAGGGGAGCAGCATCCACTGGTCGGGGTGGTCCAGCGGCCGGAAGCCCAGCTTCTCGTACACGCCGTGCGCGTCCTTCGTGGCGAGCAGGACACGGCGCACCCCGAGGGGCCGCAGATGGTCCCGGATGCGGCCGACGAACGCCGTGCCGACGCCCTTGCCGCGCACCGACGGGTCGACGTAGACATCGGCGAGCCAGGCGAACAGCGCGTGGTCGGTCACCACGCGTGCGTACGCGACCTGCTCGCCCGAGGCCGTGGCGTAGACCCCGAAGTTGATCGAGGAGGCCATCGCGCGCTCGTGCTGTTCCCGGGGCCGGTCGATCGCCCAGTAGGCGTCGTTCGACAGCCAGCCGTGGACGCGGCCGACGTCGACGCGGTCGGTGTCGGTGGAGAACTCGTAGCCGTCGGGGAGTTCAGGCGCATCGTTCATGCGGAGATCATCACGGACGCCCCGTCCGGCGTCGAACGGATTTGCCCGGCCCGGGCCACGGCCCTGCCCGCCGGACCCCCACGCCGCCGCCCGGGCCACCGTCCGCCCCTCGGGCCTCCGTCCCGCCCACCCGAGCCGGGGTCGCCCCCGCCCGTCAGGCCTCCGTCCCGCCCACCCGGGCCGGGGTCGGTCCCGCCCGTCAGGCCTCCGTCCCGCCCACCCGGGCCACGGTCGCCCCGCCCCTCGGGCCACCGGCCCTGCCGCCGGACCACGGTCGCGCGCCCGGACCACGGTCGCCCCTCCTAGAGCACCTCGTCGCACGCCGCCCGCAACCGCCGTACCCCCTCCGCGATCTCCCCCGTGCCCGCGACCGCCGCGAAGCTCAGGCGGAGGTGGCTCGCCGGGGGTTCGGCGCTGAAGTAGGGGCGGCCCGGGGTGAGGGCCACCCCCGCGCGCAGGGCGGCGGCGGTCAGGGACGTCTCGTCGGTGCCGTCGGGCAGGCGGAGCCAGAGGTGGTAGCCGCCGGACGGGATGTACGGCAGGACGAGTTCGGGAAGGTGGCGGGCGAGCCCGGCCGTCATGGCGTCGCGGCGGGTCTTCAGCTCGGCCGACAGCGCCCGCAGATGGCGGGGCCAGGCCGGGGAGCCGACGAGTTCCAGGGCGGCCTCCTGGAGCGGCCGGGGGACGAAGAAGCTGTCCACGACCTGGATGGCGCGCAGGCGTTCCAGCACGGGTCCGCGCGCGGCCAGCGCGCTCACCCGGAAGCTGGGCGAGGTCGCCTTGGTCAGCGAACCGACGTGGACGACCACACCGTCGGGGTCGTCGGCGGCCAGCGTGCGGGGCAGCGGGCCCGAGTCGGCGTGCACGAGCCGTCGTACGTAGTCGTCCTCGATGACGAACGCGCCCGCGGCCCGGGCGATGCGCAGCACCTCGGCGCGGCGGTCGGGGGCGAGGACGGCACCGGTCGGGTTCTGGAACAGGGGCTGGCAGACGAACACGCGGGCGCCGGTGGCCCGGAAGGCGTCGGCGAGCAGGTCGGGCCGCACGCCGTCGGGGTCGACCGGCACCGGGACCGGGCGCAGTCCTGCCGAGCGGGCCAGCGCCAGCATGCCCGGGTAGGTGGGTGACTCCACGAGGACCTGTGCGCCGGGGGGCGCGAGCGCCCTGAGAGCGGTGGCCAGGGCGGACTGCCCGCCGGCGGCGATCAGCACCTCGGCGGCCGTGACCGCCCCGCCGATCCCGCGCGCGAACCACTCCCGCAGCTCCGGCAGGCCCTCCAGCGGGGGCCTGCCCCAGGCGCCGGGCCGCCGGCCGGCCCGGGCGAGGGCCGCGGCCATCGCCCGCTCGGGCTGGAGGGAGGGATGGGGGTAACCGCCGTTGAACTCCAGCACGCCCGGGGGCGGTGCGGCGAGGCAGATCGTGACGCCGGAGGCGTCCACCGTGCGCGGTACCAGGTCGGCGGCGCCGTCGGCACTCAGCGCGACCTCCTGCCAGGAGGTGTCCCCGGCGGGCTGGGCGGCGGCGTGCGGCCGTGCGCGGAAGGCACCGGCGCCGGGCCGGGTGACCACCAGCCCCTCGGCGGCCAGCTGGGCCAGGGCCCGGGAGACGGTCACCGGGCTCACCCGGAACCGTTCGACCAGCGTCCTGCTGGACGGGAGCTTTCCACCGAATGAGTAGCGGTCGAGCTCCTGCCGCAGCTGTTCTGCCAGTTCACCAACGCTGCTACGCTCAGACATGAGAGCACAGAGTAGCGCTACTACCGCGACAGCGATAGCGGTCCCCGCTCCCCGCGAGCACCGGTCCCACGGCACCGGGCTGGCCGCCCTCGGCGTGACGGCCTTCTCCCTCACCTTCCCGTCCACCGCCTGGGGTCTGGAGAGCTTCGGCCCCTGGTCCCTGGTGGCCCTGCGCAGCGTGCTCGCGGCGCTCGTCGCGGGCGGGTGTCTGCTGGCCCTGCGGGTCCCGCTGCCCGAGCGGCGGCACCTGCCGGGTCTCGCGGTCGTCGCCGCGGGCGTGGTCCTCGGCTTCCCGCTGCTGACCACGCTCGCCCTGCAGACCTCGACCACCTCGCACGCCGCCGTCGTGGTGGGCCTGCTGCCGCTGACCACCGCCGTCTGCTCGGCGCTGCGCACGGGCCACCGGCCCGCACGGCGGTTCTGGCCGGCGGCCCTGGCCGGCGCGGCGGCCGTGCTCGCCTTCACCGTCGGCCAGAGCGGCGGCGCGCTCACCGTCGCCGACGCGTATCTGTTCGGCGCGCTGCTGGTGTGCGCGGCCGGGTACACCGAGGGCGGGCGGCTGGCCCGGGTGATGCCCGGCTGGCAGGTCATCGCGTGGGCGTTGGTGCTGTGCCTGCCGCTGAGCGTGCCGACCGCCGCGCTGGCGCTGTCGTACGAGCCGGTGCGGCTGACGGGGCACGGTGTGGCGGGTCTGGTGTGGGTCTCGGTGGTCTCGCAGTTCCTCGGTCTGGTCGTCTGGTACCGGGGCATGGCGGCCATCGGCATCCCGAAGGCCAGCCAGTTGCAGTTGGCCCAGCCGCTGCTCACACTGGTGTGGTCGGCGCTGCTGCTGGGCGAGCACCTTACGGCGGCCGCTCCGCTGGCCGCCGTCGCCGTGCTCGTCTGCATCGCCGTCACCCAACGGTCGTGACCGTGAGGAGGGCCTGATGCGCGCAACCGTGGGCGACCAGCTCGTCCAGCACGGCAGGGTGGTCGGCGAACACGACCACATCTCGGAAGTCGTGGAAGTCCTGGGTCCCGAGGGCACGCCACCGTACCGCGTCCGCTTCCAGGACGGGCACGAGGCGATCATGTCCCCCGGCCCCGACTGCCAGGTCAAGCACACGCACGAGGAACACCACTAGATCAGCGCGGTGGCTTCGCCGGCTGCCCGTAGTGGTCGGCGACCACCCGCGCCATCGCCCCGATCGGATCCGCCGCCACGTCCTTGGCGGCGAAGAACATGTGCCCGCCCACCTGCGGATACCGCGCGGCGAGCGTGAGATGCCGGGACAGTTCGACCGGGTCGCGCCAGGCCGAGGGCTCGCCGGTGGCGCCCGCCCGGTAGAGCGCTTCACCGATGTAGAGGTGTGTGCCGGTGCCCTCGGCGACCTTCGCCCACCACTCGACGAGCGTCGCGTAGTCGGCAGTGGCGAAGCCGATGTGCCAGTACAGCTGCGGGACGACGTAGTCGATCCAGTGGTTGCGGACCCATGAACGTGTGTCCGCGTGCAGGTCGTCGTAGGTCTGCACGCCCGCCCGCGTGTCCGAGCCCCGGGGGTCGGTCGTGGCGTTGCGCCACACGCCGAAGGGGCTGATGCCGAACCGGGTGCCGGGGCGGACCCGCCGGATGCCCGCCGCCGTCTCCTGCACCAGCTTGTCGATGTTGTCGCGGCGCCAGGCGGCCCGGCCGGCGAAGTCGCCGCCGTACCGGTCGTAGGCGGCGTCGTCGTCGAAGGTCTGACCGGCGACCGGGTACGGGTAGAAGTAGTCGTCGAAGTGGACGGCGTCGACCGGGTAGCGGGCGACCGCGTCGAGCATGGCCTCCTGGACGAAGGCGCGGACCGCGGGCAGGCCCGGGTTGTAGTAGAGCTTGCCGCCGTACGACACCACCCAGTCCGGGTGCCGGCGCGCCGGGTGCGCGTCGGCCAGCCGGCCCGGGTCGGTGTGGTTGGCGATGCGGTACGGGTTGCACCAGGCGTGCAGCTCCAGCCCCCGGGCGTGGGCCTCCTGCACGGCGGTGCCCAGCGGGTCCCAGCCCGGATCCCCGCCCTGGGTGCCGGTGAGGCACTCGGACCAGGGCTCGTACGGCGAGGGCCACAGGGCGTCCGCGGTGGGCCGCACCTGGAGGAGCACCGTGTTGAGCCGGTCGCGGGCCGCCCTGTCGAGGTGCGCGATCAGCTCGGTGCGCTGGGCGGCGGCCGTGAGGCCCGGCCGCGAGGGCCAGTCACGGTTGGACACGGTCGCGAGCCACACGCCCCGCATCTCGGCGGCCGCGCGCGGCCCGCGGCCGTCCGGGTCCCGCCGGGCGGCGGGCACGGCCGCGGCCGCGTGGGTCATCGCCAGCGTCGACAGAGCCGCCAGCCCGAACGCGCGTCGTGAGATTCGCCCCATCTGCACACCCCCATACGCTCCGGATCCGCTGCGTCACGGATCGTTACGCGCCCCAGGATGCCCCCACCCGGGCGATCGATCATCGATACTTGGCGGTAACGTGCACGATCGGAGCAGGCACCGAACCCGGAGATCCTGCCAGAGCCGGAGAACCAGCGAAGGGGACGATGTGACGGGCATCCCAGGGGGAGACATTGCGCGCGTCGGAGTCGTGGGCTGTGGCCAGATGGGCGCGGGAATCGCCGAGGTCTGCGCCCGCGCCGGACTGGATGTGAAGGTCGCCGAGACCACCGGCGAGGCCTTGGAGATCGGCCGTACCCGGCTGTTCAACTCCCTGGCCAAGGCCGCCGAGCGCGGCAAGATCAGCGAGGAGGAGCGGGACGCCACGCTGGCGCGGCTGAGCTTCACCACGGACCTGGGCGAGTTCGCCGACCGCGATCTGGTGATCGAGGCCGTGGTGGAGAACGAGCAGGTGAAGACGGAGATCTTCCAGGTGCTCGACCAGGTGGTGACCCGGCCGGACGCGATCCTGGCCTCCAACACCTCCTCCATCCCGCTGGTGAAGCTGGCGGTCGCCACTTCGCGGCCCGACCACGTGGTCGGCATCCACTTCTTCAACCCGGCGCCGGTGCAGAACCTGGTCGAGCTGATCCCGGCGCTCACCACCTCCGAGGGCACCCTCGGCCGCGCCCAGCTGTTCGCCGAGAAGGTGCTCGGCAAGCACGCCATCCGCGCCCAGGACCGCTCCGGGTTCGTCGTGAACGCGCTGCTGGTGCCCTACCTGCTGTCCGCGATCCGGATGTTCGAGTCGGGCATCGCGAGCCGCGAGGACATCGACAACGGCATGGAGATGGGCTGCGCGCACCCGATGGGTCCGCTGAGGCTGTCCGACCTGATCGGTCTGGACACCATCGTCTCCATCGCCAACTCGATGTACGCCGAGTACAAGGAGCCGCTGTACGCCGCTCCCCCGCTGCTGCAGCGGATGGTCGAGGCGGGGCGGCTGGGGCGGAAGACGGGGTCGGGGTTCTACACGTACTAGCGAGTGCGGCGGCGCCGCCAAGTGGCGCTGTTCCAGGGCGCATTCACCCGGACCAGCACCCATGGCGGCGCTGCCGTGGGGGGCTCTCGCGGCGCCCGCCAGGTCCTCATCCGTGCCTCCTCGCCCAGTCCATGTGGACTGCACGGAGACACAGCCTGGCGAGCGGCATCCACCGACGCCAAATAGGCTCCGACCTGGGGTTTTATGTCTTTCGAAGCTGTCAGGGTCTTTCCCTCTTACTCAGCGGAAAATCCCTGAAAAATCCCTGGGACAGAGCGGAAAATCCCTGAAAAGTCCCGGGTTCGGCGCGTCCCGTCGCCCTCGCGACAGCCTCCCGTTGTCGGATCCGAGTGCCATGAGGGCCGTCACGGACGAGGACACGTTCTGGGCGCTGATCGAGGAATCCGACCGGCCGGGCCTGACCCTGATGCCGATGGCCTCGCGGCGGGCCTTACTGCTCGGCTTGCGGCCGGGCCGAGTGTCCTTGATCGCCGAGTTCGCCGAGTAGTTTGCCCGGGCGCTGTACCGGTTGGCCCTGCAGGAGTACGGCCATTGCCTCTCCGGCGACGCGTTCCTCTACGCGCGTGCGGAGACGCGGGTACGGACGGCCTCGACAAGCTCGTCGTCCATCATGGCCTGTCGCCCCAGCCGGCCCGGTTCGAGTAAGACTCGTACGAGTAGCGGGTGCTGCGATCGCACTCCTGGCCGGTGAGGGCCTTGTACGCCCGGTCTGGCGCGTAGAGCAGAGCTCGGCCCACATCAGGCCCGCGGCGTACGTCGTCGTCGCCGACGGATGCGAAGCCTACCGGCGGGTACTGCGGGATCCCGCGCGCTTCACGATGGACCGTGTTCTGCCCCCGCCGGCCATGCCGGAGGACGTCGCGGCAGTCGAACGTGCGGTCAGCCGCCCCATACCACAGTTGCTGCGGCGCCTCTACCTCGAAGTCGCCAACGGCGGCTTCGGAGTCTGGAAATGCCTCTCGTTGACGGACACCGGCAATTGGTTCAGCAACGAGCGGGACATGATCGAAGCCCACCGGCTCTTCTCGACGAAGGACGACTCCGGCATCCCCGCCGCACCCGAGGAGGTCCTCCCGCTCATGGACCGCGGCTGCTGCATGTGGACCCTGATCGACTTCAGCACTCCTGAGGGCCGCCTCTGGGACTGGGATGCCACACCGAACGTGAACTCAACAACCGTGCAGGCCAAGGTGGTTCGGTACAGTGAAGGGCTCCTACGCACTGGATCAGGCCTTGGGGAGGCATGCATGGATCCGTCCCTTGTTGATGCGATGATGCCGAGCTTGACGGCGGCCGTGACCGCCTACGGAGCGAACGTCTTGGTGCGTGCCGAAGACGCGGCAGCCGTGGAGACCGTGCGCCTCGGACAACGGTTGCTGGCGCGGTTGCGAAGGAACGAGGACGTGCAACCCCGAATCGATGTCGCCGTTGAGGATCTGGCGAGTGCCCTCGACGATGAGGACTTTCTCGGCGCATTGCGCGCCCAGATAAAGAAGGCCCTCGTGGAGGACGCCGACTTGGCCTCAGACCTTGAGAAACTTCTGGCTGGATCGCCTGTGACGGCTCAGGCAACCGGCGCACGTTCCGTCGCCGTCGCGCACAATGACGGAGTGATCTCCACCGGCGACAACGCGACCATCCAGAGGTAGGTGTGGATCAGGGCTTCGAACGATCCATCTTCGTCGGGAACAACACCGGGGTCGTGTCCACCGGCGACAACGCCTCGATCACCCAGATCCCCCTTGCGCCGGGCGCACCGAAGCCGGCAGCAGCGGTGCCTGCTCCCCCCGATGTGTTCGGGTTCCACAGCGGCAAAAGCCCGGTTTTCCAGGGGCGGACCGCCGAGCAGAAACGCTTGAAAGAGATGCTCAACGGGCCCCCCGGAGCGGTCGTTGTGATCACCGGATGCGGCGGCCTGGGCAAAACGTCGTTGGCCGCGCAAACAGCATCCGAGTACCGGGGCAAGTACAACCCCGTTTGGGAAATCTCGGCCGGAGACCCGACTCAGATCGAGTACGGCCTGTCCCGGCTGGCCTGTCGCATCGACCCTGGGCTGGCCGATCAGCCAAGCGAAGTGGCTGCAGAGTGGGCGCGAGCCTGGCTCCAGACTCATGACGACTGGTTGCTCGTTCTGGACAACGCCTCATCACCCAGGGACGTACGCGCCCTGCTCAGCCGGGTCTGCTGCAGGTTCGGGTGACAGGTTCGGTCACGCGGCCTGGAGGGCCGGCGTGGTCATGACGGTCTCGAATTCGACGGGTGTCAGCCGGCCGAGTGAGGCTTGTCTGCGGCGTCGGTGGTAGGTCCGCTCGATCCAGGTCACGAT